>NZ_JBFTIA010000009.1:0-204580 GCF_056394525.1 Arthrobacter sp. 10N43 | reverse complement strand
CTACTTCCGAACCGCGTAAGTCTGTCACTCTGTCATATCCGTACTCACGGAACTGCCGGACTCTGTACAAACCGCGCCGGCCAASCCTGAACCGCCAAACGCCAGGGACGCCCGCCCGGCAACACAGTGAGTCTGTGAGTCCGTGAGTCAGTAGGCCCGCCCAATTCAGAGGTCCTGCTGGGAACCGCGGCCCACCCTGGACCCTGACACTCCGGACCCCGGAAGTCACGAACTCCGGGAGTCTGTAGGCCAGCAAAGTCAAACGACTCCGTGCCCCTATGTCCACCAAGTTCCAACAGAACGTGACTAAAAGTGCTCGGTGGCCTTGTAGTCAGGGGGCGGATAGCTGTCGGGCGCGATTCATTGGCCTTGAACTGAATCGCGGGGGAGTGGTCTGTTGAGCCCACCAGATGCCTAGGGTGATACAGAAGTACAGAGTTACAGAGTTACAGAGAAACGAAGTCACTGACTCTGTGCGTCTACGGCGTTTCTTCCGACTGAAGGGGAGTGGGGCTGGTAATTTTGGCGTAGCGCTTGCCGGCGACGTGGATACAGATGTTCTCTGCCTTTGATCGAGCTGACCCATTTTCTCGGGTTGTGAAGCTTTGGTGAGGTCCCAATCCGCCGTCGGTCCGAGTGCCATGGAAACCAAATTTAAGGAAGCACTCATGAGGGTCGTAGCTGTCGTCAACCAAAAAGGCGGCGCCGGGAAAACCACCACGGTGATGAATCTTGCCGCCGTTGCCGCCCAGAGCTCGAAAGTGCTCGTCGTCGACGCCGACCCGCAAGGGTCAGTAACGATGTGGGCAACCAATGCAGAGGAACTTCCTGAAAAGGAACAGCTGCAGTTCGACGTCGCGACTGAGACGGATCCGGAAGCGCTCACACAAATGCGCGATCTCGACTACGACACGGTCTTCGTCGATACCCCCGGTAACTTGGAAAACATTCAGGTACTCAAGGCCATCGTTAGCCAGTCGGACTTCATTGTGATGCCCACAGAAGCAACTCCTTTGGCCCTTCTGCCTCTCGTCTACACATTCGAGAAGATAGTCCAGCCCTCCGGTCGGGACTACAGGGTCGTCGTCACAAAAGCCGATTCGCGTTCCCCGCAAGATGCACTGGATGCACAGGAGATGTTGCGAGAGCAGGGGATCCTCGTATGCAACTCGTTTGTTCGAGCCTATAAAGCACACGAGCGGGCACCCATGTACGGAACGGTGGTTACTTCTTACGAGAAGACCCGCAACTCCGAGAAAGCAACTATGGATTACAAAGACGTCGCCCTGGAGCTGTTTAGTCTCTGGGCCAAGACCAGGAAGGGCTGACCTCGATGGCGCTCAAAGGTGGATTCAAGAACTTTGCCAACCAGACCCGGGAGATCAAAGAAGCCCCTCCCATAGACCTAGGTGGAGATGCGCCCGTCCTGCACATTGTCCATGAGGCCGCTGCATTGCATAATGGCTCACAATCGTCCTCGACAGCACAAGTTGCCACGCCTGCGCCGGCTGCTGAGCCTGCACGAACTGAGACAAATGGGGGAGTGGAGTCCGAGGTCGCGCCCAGGCTCGAGAATGCCCTGGTGCAGCCCCCTTTGACCCAAGAGATACAAGAGGTTAAGGGACCCGTTGTTTCGAGCCATACCCACTACACAGATCTGGTCCGTAAGGAATTGCGGCTGCACGCAGACCAGGCTGATGAGCTGACAGCGCTCGCTTCGAAGGTTCAACGTGCCCGCAGGGAAAAGGGGGAGCGGATCACCGATAACACGCTGATCCGCGTTGCCGTGGACCTGCTGATGGAGCGCCAGAAGGAACTGGTGGGTTCTACAGAGGATGAGCTCCGCGTTGCCTTGGGCCTGGCCCCACGGGCCTAAAAATCCCCGTTTCCTATCCCCAGGAGGACCTGACTCCTGGGGATAGGACCCTAATGCTCTGTAAGTACGTTATTCACAGACTGACAGAGTCCGTCACTACCAGACTGCCAGACTTATTGCCTTCGTTTTGGTCCGATCATCCCGCCTGTGTGAACGCCATGTCCGTCAGGGCCCACTCGTCCGGTGGACCCTCGAAAGCCTCCCACGGATAGTCCTCACCGGGGGAGAGGAGCTCAGCGACGGTGTTGACGTTCTTGGACAGCCATTCCTTCCACAGGATCCGTTCGATCCGGTAGCGCTGCAGCTGCGCTGCGACAGCTTCCATGACCCCGAAGTGCTCGGCGAGGTCTTTCAGTGACGTCGATGCCACCACCGACCAGGCCCGTGCGTGGTTCCGGGCGATCATGTTCCAGGCGGCCATCACCTCAAGCGCCTCACTGACAGCTGTCCTCGAAAGCCTGGTCAGCTTTACGATCTCGGATGCTGACAGGCCGGGGGAGTGCTCGAGTGCTTCGTACACGAAGGCCGCCGGCAGTCCCAGTTCCCTGAAAACTGGCCGAAGCGCGTGGATTTTCCCCTTCCGCCAAGTCAGGTCTTCAGCCGCCGTCTTCACCTCCTCAGGCACGGTCAGCATGTAAAGGTCTCCCTTGGTACCGCGGCCCCGTTCAACGAGGGTCACCAACGGGTCCTTCTCGTTGCGCAGGGCTCTGAGGTGTGATCCGACCGTGGTGTGGTCGAGGCCGGTGGCCACCGCGATGGACCGGTCACCGAATTCAATGAACCTGGACGCCGTCATGTGTGCTGCCTCCCCCAACGACCTCAGCACCATTCTCCTGGCCAGCCCTGTCCTTGACTCGGTGTAGGCATGTTCCTTCAACCGCAGTGCATTTCGCCAGGTCCGGATGAACCGATGCTCACCATCGGGATTCGATGAAATCGGATTTCCCTGCAGTACGGGGGGCTGTGTACTTGGCTGGCTTGTGGGGGAAATACGGGCATTGTTCTTTCCGTCCCTGGTCCCGGCGTTTTTGCTCAGATACGCGATCGCATTCAGCCAGTCCCTGCGCAGCGCCGGGACACGGTGGCCGGAGGCATAACGGGCATAAAAAGAGGCCAGCCCCGGCCAGGTCCCCTGCAACATCCGGCGTTCGACGTCGACGAGCTCCAGCCCGGCGGCCGCAGCCCCCGTGACAATGGCCTGTCGTGCCTCCGAATCGGAGGCGTACCGGTTTGTGTCGTACAGCCCCGTCTGGGCCATCAGCTGCATGGCCCGGGACATCCGCCCGGCCGGGTGCTGGAATCGGGACGTCTCGGCGGTGGCCGGTGTGACCGTGCCTTCCAGACGGAGTGCCCTGACCGCTGCGATCTGCCCCGCCAGGTCGGCCTTCATGGCTGCCCAGACCGAGGTCGTGTTGGGCCGGCGGGCAACGTCGTAGGCCATCGACAACGACATCGCCAGTTCCTGGTGGCCGCCGCGCTTGTGCGGGGATCCGGGTGTGCGCATGCAGCCATGCAAAAGGTTCTGGTGCGGGGTCTTGTCCAGGCTCCGGTACCGGGTGCCCAGCGCCTCGACAAGATCACGCGCTTCAGAAAAAGTAACCCGCTGCTCGAGCGGGATGTACACGTGCCGGCCGCCATTGGGGGAGTAGTCCTCAATCCACCGCGCACCGACCGAGTGCAGCCAGGTCTGGACGGCCCGGACATCGGCTTCGACCCAGTCAACACCAGCAACGGACGAGTCAAAGTCAAGGAAAATCGCAGCGCACGTGCCGTCCTTGCCAAAGATCCGGACGGCAGCGGGGAAGGCCGGAAGCGCTGGCGTTAGGGTTCGTTCATGTTTTTGCGGGTAGGACTTTCCGCCGTCGCGGGAAAGGCGCATGCGAGGCTGCCCGGCAAGCAAGAGAGCTAGTGCGGCCCAGGCTTCGGCAGGACGGCATAGTGCATGCGGCGCGCCCGAACTCTGTGAGTCTGTGCATGCGCGCATCTCGTGGGGTACGATGATGCTATTCCTCTCAAGGGATAGGAAGATGCCCGGACCGCAAGGCCCGAGTTGATTCTCAAGGACTCTCTACCTCGTCGCCGGCAAGCAAAAAAGGTAGTGAGTCAAATGCTTAGAAGGCCCGCCTCGTGCGGGCCTTCGTCATTTAAGAGGCGATGCGGCCAATGGGCAGCTCCTCCTGAAACTTAGGGTGGTCGTGACGCTCCAGATCGACTTCAAGCTGCTTTGCTACAACCGAAGCCACGTAGTCCGTGATCGTGACGCCCTCCGCTTCGGCCACCTGCGCGACCTGGTCGGCCATCTCGGCAGGCACACGAAAGCCAATGTATTTGCGGAGGCCCTTACTGGGGCGCCCGCCTCCCCGATGTGCAACAGCAGTCATGTGTCATGTCCTTTGAATCTCGTACAGACTGTCTTCACCTGTACTGGCTTCAGTGCTGTAAATCGTTCGTACCCCTCAACAGGTTTTAGTTACTGTTTTAGGTTCCTCCGAACCTAGCATTCAGGGGACCGCTGGAAGCGGATTTGGTTACTGTAACTACTCGGCGTGTCGCCTTCGTTACATTGCCATTCCCTTTCGGGTAGGCGACGCCGTGACGAGCCGCCTACAGGGTCTGGCCGTCGATTGCCCTCGGTGGCGCGGATGTCGACGGATATGCGGTTCGCGCCGAAAGTAGCGTCTACGCCGCGGGGCCGCACGAAACCTCAACGACCATGTCTGCCTTCTGATAAGCGACGAGTTGCGCGGGGGCGGTCGCTCGCTTCCCGATGACCTCGCTCAAAACGCGTCTCGATCATTGCTGCTCAGGTGTCCAGTTCTGGGTCATCGGGATTCCTGTTCCTTCTTTGACTGCTGCTGTTTTCGGAAGCTTGGTAGGGTGGCTCCTTGCCAAGGCGCGTCTGGCGCTGATTTCATAGTACACATTACTGAAATTTTTTCAGTTGATTACCGGAGCAGCTTAGATATGGAACAGGCCGCACTGACCGCGGACGTCATAGAGACCTTGAATCTTCCGGCGTACCCGGATCTGGGCGACGTAGTGTACGCGGTTGAAGAGAAGTACGGCAAGCGTCTGATCTTCGAGGAAGGCACAGTGGAAAGCCTTGGAGAAGGTGTTACTGGCCAGTGGCTCGATACTCCCGGCTATGGCATCGTCCGTTACCTGCGTGGTGCCAAGGCTTGGAGTGTTCACGTCATTCTGCATGAACTTAGCCATATCCTTTTGGGCCATAAGGGGAAACCTCTCGACGGCCTTATCGCAGGGTCTTTCTTTTCCGGTATCGGTAAGCGGAACGGTGTCAGCTGGATGTGCCGTGCAGTGGACGTTCCCCTAGACGAGGCGGAGGCTGCAGCCGAAAGATTGGCCTTTGGCCTGGCGCAGGTTCTGCATGCCACGCCCATGAAAGAGGCCACGAAGGCCGAGCGAGTGTTTGGCCTATGATTGCTGCTGCGTTCTGGATCCTGGCAACGGTATTTGTTTTTCGCCTGTATTTTGCCGCTCGGTGGGGCTCTTCCACGGCCTTTATTGGTGCGATCGGGATCGGTGTCCTCGGCCTCTTTTTTACGGGCGTCGTCTTACCCGAAGAATCCATGGACGCTGCTCTCGGCGGCGTCAACTTTCTGCACCTTGTTCGCAATATGTGTGTCACGTGTGCCGTCTGGCTGGTACGGGAGGGAATCTTCGCTGCCTACTCACCTGACGATAAGTACCGAATCCGCTTCAGCCACGGCCCAATTGCTGCTGGCCTGGGGGCAGTTGTGATCACGGTTCCATTCCTGTTCCAGCAGTTCGTTCCGACGACTTTGAGCTACGTGCCGGAAAATGTCCAGCAGCTGCCGGTCTTCATCTATGCCAGCGTCTACATGGGCATTTTGGCGTTGCTGGCTGTTTCCGTCCTTCGCATTTGCCTCCGGCCTCAGGAAAGCCTGCCCGTCCGTGTGAGTTCCCGGGTTGTCGCATTCGGCATGGCGATGGTCGCACTCGCCTCCTTCGAAGAGATCGCGTACATGACCGCCATGCACATCGATGTGGGCGGTTCCTATCTCCATCAGGCTTTGTACGCCCTGTTCAGTCCGCTGTTCTACGGCGGGGTTCTGCTCACCTCTCTCGGTCTGGGCATCCCCCCGCTTGTTAAGGCGTGGCGCCGGCTACAGCTTTGGGACCGGGTCGCCTTGGTCTTTCTTACAGCCACGCTGGGGAGAGCCTACTGGGGGCACTCCCGTGCAGCGTGGTTGGCAGGCATTGCGAGCAGCTTCTACGACACGTGCCCCTCCGCGCGCCTGTATGAGTACGTTATTCGCTCCAGCGATCACAAGGTCGTTCTCTCCGGGCGATCCACACCTATGCTTGCCAGCCGTGTCCTCGACGCGGTCCAAGCCCGATTTGATGGCGGCGTCGGTTCCCTGGAATCGGTGCTGCCGGTAAAGGCACCTCAGTGACAGCAGCAACCACGACCCGAACCACCGCAGAGAGGTCCTCCACAGCCGTTGGGCGTGTGGCCAGGTCCGCAACCGAGATTGCGCAGCCGCCCTTGGTGTTGTCTCTCCTGTTGATATTGGCTTCTCTGCTGAGTGACCGGTGGGCGGTCTCTATCTGGTCGGGCATTATCGCTGCATTCTGCATCTGCCTTGTGCCATTTGCTGTCGTACTGATGCTTGCCAAGAAAGGCCAGCTGACGGACCACCACGTGGGAGACAAGAAACAACGCCGCCCGGTCATGCTCTGGACCTTGGGCTCGTCACTGCTTGGCTGCGCAATCCTCGCCGTCATCGGGGCACCCCAGCCCGTCTGGGGGCTAATTGGCGGGATTCTTTGCGGGATTGTAGCCCTCATTCTGGTCAGCCCGATCTGGAAGATATCGGGCCACGCAATGACGTTGGGCGGCGCGACCGTGTCAGCGGTACTGATGTTCGGCTGGCTCGGTCTTCCGTTCGTCGTGGCGGCCCCGCTTGTCTGCTGGTCCAGGGTCTATCTCCGGGATCACTCAGCTCCTCAGGTCATTGCCGGGTTCATAACCGGTGTAGTCGCATTCGGAGCCTCATATACTCTGATTGTCGGTTGATCTTCACGTGGCACTCCACGAAGCCGCCAAGGCCTCGCAGGGGGTCTCAACGATGACGGAATTAGAAGGAGGGCTGTGACTTTGCTACCGGTGGCAGAGCGCTTCCCTCGGGATGTGGCCGCCCTGGTTGGCCGGGAGCAGGATCACGCGTGAATTCGAACGACAACCCCATAGATCCTCGCAGCGATAAAGAGGTTCTCGCGTCGAAAATCCAACTTCTTCTGGACATCGTTCATGCCAAAGACGCCGACAGCTTCACGTACGAAGACGTTCGACAAGGTCTCGCGGAACAGGGGCTCACGCTCACCAGAACGCGCTGGCATCGGCTACTGGCCGGTTCCCCTGATAACCGCTGGGATCCGGAGCTACTGAAGGCACTGGCGTACTTTTTTGACGTTGACGAGAACTACCTGCTTCAGCGAAGCGGTCCCATCCCGGAGCGCGTCGAGGCTGAACTCCGCCTGATAGAGGCTTACCGCATCGCCGAGGTAGAACACTTCGCAGCGCGGGTTTTGGGAGAAGTGAACATCGACGCCCTTCGCGCGGTGACTGAAGCACTCCGAAACCTTCCACCCAGGCACGAGAAGAAACGCCCGACGGACTGAAAATTTTCACTACTGAATTTTTTTCAGTAGACTCAGGGGCATGACATGCTCTAGGCGCCCGCTACGGCCTGACCATGCGCATTGAGTGGCACTAAAGGTGCGGCCCCTACGACAGGTTTGGGGGGTAGTAGGGGCTGTACCTCCGCGGCGACCGCACCTCAGATGCGCACTCGGGTCGCAGCCCTCATGGGCCTAAATCTCGTTACCCACGCCCTTGATCTACAGGCTGACGGGGTGGCCCGCCGTCTCGAATGCGGCCACATTGAGCGCTTATTCTCCCGACAGATATCTCATGTAGATGAGGCCCTGCGCCCGCAGCCTGGCCAAGTCTATGGAGTAGTGAACGCGTTGCCCGCTGCGGGCCCCAGCTTCGCCTGCGGCGGAGACGAGCCCTTCAGCCTCAAGCGTCTTGATATGCGCGTAGACCTGCCTGTAGTCCACGCCGATACGTTTAGCGATATTTCCGGTGGTGTCGCCGTCAAGATGCTGGGCCAGGTCCCTGATAACAGCCGCTCTCAGCGTGTTGGCGTTGAACACGTTCAAAGCCCTTCCGGCCTCGTGAGGCGGCGCAAGGAGCGGCTTGTAGATGCGGGGCATTCGTCAATTCTCACGCACCGTCGCAACTTGAAAAAGCATCAACGTATTTTTGGTGATGCTAGCATCATTTTAAAAATGATGCTTCTAGTCCGTTGAGAGAGCCGAGAGGGGAGCAAGAATGAAGCCGAAAGGGCTAGCGATCGGTGCGGCACTGCTGGTGCCAGCGATGTTCCTGGGGCTGGCCTTGTCGATCGTTCTGCTCTTCAGGTCGCCACCGGCAGCGGCCGATTGCAGCCCCGCGGTTTCCGTCTCGATCAGCGCCGATACCGAGGTCGACGGGTACTCATCTGAGCAGGTGAGGAACGCTGCGGCGATCATGAATGCGGGCAAGTCCCTGAACCTGTCGGCCAAGGGCCAGATGGTCAGTGTGATGGTGGCCCTGGGGGAGTCGGGCCTGCGGGTTTTGGATATCGGCGACGCGGCTGGGCCGGATTCCCGGGGTCTGTTCCAGCAGCGGGATAACGGCGTCTGGGGTTCCTACGCGGACCGGATGAACCCGTCGACCAGCGCGGCCAACTTCGTCAAGGCCCTCCAGAAGGTCGACGGTTGGGAGCTGCTGGAACCGACGATCGCAGCGAACCGCGTTCAGCGCAACGCGGACCCGTATCACTACCGGCGGTACTGGGACCCGGCAGTCAGGATCGTCCAGGCGCTCTCGGACGCGAAGTTTTCCGTCACCGGCACGGGCTGTGCGGTTCCCGGCGCCTCCGGCGCGGACGATGACCTGCCGTGGGCCACCGCCGCGATCTATCAGCCGAGCGTGTTGGGGATGTTCAACCGTGAGTGCGTCGACTTCGCCCTGTGGCGGGTCAACCAGCAGCTCGGCAGCACCGCGGCCCCCTACAGGATCCTCAACAGCACATTCCGCCCCGACGGAGTGAACCTCGGCTCGGCGCTGTCCTGGCGGGAGGGATGGAACGCCCGCGGCTGGCCGACCGGTCCGGCGCCGCGGGTCGGCGCGGTCGTCTGGTACGCCCCGGGAGCTGGGGGAGCGGACCCCACCTACGGCCACGTCGCCGTCGTGAAGGCCGTCAACGCCGACGGGACCTATCTGGAGGAGGGCTACAACGGCAACCCGGCCCCCGAGGACCACAAGTACTACACCCGGACCGTGAACAACGAGGTGCCCAGCGCGTTCCTATACGTGCCGGGCTCGGAGGAGCAGAAGTGAAACGACCCCTGACAACCCTGGCCACCGTACTTCTGTGCACGGCGTGCGCTCCTACGGCGACCACCGGCGGCGGTCCGGAACGCCAGCTCGTCCCCATGTCTCCCGCAGTGGTATCCGTGGCTCCCTCCCTCAGTGCCGGCGGCAGGTCCCAGGCCCCGGGCGGGACCGTCCCGCCCACCTCCGGCATCGCCTGGGATGACGAGAGCAAGACCGAGGCCGCCAAGATCGCGACCCGGGCCATGGCCGACTACGCCCGCCCCAAGGAAGAGGCCACCCAGTGGGCGAACGACTTCGCCCGCTGGCTCACCCCGCAGGCCACGGCCGACTACTCCACGGTGGACCCGGCCAACATCCCCGTCTCCCGGGTGACCGGGCCGGCGACGCTGGCCGTGGATGAAACCAACGGATACGGCGTCACCGTCACGGTCCCGACCGACATCGGCCACTACACGCTCCAGCTGCTGCGCACCTCCAAAGACGCCACCTGGAAGGTCAACCGGCTCACGCCGCCGGCTTCCCGCTAACCCAAACCACCCCGCTCGAGAAGAGGAAGAAGCCCATGGGTCTGACCCCGACAGAGGTACTGGCTTTCCCCAAGATCCAGGCCATCGTCCGTGACAACGGCACCGCCGAAGTCGTCGTGGCAGGGAACTCCCGCACCGTGGCGTCGGCAGAGTCCCTGCAGCAGCTCCGCGAGAACGTCCTGGCCCTCGTGGTCGGGGAAGCCAGGACGCTGAACCGGGCCGTCCGGGTGACCATCGATGACCCCGAAGGACACGGCGAACTCATCGTCAGCCCCGACGGCAGCAAGGAATCCGTCAGCTACACACCCAAGCCCGCCCGGCGCCGGGCCGAGGCCCAAACGACCACCGCCGCGCCCGTGGTGACGGCGGCCGCCATCGAGACGGCACCGATGGAACCGGCCCAGCCGCAGGCCGCCCCGGCGGACACCACGCCGAAGGGTGAAGCGACAGCACCCCTCGGAACCACAGCAACGACAGGAACGACCATGAATCCCACCCCCGCAGCGGCCCTGGCCGCGGGGGGAGCCCCGACGCGCCGGAGCCTGAAAGACACGTCCTTTCTGGTGAGCGCTCCGGTACCGGAGCCGGCCACGCAGGGCTGGCGCGGCACCCTGACCCGGCTGGGGCTCCGGATGGACCCCTCCGAAGAAGAACTCTCCGAGCGGGAGGACATCCGCACAGTCAGCCAGCACTGGCCCGGCCCGCGGACCATTGCCGTGGTCAACCGCAAGGGCGGGGCGAACAAGACCCCCACCGTGGTGATGCTCTCGGCCATCCTTGCCCGCTACAGCGGGGCCGCCACGGTCGCGTGGGATAACAACGAGTCCCAGGGCACCCTCGGATGGCGGACGGAAAAGGGCGCCCACGACCGCAGCGTCCTGGACCTGATCGACTCCTCCCAGACCCTGCTCTCGCCCTCGACCAACGCGGCCGAAATCGCCAGGTTCGTCCACCACCAGACCGCCGACAAGTTCGATGTCCTGCGCTCGGATGAAAACGAGGAAGGCGATCACGAAGTGACCGCCGAGGAAGTCGACATCGCCCACCAGGTCCTCACCCGCTACTACCGGCTCGTGGTCATGGACTCCGGCAACACCGCCCGCGCCGCCAACTGGCGGCGGATGATCGATCACACCAACCAGCTCGTTGTCCCCGTCACCGCCATCGAGGACCGCGCCGAAGCCGCACGCCTGACGCTGCAGACCCTGGAATCCCGCGGCGGGCACGATGCGGAACTGGCCCGCAACGCCGTCGTGATCGTCTCCGAGTCCACCGACGCCAAACGCAGCATGAGCGGGGATGCCCTGAAGCGGTCCAAGGACGAGGCCCAGCGGATCGCCGACGGCTTCACCCCGTTCGTCCGCGCCGTCGTCCGGATTCCTTACGATCCGGCCCTGGTCAACGGACCCATCCGCTATGAAGCCCTCCAGCCCGCCACCCAGCGGGCATGGCTCGCGGCCGCGGCCGCCGTAGCCGCTGGCTTCTGAACCACTCACCAACGGAGTTTGGAAGGAGGAACCATGCAACAGACATTGAACCCCTGGATCACAAGCCCCGCCACCGACAACGCGGAGGAGGAGGTACAGGACGCGCACCTGCCGCCCGCGGCAGTGATTAGTGCGCCGCTGAGGGGAGTGGTTGAACCGGACGCTGCAGACCGTCTGTCCCGCCGCACGGTCTCAGGTTCTGCAGTGCTGTGGGTCACCGGCGCTCACGGTGGATCCGGTGAAAGCCGCATCGCTGGCCTTCTCGAAGGGGCGCGCGTCACCGGTCACTGCTGGCCTGTTCTCCGGGACGGCAGCATGCCGCGGGTGCTGCTGGTCTGCCGTGCGGATATGCGCGGGCTGACAGCTGCACAGAGCGCGCTGACGCAGTGGGTATCAGGCGCGGCACCCGAGCTTGTTCTGCTCGGCCTCGCCGTCCTGGCGGACGCACCGGGGAAGACTCCCAAACCCTTGCGTGACTTCGCCGCCATCGTCGGCGGGGGAGCGCCCCGGCTGTGGACCCTGCCCTGGGTCGAGGCCTGGCGGCACGGGGACGCCACAACGCCGCCGCCGGGCCGCGAATACGAACGCTTCATCACTGACTTGGCCGTCCTGGCTACCGACACCACACCCGGCACCACCAACTGAAAGGTCTCACCATGAACCCCTTCGCGGTACTTGACGGAAGCGTTATCCCCAACCCCACCCCGGTCGTCCCGGCACAGGCAGGTGGCCTGCTCACGATCCTGAACTGGGCCTCCGGCATTGGCCTGGTCCTCGGCGTCCTGGGCGTGATCATCGTCGGCATCGGCATGGTGATCCAGCTCCAGCGCGGCGAAGGAGCCCAAGCCATCGGCAAGCTCGGCTGGGTCCTGATGGGCTGCATCATCATCACCGGTGCCTCGGGCATCGTCCGCGCCTTCGTCTAAGCCAGCACTATCAACGGGAGGTTCAGCATGAGCCAGTCAACAGAGAGCACCACCGAAAGCAATCCGTTCACCAAACCCGGTTTCATCATTGCTGCCGCGCTGGTGGTCGCGCTGATTGCAGCAGCCATCGTCATCTTCCTGCTCCCCAAAGGACAGGGGAACGCACAACCGGCCCCCGGGACGGCGGGGCCCGGCAGCTCAGCCACAACGAGCCCCACCGCCCACGCTGCCGCTGACAAGAGCGTCTGCGGACTGCCCTCAAGCACGGAAACGGCGCTGGGGGCAGCGCCTAAATCCAAGTGGGAACTTGTAGGAAAAATGGCGGCACCCACCGAGCCCAAGACCTTCGGTCCGGGCGTGACAGACGGAGACGGCTTCAGATCATGCTTCGCGAAGTCCCCAACTGGTGCCCTATATGCGGCCGCCAACATCTTGGCTTTGGGCTCCTCTGGAGATCCTGTCCTCAATCGGAAAGCAACAGACAAGCTCTTGATGCGCGGGCCGGGCCGGGATATCGCTAGGGCAGACTCCTCGACAAAGTCCACGTCGAACACAACCGTTCAATTTCGCGGCTTCGTAATCAAGAGTTACTCACCTTCCGCAGCAAACGTTGACATCGCCTTTCAGACCGACAAAGGGATGCTTGGGCACGCGGTCCTTCCTTTGCAATGGGCCGATGGGGACTGGAAACTGGCAATTGCCGATTCCGGTCAATTGATCAACGAAATAGCCCAACTTCGAGACCTGAGCGGCTTCATCGCCTGGTCGGGAGCCTGACGTGGCAGAAAAAGCATGTGGACCCATTGATGCCGGATGTGCAGTCGGGAACTGGGTCTCAGGGCTCGCCGATGACGCCATGGGCAACATGGCGAAGGCCATCATGGAGGGCATGAGCCAGATGGTGACGACTCTGTCGACTTTCTGGGTGTCCATGCCCACGGTGAACCTGGCCAGCGAGGACGGAACGACGCCGAGTCCCATCGTCTCCATGGTGAACAGCGAATTGATGGTCTGGACTCTGACGCTGGCGGTTCTCGCCGTCATTCTCGGCGGTATCCGGATGATCTGGGAACAGCGCGGAGCACCGCTGAAAGACCTGCTGCGGTCCCTCGTCACGCTCACACTTGTCAGTGGCTTGGGCCTGGGCGTCATCTCGATTCTGGTAGTCGCCGCGGATGCTTTCTCTGCCGCCATCATTGAGCGTTCCACGGACGGAAAGGGCTTTGCTGAGTCGATGAACCTCCTGATCGTGTCCGGCCAGACGGGGGTGGGCGTTTTCATCCTTATCGTTCTGGGATTGATCGGGTTGCTTGCCTCCCTCGTCCAGATCGTCCTGATGGTGGTCCGCAGCGGCATGTTGGTGATCCTGGCGGGCATCCTGCCCACCACCGCGGCTTTCACGAACACGGAGATGGGAAAGCAGTGGTTCCAAAAAGCGGTTGGCTGGACCATCGCTTTCATCCTCTACAAACCAGCTGCGGCCATCGTCTACTCGGTCGCATTCCTCCTCATGGGCAGCAGGGGGAAGGACGGCCTGATCGGCTCCATCACTGGATTCTCGCTAATGGTTGTCGCCCTGTTCGCTTTGCCCGCGCTGATGCGCTTCGTGACGCCCATGGTTGGTGCCGTCGCCTCCGGCGGCGGAGCAGGGGCCGGTGCAGCGGTCGGGGCCATGGCCACAGGCGCTGTGTCCCTGGGCCGCAGCGGCAGCGGTAAGGGCAATGCCGCCCCGACCCCGGCGAGTACACAAAGCAACCAGCCAGGAACAGCTGCGAAGGGCAGCAACGGAACGCCGGGCCCCAAGGGAAGCGGCGGCCAGCCGACACCCGGGGCTACCGGCCCGGGCGGGGCCACCAGCACCGCCACAGCCGGCGCAGCAGGCACCTCTGGCGCCGGGGCAGGAGCTGCCGCCGGCAGCGCAGGCACCGCGTCGGGTGCGGCGAAGGCCGCAGGTCCGGCTGGCATGGCCGTCGCCGTCGGAGCACAAGCAGCGTCCAGGGTTTCTCAGGCCGCACAACAGACCGCGCAGGATTCAACCGGCCAATCAGAAACAACGGAGGGCCCCAGTGGCAGCAATTAATACCGAATACAAGGAACCGTCCTACGGCAACTGGCGCGTCCCGCGTTCTGCCGGGCTGGGCAGCCTCGGCGCGATCGGCACCGGCATTGTCATGGCCGGGTTGTTGGCCGGGATCATCACCTTCGCGCTTCTTGGCCTGTTCCCGGGCCTTGCTGTCCTGGCCGTGGCCGGGGCCAGTGCCCTGTTGCTGACGGTCAAGGACAAGCACGGCCAGTCCGTTGTTGACCGTTTCGGAACACGGATGAGCTTCCGTCTCTCCAGGTCCTCCGGAACGAACCTCTACCGATCCGGCCCGCTCGGTGTAACGCAGTGGGGAATGTACCAGCTGCCCGGCCTGGCCGCGAAGTCGACCCTGTACGAATTCGCCGACTCCTACAAACGTCCGTTCGCGCTGCTGCATGTGCCGGCCACCAGCCACTACACCGTGATCTTCTCCACCGAACCCGACGGTGCGTCCCTGGTGGACCCGGAGCAGGTCGATGCGTGGGTGGCGAACTGGGGCGGCTGGCTCGCCGGGCTGGCCGATGAGGCTGGTTTGGACGCCGCGGCGGTGACGGTCGAGACCGCACCGGACTCCGGCTACCGGCTCCGCAATGAGGTCATGATGAACATCGACCCGAACGCCCCGGATTTCGCCAGGAACGTGCTCCACGAGGTCGTAAACACCTACCCGGAAGGCTCGGCCACGGTCCGGGCCTGGGTGTCCCTGTCCTTCAACGCCTCCCTGCGGACGGGATCGAAGAAGCGCACACCCGAGGACGTGGCCCGAGACCTCGCGTCCCGGATCCCCGGCCTGTCGGCCCGGCTGCAGTCCACCGGTGCCGGCATCGCCAGGCCGATGTCCGCGCAGGAACTCTGCGAGGTCGTCCGGATCGCCTACGATCCGCCCGCGGCCCTGATCATTGATCAAGCCCACGCCGCCGGCTCCCCGGTGTCCCTGACCTGGGGCGAGGTCGGACCCTCCGCGACGCAGGCGGCCTGGGATGACTACCGGCATGACAGCGCGTTCTCAGTCTCCTGGACCATGACCGGTGCCCCGCGCGGGTCGGTGAACTCCTCGGTCCTGTCCCGGTTGCTGGCCCCGCACGGGGACATTGACCGCAAGCGGATCTCGCTGCTCTACCGTCCGATGGATTCGGCCCGTGCCGCCGCCGTGGTGGAGCGGGACCAGAACAACGCCAACGTCCGCATCACCTCCGGGACCCGGCCCTCCGCCCGCGCCCTGGTCGATGCCCGCTCCGCCGTGCAGACCGCGGCCGAGGAAGCCCAGGGCGCCGGGCTGGTGAACTTCGGCATGGTCGTCACGGCCACCGTGACCGACAAGGAACGCCTCCCCGACGCTGTCGCCGCCGTGGAACAGACCTCCGGCACCGCCCGGGTGCTGCTGCGCCGCGCCTACGGCACCCAGGACACCGCGTTCGCCGCGTCCCTGCCGCTGGGGCTGGTCCTTCCCAAGCACAGCCTGCTGCCCTCCGAAATCAAGGATGCCCTGTGATGGCCCGCATGAAACTCTTCGCCCGACCAACCAAAGCGGTTGGTGCGCCGGTCAAAGATGCGCCGAAGAAGAAGGCTGAGAAGGAACCGCGTCAGGCCGGGCCGGCTGCCCGGGGCTGGACCGGACGCGGCGGCGGGATGGCCCAGCTCGTTCCGTCCGTGAAGGAATACCGGGGAACCACGGTTCAGGTCTGCGGGCTGTGGCCGTTTTCCTCCGGGGCGTCCTCGCCGATGATCGGCGTCCCGCTTGGACGCCATGAGGAGACCCAGGCCACGGTCTGCTGTGACCCGGTCAGCTGGTTCCAGCGGGCACGCCTGATTTCCAATCCGTCGGCGTTCATCCTGGGCAAGCCGGGGCTGGGAAAGTCCACCGTGGTGCGCCGGATGTTCATCGGACTCTCCGCGCAGGGCGTCCACCCGCTGATCCTGGGGGACCTCAAAGGCGAGCACGTCAAAGCGGTCCAGGCACTCGGCGGCCAGGTCATCAAGCTCGGCCGCGGCGTCGGCTACCTGAACATCCTCGATCCCGGCCAGGCCGTCGAAGCGGCGCAGCTGCTCGAAGACAGCGGCCACCATGAGGACGCCGCCCGGGTCCGCGCCGACGCGCACGGCCGGCGCCTGACCATGGTTGTCTCCCTGATCACGATCAGCCGGAACAACCCGCCCACCGATCAGGAACAGACCATCCTGGACCGGGCCCTGCGGGTCCTCGATGACCGGTTCGACGGTGTACCTGTCCTGAAGGACCTGTTGGACGTGATCATCTCCGCACCCGATGAGCTGCGGCAGGTCGCGCTGGACCGCGGAGACATGGCCGTCTACCTGCAGGAAACCCGGGCACTGGAAGCAACCCTGCTGGGCCTGACCGGGGGCGGGAAACTGGGAGAAATCTTCTCCCGGCACACCACCAACCCCATGAAGCGCGACCGCGCCGTGGTCTTCGACGTCTCCAGCATTGACGAGACCGAAACCGACCTCCAAGCTGCAATTCTGCTCGCGTGCTGGTCCTACGGTTTCGGCACCGTCAACGTCGCCAACGCCCTCGCGGACGCCGGGCTGGAACCGCGCCGGAACTACTTCGTGGTCCTGGATGAACTGTGGCGGGCGCTGCGCGCCGGTAAAGGCATGGTGGACCGGGTGGACGCCCTGACCCGGTTGAACCGCTCCGTCGGTGTCGGGCAGATCATGATTTCCCACACCATGTCCGACCTGCTGGCACTGCCGGCCGAGGAGGACCGGATGAAGGCCCGCGGATTCGTTGAACGCTCCGGCATGGTGATCTGCGGCGGACTCCCGGCCTCCGAAATGCCGCTGCTGACCTCGGCCATTCCGTTGTCCCGCCAGGAACAGCAGAAGCTCATCTCCTGGCAGGACCCGCCCGCCTGGGACTCCCGCGGGCTCGACGTCGAACCGCCCGGACGCGGGAAGTTCCTGATCAAGGTCGGCGGGCGGCCCGGGATCCCGGTCCTGGTGGGACTGACGTCCCTGGAGCAAGGCCCGGACGGAGTCAACGACACCGAGGCTAAGTGGAGAGAGAACGTTGAGAAGTTCGCGTGAATTTTGACGCTTTGGGCGCGAACCTGAGCATGCCCGGGGGTTACAGCCTGTGTGGGTGCTCAGGTTCGGGGAACCTGTTCGCCCTCAAGGGTGAGGTCCGGGTGCTCGACGGTGTTGAGGTAGCGGGTGGCGCCTTCGACGCTGAGCCCGAAGAGATCGCAGACGCGGCGGACGTCGCCGCCGGTCGCGTGGATCTCGTGCAGGATACGGTCCTCGCGCAGCGCCTGCGGCCGCAGCGTCAACCCGTTCCAGGGGTACTGCCGACTGACGGGCAGGAGCCTGGGCGCCGTACGCCGGTTGATGAGCAGGTGCGGGTTGGCACTGCCTGGCCAGGTCCGGTTGCGCTGGTCGAGCCAGGCCGCCATGCGGGTTCGCACGGGCGCGGCCAGCGGAATGTCGCGGGTGCCCAGCACCAGATGTCCGTCGCTGATGTCGGTGAGCCGCAGCTCGCTGAGCTGTTTCTTGGTCAGCGCGTGGAAGGCGACCAAGGCAACCGCGAGGGCGACCACCGGGTTCGGGGAGTTCAACTCCTCGCGGATCACTGCGGCGTCCAGAGCGAAAGGGATAGTGCTGCCCTTCGGGGACGCCTTCATCCCGCGGGTCGGATTCGCGAAGATGAGCCGGCGGCCTTTGAGGGTCGTGAAGAGCGACTTGAGCCCGTTCCCGGCGACGTGGCGACGGACCCTCGTTTCGTCCAGCGCGGCTGTGATGTCGTCGCGAGTGATCTCGGCGAAAGACTGGAAGCCTGCCTCGGCCCAGGCGTGGATGATGGGTTCGATGCCCATGATGTGCGCCCTGATGGTCCCTGGGTCGCGCGGGATCTGCCGTGGCGCCTGGTGGGCGCCGCTGGTCAGGACCTGCAGCCACACCTCGAGCTGGTCCTTCATGACCGGCGGCAGGGTGCTGGTCTTGGCGGCGAAGTAGCGTTCGATCCGGGTCGGCCGGTCCTCGATGAGCAGTCCGGCCGCGGCCAGAACGTCGATCGTGGAGATGACGTTGCCCGAGTATTGGCGCAGCTGGAGGACGTCGGTGGCGCGGATCTTCGCGGTCGGGCCGAGCCGGAAACCCTGCAGCAGCCGAAGCGACCGGGTCACGTCGTTGCGTTGCCGCTTGCTCCAGCCGGCCCTCTGGGCGTGTTCACGGACGATGGCGGCGCAGTAGCGGGTCAGGTCTCTGTCTTCGAGGCGGGCACGCGCCGCGACAACCTTCGGGTCGGGCGCCATATCGAACAACGTCATCTGCACACCGTGGTCGGCGCCGGGCAGGGTGTTCTTGTCCCGCCGCTTCCATGGGGCGCGTTGGTCCGGGCTCAACGGTGGTGCTCCCCGACGTGCGAAGGTCATGTTGGCGAGGAAGAGTTGGTGCCCGGCCTGATTCGCGCCGGCCAGGTCCAGCCCATGTCCGGGCTCCTGGAGCATGCGGGCCTGTTCCAGACACAGGCGGCAGGCCCGCCGCTCTCCGATCCGGGCCGCGCGCCCGCAAAAGTCGCAGATTCCTTCCGGGTTGTGGGAGCGCCACCAACGACACTGCCAGCACGTCCAGTTGTATCGGCGGTAGACGCCCCACGCCAGACAGCCCCTGCAGGAGCCTGGGTATTGCGGACTGCCGGGATGGCAGCCGGCGCACAAGCCCTGGCTGAAGTAGCCCATGCTGGTGCCGCACTTGGAACACGGCGGTGCGATGAACGGGCCGCCGGGAAGGCAGTCATAGCAATAGTCCACCCGCGGGTGAACCCAGGCGACGCGGTTGATCTGGCAGCGGGGGCACATCGATGGCGGCCGCAGCGCCGCCGCCGGGCCCGGGGCAGGACTCACAACAGCCCTGCCTATAGGGGCGGCTCGGACCGCGGCCTGCCGAATCTCGGCGTGACGACCGGCGATACCCCGCCATTGCCTGAGCCGTGGCCCTGGTCACCGCCGTTGACGGTCTCGGTCGCGCGTGGACGACGTGCAGCGACCTTGTCCGGCTCGGGACTCATCAGGTCCGTCGGCGTGCACTTCAACACTGAGCAGAGCACGTCGAGCTCCTCCAGTCTCATCGTCGCCGGTGTCCCCGCCCACCACGAGGACATCTTCCCGGCGCTGATCTCCAGCCCGGCATCGGCGAGCATCCGGCGCATCTGCGCCGACTTCCAGACCCCGCGTTCAGCGGCTCTGATCCGCAGATTCCACAGCACGGCCTCATCCCTCCTTCGGTGTAGTCGCGAAGCGGGACTCGACCCGCTCATTGGCGTTCTTCCATGCCAGTTCGACGTGCTCGCTGCGCACGTGGATGTAACCCGAGGTAGTCGCGAGCCACTGATGCCCCAGCAACTCCTGGAGGGCCTTGATGTCCATCCCTGCCCCGTACAGCGAGGAAGCGCAGTAATGCCGCAGAACGTGGGGCGTCATCCGACCCGACCATGCCGGCAACCACTGCTCGACCTGCAACCCCAGGCTGCGCCGCAGCGCGTTGCCACCGACCCGGCCGCATCGCCCAAGCTCGCGGTCGAACCGCTCCGAGGGGAGCAAAGGTGCGTCGGGGTCAGCCCAGTCCTCGCCGCACTGGTGTCGGACCTCGCCCAGCCACCAGTCGATCAGCTCTGCCGCGCCATTGATCGCGGGCACCAGACGCGGCTTCGGGCCACGGCCCTGTGCTCCCTTGCCGAACCGGACATGGAGCTTGCCGAACCCGCCCAAGTCCGGGCGCCAGTCACGGATGTCGAGCATCACCGTCTCGTTGATCCGCAACCCCAGCCGACGCCACAGCGATGCAGCGAAGTAGTCCCGCGCGGCGGGCAGATACTTGCGGGCCTGCGGGATCGAGTGCCGCCAACAAGTAAAGAACGCGTCGATCTCGGCATCAGACGGCGGCACTCTGACGTTGCCCAGCGCCGCCCCGGACTGGCGGTTGAACTCATCGATGGGCTGCTCTACCAGCACGCCGGCCACCCGATGGATCCGGCCCTGATAACGGCTGATCATGAAAACAACGCGAGTGTCCCTGCCTTGCCGGCCCTGGTGCTCACACTGCGACCCAGCCTGCGCTGCTCGGCCAGGAACCGGTCGGCGTCCTGGCAGGTCGCCGCCCACAGCGGGCCCGTCACCGAACGAGCGAACTCAATAATCGTCGCCCGGGTATTGCGGATATGCGAGTCGCTCAAACCAGCCGCTGCCATCGCCAACGCGTACTGGTCAACGATCTCCTGCTCGAAATCCTCGGCCGCCTGCACACTCCAGAACGCCGGATCCATGGCGCCGCCACCGGGCAACGCCACCAGCACCATCAGCTACCAACTTCAGAAGGAGCGAGCATGCGTCGACATTACGCCCAAACCGTCACTCTCGTCGATGGTTCGTCGATTCGGGCCCCAAGGGGCTCCGAACCGACATCACCTACTCAAACGCGACTCCCGGCCGCAGAACAGGCCAACGAACCTGAGCGAATAGAGATAATCCCGGAAATCCTCCTCGAGCCAACGACCCCTGCCGTACCGGCTGAGGGAGGCACGCTGTGAGCGCACCGAACCGTAAAGGAATGGGCCTCGGCGATGCCCTGCTGGTCTGGTTCGCCATCGGCTTCATCGTCGTCTTCGGCGGCGGGACCTACGCGGCCGCGCACCTCGGCTCCTGGATGGCCGGCATCGACTCACCCCCCAAACATCCGATTGATCTGATCGCCGGGCTCATCAAGGGCCGGGTGCCCTGGCCCGTCCAGTCCACCGTCGCGGCCGCCCTTATGGCAGGGGTGATCCTGGTCCTGACCATCGTCGTGCTCGTGGCCTGGAAGAAAGGTTCGTCCAAACGTGCCCGCGTCGACAAAGCCGCCCGGTACCTGGGTCGAGGGAAGTCCCTGGCCGCGTTCTCCGAGAAGGGAGCCAAAGCCACCGCCGAGCGCCTCGGCGTGACAGACACCCCCGGAATCGTCGTCGGCAAGGTTGTATCCACCGGCCAGACGTTCATTCAGTCCTGGGAAGACCTCAGCCTCGATATCTGGGGCCCCCGTACCGGTAAGTCAACCTCCCGGGTCATGCCCGCGATCCTGGACGCACCCGGTGCTGTGGTGTCGACCTCGAACAAGCGTGACGTGGTGGACGGCACCCGTGGCGTCCGCGAGCTCACGGCCCCGGTATGGGTGTTTGATCCGCAGAAGATCGCGCAGGAGGAAGCACAGTGGTGGTGGAATCCGCTCTCTTATGTCACGGATGAAGAGAAGGCGTACAAGCTCACCCAGCACTTTTCTGTCGGTTCACGGGTGCCGGGGTCTAAGCCGGATGCCTACTTCGACCCCAAAGCCGAGGACATCCTCTCCTCCTACTTCCTCGCGGCCGCACTCGGCGGGCTGCCCATCACCCAGGTCTACCTGTGGGTCACGGAGCAGGTCAGCCAGGAACCCATCGAGATTTTGAGGGAGCATGACTACGAGCTGCAGTACAAGGGTCTGGAGTCCACGCTGAAGCTGGCTGACAAGCAGCGTGACGGTATCTTCGGCACGGCCGAGAAGATGATTCAGTGCCTCAAGAGCAGGAACACGCTGCGCTGGGTCGCCCCGGCCCACGGCGCATCCGTGGCCACGGACGCCCGACGCCAGTTCACCCCGCACGACTTCGCCGCCTCACAGGAATCGATCTACATCCTCTCCAAGGAAGGCGCCGGCTCTGCCGCCCCGCTCACCACAGCGCTGACCGTGGCGATCGCCGAAGCCATGGAGGAACGCGCCGAACGCAGCGGCGGCCGCCTGCCCAAGCCCGCGCTGTTCGCCCTCGACGAGCTGGCCAACGTCGTCCGCTGGGCAGCCCTGCCGGACCAGTTCAGCCACTACGGCTCCAAGGGCCTGATCGTCATGGGCATCCTGCAGTCCTGGTCACAGGGCGTCGAACTCTGGGGTGAGGCGAACATGCGGAAAATCTGGTCCGCCGCGAACGTCAAGGTCTACGGCGGCGGCGTCGCCGAAGAAGGGTTCCTCCGAGCCCTCTCGGACCTGATCGGGGACTACAGCTACACCAACGTCTCCATCTCCTCCGGAAAGACCGGATCCAGCCGCTCCCGCCAAGAGGGCAAGGAACGCATCTTCGACGTCTCCAACCTCGCCGAACTCGACCGCGGCCGCGCCGTCGTCCTCGCCTCCGGCGCACCCGCCACACTCGTCCGCACCCTGCCCTGGTACACCGGACCCCACAAAGACGCCGTCGAGGCGTCCATCAAGACCTACAGCCCCCGCCCCGAGGAACCGGACGAACCCGTAGCGGCTGTGCCGGCACCCCATGCCGCCAATCCATGGATCACGACGTAGGGGAGTTTCCGCCATGACCATCGACATCGGCCGCTTCAGCACAGCTTCCAGCACCGGCGAGACAGAGGCACCTGCGGAAAGGCCGGCCGAAGAGCAGAAGCCACCGGAACTGGTCTACGGCTCAGCCGAAGAGTTCCTGCACGAACAGCTGCTGCCCACCTACGTCCGCGACGTCGACGGCCGCGCCGCGAAATGGTGCATCGAGTGGTACTTCCACCCCGAAGCCGTCTCCCGCGTCGAAGCGCTGTGGCGGGCATGGGAACACCTCCGGCTCGACGGGGCCACAGGGATCAGCGTCTGGTTCAAAGACCACGCAGACCACCACATGAGCGTGCTCCTGGACCCACGCGGGCCGTACTACAAATGCGACATGCAGAAGCACCGCGATCCCGAACATTTGGAGCCACAAAAGGCTCCCGAAGGCTGGTTCCCCGATGTCCGCCTTGATTCCGCCCGGCCGCAAGGGGTGGGCTCCTAGGGGAGGCGGAGCCTTCAGTGGACCCGGGTGCACCTCGAACTTGCTAGTTACCGCTCCGGCGCGAGGATCGATAGCACGACAAAAGATGAGCCACTGCTGTTACGAGAGCGGCAGCCGTTTTTGCGGTGACCGCAGAGGCCGATGGCCTGTTTGAAAAACAGCTGTACCGCGGGGCTGCATGTGACCAGGCGCGGCTTTGGGTCGCCGCAACCCTAGAGCAGTGAGAAGGAGGAATATTCCAAGAATGGCCAGGAACAAATTTGCCATCACATTACTCCTATCCTGGCTGGCGGCTCTCTTCGAGCCAACCATCCGAAAAGTCGTGTTGGTATCTCAGGGGCTGGTGGTGCGAGACCTTGAAGATGGATTGATCCGGAGTGGAACCGGGGCCTCCCGAGTTGCGAGAGTCAGGAGGCTCCGGTGGCTGCATTCCTCTGAGGAACGGAAGGGTCACATGCGCATGGTTTGCGGCGTCGTGATCTTAGAGAATTCCTTGATGTCCGGTCCCAGCCGGTACAGCCGTTAGCCGAACCACTTCCGGGGATTTGGCGATGTGGGGCTTGATTCGGTCCACTAAGGCGGCCACCGGATCTCCATCCAGGTGCGTCTGGAGAAGCTCCTCCGACTCCCATTTTTCGAGCAGGACTACAGAGCGGTTTTCAGCCCTGTGGAGGGCGAACATTAGGCAGCCCGGCTCAGCATGAACCGCAGGGATGGACTCCCTCAGTGCATCGATGAGGTTCTGCTCGTGCCCTTCGTGCGCTTCGAAGTGGGCGGTAACTATGACACTCAAGAAATACTCCTTTGGTTTGTGGATCAACCTAACTAACGTTAGCTCGGGCGGCGTAGATTGGATAGAGGCCGCGGCAGCCTTATTCGAGTGCTGCGAGCGGTGCCCGCGATCCCAGCGCAAAAATTGCGAACCCTGAATGCGAGGGGCTTCTGCCGATAAGCCAGCCATAAGACTCCGAGGCAGCGGGCCAGATTTTCCAAAAGGTGCTGCTTTCTGGTGTGATATCTGCTACATTGCTACCTAACGTTAGTTAGGCACTACTGGCGTTAGAACATCGACCGCGCAGAGACGCGCAGGGAGGAAGGGCTCTCATGGCTGGAAGGCTTGAAGGCAAAGTAATTGGAATCACTGGCGGTGCCAGTGGTATGGGCCTGGCGTTCGGTGAGGCCTTCGCCCGTGAGGGTGCGAGGGTCCTGATCGTCGATCTGAACGAGGACGCTGCGAAGAAGGCTGTCGAGGACATCGTCGAAGCTGGCGGCTCGGCCGCCTATGCCGTCGCAAACGTTGTTGACCGGGCCCAGGTGCGCGCAGCGGTTCAAACAGCAGTCAGCGAGTTTGGCCGCCTCGATGTCTGGTTCAATAACGCGGGCTTTAATGCCCCAATGCAGTTCCTCGACATCACGGAAGAGAACTTCAGGAAGGTTTTGGATATCAACGCCTTGGGCGTGCTAATCGGCACCCAGGAAGCGGCCAGGCAGATGGTCGAGCAGGGACAGGGCGGCAAGATCATCAACACGTCCTCAATTGCCGGCAGGGAAGGGTTCCCCACCTTTGCTCCCTACAGTGCTTCGAAGGCTGCCGTCATTTCCTTGACCCAGTCCGGGGCCAAGGCGCTGGCCAAGCATGAGATCACCGTGAACGCCTTTGCTCCGGGTGTCGTTGCCACGCCCCTTTGGGACAAGCTGGATCAGGACCTGTACGCCATTGGTGACATTGAGAAGCCCGGAACGGCGCTGAATGAGTATGAGAAGGGCATCATCCGTGGCCGGAAGGCGTACCCGAAGGACATCGTCGGCACCGCGCTCTTCCTGGCTTCGGGCGACTCCGATTACATGACCGCCCAGTGCATCATGATCGACGGCGGTATGACCCTGGTCTAGGAGGAGGTTTCCATGAGGCTCGGCACCGCCCGGAACGGCGATCACAGCCGTGCATTCCGGCAAGACGAAACCGGCACCTACTACTACGCCGTTCATGACGTGGGGCAGCTCCTGAATACTCCGGAATGGACTTCACTTCCCGCGCAGCAGGGCGAAGCGCCTGACCCTGAAGACCTCCTGGCCCCGATCTGCAGGCCGGGCAAGACCATCTGCGTCGGCCTGAACTACTACGACCACGCCGCAGAAGTCGGCAAGACGGCTCCGGAAGTGCCGACCTTGTTCGCCAAGGTCTCCACCGCTTTGACCGGGCCCCGGGCCGAGATCCGCTTACCCGACCTGAGCGCAGAAATCGACTGGGAAGCAGAACTTGCAGTCGTGATCGGCACACGAACCAACCAGGCCGACGAGCAGCGGGCGCGGGAGGCGATAGCAGGCTACACGGTGTTCAATGACCTGAGCGTCCGGGATTGGCAACGCCGTACCTCGGAATGGTTCCAGGGCAAGAATTTCGATAAATCCTCACCGCTGGGTCCGGTCATCGTCACACCCGACGAAGTTTCTCCCGAGGACGGCTTGCAAGTCGAAACCCTTGTCAACGACAGGGTGGAGCAGTCGGGTAACACGTCCGACCTGATCTTCAGCGTCACGAAGCTGGTGGTTTACATCAGCCAGTTTCTGACGCTGGAGCCCGGAGACATCATAGCTACCGGCACTCCCGGAGGCGTCGGCTTCGTCAAGACACCGCCGCGATACCTGCGGGACGGGGACGTGATGAGGACCCGGATTGAAGGAATCGGCGAGTTGCGCAACACCATCCGCATCGGAACGGCTGACTGAGCTTCCCCCAACACGGCAGAACCAACCAAGTTTGAACAGTGCGCCAGAGGCGCACTTAAGGAAGGAAGAAGAAAATGACCGAACAGCGCATCGAGTACAAGCGCCCCAGCGTACAGAAGGGAGACGATCTCCCCTTTCTGGACCAGGACCAGACTTCACAGGCGCGGCGCTATGCCGGTGTGACGCCCCGGAACACCGAGGTCGAGCACCTCTGGTTCGGAAAGGTGTACACGGCGGTAGGCGAGGCTTCCGATCCGCATCACCACGGGGTGGCCGAAACCGGGGGCTATGTCCTGCAGGGCAGCGCATACCTTCGTTTTGGGGAACGATTCGAGGAGATCGTCTACGCGGATGAAGGAGACTTCATCTTCGTACCCCCGCACATGCCGCACATCGAGGGAAACGCCAGCCGCAGTAAGGAACTGATCTGGCTCACCACCCGCCAGCCGGACAACATCGTGGTGAACCTCCCGGATCATGAGGTCGCGGACATCGAGATTGACTACCGCGACTAAGAGTTGGACAGGAAAGAGGGCTCCCGATCATTCACGATCGGGAGCCCTCTTTCGAATCGATATCCCTTCAGCCATCCATTTCAGGAGACAACCCCATGATCCAGCACATCGTAGCTTTCCGCCTTTCCGGCAATGACGTCGAGGAAAAGCGCCGGCAGTCATCGTTGGCCCAGGCTGAACTCAGGAAACTGGACACCGGCCGGATTCCCGGACTGCTGGACCTGCGGGTACGGCCGGATCTGGGAAAGGTCACCGCCCACTGGGATCTGGTTCTCGTTTCCCACCATGAATCCGAAGCCGCCCTGGAGACCTACATGGAACATCCGCTGCACCTGGCCGTGGCGCGGGAAGTCGCGGTGCACGTCGCCGAGAAGGCGATCATCGATTCACGGGTCTGAGCCGAAGCAAACGGGGGTGCCCCTGAATACTCTGAGTATTCAGGGGCACCCCGTCGTCGCAAGCGGTTACTTTGTGCTGCTGAGTAGGTGCGCGTCCAAGGTCGCTAAGGAGGTGCGGATGGCGACTTCCGCGATGCCATCCAAGGCAGCGATGTCACCGTTCCAGCGGCTCCATGATCGGACTCCATCCAGGACGGTGAGGACAATCGCGATGGTCTGGTCGAGGTCGCCCTGATAGCCCATGTCCAGGGCAGCGCCTTTGAACAGCCCGGCGTTCAAATCAACGAGGTGGCTAATTTCTTCGCGGGTTTCGGGCGGGAGGAACCCGCTGATCCGGTCCGTTGCGAGCATCAGGTCGAACATGTCATTTTCAGGAGTCTGCAGCTGGCGCCGGATGTGTTGATCGACAAGCGTCGTCCAGAATTCCATGGCGTCAGCCGTGCGTTCGACTGCCTGGATGGTCCCGGTAGCAAATTGGGAGTAGTGCCACGTAAGGGCTTCGCTGACGACCTCATCCCGACCGCCGGGGAAGTGACTGTACAGGCTAGGTGCCTTGACGTTCACCTGCCTGCCGAGGGCCCGCATTGTGACTGCTGAATAACCGGCGGTAGTGGCGATGCGTAGGAACGCCTCAAGTATGAGTCGTCGTCCATCGGTCAGGTTCGTCCAGTCGAACGAAGCTATCTGGTCGCGCACGACGTCAAGAGCCTGCATGCGCTGCGGTCGCTCTAACATTTCTCTCCTGAATCTGTTTGGCATGGCCAGCTGCCGGCAGATGGCCACCTGCCTATCTTAAGTCCACTCATCAGCCATGATCGCCGCCAACGGCCGTTCACGTCCCAAGCATGCGGGGACGCTGACGGGGAAAGCGGCGCTGGCCGAGGCTGTGGAGGGGGCGCTGTCTCCAGCCCCCCCCGTCCACAGTCCAGTCAGGACAGGTCGACTGGTCCTGTGTCCCTCCGGCCAAGTCCCTGGTAGATCTGCGGCTTGGCCCATCGGAAGTATGCCGCAACGAGGGTTCCGAGGAGGAGGCTTGCGCCCAGAACGTACAGCAGTCCAAGGTTCTGCCCTGGTTCACCGCCGACGACGAGTTCGAAGCGCATGATGGCGAACACGACAACGGCCGTAAGTGCCAGGAAGGACACGATGGGTGCGACGAAGACTTTCCAGATGTTTTCGCTGGCGGGCACTCCCTTGCGGAAGAAGAACACCGCTACGGCAAGGCTCACCAAAGCCATCAGGACGAGAACGCCGGTGGAACCGAGGCCGGCCATCTGACCGTAAAGTTGAGCGGCGTCGGTGCCTGCGACGACGAAGGAAAGCAGGGCCAGTGCAACCACGATCGAGACGGTGATAGATGCCAGGTGAGGGGAGTGATGGCGCTTGTGAACCCTGGAGAGATAGGGCGGCAGCGCCCGGTCAGAGCCGATGTTGAACAGGTACCGGGCGATGACGTTATGGGTTGAGATCAGAGCAGCAACACAGGAGGAAGCGATGAGGACCAGCGCGACGTTCGAGAAACCCGGCATGACGAATCGGTCGAGTGCGTCGTTGAACATGCCCGTCGTATTGTTGGTGGCGGTATCCACGGCCTTGGAGCCGTAGGCGCTGACGAGTGCGTAGCAGGACAGGCAGTACAGCAGACCGATGAGGATCACGGCGAGATAGGTGGCCCGGGGAACAGTCTTGTTGGGGTTTTTGACCTCGTCCCGGTACATGGCGGTGGCTTCAAATCCGATGAAGGTCAGGAAGGCGAACAGCAACGCAACGCCCACCTCGCTTTGGGAAAAGAATTCCACCGGGTTGAACGGTGCGGCGGAAAGTCCTTCCGCTCCTCCCTTGGAGAGGGTCGCGACATTGAACGTCATGACGACCACGACTTCGAGGATCATGACCACGCTCAGCACCTTCGCTGAGAGTTCGATGTTGAAGTAGCCGAGAACACCGACGATCACAAAAGCGGTGTAGGACCACACCCACCAGGGGGTCTCTGGTCCGCCGAAACTCTGGACCAGCGCAGACATGGTGATTCCGGTGAAGGAGTATAGTCCCGTGATGATCATGGAGTAGGAGACGATGGCCAGGTAGGCGCCGCCGAGCCCGATGATCTTGCCTAGGCCTGTGCTGACGTAGGCGTAGAAGGCGCCCGGGCGCGGGATGTGCTTGGTCATGGTCGTGAATCCGACCGCGAAGATGGTCAGGGCGACCGTGGCCGTCAGGAAAGCGACGGGGGACGTAGTGCCGCTGAAGATGACCGTGAACGCGATGAAACCCGAGACTGTGACGATCGGGGCGGAGAAGGCGAGCACGCTCAGCACGAGCTCGGTGATGCCCATGTTGCCGGTGAGACGGCTGGTCGTCGTCTCCGAGGCTGGGCGGGTGTTCAGTGTCGTGGGAGGGGGATCATTCCTCATCTTGTTTGCCTCTTTTTTGGATGCGAATCAATGGATGGACCTGGTGCCGCCCCAAGCTGGCCGCCAGAAAGAAGTGGGACCCTAAGGATCCCGCCTGCGTAGCCGCCCGCCAACATGTGTGGTGCGGGCGGCCGTGCAGGATTCAGGAGCGGACGCGGGCGATGGCGCCGATCTCGATAAGGGCGCCTTCTCCACCGAGGTCAGAGACTCCGAAGCCTGTCCACGTAGGGTAAGGAGCTGTGAAGAAGCGCGACTTCACCGGCAGGAACCATTCGTTCGTGGCAGCCATTCCTCCCTTATGGAAGGTCTGCAGCTGAACAATGTCACGCAGGGTAGCCCCTGCCTCGGCCAGTACACGCTGCACGGCGAGAATCGCCAGCTCAGCCTGACGCGCACCGTCAGCCGGGATCGCGCCGTTCTCGTCGATTCCGAGCTGGCCGGAAACGAAGATCAGGTCGCCCGTTCGCAGTCCCGGAGCCAGCCCGTAGGTTTCGCCCACCTCTTCCGTTCCCTCTGGAACGAGGTAGGTAAAACCGGCAGCGGTATCTTCTGTCATTGATGGCTCCTTAGTCATCAGGCGGCACCTGCCGCCAGGGTCTTGTGCGTGGCCAGGATGCTGTGGGCTGCGGCTTCGCCGGCCTGGACAGCACCTTCCATGTAGCCGGTCCACATCGGCGCGGCTTCAGTGCCGGCGAACCGGAGTGGCCCCACGGGTGCGTTGAGGGCGTTGCCGATGCTGCTCAACAGACCCGGTGGCAGGACGGTCACCGGGGCGCCCATTGTGTACGGGACGCTCGGCCAATCCGTCTCGTGGTATCCGAGTGGGTGGGCGGCGTCAGGGCCCAGAACTGCGACCAGCGAATCGAGCACCGCCTTCTTCCGGGCTTCGGCGCCGAGGGCGAACCAGGCGTCGTAGTCCTTTCCTCCGATAAACGCCACGATAGTGGACCAGTCGTCCCCGGGCCGGGTGACGTCCAGGGAAAGGTAGCCAAGGTCGAGATCGAAAATTTCGCCTGAAAGGCCGGCATCACGCCAGAACGGGCGGTCATAGCGCATCTGGACCTTCGACTCCCGACCCATGGGCGCTCGGGCCTGCAGCTGCCGGCGGGGAAGGGGCAGTTCAGGTGAAAACTGGATGGTGTTCGCCGCGGACGGCGGAACCGCGATGGTGGCCGCCGGTGCGGTGAACCGGCCCTGCGCCGACTCCACTACGACCAAGTCATTGGTGTAGGAGATGGCGTGAACGGGTGCCTCGGTGACGACAGTGATCCCAGGCAGTTCTGCGATTCGCTGCGAGATCTGCTGGGAGCCGCCGAGCCAAAGGGCATCGTTGGCGGTGACCTGCAGAGAGCGCATGCCTTCGCACTTAGCGACGTACTGCGCCCAGAACAGCATGGACATCTCCGAGGTATCGGCACCGACGATGATATTCAGATCCGTGGTGACGATGCGACGCACCACCGGATTGGCAACGTTCTGCTCAAGCCACGACGCAACGGTGATGCTGTCCAGTGCGATGTCCTCAGGGGTGTTCCACGGCCCCTCCGCTCCGACCTGCTTGGCGAGTTCATCGAACAGTGCGTTTGCCTTCGACAGCTCCACTTCCAGGTCGGTGGCCCCGGCGATGGACTCCGGGTAGCCCCCATCAGGAGCCCTCACGACCTGCCCTTCGACGCGGTAGCTCATATCGCCCTTCGGTCGCGCCGGAACCCAGGCCAAGCCAAGTCCCTCCCCCAGAGCTCGCGAACGATGATGGGTTGTTCCAATGAGCATGCCGCCCAGATCAAGAGGACCGCCCGGGACATCCGGGTCAGAATGCGTGCGGCCTCCCACACGGTCCTTCGCTTCGAGCACCGTGACCCGCAGGCCCTCGCTCGCCAGAGTGTAGGCGGCGGCCATTCCAGACAGGCCGCCACCCACGATGATGGCATCGGTCTGGTTGCCGGCCTCATTAACAGTGGTTGACATTGTGAAGCTCTTCCTGCTTATGGGAGCCCACGATGCGATCGCCAGACGGCTCACGACCGCAGCTCCCCTCAGTGATGTACCTAACGCTAGAGAGTGACCTAACTAACGTTAGGTAGCAATCAATTTAGCAGGAATAGGCTGAAGTAGCAGCACTTTTCTGAAATATTCTTTGACCGGCCCTGCACTCGTCGGCTGTCCCCAGCCGCAGCAGTAGTCCCTGGCAATGGGACACGCCCCTCGGGGCGTCCCCTCTACTAACTGGTGGGGCGAAGCGAACATGCGGAAAATCTGGTCGGCCGCCAACGTCAAGGTCTACGGCGGCGGCGTCGCCGAAGAAGGCTTCCTCCGCGCACTCTCTGACCTGATCGGGACTACAGCTACACCAACGTCTCCATCTCCTCCGGCAAGTCCGGCTCCAGCCGCTCCCGGCAGGAGGGCAAGGAACGCATCTTCGACGTCTCCAACCTCGCCGAACTCGACCGCGGCCGCGCCGTCGTCCTCGCTTCCGGCGCACCGGCCACACTGGTCCGCATCATGCCCTGGTACACCGGGGCCCACAGGGAAGCCGTGGAGGCGTCCATCAGGAAGTACAGCCCCAGGCCGGAGCAAGACGAAGTGCCGCTCGCTGCAGCAGCTGCCGCCAACCCCTGGGTCACCGGGCAGAAGAAACTATGGCGCGCCATCGCCAACCGCTACACCACTGCGTCTCCGTCGCGGGCGAACGGCATCAGTTCGATGAGCTGTGGCCTGGCTATATCCCGGTGAAGACCCGGTCCAGAACCAGGCCTTCGAGCTGACGCTCCTCGTTCTGATCCAGGTACTCACGCGCACACTCCCAATCGGCTGACCAGCCACCGCCGGCCTCCAACACTCATCCTGTCAGGTGAGTTCTAGGCCTATCTCGGAAGAACGTCAAAAGCAGCAAAGCCGGTTTGGTTGTGGTTTTATTGCACTCAACCGACCAGCTCTCTCAATTTGAATCACCTTCATTTGACTGAGAGGTCAGCGGTACTACAAATGACTGCTTCTGCGACTTGTTGGATGTGGTCATCGGTCATTGCTGTTGAGAGGGCAAGGAGTCCATTGGAGCCGGCCAGGACGCCCTTATCGTAGAGATTCCACCAAAGGGATTCGATGTCTGGGGTGACTATGCGCATCAGTGATCCGAAGCCGTTGACCGGAATTCCCGCGGATTTCAGTTGACTGCGCAAGCGGTCGCCTCGGATGTTCAGATCTAATACGGCTTCTTCGTCGTATAGGCGGAGGGCAGAGAGGCCAGCTGCCATAGTCACGGGGTTGGCGGTGAACGTGCCACCCCACATGACGTTGCCGGTCGTTGTTGGGCTGAACGTCTTGAGAATGTCGGGGCTTCCGCCGATCGCTCCGGCGGGAAAACCGCCTCCAATGATCTTCCCTACCGAGATCAGGTCCGGCTCCACGCCATAATGTTTATGAAACCCCCCCCAGCTAAGGCGAAGGCTGATCACTTCGTCTACCGCTAACAGCACATCGTATTGCCGTGTGAGTGCCCTGAGCTCTTGGACGAATTCCTGGGTTGCTGGTTGCAGCCCCGCGCGGTTAGGCATCAGGTCGATAAGAACCGCTGCAGTTCTGTGGCTGTGGTTTTGGAGTGCATCCGAAAGAGCCCGGAGGTCGTTTTGGGGGAGCACAATAACAGATTGTCGTGTCGAAGCCGGGACGCCCAGCGATTTTTGGTCCACAACTTCATCGCCGGTGCCGTGGTAGCTGCCCTCGAAGCGGATGATGATGTCGCGCCCCGTGTGGGCTCGCGCTGCGCGAAGCATCATGAGAACGGCTTCAGTTCCCGAGTTGCAGAAGCGCCACTGCTGGATACCGGTTCGTTCTGCAAGGCACTCAGCCATTTCCACTTCGTACCTGGTCGGCAGGCCGAATGCAGTTCCCTTTTTGGCGGCATCAAGAGCGGCGTCAAGGACTTCTTCCTTGGCATGCCCATGTATCAGGGATGTGTAGTTGTTGTTGCAGTCGATGACCGATCGTCCGGTTTCATCGGTGACAAGGGCGCCGGAACCTTCGGCGGCATACGGTGGATGGGGAGGGACGAACACGGTCGAACGAGTGTTGCCGCCTGGCATGACCCTCTTGGCTCGATCGAAAATGTCGGGCAAATGTTTGGTGGACGTTGGCATTGTGTCGATTCTCTTCAGCTGGGGCGTTGGGGGCAGTCCCTGGCCTGCTTGTGTAGGCCAGGGACTGCGGGTCAGCGTACGGCGACGGCATCGATTTCGATGACGGCACCTTCGGCGGCCAAGTCACTGACTTCGACAAGGGTGCTGGCCGGTTTTGTGTCGGGCCAGCGAGTAGCCCGCAGCCTGTTCACTGCGGAACGTTCGCTGATGTCGGTGACGTAGACAGTGAGCTTTACCAAGGAGGCTGGAGAAGAACCTGCTGCATGAAGGATCGACTCGAGTGAGTCCAATATTCGCGCTGTCTGAGCTTCGATGTCCCCCGGTTCAGGGAGCTGTCCGGAGGCGTCAAAGCCGAGCAGGCCGGACACGTGCACAAAATCTCCGGCGATTACGGCGTGCGAAAAGTGACCGCGGGGGCTTGGTACGTCAACGCTTAACACTTCCGTCCTCTTTGTTGGATGTGTCATACTCTGGCCTCCTGCAATGTATTTTTCTGCGCTCTCGAAATTGCCGTGAGCGTCGAGGTGAAGGCTTGGATGGCAAATTCGAGATCTTCCTCGGTCCAGGCTGCATTCGGACCAAAGGTCCTGCTGGTAAGCCCGAGCCCAGTGTTGGCCAATCCCAAGCACATTAGGCGCCACAACCCGTGGTCTGCACGTTCGGCTGACGCGAAATCAATGACTTCTTCACTGGTGAAGTGGAGTCCCACGCACGGGCCGTCACCAGTGACTGCCAGCGGGGTTGCAAGCCTTGCCGAGAGGCCGCGTAGGGCCTCTCGTAGCTTGTCGCCCTTAGACGCCGCTTCTGTGAATACCTCCCTGGTTGTTAGTCGCATCGTAGCTACGGCCGCGGCAAGGGCAACAGGATTTTGAGCATGCGTGTTTGATGCGCTGATTGGTTGCTCAAGAATGTCGGCCCGCCCGGTCACTACGGCGACAGGCAGGCCGCCGCCGAGCATTTTGCCCATGACAATCAGGTCCGGCGCTTCAAAGCCGTAGTACTCACTTGCGCCGCCGACAGCGAATCGACATCCAGTTATGACCTCGTCAAGGATGAAGAGCGTCCCATGGCGCTGTGTGGCAGAGCGGAGGCCTTCAAGGAACCCATTTCTTTGATGCACAGCGCCGGGGATCGTCATCATGGGTTCAACGATCACTGCCGCGACTGACCCCGGATGGAGGTCCAGGGCCTCGTTAATGGCTGCCAGATCGTTGAACGGCACGGTGATGATGTTGTCATGTGCAGTTGGTGAGATACCCGCTTTTGACGATTGTTCGCCGAGGAGGGCGTCGTGTTGGCCGTGGAAGCCGCCAGCTACCCTGATGACGGTCTGGTGCCCTGTAAAGGACCGGGCGAGACGCAGCGCGTACGTATTGGCTTCCGACCCGGAGGGGGCGAACACGACCCGTTCCGCACCCGGGATGCGTTCGCACAACTGTTGCGCGAATTCGTCCCGAATGGGGGAGGGGTGCATCGCGCCTCCAGGCGCCCCCCCTTGGTTCATAGCGTCGTGCACTGCGGCGGCCACGACCGGGTGGGACCGTCCAATAAAGCTTGCGTTCCACCCAGCGTTGCAGTCCAGGATGTCATTGCCATCCACGTCAGTGAAATGGGAACCCGATCCCTGCTGGATGTAGACGGGATACGGCATTCCCGAGTTGAACCGGCTTCGCTGACCTTTGGCAATGAAATTTTGTGCGGACTCGTTCGCCGCCTTCGATCGGGCATTTCGCCGGTGATACGTCTCCAACCACTCAGCCTCGAGTGCCTTCAGCGTGCTTGTGCTGGTCATAATTTTTCCTAGTTCATTTGGTGTGGCCGGCGGCCGGACGCTATGCGTGAACAGATGTGTCCGCAGTTTGCTGTTCTTCGTGGTCGTTCATCCTCACGCCCCGGGTTTCCCGGGTGAAGGCAGCCGTCACAGCGACAATGGCCAGAGCGATGCAGACGTAGACGGTGATGGCAGTTGTGGAACCGAAGATCTGCAGAAGACCGATCGCGATGGTGGGTGCCAGGCTGCCGCCAACGATGCCGGCTAGTTGGTATCCGAGCGAAGCGCCGCTGTACCGGTGCTTGGCGTCAAATAGCTCGCAGATCCACACTGCCTGGACGCCGTACATCGCAGAGTGGAAGACGAGACCGACCAGCACGGCAAGGATGATCAAGCCGACAGATTTGGTGTCGACCAGCGGGAAGAAGGCGACGACCATCCAGATGATCGCCCCTACCGCGCCGAAGATGGTCAGCGGTTTCCGACCGAAGCGATCGCTGAGTGCGGCGAAAGCCGGATACGTCAGGAGCTGCATTCCCGCTCCAAGCATCGCTGCGGTGAGGCCAACCGTAGTGGGCAGGCCCAGGGTCTTCGAAATGTAGGTCAGGAGAAAGGTAATGAGCAGGTAGAACATAATGTCCGCTCCGGCCCGAATTCCAATCACGCGAAGGACGTCGAGGGGCTGGCGCCGCAACAGCTCAAGCACGGGGGATTTGCTGACGCTGCCACTTTGCTTCAAGGCGTCAAAGGCGGGTGTCTCGGTGACTTTCAGACGAATGTAGATGCCCACGACAACTACTACTGCCGACAGCAGGAACGGTACCCGCCACCCCCAAGCAACGAAATCGTCGTGTTGAAGGGCCGTGGACATCAGCAGCAGGATTCCGGTGCTCAGAAGGTTGCCGATGGACGCACCGACCTGAACGAAGCTTGTTAGGAAGCCTCGCCGTTCCTGGGGTGCGCGTTCGGCGATCATTAGCGCGCCGCCAGCCCATTCACCGCCAAGTGCAAGGCCCTGAATCAGCCTGACGGTGACCAGCAGAATCGGAGCGAGCACTCCTGCGGTCGCGTAGCTTGGGAGGAGTCCGATACAGATAGTTGACACTCCCATCACCATGATGGTGGCCAGCAAAACCTTTTTGCGTCCGATCTTGTCGCCGAAGTGGCCAGCTATCACTGCGCCAACGGGGCGGGCAGCAAAGCCCACAGCGAATGTAATGAATGATAAGAGCGTTCCCGTTAGAGGGTCATATGACGGGAAGAATACCTCGCCGAAGACGAGGGCGGCTGCCGTCCCATAGAGGAAGAAGTCGTACCATTCCAGAGACGTGCCAACAAGGCTTCCCATGATGGCCCGCCGCAGGGATTTTGTCTGTTCGTGCGCTGCTTGTCCGGTGTTTTCCATGATGCCTCCAGGTGGTGGTGCCGAAGCTGATGCTTTGCGATGGTTGCGTGTCACAGGGCGGAGGGCGCTGCCCGGACGTAGCCTGACTGCACATCGGCCCTTAGGGCCTTGTCGGACCGGGCTGAAGGGTGGCCGTAGCCACCTCCTCCAGGGGTGAGCATGCAGATGAGGTCACCCCGCGTGAGTGGGATGTTCTCTCCCTTGCTGATCATGGGAAGGATGACTTTCTCGCCACGGAGGCGGAACCAGGGCGCCGATGCCGCCCCGGGACCTCCACCGGCGCGACCAACTGGAGCGGTTTTCGATTGGTCTCCGAGCAGGCTCGCGCGTCCTCGATCACCGGTGTACTCGAACTCGAAATGCACACCGAGTCCGCCTCGGAATTCGCCTTCACCGAATGAGTCCTCGCGGAGCGAGTACTGGCGGACGAGAATGGGATAGCGCTGTTCCAGTGTTTCGACTGACTGGATCAGGCCAATGCTCATGAGCGAGCAGCCGTTTGAGAGCCCATCGCCAGCTTTGTGGCCCCCGTAGCCGCCTCCTAGGAAGACGTACATGACAAACGGGTCGCCTTCCTCGTCAACGCCGCCGATGGACAGGTTGTTGGAGGTAGCCGAGGAGCCCGCGGGCACTCGGTCCGGAAGCGCCCCGGCCAACGCGCCCATGACCGCCGTGATGATCCGCTGGCTTGTTTCCGCTGCGCATCCGGCCACAGGCCGGGGCACCTTGGCATTCAGGAAGACACTTTCGGGGATTACGAAAGTAAGGGGTTCAAAGATCCCTGAGTTGATGGGCACATCGGGGAAGACGTGTTTGATCGCGACAATGGCGCTGGAGACGGTGGCCGCGTAAACGGAGTTCATCGGCCCCTCGCAAGGGGGCGAGGATTTGCTGAAGTCGACTGTCATTTCCTCGCCGGAGACGGTGAGCTCAACTGCGATGCTTAGGGCCTTATCCACGATGCCGTCGTTGTCCATGTCCTCAGTGAACTGGTACGTGCCATCAGGGATGTCCTTGATATAGCTACGCATCTGAATCGAAGAACGTTCGCGCAGTGTATCGATCACCGCGGAGACAAGATCGGCACCGTATTCATCAAGAAGCTCGGTCAATCGTGCATCCCCGGCTCGCAACGCCGTCGCCTGGGCCTGGACGTCGCCCAGGACATCGTCCGGCAGCCGGGAATTAGTCTGCAGGATTGCGAGGATATCCGAATTCAATGCCTCGTCAGTGAACAGACGCACAGGCGGGATGCGCAGGCCCTCCTGGTAGCAGTCGCTCGCTTCTGCTGCGAAGCCTCCGGGGACGCGTCCACCAAGGTCTGTCCAGTGGCCTGTGTTTGCCAGCATCGCAAATAATTTGCCGCGGTAATAGAACGGCCGCACCATCTTGGTGTCCATGATGTGAGTACCGCCGGCGAAAGGATCATTCACCAAGTACATGTCGCCAGGCTTCGGATCCTCGATTGCGGATAAGACGCTGGCAACCGTGTATTGCATGGTGCCGACGAAGATGGGCAGACCGCGGACGCCCTGCACGATCATCGATCCGTCAACCGCGGAATAAATTCCGTCGGCGCGGTCCCATGCGTCTGAGATGACCGGGGAGAACGCCATGCGTTCAAAGACAGTGTCCATTTCGTCTGCGATTTGCTCGAGTCGGCCGCGGATCACGGCCAAAGACAGGGCATCTACTTCGGGCCTCATCGGGCCACCTCCACGAGAAGAGAACCATCGTTCTGGACCACCGACGTTGTGCCTGGCGGCAGGATGATGGTTGTATCTGTTTGTTCAATCACCAGAGGTCCTTCCAGTGTCTGGCCCACGGTCAACGTGTCCCGGGAGAGCACGTCGACCATTACAGTCATGCCGTCGAACGTTATGGTTCGTTTTGCCAGCGCGTGCCCGGTACTTGCGGGTAGAGCTGACCCCATTTGCAGTGACCGTTTTCCGGTGGCGACGGTACGGAGGTTTATCAGTTTGATATCCCGTGATGGGTGCCTGCCCCCATATGTAGTGGCATGCTGATCGAGGAACGCCTGGACGAGGCACTTGGCTGTCCAATTGGTCTCTACGTCCCCGAGGGGAATCCGCAGCGTGTACCTCTGCTTGCTGAAACTCATTTCAGCGAAGTGTTCGACTGTTATGACGGTGTTGTCGAAGCCGTCGTTGGTCAGCAGTACGTCACCGGTGACGCGGTGTTCGGCGAGAATGTGCTGCACTGTGTCGGCAAAGCTGCTGCCTTCAACGGTGGCATTGACTGCGGTTACGTAGTCGTACTTTGCATCCGCGATCAAGCAGCCGTAGGCGCTCAGGGCGCCTGGGTGGGGAGGGATCAGCACTGTGGTGGCACCGACAGTCCGGGCAAGTTCGACAATGTGCATTGGGCCGGCGCCGCCGAAACCGACGAAGGCGAAGTTGCGCGGGTCATAGCCCTTGTCAACGCTGACGCTTCGGATAGCAGCGGCCATCTTTTCATTGGCGATGCGGATGATCGCCAGCGCGGCTTCGTCAACAGTGAGTCCGAGAGGTTCGGCGACTTCATTGCGGATGGCATCTTGTGCGGCGTTTAGGTCAATCTTGAAACCTTCTTGTGTCCCCAACTGCTGCTTAGGGGCGATTCTGCCGAGGACGACGTTGGCATCTGTCACGGTGGGCCGAATACCTCCACGGCCGTAGCAGGCAGGTCCGGGGTCAGATCCTGCACTCTCAGGGCCGACTTGCAGTATGCCTCCGCGGTCGACTGAAGCGATTGATCCTCCGCCCGCGGCAATGGTAGTGATGTCGATCATCGGCAGTTTGATCGGCATTCCGTAGTCGATATTCTTCTCGGAAGTGATGGCTGGGCTGCCATCAGGGATGAGCGCCACGTCAAAGCTGGTGCCGCCCATATCGCAGGAAATGACGTTGGCAAGGCCCGATGCGGCCCCGAATGCGGCCGCGGCGACGGTGCCCGCGGCAGGTCCGGACAACAGGGTCCGTGCGCCCAAATGCCCAGCTCGGCTGGCGGGAGTCAGCCCGCCGTTGGACTGCATGACCTGAACTTCGTGCCTGAAGCCCTGGGAGTTCAAACGTTTCTGAACGCTGTCCAGGTATCGGCTCATCGTGGCGCTTACATAAGCGTTGACAGCCGTGGTGTTGGCCCGTTCGAATTCGCCGGCCTCGGGGCAAAGCTCATAGGACGCACTAACGGCCACGTCCGGGAGTAGTTTCGTCAGGAGTTCGACAATTCGTTGTTCATGAGCGGGATTGACGTAGCTGTTGAGCAGACATATGGCGACGCTTTCGATGTTCGCCGTTCGCAGCCGTCTTGCCAGGGCATGTACTTCATCCTCGTTAAGAGGAGCGTGAACACGGCCTTTCGAATCGATGCGTTCATCGATCTCGAAGGACAGGCTTCGAGGCACGATTGGGGTGTAACCAGTAGTCAGACCATAGGTCGTGGGCCGGTCGCGGCGGCGAAGCTCAAGCACGTCCCGGAATCCGCGGGTCGTTACAAGGGCACAGCGGTCACCCTTGCGCTCCAGGACAGCATTGGTGGCAACAGTCGTTCCGTGGACAACTGCACCTAGACGTTCGAGCGGTACTTCCAGTTGGTTGAGTCCAGACACGAGCCCCTCTGCCTGGTCCCCGGGTGTGGAGAAGACTTTGGCGATCCGCAGTCTTCCCGTTTCTGCATCGTGGAGGACCACATCGGTAAATGTGCCTCCGACGTCGATCCCAGCGATATATTCCATAAGTTTTGTTCCTTCATCGTTCTCGTTAGAAACGTGTGTTCACTGCTGAGTTGCGGCGGCGGGCTGCAAGAAGTGCAGTCATGTCGTCTGCGGCCTGGAGCAGGCCGCTCACCCATTTGTCTGTTGAGAATCGGCTGCTTGGTCCCGCCACGCTCAGTGCCGCCACCACAGAACCCGTGGAATCGGCGACTCCGGCAGCCACACCATCAATCCCTACTGCGTATTCGCCTTCGGTCACCGCATATCGTTGCCTCCTCACAGTTGGGAGGATCACGGATTTAAGGAGGTCTTTGGAACGGATGCTGTGTTCCGTCACGGGGGGCAGGTCGTCCTCCGGGTAGAGATTGTCGATCTCTGCATCCGACAGGGAAGCCAATATGATTTTTCCGGACGCGCAACTGATGAGTGGCATCCGAGTCCCAACCCCAATGTCCACCCTTAGGACGTGATTGGTCTCAAAGCGCTGGACAATAACCGCGTCGCGATGCCACGGGATTGCCAGTGATACGGCCTCGCCGGAAAGATCTGCAAGCTCGCGCATCGGCCCAAGCAGCTCACCCCCGAAGCGGGCCGCGTCCGGTACAGCTGCTCCGACCTCAAAAGCTGTAATGCCCAGAACATACTGGCTCTCCTCGTTCTGCAGGGCGAATTCCTGTTCGACAAGGGTGGCTAGGAGCATGTGTGCTGTGCTGCGCCCAATTCCCATCCTTCGGGCAACGTCGCTTACCCCAATACCATCAGGATTCTCACTCAGCAGCTTGAGCACCCGGAGGGCCATTGCAACTGTGCTTGAGGTCCTAGAGCTATTTGACATATGCGAACACCCTTCGTAAAATGCGAATGCCTGTAGATCATGCCCTGTGCCTAGAGACCGGTCAAGAGTCTTTTCCGAATTAGCCGGATGTGAGAGTACGGTCTCTGCATCTCTGGCAACCCCTTGCAGCGCGGAAGTACTGACCGTGGCGTGCGCGGTATTTTGGGATCCCGGGGGCCGCTCGAGGGATCGGCTGAAGGAGCAGCCCCACTCCTGGGACACATCGCCTAATGCCTACGACGAAGCCTAGGATGCTCATAACGGAGCGGGCCTGTCTTCATTCACGACAGCGAAGTCGCCGAGGCGGCTTGCCCTTTGGAAAGCCGGGATGGAGGGGTTTATGTCCCTCTTTTGATACCGCCCGGACGCCGGTGTTTCGGCAAGGTGTTGTCTGTGGTGTCGACGCGTTCACCGCGGACAGAGCGTCCAGCCCAGTGTTCTTCCGGTCGAGAGGATCGAAGACGTCCTCACACCGTCTGAAGGCATCTGGGTGGGTAGCGTCGCGTCGACCGCTACGGAAACAGGGCGAGAAATGTTTGAAAACCTAAGCGCCCCGGCCACCTGGCCATTGGCCGCAGGTACATGCTGCATTCGCTCTGATGGATTTTGTTGCTACCTAAAATACCCATCGCCATGGCGGGGAATTGGCGTCGCCAGCTGTCTCAAAGTGACACGTTTTGTTCCTTGCCCCCGATCCCATGCTGGAGGAGACCCTTTAGATCTCAAAGTTTGGTGAGTTGATCAGAATGATGAACCGGAAGCTTGCGCACGGTCGGCACCTCGAGTGGGGGCTACGCGCGAATGAGCAATGCAACCCGCAGGGGGCCTTCGACGGCGAGTCGGTACAGCGCAAGCAGCGCTCGGAGTTGAGAGAGCCCATGGGGCCGTGGTTGCCTGCTTCCAACGAATCAATGGTTTCAGTTGTCGGCCATACCCTCGATGGCATTTGGCCGGACACCATGGCGGCAGTGGCCTGACACGGTGCGGCGAGGACGCGGATACAAAGTAATGCTTGCGCGGGGGTCACGGGATCCACCCACTATTGAGTTTGGCGCTCAGGGTCTGTGAACAGCGTGGCAGTGACGGTACATTCCGCCACAGGTTCTTACCGGCTGGGCAGGTCCGACTAGCCGCTCTCAGCGTCTAGGTCATTGGCGACCTCAATCGGCGCCCAAGCTGCTGCGCACAAACAGTTCCTATTTACAGATCAAGGGGAAAGCAATGAAGGCTCGAGAAGCTCACAGGAGACAGAGAAAGCATGCTGCGCTTTCCGACTGGCGAGAACTGCAAGACGGTGAACGAGTAAACATTTTGAGGAATGCAATGATCGTTGCCCATGGTCGAGTGGAAGAAGTCTCGGAGAGTGGGGGAGTGCTGTGGATTCTGAATGACCAATCCCAAAACCAAGCATTTCTCAAGTCGGACGGGGTTTTTGTTCACAGGAATTGATGGCAATTGAAATGAAGCGCACCACCGCGCGACCACTGCCAGCAGCCAAGGTAGCCGCGCCAGCACGGCGTGGCCAGCGCCACCGCTGCGGCACTGCTTGGGCTGGAGTGCGTCGTCTACATGGGGGCGGAGGACTGCCGGCGGCAGGCGCTGAATGTGGCCCGGATGGAGCTCCTCGGTGCCACGGTCGTGCCGGTCACCAATGGATCCCAGACGCTGAAAGACGCCATCAACGAAGCTCTCCGGGACTGGGTGGCCCATGTCGGGAACACTCACTATCTCTTGGGCACAGCCGCCGGGGCGCACCCGTTCCCGGTGATGGTCCGCTACATTCACGAGGTCATCGGCGAGGAGGCCCGGGCCCAGATACTGGAGACCGGCCGCCTGCCAGACGCCGCCTGCGCGTGTGTTGGTGGCGGGCCCAACGCCATCGGCCTTTTCCACGGTTTCCTGGATGATCCGTCCGTCAAGATCTACGGCTTCGAGGCCGGCGGCGACGGCGTGGAAACCGGCCGCCACGCCGCCGTCATCACGCTTGGTCGTCCCGGCGTGCTGCACGGCGCCCGCTCCTACCTCATGCAGGACGACGACGGGCAGACCATCGAATCACATTCCGTCTCGGCCGGCCTGGACTATCCGAGCGTCGGACCGAGCATTGTTATCTGGCTGACATCGGGCGTGTCGGCTACGAGCCGATTACGGACAGCGAAGCCCATGGAAGCCTTCCGCCTTCTGTGCCGCACCGAGGGCACTATTCCCGAAATCGAGTCTTCCCATGCCCTGGCCGGGGCCTTCAAAGTCGGACAGCGGCTGGCTGCCGAGGTCGGCGCCGCCGGGGCAGCAGACAAGGTCGTGTTTGTGAGCCTGTCCGGCCGGGGCGACAAGGACGTGGCGACCGCCGCAGAATGGTTCGACCTTCAGGACAAGAACTCGCCCGAGGCAGCCATCGGCAAGGAAGGCGAACAGCTGTGAGCACCGCGCAGTCGACCAGCAAATCAGCGTGTGCCATCGACAAGGCCCGAGCGGAAGGCCGGGCTGCCCTGGGTTACCCCAGTGTGGAGGAGACCATTGCGGCAGGCATCGCCCTGGCACGCAACGGTGCCGACTTTATCGAAATCGGGATTCCCTACTCCGACCCAGTCATGGATGGGCAGGTCATCCAGGCGGCCACTGCCGAGGCCCTGGCCAAGGGGTTCTCCGTCCGCCAGGTCTTCGACGTGGTTGCGGGGATCACAGCGAAACGGACGCTGCTGTCCTGGTCATGACCTACTGGAACCTAGTGGTTTGCATGGGTGTGGACGAGTTCTCGCGGCGCCTGACGGAGGCTGGCGGAGCAGGACTTGTTACCCCTGATTTGATTCCAGACGAGGCAGCCGAGTGGATGGAGGCCTCCGAGGAGTACGGCCTCGATCGCGTCTTCCTGATGGCGCCCTCTTCGACCCCGGGGCGCATGCGACGCTCCGTGGAGGCGAGCTGTGGTTTCGTGTACGCCGCCTCCATCATGGGTGTCACCGGTTCCCGGGCATCGGTGAGCTCGCCCGCCACGAACGTCGTGGCCGCTGCCAGGGCTGCCGGCGCCGAACGGGTGTGTGTTGGCCTCGGTGTCTCCAACGCAGAGCAGGTTGCCGAAATCGCCGCCTACACTGATGACGTCATTGTCGGCTCGGAGCTTGTGTCGGCTCTGCACGAAGGCGGCGTTGATGCCATCGCTTCCCTCACCAGAGACCTCAGTGCAGTGCCGGCCAGGAAGTAGCCCGCATCAAGCAGACGTTCCTTATGGGTCCCGCAACCATCCCGAGCCCCGACTGGTCCGGGTTCCATATCCCGCTGCCGTGGGGTTCGCTCCGTATCACGCACGCCGAAGCCCTGTAATCGAGGGCAGCATCATTTAAACGACGGACCAGCCAACAGCCCGTCCGTGCAACCCCACGGGACGGTTCGGCAAGCTCGCTGAAAACTGCTCTGCCCGGATGGCCGGCAGGACAGGTATCGTCCGAGGGTGGCCTCGGCCGTGACTTTGGGGATCTGAGCCCAGGCACCCAGACCCTCGCCGCCCAGGAGGCCATTGGCGAGTTCTAGCTCAGGTCGGGGGCCGGGACTTCGAGTTCCAGGCTAGGGGCGTCTTCGTTTTAGGAAGCGCTGAGAAGACTACGGTTTGAGCGTACTCCAAGTCCAGGAGCTTTAATGGGCCGTTCAAACTCTGGGTCGCGCCAGGGTGTCCCAAACTGACACGGTCTCTTGGTAAACCCAAAGCTGATGCTTTAAGCATCTCCAGACATCCACTAATGCGCAAGTTATTTGGACACTAAGGCTTAATACCATCAAGCAATTCGACAAAGAAATGGTGCAGCATCTATGACGAGAATTTTAGGGACACGTTGGGACAACGTAGCTCGACGCGACGTAGTGGAAGTAAGTTTCGCGGGGAGGTTCGTGCAAGTGGGAACCGTTGATGAGTGTACTCCCGACGGTGATTTCGTGTGGCTTCTGGACAGCCTCGGAGAGCGGCGACTCTTTCATGAGCACGACGGTTACGACCTCGTGAAAGTGGATCGGTAAAGGTTTTCACTTGCAAACCGAATGCGACGTCCTGCAGGTCCTGGTTACATATTGGAGTCGCGGATCGCTCTGACAGCTGCCGAGAGCAGCATCGCGGTACGTTTCATTTCTTCCCTGCATCCTGCGAGCCTCCTGGCTACACCTTGAGATGCAGTAAAGGGCCACTCTTTCGGGAGCGGCAAGAGTCCGTTCGAAGCCACGCCCGTCAATAGTCGAACCGTCCCGTTTATAGCGGTTGCGCTGCAGCATGGAGATCCAGCTTGAGAACGGCGTGTGAAAGCAGGACCGCCCGGTCGGTCAGCTTCTCCAACTCTTCATCGTCGCAGTCGGGTGATGCCCACCGGGTCGCACCTTCAAGCAATGTCACGACAACTTTGACTCGCTCTTCCGCCTCCGGATAACCCATATCCATGGCTGCGGCTACATACATGTTCTGGTGCATCCGCACCCAGTCATCGACCTGGGCGCGGAGTTCGGCCGGAAGGATTCGTGCCGCTCTGTCCGTGGCAACCAGCAGATCCCACAGATTGCTCTCCGGAAGCCGCACCTGACGGGTGAAATGGAGCCTGACCATGGCATCCCAGAAGTCCTCAGCGGATGCGGCTTGGCCAACCGCTTCTAACAGTGCGACGCCGAACCGATGGAAGTGCCACCTCAGCGACTCTGTGACAATCTCATCCCGGCCATTCGGAAAGTGTGAGTAAAGGCTTGGAGGCTTGATGTTGACGGCATTCGCGATGGTCCGCATCGAGACTGAGTTGAACCCGTTCGCTATGGCTAGTTCAAGGAAAGCCTCAAGGATATGCCGACGCGAGACTGACTGTCCGGCCCAGCCCCACTCCTCGAGGCGGTCTGCAAAATCGTCGCGTGCAGTCACATAAGATGTACCACTCATAGCTCGACCCTAACAAGCAAATAACGTCTCAAAAACTCTTGGCTAACGATCATTCGTTAGGTACTCTTGGAGTGGCACGAAGAAACAACCGCCTTGGGCGTTGTATAGATGCGGTTCTGAGCAGGAAGAGCGGAACATGGTCACCGAAAATACAAGCTGGGGGGCCAGCCAGCAAAGCAACAACTTTGGAAGCGGCCTTTCGGGCATGATTGCCGCGCACATCAGCGCCAGAGCCTTGGAAGATAACGCGTCCCAAGACGAAGCTTGGCAGGCCCAGCAGGCCTTCCGCCCTCGGATCCCGGGGTGGCTCGCACGGCGACGCGCATCACACGGCAGCGGTGCTGCCGCTGTCTCCTAGACCCTCTTACTTTCTCCAGAAAGACCGTTATTCCATGGCCTCCGCTGAACTGCTATCCCCTTGGCCGCAGAATTCATTGCGCGAAACAGATCGAGTTCGTGAACTCTTCCTCATGCAACCTCATGCGGATCTCCATGGAATCCGGCCGATCGTGGCGCGCTCTTGGTACCGCAGCCGGGCCGCCGGGGTCGACGCCGTAGCCGATCGAGGCTTTTTTGACGAAGGCCGGGTAGACGAATACACAATCCATGCGGCCGGCCCGCATCTGCAGAAGCTGGATGAAGTGGCTGCCGACTTGGGCGGATATGTCAGCCTGACGGCACCGAACGGCGTACTCGTCAAGGCCAATTTCCTTCGTGACGACGGCTTCCCGGCCGGATATTCGCTACTGGAAGAAAGTTGCGGCAGCAACGGTGAGGGCTTGGCGCTGGAGGAAGGCCGCGGAGTCTGGCTTGCCCCGGAGGAACATTTCCGCGAAGACATGCGGGGGAACTGGTGCTTTGCTTCCCTGGTCCGGGACCCGCTCCACAACCGCGTGCGGGCAGTGATTGGTCTGACACTCCCAGCCAACCGCGTCTCCACCTTGGAACCCTCCTCGACGCTGCTGATGCTTGAGGGCGTGGCCTCGCGGATCGAACGCGACATCGAGGTGCGGACCTCTTCCAAGGAGCGGGCGCTTCTGAATGAGTACTTGAGAATCTCGCGCCGAAGGGGCAACCACGCGGTGATAGCAGTTGATGGGAAGAACTCCCTCCTGAACACCTCTGCATCGGCTTCTTTGGAAGACAGCGATTTCTCGATCATATCCGGCTACGCCACGGCGGTGATGTCTTCCGGCCGCAGCATGAACTGCGAGGTCATGCTGCGGGGGCCTGGACTGTCCACTCTGGAAGTTTCCCCTGTAACCCTGTCGCCTGCGAGTGTCGGGGCGATTGTTGTGGTCCGGCCCCATGCTCCGACCAAGGATCGGGCTGTCGCTGCTGCAGCCATACCTCTGCAGTTGGAGTCTTCCCCGCAAGGAACAGTTGAGCGGCTGATGAAGCACTTGGATGGCACCAGCACCGAATTCAAGCGCACCCTGAACCTGGCCCGCAAGGCGGTGGACGAGGGCAGGTCCGTGGTAATGATCGGTGAACTTGGCAGCGGGAAACGCCGCTTGGCGAGCGCCATCGCATCGTTGCGCGGTGGCCAAATGACAGTTGATGCACGCAGTGGCACCCTCAGGAACCACCAATTCAGGGACGTGCTCCACCGGGTGGCTACGGAACTGCCTGCGACGCTGATTGTTGAGCACGCCGATGAGCTTTCCCAGAACGAAGCCAGCGAGATCGCCCGCAACCTGCGGGGCAATTCGGCCACCAAACTGATCTTCACCATTGCTCGGCCCACAGAAGCCACCCTGCTGCTTTCCGAGTCTTTTGACGTCCTTGAGATCCCAGTGGCCCCGCTGCGGAACAGACGGGAAGACATCCCGCAACTCGCCACTGCCATTGCGGAGGAACTGGGGGAGCGCAGGCTTTCCCGCAGGCTCGTCTCGACGCTCACACACGCCGACTGGCCGCGAAACATAGACCAGCTCCGGTCCGTCGTCTCCAACGCCGTGGAGCGGGCAGAAGGTGCCGAAGTGACGGGGGACGACCTGTCACAGGGCTTCCACCGGGTCTTGACCAAGGGCCGGCTTTCGCGGTTGGAAGACGCCGAGCTCAGCGAGTTGCGCACCGCGCTTCAGGAGGCGAAAGGCAACCGCAGCCTCGCAGCGGAAACTCTGCAGATCGGCCGCTCCACCCTGTATAGGCGCATGGACTACTTCCGCAGTCGGGGCATCGACCTCTGATTCCACCGGGCAGCACGCAGGAGCCGGCCATCAAAGGATGACCGGCTCCTGCGTGCTGCCCGGCAACCCTGTCCCGTGGGACAGGTGTCCCACTCTTGTGTCTCGATCTGGCACGGATAGAGGCTTCGATATCGCGTTGTACTTGAAATCACCCGACACCGGCACCCCGTCCCATGGAGTGTTCGGCAGCGAACGACGGTACGACACGAACAGGACGACAGACTATGACCCTCGATGCCCAGGGAACCATTCTTGTGGCTCCCCACCATTTCCCGAATCTGGACCGCGAACACGCACTCGCGGAAGAGTTCGGTTACACACTCAACCCTGCGGCAGACACCGATGCCTTCCGCGACGGGCTTCCTGAGGCCGACATTGTGATGATCACGCCCTACGCCAAACTCACTGCCGACGATTTTCCGATCATGTCCAAATGCCGTGCGGTCATCAGGTACGGAATCGGTTACGACAACATCGACGTTGCCGCAGCCACGGAAGCCGGCATCCCGGTATCAATTGTTCCAGGAACAGCATCCGAGGAAGTCGCCTCTCACGCATTTGCCATGGGCCTGGCTCTGGCCCGTCGCCTGCCGGCCGGTAATGCCTCGATCCGCGACCTGGGCTGGGCCGGAACCATCGGCTACGACACACCGGTACTCTCCGAGCTTGAGGTCGGCGTGCTCGGAATGGGACGCATCGGCCAGCATGTGGCCCGAATGTACTCGGCTGTCGGAGCCCGCGTCCGGGCTTATGACCCCTTTGTCACAGACAGCTTTGTGGAATTGGCTGCCCTGGAAGACATCCTGGAGAACTCCGACGTCGTCTCGCTGCACCTGCCACTGACCGCAGACACGGGAAACCTCCTTTCCGGGGATGTCCTGGCACGGATGCGCAAGGGCGCGGTGGTCGTCAACGTGTCCCGGGGCGGCCTCATCGATGAAGCGGCTCTTGCCGAAGCACTGACCTCCGGACACATCGCCGGCGCCGGCATCGACACCTTCGCCGAGGAGCCGCTGCGTGATGGACACCCGCTCCGCTCAGCGCCCAACACCATCCTGACTCCCCACATCGCCTGGCGCTCCAACCGCTCAACGGGCGCACTGCAGGACGGAGCCGTGGAACGGGTCCGCCTGGCACTGACCGGGCAACCGCTCATCGACCTCGTGAACTGAAAAGACTGGAGACTCGAAATTGGGAACAACAAACTTGGACAACGTCGCGGAGCTCAATCCCACGGAAGATCCGCACGTGCGTCGTGGGCCGCGCGGTTTTCCGCTGCTGCCGGGCGGCTACGGCCGATCAACCTATTACACCGGAGCCCCGAGCCCATATGCCATCAAAGGCGAAGGCTACCGTGTATGGGATGACCGCGGCCGCGAACTGATCGACGCGAACAACAACTTCACGTCCTTGATCCACGGCAACGCCCACCCGGAAATCACGGAGGCCGCAACCAAAGCCCTCACCGCTGGAGCCAGCTGGGGCATCCCAAACCTCTACGAATGGGAACTTGCCGACCTCCTGCTATCCCGCCTGCCCGACCTCGACCAGGTTCGCTTCGCGAATTCCGGCACAGAAGCCGTCATGTCCGCAATCCGCGTCGCCCGGGCGAGTACCGGCCGTGAACGCGTCGTCGTCACCAAGGGCGGTTACCACGGAACGTCCGAGGTAGCCCTGGTGCCCGGCGGACCCTCCTACCAGCGTGGGGTGACCCGCGGCGTGATCGACGACGTCACCGCAGTGCCGCTCAACGACGTCGAATTCCTGCGCCAGGCGATTGAGGCCGCCCCTGATCAGTACGCGGCAATCATCCTCGACCTGCTGCCCAACCGCGCCGGCCTGCTCACGATCTCTAAAGAGTTCGTCCAGACGGCCAGGGAGCTTGCGACCCAGTACGGCATCGTCCTGATCATCGATGAGGTCATCAGCCTGCGGCTCGGATTCAACGGTTTCAGCGGCGAATACGGCGTCTCCCCCGACTTGCTGACAACCGGCAAGCTCATCGGCGGCGGCTTCCCCGTTGGAGCCCTCTGCGGCAAGGCCGAACTCATGGCCGAGGTGGACCCGACCCGGCCGGGCAGCCTGCCGCATGGCGGCACATTCTCCGGCAACCCGGTCAGCATGGCCGCAGGGGCCGTGGCCTTGCGTCTCTACACTCAAGAGGAAGTTAAGCGGCTGAACCATCTGGGCGATTCCGCACGGGACACAGTGAACTCCCGGGTCGCTGAGGCAGGCTGGGAAATCCGCGGCCGTGGCTCACTGCTCCGCGCGGTCCCGGCTGGCGCAGAGAAAGTGGACGAACAGACCCAGCACCAGCTGTGGTGGGCCACCTACGAACGGGGGCTGCTCGGTTCCCCAGCCAACCTGCTGTCCCTGTCCACACCCATGGACGAGAAGGTGGTAAGCGACATCGCTGACCGTCTGGCAGATGCCGTGCTGGCAATTGCCGCAAAGACTCCCGCAACGGAAGGCGGCAAATAACCATGAAGATCGTTTCCTACGAGCACGAATCCGGCGTTCGTGGCGGTGTCCTGATCGAAGATACCGTCTACGACCTGGAGCTGCTCTTGCAGGGTTCCAAGCAAGCCGTTCATGGAGCCACCACCGTCGTCCGTGAGTTCCTCGAGCTGTATGGTGACCGGCTTGAGGCCATTTCTGCCGAGGTCAACACGTTGGCAAGTCAGGACCCCGTGGCCCGCGTTGGTGCACGGGCCGAGATCCGCCTCACCACACCCGTGACTGATCCCTCCAAGGTCCTTTGCGTTGGACTGAACTACAAAGATCACGTAGCAGAAACCGGACGAGCCTTCCCCGAGTACCCGGACGTTTTCGCCAAGTTCGCCTCCACCATGGTTGGTCCTGAAGACGAGATCGGTGGTGCACAAGTCAGCGAGAACCTTGACTTCGAGGGTGAACTGGCAGTGGTCATCGGACGACGTGCCAGCGAAGTATCAGAAGAGGACGCGCTGGCGTACGTCGGCGGCCTCGCTCCGCTGAACGACATCACGGCACGCGACCTCCAATACCGCGGCACCCAATGGCTTGCTGGCAAGGCCGTCGACGGCTCAACCCCCTGGGGCCCTGCACTGGTGACCCTGGATGAAGTGGGCGATCCGCAAAACCTGGAACTGGCAACCCGCGTGAACGGCAATGAGGTCCAGCGCTCCAACACGCGATACCAGATCTTCCCCATCGCCCGCATCGTCTCCTACGTCTCGAGCTTCCTCACCCTGGAACCGGGTGACGTCATCGCCACAGGTACCCCGCAAGGTATCGGTGCCAAGCGGAACCCGCCTGTCTGGCTTGAGCCCGGAGACACCGTGGAGATCGAGATCGAAAAGGTCGGACTGCTTCGCAACACCGTCGGCAAGCCCCAACTCTAATTCCCTGCAAGCTCTACGAAAGTAATGAAGACCCATGAGTGAAGTACAAACACAACCAGGCGAGGCCAGGTACCGTATCGCCGTCGACACCGGCGGTACGTTCACCGACGTCGTGGTCGATTCCAACAGCGGCGACATGGCGGTCGGTAAGGCACTGACCACCTACGACCGCGTGTTCACCGGCTTCGAAGCTTCTGTCCGCCGTGCGGCGGAGTCGGTCGGCTGGAGCGGCGACGAGGTGCTCCGCAACGCCGACGTCATCGTCTACGGCACCACCCACGCCACCAACGCAGTGCTGACCGGCAAGGTTGCCAAGACCGCACTGCTGACCACGGACGGGTTCGCGGATACTCTGCTGCTCCGCGAAGGCGGCCGCCGGGATGCTTTCGACTCCAAGGCCGCCTACCCGCCGCCCTACGTTCCCCGCCAGCTGACCTTCGAGATCACCGAACGCATCTCCGCCGAAGGCGATGTCCTGGTGCCGCTGGACGAAGGGCAGGTCCGGGAAGTACTGGGTTCCTTCAAGGAACAGGGGATTGAAGCTGTTGCCGTATCCTTCCTCTGGTCGATCATCAACGACACCCACGAGAAGCGGGTTGCCGAGCTGATAAAGGAAATCCTCCCTGATGTTCCCTTCACGCTCTCCAACGAGGCCAACCCCACCATCCGCGAATACCGCCGTTCCTCTGCAGCCTCGATCGACGCCTCCCTGAAGCCCTTGATGGCCGACCACCTGGGCAAGCTACGCTCGGACCTCCAGAAGTACGGCTTCGCCGGTGACCTTCTGGTGGTGACCTCGGAAGGTGCTGTTCTCGACGTCGCCGATGTCCTGGACCGTCCCGTTCTGCTGCTGAACTCCGGCCCGTCCATGGCGCCGCTGGTCGGCGCGGCAGCGGCTCCGGACCGCGACACTGTGGTTGTTTGCGACATGGGTGGCACGACCTTCGACGTGTCCTTGGTTGAAAAAGGCGTGGTCCGCCACACGAGGGAGGCCTGGCTGGGTGAGCCCTTCGTAGGACACCTCACCGGTCTGTCCTCCGTTGCCGTCTCCAGCATCGGTGCCGGTGGCGGCAGCATCGCGTGGATCGACGGCGGCGGCTTGCTCCGCGTGGGTCCGCAGAGCGCGCGCAGCACCCCCGGCCCGGCAGCCTACGGCCGCGGCGGCGAAGAGCCAACGGTTACGGATGCATGTGTGGCACTCGGTTACCTCGATACCGAGGGCTTCGAAGGCGGGTTCACCTTGGACCGCGAGGCCGCCGTGCGGGCCATCGATACCCGCATCGCCGGACCGTTGAAGATGGACACCCTGCAGGCCGCACAGGCCATTCTGGACGTCTCTGCCAACCACATGGCCACGGCTATCCGGCAGGCTGCCTTGGAACAGGGTGTAGACCCCCGGGGTGCGCTCATCGTTGCCGGCGGTGGCGCCGGGGCCATGGTTGCCGCCGCGATTGGTGTCCTCCTCGAAGCTGAGACTATCCTCATTCCGGCCACCGCAGGTGTGCTGGCGGCCTACGGCGCCCACCGTGCACCCATCGCCACGGAGTTCCTCTCGCCGCTGCACAACGACACCCGCAGTTTCGACGCCGGTTCGGCCTCCCGCGCTGTGGAGGACCTGACGGCCAAGGCCGAGTTCTTCGTGAAGCGCTTCGATGGGGTGGGCGAGGCAGCCAACGTCACCTACTTCGTCGACGCCCGCTACCCGGGCCAGGCCTGGGATCTGCGTGTGTACCTGGATGCCGCCCCCGACACCTCCGGCGATGCCGCTGGAATCATTGAGCGGGCCTTCCACGAAGAACACGACCGCCGCAACGGCACACACGATCCGGACAGCCGCGTCGAGATCATCACCTGGGGCGTCCGTGTGGAGATCCCGCGGCCCGAGCACACGAAGGACGAGGCCGGCACCACCGGCACCAGCGAGGTCCACCGTACCGATGACATCGTCTTTGGGGGCGAGGCCTTCAGCACCCAGCGGTACCGCGGCGTCACCTTGGCACCGAGGGACAAGATCGTGGGGCCTGCAGTCATTGACCAGCCCACCACCACAATCGTCGTTCCGCCGGAGTGGAACGCCACGCTCGACGAACGATCCAACATCTACCTCACCCGTAAGGAGGCATAACCGTGACGCGCGAATTTGATCCTGTAAAGCTTTCGGTACTTGCCAATGCATTCGACGGCATCGTCCGCGAGATGACCAGCGGCCTGCTCCGCTCGGCACGTTCGTCCGTCATTAACACGGCCCGCGACTTCTCCTGCGCCGTGCTGACCGCAGACAACCAGCTCCTCGCAGCAGCGGAAGGCGTCCCCGTGCACGTCTTCGGCGCCGGCCCTCTCGGCGAGGACATGGTGGAACTCCATGATGACATACGTGAAGGTGACGCGTTCCTCCACAACGACCCCTACATGGGCAACTCCCACGCCGCCGACCACGTCATCCTGGTGCCCATCTTCATCCAGGGACGCCACCTCTTCACCGCCGTGACCAAGGCCCACCAGGCCGACTGCGGTAACTCGCTGCCCACCACGTTCTTCGCCACCGCCCGTGACGTCTACGAGGAAGGCGCCCTGATCTTCCCCTGCGTGAGGATCCAGCGCGATTACACGGACATCGACGACATCATCCGCATGTGCCGCTCCCGCATCCGCGTTCCTGACCAGTGGTACGGCGACTACCTCGCATCGGTGGGCGCATCGCGCATCGCCGAGCGCCGCATCCACGAGCTCGCCGAAAAATTCGGCGTCGATGACCTGGTGGACTTCGTTGACGCCTGGTTCGACTACTCGGAACGCCTCACCGCCAGTGCCATCGAAACGCTGCCCGAGTACGTCCTCCACGGCACCTCGGTCCACGATCCCTTCCCCGGCACCGGCCCGGACGGTGTGCACCTGCAGGCCACCATCGAGGTCAAGCCCAAGCAGGGCAAGATCACCATTGACCTTCGAGACAACCCGGACAACCTCCCCAACGGCCTGAACCTCACCAGGGCAACGGCAACGGGTGCAGCACTGGCAGGTATCCTCTCCGGTATCCCGGAGAACCTGCCGAGCAACGCCGGAACCTTCCGCAGGGTGGAGGTGCTGCTCCGTGACGGCTGCGCAGTCGGTGTCCCGAAGCACCCCTACTCCTGCTCGTCGGGAACCACCAACCTCGCCGACCGCGTGGTCAACATCGTCCAGGCCGCGTTCTCCCAAATCGACGACGGCTACGGCACCGCTGAGGGGGCAGCCGGGCAGGCACCCGCCAAGTCGGTCATTTCGGGCATCGACGAACGCAACGGCAATGCCTACGTCAACCAGATTCTGGTGGGCGGCGTCGGTGGCCCCGCCACCCCCTACGTCGACGGTTGGCCGACGTACCAACGGCCAGTCTGCGGTGCTCTTCTCTACCACGACAGCGTGGAGGTGGATGAGCAGCGTTATCCGATCCTGGTCCACGAACGCACTTTGGTAGCCGACTCCGGCGGAGCAGGTCGGCAGCGCGGCGGACTCGCAACCCGCGTCACCATGGAACCCCGGGGGGAAAGCGTCACCCTCACATACGGCATCGAGGGTAAGCTCAACCCGCCGAAGGGCGTCCGCGGCGGACACGACGGGACCGTGCCGTCGACCTGGGTGGAAGATCTCAAGACCGGTGAACGCCGTGAAATTCCCGTGGTGGGCCGCTACGACTTGCAGTCCGGCGAGAAGGTAGTGTCCATCACCCCGGGTGGTGGCGGATACGGCGACCCGCTGGAACGTGACGTACTGGCGGTCCTCGATGACTACCGCGAGTCGCGGGTTTCCCTTGAAGCGGCGGTTGCCGAATATGGCGTCGTCATCACCGACGACGCCGTCGACGAACCGGCCACGGCAAAGACCCGCCTAGAGCGTCTGCCCAGCTAGAAGTATCAGCCATAGCAACTGATTCCGGGGCGGGGTATGTTCCTCGCCCCGGGAGGTTTCACCAACTAATGACGGAGATTCACATGGAACCCATTCGAGTCGGCATCATCGGCGTCGGAAACGTTCTCAACCAATACCTGGACAAGATCGACGTCCACCCGGATGTCGAGGTTGTGGCACTGGCAGACGTTAACGCGGAGGCCGTGAAAGCCCGGGCAGCAGCTTATTCGGTTCCCAAGGCCCTCTCGCCGGACGAACTGCTGGCCGACGACGAGGTAGAGCTGGTCCTCAACCTCACCCCGCCGAAGCTCCACGCGCCGGTGACCCTCCAAGCCATCGCCGCAGGTAAGCACGTCCTTTCGGAAAAGCCGTTTGCCACCTCCCTGGAGGAAGCACGCCAGATCCTGGACGCAGCCCGCGAAGCCGGGGTGAAAGTGGGCTCCGCGCCCACCACCTTCCTCGGTTCCGGCATGCAGACCAGCCGCAAGCTCATCGATGACGGTTGGATCGGTGAACCCGTGGCCGCCTTCGCGTCCTTCGCGTGCCGCGGCTATGAGCACTGGCACCCGAACGTCGACCCCTTCTACAGCCCGGGAGCCGGCCCCATGCTGGACATCGGGCCGTACTTGATCACCAATCTTGTAAACTTCTTCGGCCCGGTCAAGCGGGTTTCTGCAACAACACCGCGTTCGTCGGAGACCCGGCCCCGTCCCGGCAAAGAGGGCGAAGTCATTCAGATCAAGACCCCGACGCACGTCACAGGCGCCATTGATTTCGAGTCCGGTGCGGCCGCAACCGTGATCGTCAGCTGGGACATTTGGAACCACAACCTGCCGCATTTGGAGATCTACGGAACGGGTGGCTCGCTGGCGGCGCCAAACCCGGACCACTTCTCCGGGGCACCTGTTCTGCGCCGTGGCGAGCCCGGCGACCTGGCGTTGGACATGACTCCTCCAGGCGGTGGCGACTGGCGGGAAACGTCAATCACTCACCGTGACGATGCCTACCGAGGCATCGGCCTGGCCGAGTTCGGCTATGCCATCCGCAAGGGCGTGGAGCCGCGCACCGGTGGCGACTTCGCCTACCACGTGCTGGAAGTCCTTCTGGCCTTTGAAGCATCCTCGGAGCAGGGCCGTCACATCGAGATTGAAAGCACCTGCGAGCGGCCACGGCCGCTGCCTTCGGTGGGGCCACAGGAGCCCTACCGTTTCGACTAGAGGGACGGACGTAAACAACTGCAGCAGCCGACGGCGGTACTGACGTGCCGTCGTCGGCTGCTGTTTTGTGTCCCGTGGGCAAGCTGCGTATCAAACTGGGACACAACATTGCCTCCCCAGGATGAAAACCTGATGTTCTGGCGAATCGGTTTGCAAATGCCGACGCACCTACGAATTTAGGAGATCGCATGACCAGCACAGCCGCTGCTGATATCGGCACCGAGGTCGACATCAAGAACGTCCGCCGCCGCACTGTCGCACAAGCAATCGTTGAATACCTTCAGGTCCAGTACAGCGAACTGGACGGTGAAAGGAGGCGCCTGATTGCCGGAATGTACGGCATCTTCGGACACGGCAACTCCGTCGGCCTGGCGCAGGGAATCGACGAATATGGCGTGGACTTCCCCCACTACCAGGGCAAGAACGAGCAATCGATGGTGCACGCGGCCATTGGCTTCGCGAAGGCCTCAAACCGCGCCGCAACCCTCGCCTGCACCGCCTCCGCCGGCCCGGGAGCGACGAACATGATCTCAGGTGCCGCCACGGCAACTACCAACCGCCTTCCGGTGCTTCTGTTCCCCGCGGATATCATCAACAACCGTTTCGGTGATCCCGTGCTGCAGCAGATCGAGCACCCGGTAGAACGGGATGTATCCGCCAACGACTGTTTCCGCCCGGTCAGCCGCTACTTCGACCGGATCACCCACCCGGCCCAGCTGCTGTCCACACTCCCTGAAGCGATGCGGGTCCTCACCGATCCCATCGAAACCGGCGCCGTAGTAGTTTGCCTGCCCCAGGACATCCAGGGCGCGGAATTCGACTTCCCGGAATCCTTCTTCACACCGCGTGTGTGGCACATCCGTCGTCGTCCGGCTGTGGAGGACGAGTATCGCGATGCTGCCGAAATCATTGCGAACGCCGAGCGCCCCCTTCTGATCGCAGGTGGTGGCGTCCGTTACTCGAAGGCACAGGAGGAGCTGGCACGCTTCAGCGCCGAGTTCGGCATTCCGGTGGCCGAGACGTACTCCGGCAAGGGAAGCGGCCCCATCAGTGAACTCAATCTGGGCGCCCTCGGCGTGACCGGCACGGTGGGGGCAAACGAAATCGCCGACGGCGCGGATGTTGTCATCACTGTAGGCTCACGCCTCCAGGACTTCATCACTGCATCACACTCACTGTTCCAGAACCCCAATGTGAAGTTCGTGAACCTCAACGTTGGCTCATTCGACGCCCACAAGATGGGCTCATTCCCCGTCATTGGCGATGCCAAACTGTCCCTTGCTGCGTTGCGGGAACGCCTCGCAGCTGTTGACTACGGCACGTCCCAGGACTTCCGCAGCGACATCGCGGACGCCCGGAAGGCCACCTTCGAGGTACGCCGGCACGACCTTCAGGCATTCCCCGGTGAGAACATGAGCCAGGCCCAGGTGATCGACGTGCTCAACCGGACGGCCACCAGCCAGGACGCCCTGGTCCTGGGCTCTGGCGGTGCGGTTGAAGGAATCCACAAGGCCTGGGATCCGTCCAACGGCACCGAGATCCACTTCGAGTACGCCAACTCCTGCATGGGCCATGAAATCCCGGCCGGACTGGGTTACCGGATCGCCCGCGGGGACGCACCGGGCGAGGTGTACGTGCTGATCGGTGATGGCACCTACTTCATGCAGCCCACTGAACTGGTCACTGCAGTACAGGAACACAAGAAGATCATCACTATCGTGATCGACAACCGCGGGCACCAGTGCATCTGGCCGCTCCAGGTGGCGAAGGGCGGGGGCCGCGAGTTTGGTACCCAGTACCGGGAACGCAGCAAGGAGTCCGGTCGCCTCGACGGAGCAATTCTGGACTTCGACATTGCGGCCAATGCTGCCAGCATGGGCTGTGCAGCCTGGTCCACGACCACCATCGAGGAATTCGAGGCGGCGCTCACCGAGGCCAAAGAAGTGGACGGGCCTGCAGTCATTGTGGCCCGTGTCGAGCGTGCGCGCTACCTGTCCGGCAACGGTGCTTTCTGGGATGTCGGAGTTCCCATGACCTCGGAGCGCCCGGGCAGCCAGGAAGGGACTGCGAAGCACCTGGAAGGCCGTGCCCGCCAGCGCTTCTACGCAGCCACCGTCGCACCTAACGCGCGCTAAACGCACCGGGCGGGACCGCTCTGGAGCGGTCCCGCCCGACGTTCTACGGGGCAACCCCGTTCTTTCAATTTTCTGACAAAGGAGCATCCACCATGAGTGCATTCGCTGTTGTAGATCCCGCCACAGGAACCACCCACGCGCAATACCCTGCGGCTACCGACGCAGAGGTGGAGGCAGGCCTCAGCGCAGCGCAAAAAACCTATCAGGAGTGGTCACGCACCACCTCCGTGGCCGAGCGGGCAGCCTTGGCCAGGCGACTGGCCGACCTGTTTGTGGAACGCAAGGACAAGCTCGCGGCCATCATCAACCGGGAGATGGGCAAGCCCCTTCCACAGGCAGTGGGGGAAGCAGAGTTTTCCGGCGCCATCGCGGCAGCATTTGCCGAGCACGCGGATCAATGGCTCGCCGATGAAGAACTTGAGGTAGCCGACGGCTTGCGGACCTTCTTCCGGTACCAAGGCCTGGGCGTGGTCCTCGGCATCATGCCGTGGAACTACCCCTACTACCAGGTGGCACGCTTCGCGATTCCCAACATCATCCTGGGCAACACCGTGATCGTCCGCCATGCGAGCCAGTGCCCCGAGTCGGCCCTGGCCCTTGAGGAACTCTTCCGCGACGCCGGTTTCCCGGAGGGTGCCTACGTCAATCTTTTTGCCACGCATCAGCAGATCTCGGACATCATCGCCGACGACCGCCTCCAGGGGGTATCACTCACAGGTTCGGAGCAGGTAGGTGCGATCGTGGCTGAGCAGGCCGGGCGTGCCCTGAAGAAGTGCGTGCTGGAGCTCGGCGGCGCTGACGTGTTCATTGTGCTGGACACCGATGACGTTGACCAGGCCGTTAAAAAGGCCGTCATGGGCCGTATGGGCAACACCGGCCAGTCCTGCAATGGCTCCAAGAGGATCGTGGTGCTGGACAAGTACTTCGATGAATTCTCAGAGAAGTTCAAAGCAGCCATTGCCGGGCAATCCTACGAAAACGGCGATTTCGGCCCGCTCTCTTCAGATTCGGCTACTAAGTTCCTCACAGAGCAGGTGCAGGGAGCCGTCGACCAGGGCGCCGAAATCCTTGTGGGCAACAACCAGCCCCAGGGCAACGTCTTCACCCCAACGGTGATCACCAACATCACGCCGTCCATGGACGTCTACAGCCAAGAGCTCTTCGGCCCGGTGGCCCAGCTCTACAAGGTCGGCAGCGACGAGGAAGCGATCAAGCTCGCCAACTCCTCGCCGTACGGCCTCGGTTCCGTGGTGATCTGCGACGATCTTGAGCGCGCTGAGCGCGTCGGCAACCAGCTCGACGTCGGAATGGTCTTCATCGGCGCATACGACCTCAGCGGAGCCGATGTTCCCTTTGGTGGCGTCAAGAAGTCCGGCTACGGCCGCGAACTGGGCAAGGTGGGCATGCTGGAGTTCGCGAACAAGAAGTTGTTCCGCTTCGCCAAGTAGCAACCTTTTATGCAAGCACTAAAACGCTAGAGGAGGCCGGATCATCCAGATCCGGCCTCCTCTTGTTGCGAGTGGAGTGCGGTGTGGGCTTAGGCCTGGTAGGTCGTGTTCCCGGAAACTTCCGGGATCTCAACCCAGTCGCCGGAACCGGCGCTGCGCAGCGATGCATCCACGAGTTCGGAGGCTGACCAGCCGTCCGCGGCGGACGGACCAAGCTGCTTTCCTTCCGCAACTGAACGCAGGAACAGCGCGGCCTCGATGGTCTTGAGGTCGTTGAATCCAATCCCGGGCCCGGGACCGGGCTGGAAGCGGCCAAATTCGCCGAAGGACGGCGGTGTCATGATGGTGCGGTAGCCGCTGCGGTCTGTGGCGAGTTCAAGCTGATTCATGCGCTCAAAGTTCCAACGCAGGGAGCCTTCAGTGCCGTAGACCTCGATGATGTATTCGGCATGGGGTCCGATGGCCACGCGCGTGGACTCGAACATGCCGATCGCGCCGCCTTCGAAGCGGGCCAGCATGGCGGTGTAATCCTCGTTTTCCACCTCCCGGGTGACGTCCGAGGCCTGGCCCATGTCGAAGGAATTCGAGGAGTTGCCGGCAGGCAGCGGCCGGTCCTTGATGAAGGTCTCCGTCACGGCATTCAGCGAGGTGATGCGGCCCACCAGGAACTGTGCGAGGTCGAAGCCGTGGCTTAGGACGTCGCCCAGGACTCCGGAGCCTGCGCGGGCCTGCTCATAGCGCCACGTAAACACCTGGCTTGGATCCGAGGCGTATCCGGTGAGGAGGCGGATCTGCACGTTGGTGATTCGGCCCAGGGCTCCGGACCGGATGAGCCGCCTGGCTTCCGCCACAGCGGGTGCGTGCCGGTAGTTGAATCCCACAGATGTGATGAGTCCTGCGGCCTCTGCGCCCTGGGCTATTTCGCGGGACTCCTGCGCGCTGCGGCCCATGGGCTTCTCAATCCAGAAGTGCTTGCCGGCTTCGATGGTGGCAAGTGCTATTTCGTGATGAAGGAAGTTGGGGGAGCAAATGGACACAACGTCCACGTCCGGGTTCTCCAGCACCTTGCGGTAATCCGTGGCCGTTTCCTTATAACCGAGTGCGTCCTCGGCATGGTGGCGACCGGCGTCGTCCGGGTCCGCGGCGATCACCAACTCAGGATGCCGAGGCAGTTCCGGAAAGAACTGCTTGGTGGCCAGGTACGCGCGCGAATGCAACCTGCCCATCCATCCGACCGAAATCAAGCCAACCCCAATGCGGTTCTGCTGTTCCAAAAGGACTCCTTAGTCTGTGCCGCTCTCAGCGGTGCTGTGCCACGGAATGAAGGCGGCATCTGCTGACCAGCCTAAGAACGCAGGCAGTGTGCGATGTGTCTCAATGTGAGACAGCTGGCGGCGGGGATGCACTGCTTTAGTGGAACATGCCAGCCACCTGTGCCTACAGAAGGAGTTCCGTCGATGATGATGGACCGAAATCAACAGCTTCGAACGGAACCCCTGCGCGTGCTCATCACGGGTGCGGCATCCGGCGTCGGGGAAGCGACCGCAAAGCTTTTCGCCAAACGAGGCGCCCGGGTGGCACTGCTGGGCCGGCGGTCGGCCGGTCTGCAGCGCGTCGCAGACGAGATCGGCGCCGGCGCGCACACAGTGGTTGCCGACGTCTCCGATGCCGCCGCAGTCAAGAACGCCGTCCGAGGTGCGATCCATACGCTGGGGGGCCTGGACGTAGCGGTCAACGCTGCTGGTGTGGCCGGGCATGTGGCCTTGGAAGACCTCAACGAGGACCGCTGGCACGACGTGCTGGAGACAAACCTGTCCGGGACTTTCTACGTTTCCCGTGAGGCCGGGCTCCATATGCGGCGGTCCGGGGGAGGCTCGATCGTGAACGTCGCTTCCGACCTCGCCGCCATGGGTGCACCCGGGCTTGTCCATTACTGCGCGGCCAAAGCCGGCGTTGTAGGACTCACCAAGGCTTTGGCCTTGGAACTGGCACCCCTTGTCCGAGTGAACGCAGTCTGCCCCGGGCCGATTGATACGCCCATGGTGCGGGCAGGCCTGGCGGCGGCGCCGGATCCAACGGAAGCCCGGAGATTGAAGGAAAGCACCGTGCCCCTGAACCGGCTCGCGGATCCGGACGAGGTGGCAGCGGCTATCTATTTCCTGGCTGTCGAAGGGACTTTTGCTACCGGAACCAGCATGGCGTTCGACGGCGGCACAACCGCTGCGTAGGAACGCCCCAATTTACCCGCCAAGACCGAACAAGCCCAAGGAGTTTAAAGGACATGGAAGAGTCGAACTACAAGGACCTCCGCAGTGCGCGATGGTTCGCACCGCACGACCTCACCGGATTCGTTCACCGCACAGCGATCCAGGCCGAGGGCTTCTCGCGCTTTGCTCTCAAGGACAAGCCGGTGATTGGAATCGCAAACTCCTGGTCGGAGCTGGTCAACTGCAACATCCATTTCAAGCTGTTGGCGGACGCCGTGAAGCGCGGCGTTCTCATGGCCGGCGGTCTTCCGCTGGAATTCCCCACCATCTCCCTGGGTGAAAGTCTGATGAAGCCGTCGGCCATGCAGTTCCGCAACCTGATGGCCATGGACGTTGAAGAGTCCATCCGCGCCTACCCGCTGGACGCCATCGTGCTGCTCGGCGGCTGTGACAAAACAGTCCCAGCCCAGCTCATGGGGGCCGCCAGTGCAGATGTACCAACCATCATGCTGACAGGCGGCCCCCAAGAGCCCGCACACTTCCGGGGGAAGCAGCTCGGGGTCGGCACAGACACCTGGAAGTACGCAGATGAGCTCCGCGCAGGGAAGATCACCGAGGCGGACTTCGACGAGCTTGAATCGGCTGCGAAACCTTCTGCAGGACACTGCAGCGAGATGGGCACGGCCTCCACCATGACGTCCCTCGTCGAAGCACTCGGCATGTGTCTGCCGGGCACTGCGTCGATCCCTGCGGTAGATGCGCGTCGCGCTCAAGCGGCGGAAGCCACCGGCCGCCGGGCAGTGGAGATGGCACTGTCGCAGGGGCCAAAGCCCAGCGAAATACTGACAAAAGAGGCCTTCGATAATGCAATCACCCTCCTGATGGCTGTGGGTGGTTCCACCAACGCCGTGGTGCACCTTCTGGCACTGGCCCGGCGGGTTGGTTATGAACTGCCGTTGGACCGCTTCCACGAGATCTCCCAACGGACCCCCCGCATTGTCAACGTCCGTCCCTCCGGCGAGTACTTGGTGCAGCAACTGTTCCAGGTCGGCGGCATCTCCGCCGTACTAAAGGAACTGGCGCCGCTGCTGAACAGGGACGCCATCACGGTCACTGGGGAGTCCCTTGAGAATGGCTACCGTTCGGCCCCCGAACCTGACGGCGTCGTGGTCAGTACTCTCGAGGCCCCTTTCGATGCTTCCGGAGGCATTGCCGTCGTCCGTGGCTCCCTCGCACCCAACGGAGCGGTCATCAAACGGAGTGCTGCGTCCAAGGATCTGCTGCAGCACAAAGGCTCAGCAGTGGTCTTCGAGGACATTTACGACCTGGGACGCAGGATTGACGACCCCGATCTGGACATCACCGAAGACTCTGTGCTGGTTCTGCGCAACAGTGGACCGGTTGGAGCTCCCGGCATGCCCGAATGGGGCATGCTCCCCATTCCCGAGAAGCTCCTGCGTCAGGGGATCCGTGACATCGTCCGGATTTCGGATGCCCGCATGAGCGGCACCGCCTTTGGCACCACAGTGCTGCACGTTTCTCCAGAGGCTGCCGTGGGTGGGCCGCTGGCGATTGTCCGGGACGGAGATCCCATTGTGCTGGACGTCGAGAACCAGCGCCTGGATTTGGACATCCCAGCCGAGGAGATCGAGAGCAGACTGGCGGAACTGAAGCTCCCGGAACCGAAATACCGGCGCGGCTACGGACGGCTTTTCATCGATCACGTAAACCAGGCCGATGAAGGCTGCGACTTCGACTTCCTCAAGGGCCTGCCGGACGAGGAGCCACAACGCTTGCCGTACGGTCTGATGAGCGGTTGGCAGGGCGGCTGGTAAACAACAGCAAACTCCAAACACAAGAACAAGCGGAGGCTGCTCCTGAGGGGCAGCCCCGGGAAGGGGTAAGTGTGTCAAGACCAAAAGTGATGGTGATTGTCCAGGAGGGCCGCCCGCGCCCTCCTGTTGAACGGTTGGAAGCCGAGGCAGATGTCGTGGTGGTGCGCACCGCGGACGAGTTCCGGGCTGCCCAGCCCGGTGCGGAGATCCTGTTCCTGAACGACTTCAGGACCAAGCTCCTGCGTGAGGTGGGGCCGGGGGAGCTGCGCTGGATACACACCTCAAGCATCGGCGTTGACAGCCTGATGACCGATGAAATCGTCAACAGCGACATCGTTGTGAGCAACTCCCGCGGCGTGTGCGAGCGGCCGATCGCAGAGTGGGTACTGGGCGTCCTGCTGATGTTCACCAAAGACCTGCGCCGCACCATAGAGCTGCAACAGGCGCGCATCTGGCAGCACCGAGAAACCGAGCCGCTGCTGGGACGGAAAGTCCTGGTAGTGGGGCCGGGTCCGGTGGGCCGCGAAACCGTCCTCCTCCTGCGCGCTGCAGGAATGGACGTCAACGTTGTGGGCCGGTCTGCCAGGAACGATCCCCAGCTGGGTTCAATCTCCGGCTTTGATGAGCTTGACCAGCTTCTTGGCCAAGCCGATGACGTGGTGCTGACCCTGCCGCTTACATCAGAAACCCGCGGGCTGTTCAACTCGTCGCGGCTCCGCACAATGCGGCCCGGGGCGCGTCTGGTCAACGTAGGCCGCGGGGCGGTGGTGGTGGAGCAGGACCTTCTTGACTCCCTTGACGCCGGACATCTGGGCGGGGCGGCACTGGATGTGTTTGAACATGAGCCCTTGGATATCGGGAATCCGCTATGGAGTCGTCGGGACATCCTGGTCTCCCCGCATGCCTCCGGCGACTTGATCGGCTGGCGGGGAAGAGTAGTGGATTGCTTTGCCCGGAATCTCAGGCTGTGGAAGGCCCGTGAGCCGCTCCAGGACGTGGTGGACCTGAAGAAGCTTGGTCCGGCTACTCCTGCCTTGGCGTCTGAAGCGCCCTGATGAAGCCATTCCATGGGGTGTATTCCGGGTTCTAGAAACGGGCCGGAATACCCCCATGGGATCCCGTGTCCCAAGCTGGTACAGTGCTCTCACGATCCCCGTCGATAGTGTGATTTAGCACTCAAAATTATTTCGTGACGAGGATTTTACATGTCAAGCACACCAAGAGGTACGACGAAGACGCCGGCCCATACGCAGGAACATAAGCTCAGCGGAAATATGGGCGTGGGCGAGCTCGTGATGAGCGTGCTCGCGTTCTCCTCGCCCTTGACAACGGTCGCAGGTTTCATCCCTGTGCTGCTGATGTTCAGCGGCCACACCGCGCCCGGCATTTACATTTTGCTGACTGTAATGCTGCTCATCTTCTCCGTTGGATTCGTGAAGATGAGCCAGAGCGTCAAGAACCCCGGTGGTTTCTACTCCTTCGTCACGGCGGGCTTCGGTAAGCCCGCCGGTCTGGGAGGGGCCTTCCTTGCGCTCTTTGGCTACATGTTCATCGGCTTCTTCGCGCCGCCGCTGTTCGCGGTAACGCTGCAGGCTTTCGTCGTCAACACCCTAATCGGCCCGGACATCCCGTGGTATTGGTATGCACTCGGAATTATCGCGGTGACGACGTTTCTCGCCTACCATCGGATCGATCTTTCGGCGAGGGTCTTGACGATCGTGATGCTCCTTGAGTCCACGGTAGTTGTCATCTTCGACATCGCCTCCTTCGCCTCGAGCGGCGGCAATATGGAGCACAGCATCGGCTTTGCCATGCCGGGGCTGGCAGACGCCGGACTGGGACTGGCTTTGCTCTTCGCTGTTGGAAACTTCTTCGGATTTGAGGCCACAGTGATCTACCGCGACGAGGTCAAGAACCCCGAGCGGACGATCCCGAGGGCAACCTACCTTGCCGTGGCCGGTATCGGCCTGTTCTATGCCATTGCGGCTTGGGCCTATATCGCGTTCCTGGGAGCTGACAACGCCCAGACTGCCGCCCAAGACAACACCGTCAACTTGTTCAATGACGCCGCCACAGCGCTGCTCGGAAAAATCTTCGCAGATGTGGGCACGATCCTTTTGATCACCTCGATTCTGGCGTCGATGCTCTCTGTGCAAAATATCGCGGCCCGGTACAGCTTCTCCCTCGCGGCCGATGGGGTGCTGCCGTCAATCCTTGGGCGGGTACACCCCCGCCATAAGTCCCCGTACGTGTCGGGGCTGGCTGTGGGTCTGGTCTGGGGCGTGGCGACCGTGATCTTCACGATCCTGGCAGTATCCCCGGACAACCTTTATCCAATCGCCAGCGGCAGCGGCAGTTTCGCAGTCTTGCTCCTGATGTTCATCACGAGCTGCGCGGTTCTCGTTTACTTCCTGCGCCGTCGTAGCTTTGCGCCGGAGTCGGTCTGGAAGACAATAGTCGCACCGCTCATTAGCGCCGGATTCCTCGGACTCATCACTTACCTGGCAATCACCAACTACCCTGAGCTCATCGGCGGATCCACTGTCTTGACGGTCATCTTCATGACGTTCACTTTCGCATTGTTTTTAGGCGGCATTGCTTACGCCCTCGTCCTGCGTGCCAAGCGCCCTGAGGTGTATGCACGGCTGGGGCGGCAGAAGGTCGACTGACAGCTCCCCATTTCCCCTCAGCGACATATCTACATCTGGGAGATTGCAATGACGAAACAGATCAGGATTGGCCTGTTCGGTACCGGACGGATCGGTCAGGTGCATGCCATGAGTTTGGCTACCTTGGACGAAGCCACGCTTGCCTGGGTATGTGACCCCATTATCGAAAGTGCCAAACGGACAGCCGCCGAGTTTGGCGGCCGTGTGAGCGACGACCCCGAGGAAGTGTTCGCCTCAGGAGAAGTCGATGCCGTCATTGTCGCCTCACCAACTGCAACCCACGTGGACCTGGTGGAGAGAGCCATTGATGCAGGTGTTCCCGTGTTGTGCGAGAAGCCAATCGATCTGGATATCGCGCGTGTGAATGCGCTCCGTGCGAAAGCGGCGGCGTCGGACGTTCCCATCGCGTTGGGCTTCAACAAGCGCTTCGACAGGCATTTTGTGGAGCTAAAGCGTCGTGTAGCAGCTGGCGAGATTGGCAGGTTGGAGCAGATGGTGATCACCAGTCGCGACCCTGGGGAGCCGCCGGCATCGTATCTTGCAGACTCGGGTGGGATCTTCCGGGACATGACCATCCACGATCTGGATATGGCGCGGTACTTCATACCGGACATCGTGGAGGTATCAGCGCAGGGCGCGAACGTTTTCAGCGAGAACGCCCGCCACGCCGGAGACTTCGACTCGGCAGTGGTTACTCTGCGCGGGTCCAAGGACGAGCTAGTGACGATTGTGAATTCTCGTCATGCAGCCTATGGCTACGACCAGCGAATTGAGGCATTTGGCTCAACGGGACTGCTGCAAGTGGGCAACAAGAATGACACGCTCGTCCGGCACTGGAGTGCCAGGGCAGTCGAAGCGATCGGTCCCTACCAGAACTTCTTCCTGGAGCGCTATGCGGAGGCCTACCGTCTTGAAGTGGCCGAATTCCTGCGCGCAGTGCGGGGACTTCCTTCGCGGAACCCGGGCTTTGAGGACGGCCGCGCAGCGCTGATCCTGGCCGACGCCGCAGAGAAATCGGCCCGGGCCGGGGTTGCGATAGAAGTGGACCATACCTAGAGGGGCCAAAGATGCCGCCTGAACTGGGCCCCGATGTTTCGCAACAGCATCTGCGACCCAGGTCAGGCTCTTTTCGCTGATCACACAGAACCAACCCAGATGAGCTGGGCGGAAAGCCGGTGTCGTCGCAGCTCATAGGCCCAGGACATGACGGCTGACTGGCTGGACGGCGTCGGTTGGCATTTGCAAACAGAGACAGGGGACCTTGGTCCGTTTGCAAAAGCCGGGCGGGTACTGCTCGACGGATACGTAGAGGACAAAGCTCCCGAGGGGACATCATGTGGGTTGTCTCGAGGGGCGAGCGTCGCCTCTTTCACAGGACGGCTGCAGCCTTCTTATAGGGAGATAAGCCGGCGTCCGGCCAATCTCGGGCCAGCACGAGCCCCTAAATCCGCTATTAATTGAAACGATCCACATGGTCTGTTCGGCATTCCTTCCCCTGTTTCAAATTGGCACACATCCCGCATTCTCGAATCCGTCAAAGTTCAAGTAAGTGAAACAGTGTGGTGGGGGTCACGCAGATATAGGGCTTCCCCGGATTACCCCTGAAACTGCAGGATCAAACAAAAATTTGATCGACCGCCGCCTAAGGTTTCACCGGTTCATTGCATAGCCCTATCGAACGAGGATGAGATGACCGACGCACCACCGGCGACCCCTCCACTGGTCGCCCTAAAGGACATACATAAGACATTCGGGGCGGTGTCCGCTTTGCGCGGCGTCAGCATCGATGTCCAGCCCGGCGAAACCTTCGCGTTGCTTGGCGACAATGCCGCCGGCAAGTCAACGCTCATGAAGGTACTCACGGGCGTGTACCAACCCGATCGGGGTTCCATCGAGTTGGACGGAAAGAGGACGGAGTTTCCCACTCCGTCGGCCTCCCGCGACCAAGGGGTCGAGATGGTGTACCAGGACTTTGCCCTGGCTGACAACCTGGATGTCCGTACCAACATTTTCTTGGGGCGGGAGCCGCAGAAGAACATTCTGGGTCCGCTGCTGAAGATCATCGACCGGAAAAAAATGGAAGCCGAAACCAGGCGGGTGCTGGAGCGGCTGGACATCCCTATCAACCCCCGGCTCAAGGTCAAGCGCTTGTCGGGTGGACAACGGCAAGCCGTTGCCATTGGGCGGGCACTGGCCTTTGATGCACGCCTAATCATCATGGACGAGCCCACCGCGAACCTGTCAGTGGCCAAGGTGGACAAGCTCATCGAGGTGACGCAGCGGCTCAAGGATTTGGGCATCGCTGTCATCATCATCACTCACCGCCTGGATGAAGCATTTGCAGTGGCCGACCGCTTCGCGGTCATGCGCCAAGGCCAGGTGGTGGGGCGCTTCCACGTAGGAGACGTCACTGAAGCCGAAGTGGCGCACCTCATCTCACACGGCACTCTGGACGACTATGTCGACAATGGGAGCGGCATTCCGGACGAGCGCCGCAAAATCGGAAGCACCTCGTCGATGAGTGTCGTTGACGCGCTGGCCGGACGCGGTACGACGAACGGGAGCGACTCGTGAGCCTCACAATGGAAAATCTGAAGACAAAGCTGGGACCGGCTGAGCTTAATGAGGAATCCGCTGCCACCAAAACCAAGCGCCTCATCGGGGATTACGGAATCCTCATTTTCTTCGTCCTCATCATCGTCTTCTTGGCTGCTGCCGCCCCGAACTTCCTCACGCTGAACAACCTGGTCAACGTCGTGCGGCAATCATCCATCATCGGATTGATTGCGCTGGGGATGACCTTCATCATGATCACCGCAGGAATCGACCTCTCTGTGGGATCCGTAGTGGGTTTGGCCGGCATGACCTTCGCGCTACTGGCCCCGGCCAGCGGAGGTGCCTTCTGGTTGCCGCTGATAGCCGGGCTCGGAGTGGGCCTGTTGGTCGGCTTCCTCAGCGCAGCGTTGGTGGTGTGGGGAGCTATCCTGCCATTTCTGGCAACCTTGGCGACGATGGCCATTGCCCGCACGGCGGCTCTGGTTATCACGGACGGGCAGGTTGTCTCCGGGCTGAGTGGCCCGGCTGAGTGGCTCGGCTCCGGGTTCATTGGTCCTGTCCCGGTGCCGGTGATTATCTTCCTCCTGGCTGCACTGCTGTGTGAGTTCGTGCTGAGCCGCACCAAGTTTGGTTCGCACGTCTACGCCGTGGGTGGAAATGAAGAATCCGCCAAGAAAGTGGGTATCTCCACAAGCCGGGTGCTTTTCACCGTCTACCTCATCGGCGGCATCACCGCCGCGCTGGGCGGCCTCGTCCTGACTGCCCGTCTCGATGGTGCGGCCCCCGTGGCCGGCACCGGCTACGAGCTGCAGGTGATTGCCGCCGTCGTCATCGGCGGGACAAGCCTGTTCGGCGGTGTGGGCACCATCCGGGGAACCGTCGTCGGCGTGCTCCTGCTGGGCGTCGTAATGAACGGCATGAACCTGCTGGGCGTCTCCTCATACTTCCAGCAAGGAGTCCAGGGCATCATCCTGGTGCTCGCCGTACTGCTGAACCGCTGGAAGTCGGACTGACCCTCACCATCGACAAACAAACCACCAATTTCCTTCACCACAGACAAAATCATTGAAAGGAACAACCATGGGAATGCGACGTAAGCTCGCCGCGGCTGTAGCAATGCTGGCCGCGAGTGCCCTCACGCTGACCGGGTGTGCCGGCGGCAGCAATGCCAGCAACGGCTCAGCCGCAGGCAAGACCTACAACATCGGAGTTGTGGTCCTCGACCTGCAGGACCCGGACCTGGCCCACATGACTGACGCCATGAAGAAGACGGCCGACGAAAAGGGCGTCAAGCTCAACATCACCGACTCCAAGAAAGACGTCGGAAGCGAACTCAACCAGGTTGAGGACCTCCTCACCCGCCAGGTTGACGCCATCATCATGCAGCCTCTCGATGGCGATGCCAGCCAGAACGCTGCGAAACGGGTCATCGCCGCCAACGTTCCGCTGTTCATCCTGTCAACCGAGTTCGCAGAAGGTGCCAACGTCGGCTACAAGAGCTACATCGGTGTCGATGACACGGTGGCCGGCGAAATGCAGGCCGAGTACCTCAACAAGCTCCTTCCCAACGGCGGCAACCTCGTCTTCGCGGCGGGCGTCTACGGTGCGTCATGGACCGACCGCCGCAAGTCGGGCTTCGACAAGACAATCAACAAGAACTTCAAGATTGTCGCCGAATTCCAGGCAAAGGGCAGCCGTGACGACGCCAAGCGCAACATGGAGGACACCCTTCAGCGCTTCCCGTCCGGAAAGATTGACGCCGTGGTGGCGAACAACGACGAAATGGCCATCGGTGCAGCCTCGGCCATTGCTGACGCGGGCCGCACGGCCGAATTCAAGGCAGTGGTTGGCGTCGACGGCACCGACCCCGCCCTCCAGGACATCAAGGCAGGGACAATTTCGGCAACTGTACGCCAGGACTCAGCCGGACAGGGCACCAAGGCAGTCGAGGTTGTCACCGACTTCCTTAAAGGCGGAAACGTGGAGAACCGCTACACGCTGCCATTCACGCTCATCACCAAGGACAACCTTTCCGAGTTCTTGAAGTAGGCAGTTCCATCAATCCAACGGGCACAGCGGATTCATCTGCTGTGCCCGTTCTGTTTTGGCACACCCCCGCGTCTACCGCAGCTGCCTACACTTCCTGCGGACCAATACGAATGGAGAATGCAACCATGCCCGACGATGACGACGGTGACACGAAACTCAGGCAGCTGCTCGCCAGGTTGAGGGATCACGGCATCCAGGTGGACGACTCTCCGCGAAGACGCTCTGAGTATTCCTACGATGCATCGAACTACCGGGTACGGCCTGCCGCCGTCGCCTTCCCGAAAAACGTCGACGACGTTCGGACAGTTTTGCGGGCATGCTCGGCCACGGGAGTACCGACCACCGCACGCGGCGGGGGAACCTCGATGGCAGGGAACGCCGTAGGCGACGGTGTGGTGATCGACCTTTCCCGCCACATGACCTCTGTGGGATCCCTCGATGCAGGCCAGGCGACGGTGTGGGCCGACGCGGGGGTCGTCCTCGGTGAGCTGCGTGCGCAGGTTGAGAAGGTCACCGGAGGCAAGCTGACATTTGCCCCAGACCCTTCTTCCCTGACGCGCGCCACAGTGGGTGGCTCCATCGGTAACGACGCCTGCGGAAACCACTCAGTAGCCTACGGCCGCATGACCCATCACGTGCAGGAGTTGGAGCTGGTCACGGCCGACGGCGCGTACCTCAGGGCGGGGCGGGAATTCCTCCGCGCTGTCGACGATAACGACACCCATTCCGTTGCCCGGGCTGAGGAGCTGCTGGAGGGCCTCAAAGCGCTGGCGGGAGCACATCTGGCGGCCCTCCGGGTGGAGCTGCAGACCATTCCCCGGCAGATCTCTGGATATCACTTGGGCCATCTGCTGCCGGAACACGGCTTTAATGTTGCCAGTGCAATGGCAGGCAGCGAAGGCACATGCGCCGTTGTCGTGCGGGCCAAGGTGGGCCTTGTGCAGAAGCCCCTGACCACGGCGCTGCTGTGCCTTGGCTACGCGAGCACTATCGATTCCGCGCGCGATGTGATGACCATCCTGGCCGCAAAGCCGAGCGCCATCGAGGGCCTGGACGTATCGATCGTGGACATCATGCGGCACCGCCGGGGAGCGGCCAGCGTCGAATCATTGCCGGAGGGCAAGGCCTTTCTCATGGTCGAGTTTTCGGATGACACCCTTCTGCAGGCGGCCGCCTCTTGTGAAGACCTGGTTGACAAGCTCAGCGTCGACGGCCGCGTCCTTGACCATTCGATCGTCACGGAACCACTGGACAGGGCCGCACTTTGGAGGGTGCGAGAAGACGGCGCGGGGCTCTCATCGAGACGGATCGATGGAGTGCAAACGTGGCCCGGCTGGGAAGATTCCGCGGTTGCACCGGAGCGTCTTGCCGACTATCTGGCGGACTTGCTCCCACTGGTAAAAAAGTACGGCTATACGGCCCTAATGTACGGCCACTTTGGTGCAGGGTGCGTCCATATGCGATTGGATTACGATCTGCGCAGTGACTCCGGGCGCAGGGTGTTCAGCGACTTCACCCGTGAAGCGGCCAAGCTGGTGGTGGCCCATGGCGGCTCGCTGTCCGGGGAACATGGTGACGGTCGGGCGCGCAGCGAATTACTTGAGGTCATGTACTCCCAGGAGATGGTGGGCATCTTCAAGGACTTCAAGCGCCTCTGGGATCCGGCAGGTATCCTCAACCCCGGGATCATCGTCGACCCGGAACCTTTCTCTGCCTCGCTGGCTTTGGAAGGAGTAGTTGCACCCGGCTCCGCCCATGGTGAGCTGACCGCAACCGCGACTGCCGCCGTCGTACCTTCCTCCGGAGACCGTACTCTGCTCCCGGTGGCGAGTCCGTTCGTCGGGAACACCCACGCATGCATCGGTGTAGGACGGTGCCGGTCCACCACTGGCGGCTTCATGTGCCCCAGTTACCGGGCCACGAAGGATGAAAAGGATTCGACCCGCGGCCGGGCCCGGGTATTGCAGGAACTGACCCGGACCCAAGGCAGCAGCAAGGACGGCTGGTCGAGCCCGGAAGTCCGGGAGGCACTGGACCTCTGCCTGTCCTGCAAGGCCTGTTCCGCCGACTGTCCCACCGGAGTGGACATCGCTGAGGCCAAGTCGGAACTGGTCGACGAGCATTACCGCGGGCGCATCCGGCCCTTCACTCACTACTCCATTGGCTGGCTGCCCCGGTGGCTCCCGCTGCTGACCCGCGTAGCACCCCTGGCGAATGTGGGGACAGCTTTACGCCCCTTCCGGCTTGTCGGGGAATGGTTGGGCATCAGCGCCCGACGGCGGCTTCCAGCTTTCGCGACGACCGGCAGGATCCGGCGACAGGTGCGGGAAGCCGGGTTCGCGGCCAACGCCGACGTCCTTCTGTTCATCGACAGCTTTACGCGCGCGTTCCGGCCCGAGGTCGTCCCGGCTGCAGCCCGGGTGCTCCGCGACACCGGCAGCTCGGTAGGGTGCACTCCGGACGCTTGCTGCGGCCTAACCTGGATCTCCACCGGGCAACGTGATGGAGCCCGACGGCGGCTGGCCAGGCTGATCAGAAAGCTCGACGACGGCACGAACCGGGATATCGTCGTCCTAGAACCCAGCTGCGCCGCGACCATCCGTGACGAAGGCCCGAAGCTGGTAGGCGGCGCGGCCGCCGCCAGGGTCGCGGCAAGAGTCCGCTCGTTCTCCGTCGCTGTTGACGAGGCCATCAAACGCGGGTGGAAGCCCACGGCGCCGGCGCCCGAAACAGCCGTGCTGCAAACTCACTGCCACGAGCACGCCGTATTCGGTTCAGGTGCCCAGAAACGCGTCCTGAAAGCCTGGGGAGTTCCGAACCTCGTGGAATCATCCTCTTGCTGCGGCGTCGCCGGCAACTTCGGTTTTGAGGCCGAGCACTTCGACATGTCCATGAATGTCGCCGAGCACTCCGTCATCGCCGCCCTCGCGAAAGGTGACGCTGACGCCCTTGTTCTCACCGACGGCTTCAGTTGCGCCATGCAGGTCTCGCAGATAGACCCCGGGCGCTCGAGCAAGCACCTCGCCGTGGCGATGGACCCTGACAATGCCAGAGAGGGAGGGTAGGTGGAATACTTCGGAATTTTCCTCATTTTGGTCGCGGCCGGGTTGGGCTTGGTTGGCCCACATGTGGACAAGCCCGCCCGTCAACCGCGAAACATGGCCAACATGCGGCGCATTCTTTTTGTACCAGCGGGTGCAGCAGCCTTTCTAATCGCCGCGGCCGGGTTCTTCATCTTCGTCACGAGCATCAGCTCACGATGAGCCCGTCCCAACCGCGACGTATGACCGTGTCCAAAACTGAATCGGTTGGTTCAGCGGCGGGATACCCATTAGGTGCCATAGAACGGAGATTTGGAAAAGTGAGCATTCAGACGGGGTGGAGCAATTGGGCGGGAACACAAACATGCCAGCCCGAATCGGTCGTGAAGGCAGTATCTGTTGAGCAGGTGAGCGAGACAGTCAAGGACGCCACAAAACGGGGGATTTCGGTTCGACCGGTGGGGGCCGGCCATTCGTTTGCTCCCTTGGTGCCCACCGACGGAATCGTGCTCGACATCTCGGCTATCTCCGGAATCGTAGACATCGACAGGGAAGCGGCACAGGTGCGGGTCAAGGCAGGCACCCCCATCTGGGCGATGGGGGAACCTTTATGGGACGCCGGCCTGTCCTTGAAGAACCAAGGAGCAATTGATCTCCAGACGATCGCCGGTGCCATTAGCACATCCACCCACGGGTCAGGACTGCAGCTTACGGCCCTGTCGGGATCGGTTATCGGAGCAGAGTTGATAACTGCGGCCGGCACACTTGAACGAATCGGACCGGACGATCCACGTCTGCCTGCTCTCCGGGCGTCCATGGGCATGCTTGGCATTCTTGTGAGCGTAGATCTGCAGCTTGAGCCCGCATTCAAGTTGAAGGAATCATTGACTTTCCACCCCTTTGCGGAGGTTCTCAGCGATTGGGATGAGAGGAACCGGACGCACCGACACTTCAGTTTCGTACGCGGCCCCATGTACGACATGTCCGCTGAGCTGCCCCCGCTGCCCCGCGATCTGGATGCTCCAACGCTGGTACGGACCTACGACACAGTCCCAGTAGACGCTGAAGACGATCCGACACCAGGCGCACGCGTCAACCGCCCATACCGCATTTACCCTGATCTGTATTCCACGCCATGGGATGAAGTGGAGTATTTCCTCCCTTACGACAAGGCGCAGGATGCGATATCGGCCTGCCTGCCCATCTTGGATCGTTTCCCGGATGATTTTCCGCTGGAGGTGCGGACGGTAGCAGGAGACGAATCATGGCTCTCCCCGATGTTTGGCAGGGATTCCGTGGCTCTTGGTTTCTGCAGGACGTTCGGCGCCGACAATCTGCCCTTTTTCCAAGCGATTGACCGTGCAATGTCCGAATTCGATGCCAGACCCCATTGGGGCAAACAACCATATTTTCTTGCCCCCGACCTCCTGCGGTCCCGCTATCCCAAATGGGACGACTTCAATGCTGTGCGGAGGGCGCTCGACCCCAACGGTACCTTCCTAAACGCTCCCTTGCGGGCGTTGTTCGGGTAGGAGCAGGCAAAGGAAACGCATGGCTGTCGCCGGACCGGATGTCCGGCGACAGCCTGGCAATCATGCGGTGCAAAGCACATGCCGTGGATTCACGGTGTACTTTCACAGGAGGCCCGTCCCAGAAGGAAGTCAAGACATCCAGGCCCCTAACCGTCAGCTTGGGTGTGGTTCTACCTGACGGAAACACTGGGGGACCGCGGTGCTCGGTGGGCTGAACGAAGGATCGGGCGCTCACGTCCGATCGAGGACGGTGGGCTGCCCAACCCGCAAGGAATCCAACAGTGACTACTGTCACTTTTTTGGCCATCAGTATGACAGCCATCACAATTTCTTGCCTTTGTACTATTGGGATGCTCGGCAGGGAGTGGTGTTGTTTATGTAACACCCTTAGCACCAGCGAAGGGCGTGTCACCAGCTAAGAGAGGGCTTCCCATGCCGGGTTATGTGAAAAACAAAGAAGAAGTGCAGCGAATCGAGGACTTCGTTGCGCCGTCCAGGTTTACCTGCGACGAAATCGGAGTCTACTTCAAGACGACCTGGGAGTACGCAAAGTCTGTCTTGCCTCCCATCTTTGAGCCACTGGGCGACGAGGAAGCAGGAACTTGCAACGCGTATGCAAACGTCACCCAGTACGAAAGCGCCTACTGTGGGACTTTCGACGGAGCAATTGTCTCAATCCTCTGCAAGTACGGCGACATCGAGGGCTACTGGATGTTGACTGAGATCATTTCTCCGGAACTTCCCGTAGCGATCGGACGCGAGCTCTGGGGTGAGGTCAAGAAGAACGGCAACGGGCGAATCTGGCGCGATGGGGCTAACGTCCGCGCAACAGGAGACAGACGTGGCATCCAGCTCATGGAAATCAACGCCGACATCACCGGCCCGGACCATGGCCCACACGTGGTTGACAGCAACGGTTTCGACATCAAGATGTTCCCCCACTCCAACGGTCGTGGCCTCCAGTACCCGCCCCTGCTGAACATTTGGGACATCAAGTATGAGTACACCTCCTACCGGGAAGGAACCGCCACACTCGAGTGGGGCCACTCCAAATGGGATCCCACGGACACCATCCCCATCGTGTCCATCGACAAGGCAATCGACGCCCAGTTTGCCGGCTACTGGCCTCTCGGGCAGCAGATCGAACTGGAAGACCCTGACAACATCTACGCCGGGTACATGTGGGGCCGCGGCTTCGACGATCCCACCTGGATGCCGATCGCACACCGGTTTAAGGGCCTGGACCAGCTGAACCCTGATCCCGACCGTCAGACAGAGCAGCTCAACGCATAGTTGTAGCCCACGCCCAAGCTCCCGCCGGGGCGCAAGCCGCCCACCCGGCCGGTGGCGCCCGGGAATCGGATTCTGACAATGGCGGGGTTGCCGTGAAGTACAACCACGGCAACCCGCCCCGATCACCAGAAAGGAAGCCGCTATGATCTGGCCGCTTCTCCTACTCGCCACCGCAGCTGAAGTGGCCGCAACAACTCTGCTTCCAAGGACCAACGAGTTCAGGAAACTGAAACCCACCCTGGCGGTCGCAGGCCTGTACACCATCGCGTTTGCCTTACTGGCCCAGATCCTGCAATTCACCGACATGGGTGTCGCCTACGCACTCTGGGCAGGGCTGGGAACTGCGGCCGTCGCGGCCGTAGGCGTCATGTTCCGAGGCGAAAAAGCCGGTTGGAAACATGCCCTGGGGATGGGACTCGTCGTGGCCGGCGTCGTCACTCTCAATCTTCAGGGCGGACACTAAGCCGCCGACAAGCCCAAGGCCAGTCCGCCGGTCTTCCCAGTCTCGTGCTGGCTCTCATCCCATGAACTAGGACACTGACATGCAAACGAATCAACGACTTTCCGACACAACCGTCCTGATCACCGGGGGAGCACGGGGAATGGGGGCCAGCCATGCCGAAATCCTCGCCCAGCGTGGAGCAACGGTCGTGATTGGGGACATACTCGACGAGGAGGGAAAAGGTTTCGCAAAAGATGCCGCTTCCAGGGGCCTATCTATCCACTACCTGTACTTGGACGTCACGGATGAAGCATCCTGGTTTGATGCGGTCAGGGAAATCAACGAATCCTTCGGCCAGATCAACGTGCTGGTCAACAACGCCGGCATAACCGGCACGCCCGGTGGCTTTGAAATCGAGGGACCGTCCGACTGGGCCAAGACCGTCGCAGTGAATCAGACCGGCGCCTACCTCGGGATGCGGGCCGTCGTTCCTTCCATGCGGCGGGCTGGAGGCGGGTCCATCATTAACATCTCCTCCATACTCGGCTACATCGGGGACGGAGAATACTTCGCCTACAACGCCACAAAGGGCGCACTACGACTCATGACGCGCAGTGCCGCCGTCAAACTCGCCCCGGAAAACATCCGCGTCAACACAGTATGTCCAGGCATGGTCCAGACACCCATGAATGAAGCCGAAGTCGACGCGGACTCATACGTTGCCGCCACGCCCATGAAGCGAATGGCTGCCCCGGCGGAGATATCCCACGCCGTCCTGTTCCTCGCATCAAAGGAATCATCGTTTGTGACTGGAACCGATCTCATTGTGGATGGGGGGTACCTTGCACTCTAAGGAAGAAACCACCCAAAATGACCCGGCAGAGCCAGATCTACGGAAGAAGCCAGTCACAGGCTGGCTGTTCCTCGCAGGAGCGATCGTCACCGAAATCACAGGCACGATACTTCTCGACTTCTCAGAGGGCTTTCGGCTCCCTGTGCAGACAACAACGGCGCTCACCCTTTACGCCCTGTCCTTTTACCTCCTGACCCGTGCGCTTAGATCCGTCTCTCTGAGCATTGCTTATGCCACCTGGTCCGGGATCGGCACGGTGGCCGTGGCACTTGCCGGAGTCCTCCTACACAACGAAGTGATCTCCTGGGGGAAAGCCGCAGCCATAGCCGCCATCATCGGCGGAGTTGTTCTTCTCAACTTCGCCAACCGGGCAAACCAGCCCTGTCCTAGCACCTGAACGGCCACGCTGGACGACCAATACCAATCCTCTCTGACACATCTTCTGCCTGAATCTAGGGGATTCAGCTGCAGTGACGCGTCTACCCCAACACCCGGCAACTCTTCGAACGCGCCGCACACACATCTTGAATCACCCCCAAGGAGCCAGTTATGAGCACCCTCAACGAATTAGCGGCAGGCCCGGGCTCAAAGCCCGGGACACCCTCACGCCGGCTGACCGGAAAACTCAGCACGTTTGACATCGTCTTCACCGTCCTGGCCTTCAATGCACCCTTGTCGGTGTTTGTTGGGTTTATTCCCGTCATCATTGGATCCGGAAACCAGCTGGGGGCACCCACCGCTTACCTCGCAGCAGGGGCGTTGATTCTGGTCTTTGCCGTCGGATTCACCTCGATGGGCCGGCACCTTCCCAACCCCGGCGCCTTCTATGCCTACATCACAGCAGGTTTGGGCAAGCCCCTGGGACTTGGGGCATCTTTCCTGGCTATTGTGTCGTACTTCTTCATCCTGGTTGGAGGCTACGCATTCGGCGGCATCTCACTGGAAGCGCTGGTAACTGACGTGCTTGGCGGCCCGGAAGTGCCGTGGTGGGCCTATACGCTGCTGCTGATGACAATCGTCGGAACCCTGGGGTACTTCAAGATCACTCTTTCCGCGAAGATTTTGACGGTTTCCATGATCTTCGAAGTGATCCTGATGGTGGCCTTCGATGTTGCTGCCTTCATCAACGGTGGTCCGGAAGGGCTCACGACGGCACCCTTTGAACCGGCGAACATGCTGTCGGGAAACATCGGGCTCGCCCTCCTCTTCGGCATTGTCTGCTACGCCGGATTCGAAGCCACCGCTGTCTTCCGCGAGGAAGCCCGTAGCCCGGAAAAGACCGTGCCCCGGGCAACCTACATCGCCATTCTCTCCATGGGTTCTATCTACGCCCTGACGGCATGGGCACAAATCATTGCCATCGGTCCCGGGACCGTCGTTGAAGCTTCTGCGACAGACCCCACCGGGACGGTCATGGGCGTTGTCTCCCAGCTCCTGGGCAAGATCGTCATGGATGTGATGATCGTGCTTCTCTGCTCGAGCATCTTCGCGGCCAACCTGGCCACGCATAACATCAGCGCCCGCTACCTCTACTCCCTCAGCGTCGACCGTGTCTTTCCGGCAGCCCTCAGCCGGGTTCACAGCCGCCACGATTCCCCCCACGTTGCGTCCCTAGCCACCAGCGTGTTTGCAGTGATCTTCTTGGCAGTCGTAGTGATCGCGGGAGCCCCGGGCGCAACACTCTATGCGGTCCTAGTAGGAGTCGGCGGCTATGCCCTGATCCTCCTGCTGATCCTCACCAGCGCAGCCGTCGTCGTCTACTTCCACAAACGTCCCGAACTCAAGGTCAACCGCTGGAAGAGCCAGGTTGCACCCGTCGCCGCGACGCTGGGTCTCATCGTCGCCGGCGTCCTCGCCACCCAGAACATCGCAGTAATGATTGGAGGCGACGAAACCCTGGCGGCATTCCTGATGGCACTGTTCTACGGATGCCTCGTCATTGGAATCATCCTGGCGCTGATTTTCCGCCGCACCAAGCCTGATACCTACGCCCGCATCGGACGACAGGACGTCTGAGCCCCGCTGCCTGCAGCTGCGCTGCACGAACCCTGAAAGGAAAGACATGAACTCCAACGACCAACCCGTAGCACTGATTACGGGGGCAGCGGGCGGCATTGGCAGAGCTACGGCGCTCGAGCTGGCACGAACGCATGCGGTCATCATTGTGGACCGAGATCAACGAGAGCTTGAAAAGACCGCAGCCCTGATCGTGGAGGCTGGCGGCCGCCCCGCAGCCTTCGTTGCCGACGTTACTGACCTGGAATCAATGCGGCGTGCAGTGGAAGACGGTCAGTCGTTCTTGGGCACGATCAGCGCGACCGTAGCCTGCGCCGGCGTGGAAGTCCAGGGAAGTGTCCTGGATCTTGGGCTGGAGGAATGGAACCGTTCCCTTGCGGTCAACCTAACGGGAACGTTCGTGACCGCAAAGACAACCGTTGATTCGCTGATCAAGACCCGGGGGACGTTCACTGCGATTGCCTCGGACGCAGGGACAAATGGTGCCCAGGGGTACTCGGCTTATGTAGCTGCAAAACACGGAGTGGTCGGGCTGGTTCGGTGTCTCGCGTTGGATTTCGGCCCCGTCGGTGTGCGCAGCAACGTCATTTGTCCCGGCTTCGTGGAAACACCCATGGCGAAGAGACTCTTTGCGAAAAGCTCCGAAGAGGAGGTGCAGTTCTACAAGAGTTCTGTGCCGTTGGGCCGTTTCGCGAAGCCCGAAGAAATTGCGGCCACTGTTCGCCACTTTATGGAATCCACCTATGCCAACGGAACGGTCTACGCCGTCGACGGTGGTGCTACGGCCGGCTACTTCGTTGGATCCGACCAATCCCACCCCGCCGCCCCCGTGTGATCCTCCCCCTCCGTGGGATTTGAAAAGCAACTGCCGTGCAGCACCGACAAGGTGCTGCACGGCAGCGCCATTTCTCAGGAAAATTCTGCACCCGATCAGTCTCGTCCCGACCCCGAGCAATAGCGCAAAGAAGTGCACGGCCGGGACTTCACTTCACGCCCCCTCGGGGGTACCAGAGTATGAAAAATGCCCGCATTTCTTGCATTTTCAGCATGGAGTTGGGATTTTTGGTCGCATATGGTCGATGTTGAACGCGATATTTCCAGTGCTGTGAGGCGTTCCTTCTGAAACCTCTGGAATTTTCGCCCATCCACGGATGGCGTCCGGCTTGAGGACACCAACGTGACGAATCCCCACCTAGGAGTTCCTATGAATCACGCACATCCCCGCGAAGTGATTCTTTCCCTCAGCTGCCACGACACTCTTGGAATCGTCCATGCAGTATCAGGTTTCCTGGTATCGCATGGGTGCAACATCCTCGCCAGCCAGCAGTTCGACGACGCGTCCGAAGACACGTTCTTCATGAGGGTTCATGCAACCTATCCGGGGACGGTATCAATTGGTGACTTGAAGACGGCATTCCGGGCCACAGCGGATGCCTATGGCATGTCCTGGACCATGGCTGACACCGCTGACCGTCCCAAGGTAGCGCTGATGGTGTCCAAAGCCGAACATTGCCTCAATGACCTTTTGTTCCGCTGGCGGGCAGGCCAACTGAAAGTCGATTTTTCCTTTATTGCCTCGAACCACCAGACGCTCCAGCCTGTGGCCGACGCCCACGGGATCCCGTTCTTCCACATCCCTGTCACACCTGAGACGAAACCTGCAGCAGAAGACAAGCTGCTCGCCCTCATTGACGAACACCAAGTGGACCTGACCGTGCTGGCCCGCTACATGCAGGTCCTCAGCGACGAGCTCTGCCGGAAACTTGCCGGCAAGGCCATCAACATCCATCACTCGTTCCTCCCCGGCTTCAAGGGCGCCAGGCCCTACCACCAAGCCTTCGACCGGGGGGTCAAGCTCGTAGGCGCCACCGCTCATTACGTGACCGGAGAACTGGACGAAGGGCCGATCATCGAGCAGGAAGTCCTTCGGGTCGGGCACGACTACAGCCCGGCGCAGCTCGCGGTTACAGGCCAGGACGCCGAGCGGCTTGCCTTGTCGCGGGCTGTCCAGTGGCACGCCGAACAGCGAGTCCTGCTTAACGGCCACCGCACCGTCGTCTTCAACTAACTACCAACTTCAACACCCTTGCCACGCAGGGCACTGACCATCACAGAAGCGAGAACCCCATGGACAGGCTTGTCGACCGCAGCATCAGCGCCAAAGCATTCACGGACACGTCCCACGACCCCCTGCCCGCACGAGTCCGGACCGTCATCGTTGGCGGCGGCATCGTCGGCGCCAGCATCGCCTATCATCTCGCCGCGGCGGGGGAGAGCGACATCCTTGTCTTGGAGAGCAACGTCCTCGGCAGCGGCACCTCATGGCACGCCGCCGGTCTCGTGACGGGCGCGCGCGGCTCGACAACCATGACAAAGCTCGCAAAGTACGGGCTGGAGTTCTACGGCAAGCTCGAGCAGATGTCCGGCGTTGACGTCTCATTCCAACGCTCAGGGTCCCTCAGCGTGGCCCGTACAGCCGGGCGGGTCGATGAGATCCTTTACGCAAAGGATGTCGCCGGCCAGCAGGGTTTGCGAACAGAATGGCTAACCGAAGACCGCTTTAAAGAAGTGTGGCCTCTGGCCAGCCATGAAGGGGTCCTGGGCGCGCTACTGCTGCCGGATGACGGACACATCAACCCTGGGCACGCAACTGTTGCCTTCGCAAAGCTGGCTCATGAACTGGATGCACAGATCCGCGAAGGCGTAAAGGTCGAAAGGGTTCTGCGCGAAGGGCACCGGGTCGTCGGTGTCCTCACAGATCAGGGCACTGTGCACTGCGAACGGGTGATCCTTGCCTGCGGGCTGTGGACCCGGGAACTCGCTGCGACGGCGGGGGTGAAGGTGCCGTTATACGCGGCCGAACACGTTCACGTCCGCTCCGAACCTATAGATGGGGCGGGTCCGGCGCTGCCCGTATTCAGGGATCTGGACAGCAGTTATTATCTGCGCCATGAGGCTGGGCGTCTTCTGGTGGGAGCGTTCGAACCCGATGGCCTGCCGCGACCTGTCGAAGACATTCCCGGCAATGGATTCGCCGAGTTCGAGCCGGACTGGGACCACTTTTCTCCGATCCGGTCGAAGGCAGAAGCAACCGTCCAAGCGCTCACGACGGTCGGGTATGACCGATTCCTCAACGCCCCGGAGAGCTTCACCCCTGACGCCAATTTCGCCATTGGTGAGACCGCGGAAGCCCCGAACCTGTACGTGGCGGCGGGCTTCAACTCACAAGGAATCATCTTTGCCCCTGGAGTGGGTAAGGAACTGGCGGATTGGGTTATTTCAGGAACTCCCGGCTTCGACTCGTCCAGTGTAGACGTGCAGCGCTTCTCAAGGCACCAAAACAACCGCAGGTACCTGCAATCACGAACTAAAGAAGGCCTGGGCCGGCTGTATGCCATGCACTGGCCGAGCCTGCAGATGGACACGGCACGAAATGTTCGCCGCACGCCCTTGCATTCCAGGCTGGCAGAGCTTGGAGCCTGTTTTGGTGAAGTCAACGGCGGAGAACGGGCCAACTGGTACGGCGAGGCTGGAATGACGCCCAGCTATGACTACAGCTACGGCCGTCCGACCTGGTTTGAGCGGGTCGCCGCCGAACACAAGGCAGCCCGTGAAGGCGTAGTCCTCTTCGACCTCAGCCCATTCGCCAAGTTTGAAGTTGCCGGTCCTGACGCTCTGGCGGTGTGCCAGCAAGCGACGACGGCCAACGTCGATGTACAGCTCGATAAGGCTGTCTACACCTTGTTCCTCAACGAGGCTGCCGGGATCGAACTTGACGGCACGGTGACCCGCCTGGGTGCGGACCGCTTCCTGGTAGTAACGCCATCCTTTACCCAGCAAAAGACCCTGACCTACCTTCAGCGCCTTGCTGAGGGAAAGGCAGCGGCTGTTTTCGATTGCACTGCGGGACTTGCCACGATCGGCGTCATGGGACCTAAGAGCAGGGAACTGCTCTCCAGGGTTTCACCTGAGGACTGGTCCGACGAGGCCCAGGAGTACACCCATGGCCGGATGGTAGAGATCGCGGACGGCTACGCCTACAGCCTGAGGGTGAGCTTCGTGGGGGAACTCGGCTACGAGCTGTACCCCAGTGCCGACCTGGCAGTAAACGTCTTTGATGCATTGTGGGAAGCCGGCCAGGATCTGGGCATCAAAATGGCTGGCTATCATGCTTTGGATTCGCTGCGCAGCGAAAAGGGCTTCAGGCACCTTGGCCACGACATTGGCCCTATCGACGACCCCTACTCGTCGGGTCTGCGCTTCACGGTGGCCCTCGACAAACCAGGGGGTTTCGTTGGAAGGGACGCGCTGCTCAAGCTGGACCCCGCTGCACCAGAACACCGCACGGTTTATGTGGCGCTGGAGGACCCGGAGCCCGTGTTTGTCCACGATGAGACCGTTTACTGCAACGGTCTCCCCGTCGGCCGCATGACCAGCGGCAGCTACGGCCACACGCTCGGCCGAGCCGTGGGCATCGCAGCCATCAACCCTGATACCGACCTCTCCGGTGCCTTCGAAGTTCAATGCAAGGGACAGAACTACGCGGCAACGGTCTCACGGCGACCGTTCTATGACCCCAAGGGCGAACGGCTCCGCGGCTAACAATCACGCCTGCGCACTGCACCGCCTCCCGAAGAATCGGCGTACGCGGGCCAGCGCCGGTCAAACAGAACCTCAGCATCAAGTAAGGAGCAAAAGATGGCAGGGAATCTACTGGAGAAAAACGCCGTGGCGGGCAGACCAGGGCGCGTCCTGGATGGGAAAGCAATGGCAGGGGCCATCAAGAGCGAATTGGCTCACCGCGTTGCTGCGCTGAAGGAAAGCGGCACAAACGTCGGGCTTGGAACGGTCCTGGTTGGCGACGACCCTGCAAGCCGCTCCTATGTCGCAGGAAAACACCGCGACTGTGCGGAAGTAGGAATTAAGTCAATCCGGAGGGATCTTCCAGCGGCCATCTCCCAGACCGAACTGGAGGCCGTTCTGGAAGAACTGAACGACGACCCCAGAACCACCGGCTATATTGTCCAGCTTCCTTTGCCAGCCCACATCGATCAGAACGCCATCCTGGAAAAAATTTCGCCGGAGAAGGACGCCGACGGCCTGCACCCAACAAATCTTGGACGACTTGTCCTCAATGTTGGTGCTGACCTTAGCTCTCCTCTACCTTGCACTCCCAACGCCATCGTGGAGCTGTTGGCCAGGCACGGGATAGCACTTCAGGGGCTGGAGGTTTTGGTCATAGGACGGGGGGTGACGGTCGGTCGTCCGCTGGGCCTACTCCTGACACGCCGGGCTATCAACGCCACTGTTACTTTGGCTCATACAGGATCGCTGGACCTGCCCGGCCTGATAGCCCGCGCGGATGTCGTTGTTGCCGCTGTAGGCGTGCCGGGACTCGTTAAAGCCAGCCAACTGAAGCCTGGAGCGATTGTATTGGACGTTGGCGTTTCGCGCATTGTTGATGAGGACACCGGAAAGGCGGAACTCAGGGGCGATGTTGAAGCCGACGCCGGCACAGTCGCCAGCTGGATATCGCCCAATCCCGGGGGAGTTGGTCCAATGACCCGGGCCATGCTCTTGGCTAATGTCGTGGAAGCCGCTGCGCGGAAGTCCTTGACTTCAACCTGAGCGTCAGCGGCGATATGGTTTCGCCGGATGCGGCACGGCGCCGCAGGCTCGCAACACCTGTACGCGTGCTTCCGTGCCCGCTTTCGGTGAAGGAAAAGGAGCTGCACACGTTGTAGCTCCCTCTAAGCAGGGCGCGCCCCATTTCGTTTGGAAACGGGGCGCCCTCTGCTTACGGGAGGCAATCCAATTCTCCAGCGCCCATGGCACCGGTGATGTTCGGAGTTCTGTTAGAGGAGGTCCGCCAAAGCGTCTTCCGCGGCGGGCTTGCGCTTATGCGCAACGACGAAGGCCAGGAAGGCGACTAAGGTCAGGACTAGCGCGATCCACGGGAGTGCTCCGAAGACACCCTCACCTGCGCTTGTTAGCGCGTAGTAGAGCACGTAGGCGCAGGCGCCCCCGCCGACAATAAAGGTCGCAACCAGTACTGGATTCGGGCGCCCTTCCCGGACCACTAAAACCACAGCAGCCACGGATGCCAGTACGTACGGCAGCAGGTAGCAGTAGGAAAACAGTGTGTAGAGATACACAGATGACTCCAACGGCGGGGCAGACGAAACCAGCTGCAGGGTGATGGGAATTCCCGCAGCGATGAATGTCATAAAGAACACCGCAGCCGAGGGAGAGTGATGACGCTTGTGGATGCGCGAAAGCTTGTTTGGCAGGAGCCCTGCGGACGCCGCGGTCGCCACGATACGTGAGCCATAGTTGAACGTCGCGATAAGGCCAGCGAATGTCGCTGCCGCGAGGAGGAGGTCCAGCGGTGCCGCCAGATACCCCACCCCGCCGATGTGCGCCAGAACCGCAGCGGGTGATTCACCGGCCGCCAGCTGGTCCAGGCCGGCTCCCAGTGACGGAATCTGAAACCAAAGGGTCAGTATGTATGCCGAACCGGTGACACCCAGAAGCCACAAGACCAATCGGGGCACATTGCGTTTAGGATTCCTGGTTTCGCCCGCCATGGCACTCAATCCCTCAAAGCCCACGAAGTAGGCAAGCGCGATCAGGGTTCCCTGCAGGATGGCATCCCACGACATTGCCTCGCTGCCGAAATCGAATTGAGGCGCCAGGGAGTAGCCTTCAGTCGCTTCTGCCGCCGCCACCGTAACCCAGATGACGAAAGGGATGCCGATGAAGGACAGAACTGCAGATACTTTCACTGAAGCGTCCAGCCCCCGGTAGGCGATGGCCCCCGCGATGACAGCTATGACAATGGCCGAAAGCGCTTGACCCATCGGCGTCGCGGCCCAGTCCATACCCATTTGAACCAGGAAACTGGAACTGAAGATGACAACGCCCGTCACAACAGCTGCCACAGCGATCAGAATGCCCACGACATATCCCGCGCCAACGAGTGCTCGGGCGTAGGGGCCCAGCACTGAGGCCACATAAGACATCAGCCCGCCGGTGGCTACAAGGCGCCGCGAGAACGTCGTCACCATGGCACCGATGGCACAGGCACCCAGAAAGGCGATGAGCATCGACACCCAGGAAGCATCGCCGGCATAGACGATCATGTAGCCTCCGGCCAGAGCGATCCCGGGGCCGATCTGTTGGGCGGAAAGCCCAAGGATGGTTACGGAAAGAAGTGATGCCTGACCGTGCCTGAGGGTTGTTTCATCAGTTTGCGGCGGACTGATCGCGTTGTGTTGCTGTGTCATGAGAGTCTCCATGGACTTGACGGAAGGATAGGCTGGCACGAGTGTGGCCAGCGGAACACCATAGGCCTGGCACCCATGGCTCAGGCCAGGGCCAGTGTGGGAACGTCCTGCTTGAGCGTTGCTTCTTCAGTGTGGCGGCCGGCGGTCTCGCGCAGGTCCGGCCAGTCGTCGTACATGCGGCCAAGGATGTAGGGCGCGTAGTCGTGGCCGTCGTCGTTCAGATTGACGACGTCGACGATCTCCCACGTCATCCTTCCGCCCGTCATTCCTCCCCCTGTAAATTCGCCAAGGGGGACACTGCCGATGCCGGGGTCCCAGGGGGAGCCCTTGAGGACGATGTGCGGGTTGTGGAGTTCCCGGTAGCGGTTCACTGTCGAGCCGAGCTTGAAGACGACCAGTTCGCGGTCTTTGAGCGTGAACCCGTTAGCGCCGAAGTGGCCACGGAGTTCAAAGTAGAACTCCTCCTGGAAGGGCTGGGCTCCCTGTTCCGGTCCCATTTCGGCTTGGAACTCCATGATCCGGTGGTTCTTGCGTTCGACGAACGCGAACAGGGTGTCGCCGTCGTCGAACGAATCGATCGTTCCCAGCTTCTTCGGCATGCCCCAGAGCTCGCGTCCGGTCTCGAGGTTGACTTCCTCGGTCTCCAAAACGCTGAGGTAGTAGATTCCTTCGGCGTCACCGAACTTGGCGTTGATGTGGATCATGGCGCAGCGGTCCCGGCCTGTTCTGTTCGTGCGGCCGTTCGCGACCTCCATGAAAGACATGAAGGATACGGTCACTTCAGGTGTATCCGTGGGTTCCAAACAAGGCGGCAGCACCGAACGTGCGAATTCCTCGGAAGTGGAGAAGGTGAGGTACGAGTACGTGTTGCGGGTCGCGAGGCCCTCGTAGTAGCCGAAGTATCGCTGGATCTGTTCTTGTGTCCAAACGTAAGTCATTTGCGAATTCCTGTTCGTGAGTGTCTGCTTGCGGCCACTGGTGCCTTGTCGTTGGCTTCTGGTGGCGGAGCCGCGCGTGTTGCCCGGGCTGCTGTTCAGAGGTAGTCCCCCCGTGTCCCGTTCGGCTATGGAGCCCGAGGCCCCGGCGGAAGCGTTTGAGCCAGCTTAGATCCCACCGCCGCGTCTGAATATCGTCGGTTCGCACAGAGTTGTGATCCAGCACTCATCCATATGTACAATGGTTCATATCGCTGCAGGACAGGATTGACTATGACAACGATTCGCGAACTAGTGCACTTCCCTGATGCCGGAGCTCGGCTGATCGCGGGCGGCCGCGGTGAAACGCGGTTCATCGACGCAGCCAACGTCTGCGCCGAGACCGACCCTTGGCGGTGGCTCTCCAGTGGTGAACTGCTGATGGTGACCCGTGATGCGCTCCCGGCAGACTCACGAGGGCAACAATTTCTAATTCAGCAGTTGGATCGCCACGGCATAGTAGGCCTCGCAGCCTCGGATCCGCGCGGGAATTCGCCATTCAGCGAGGTGATGTGCAGAACTGCCGAACACCTCGGGTTTCCGCTGCTTCAAGTCAACTGGGAGACACCTTTTTCGACTTTGGCGGCCTTTGTCTCGAAAGACGCCGCAGAGCAGGCCCAGGCCGGCTTAAACAAAGTTGCCGACGTCTACGAGGCCTACAGCAAGAGTCTTAGTCGAACGGCGCGGCCGTTTTTGAGTGACGAAATTTCCTCCATGCTGGGCATACGGGTAGAGGTGGTGGAGGCCGAGACCGGATGCTCACTCTTTACGCGATCGACGGTGGACTCAGGCGTCCTGAACGAGCGGCGACGGCTTCTCAATATCGGTAGTACCGGCTCCGCTGACCGCCGGGCAGCCATTGCCGGCCGCGATTACTATGTACTGCCGATCGAGGGACGACACCATGTGTGGCTAATGACACCGGCTGATCAGGAAGTCGTCGACCGCCGCAGTTTGCTCCACCTCTGTACGTTGTTCGCCGTGGAGGTCGAGCGCTACTACGTGGAGCACGATGGAGATAGCTCAGCCCTCACGGAGACAATGGTCAGATACTTTGGAGGGTTAATCGACGTCGAGCAGGCCCTGAATTCGCTTGCCCGAAGAGGATTGGGGCAACCTCCCTGGCGGGTCATCGATGTGGGAGCAGAAGCCTCATCAGACTTTCTGCTCTGTCTCAAACAGGCCGGTATTCCGCATATCCCCTTGACATACGCGGGAGGAGTGTCGGTTCTTGTCGATGCGGTCAGGTTCGACGAAGACCGCGGGGCAGCGGGTGCGGGCCAAGAGCTACCGCAAAGCGACAAGTTCTGGTCGATTGAATCCTTCACTGATGCCGCCCGCTCTGCCGCATGGGCCCGCCACCTTGCTTCAGAGCAGTACCAGAGGCCTAACCTGATAGGCCGCGCACTGGCCCCTGCCACCCTGACCGGAGCAAGAGAGCTTGTCGAAACGGTACTCGGCGCGCTCGTGGAATATGATGCGTCGCATCGCAGCGACCTGGTCCGGTCACTTGAATACTTTCTGGCCTGCAACCGTTCCTGGGAGTCTGCCAGCACCGGCCTTCATGTGCACCGTCAGACGCTGAGATATAGGCTCGGCCGGGTCACCGAGCTAACCGGCCGCCGGCTGGACAATATGGACGATCTAGTCGAACTGCATGTCGCTCTGAAAATTCAACGCATTCTGGAAGCCATGCCCGTCCCGATGTTTGGAGTCAACGGTGCACGTCGGGATGACGAGGCGCGGCAGGGAAGGCCGCGAACTCCCGGCGGCTCCATGCACTCCGGTTTGGAAGCAACCGTGGCCGGTCCGAAGCAGACTCTATTCGCAAGTCCGGCGGTCCAGTCATGAGAACAGAGACGACGGTGCATAGTTCACCAGAGCCTACGGAACCTGCTGCTCCGAGTATCCCCGAGGCAAGCAAGCCGTCCGGAGGAGGACGCCGCCCGCGACGCTACGACCCGGACCGTCGAATGCGGCTGACCCGGGCGGCCGCCGACGTGCTGAAACGCGACGGCTTCTTAGCGCTCAATCACCGTTCGGTAGCAGCTCATGCCGATGTACCGGTCGGCTCTATCGCCTATCACTTTGAGGATCTCGACGGCCTTCTAGCCGCCGCATTGGAGTGGATCAGCGATGGTGAGCTTGAGGTCCTTGATCAATGGCACCGGTCATGGGACCTGACCCGCGATCTTGAAGACGCGCTGGTTGACCTGGCGCTCATCTACACGAACACTCGCCGCGACATGAGCATTTTGGAGTATGAAGTGCACGTGCTTGCCTACCGCAGGCCAGCCCTGCGGTCCCTCAACCAGCGGTGGGAAGTGGCGTTCAGTGAACTGCTCAGACCTCACCTTTCAGTCGATGACACTAAACTCGTCATCGCGATGCTCGACGGCATCATGTTATACGGATTAGGGCTTGACGACCCGCTTGGCGAGGATTGGGCACGGTTCTGCTTACGGAAGGTTTTACCGACACCCGTTTAAGTACAGCTGGTTTGGCCGGAAGTCTGTGCGGGGGCCACCTACAGGGAAGTCAGCGATGAAGCCCCCGTTGCTCACCACATCAAACTTGGTCGGAGAAGCACTCCATTTGAAGGACAGCGACCGGAGCGGCTGATCGCTGTCCTTACTGGTCATTGCTTGTACAAGGTGAGTGGGTCAGTGATGAGGTGGAGGGATCGGTAGCCCATGGGATCATTCCGGAGCCAGACCATGGTTCCGTCATCGGTGAGCGTGTCGACCACCGCCCGGCTAATTACCCCGGTGTCCGTGCGGACATGGACAAAGTCTCCGGGGGTCAGGTCAATCCAGTCCCACACGGCGTTGGCCGAAGTGAAGTCGTCAGGCACAGGGTTTGAGACGGTATGTCCTTTTCCCGGTTGTTGTAACTGGCCTTTCATGCTTTTCTAACTCCCTCCGGTGTTGGGGCCTATCCAGACCGTCTTCATGTTCGTGAACTCTCGGATTCCCTGAGGACCCAGCTCGCGTCCGTATCCGGATTTTTTGATGCCGCCAAAGGGCAGGCGCGGGTCAGACGCGACCATACCGTTGACGAATACCGCTCCGGCATCGATCCGGTGCAACAGGTCCCAGGCGGTAGCAAGATCCTGGGTCCACAGCGCGGCTGCGAGGCCGAATTCCGTTTGATTTGCCAGCGCGATGGCTTCATCGGTGGATGCCACGCGAGTAATTGCTGCGACGGGTCCAAACGTTTCCTCGTCAAAGGCCGCCTGGCCCGGTTTGACGCGGTCGATGATGGTGGGGCGATAGTAGAATCCGGGTCCCTCAACAGCCTCGCCTCCGAGCAGGAGGCGTCCGCCTGCATCCAGGGTGCGCTGGACCTGGTCGTGAAGTGAGGCCCGAAGGTTCTCACGGGCCATCGGCCCGACCTCTGTTGCAGGATCTGAAGGATCTCCTATGACAAGTTCCCGGGTTTGAATCACGAACTCGGCAACAAACTCGTCAGCGATTTTTTCATCGACGATGAAACGCTTGGCATTAACGCAAGCTTGGCCTGCATTGGTAAATCGGGCTTTGACAGCAACCCTGGCTGCTTCCTTGATATCCGCGTCAGCCAATACGATGAATGGATCTGACCCGCCTAGCTCCAGCACCTGCTTCTTCAGGGCAGCCCCGGCTTGCGCAGCCACTATGCTGCCGACCTGTGTGGAGCCGGTTAATGTGACTGCCGCTATCCGGTCATCTGCGATTATGCTGGCTACCCGTTCAGGCTCGACGAGGATGGTAGCGCATAGGCCGGGGGCCAGGCCCGCCTTATCGAGAACGTCCTGGACGGCCAGCGCCGAGCGCGGGACATTGTTTGCGTGCTTGAGAATGGCTCCGTTACCGGCAGCGAGTGCCGGAAGCGCGAACCGGAAGAACTGCCAGAACGGATAGTTCCAGGGCATGATCGCTAGCACCACACCCAATGGTTCGAAAACGACTCCGCTGTCCTGAGCCCCGCTCTCGATGCTTTCGAAGCTCAGGAACCGGGGGGCGTTCTCGGCGTAGTAGTCCGCTGTTAGGGCGCACTTTTCGATTTCAGCACGGGCCTCGGCTATGGGTTTGCCCATCTCTAGGGTGATGAGATGGGCGTATTCCCCGCTGTTTTCACGGAGGATCTTGGCGGTGTTTCGCAGTATTTGCACCCGGTCTTCAACAGGCACAAGCCTCCACGCTTTTTGGGCCTCGGCTGCTGTGGTCAGGATGGAATCAACCTGGCGGTTCGAGTGTGCATCGAAGGACTGAAGGTGTTCGCCCGTGGCCGGGTTGATCGTGGCGATCATGATGTTTTCCTTTAGGAATGTGGGTCGTGGCCGGGATGTGGTTGGTCAGAAACTTAGGGGTCTCTGTACCCAGCTGCAGCCTCGCTGGAAAGGTGGGCAAGACTCCGGCAGATCATTTGGACGCGTGCTGCCTCGACTGAAATCAGCTACGTCCTGGGGGAGGGAACCCGGCCTGGCGGCAACCGGGTTCCCTCTAATGTGTGCTGCGCTGGATTGGCGGTCAGGCCCCGGCAGGTGCGAAGTGGTGGATGGGCTGCTCTTCGACGGCTTCGGCCGACTGGTTGTCTGCACCCTTCCAGGCTTCATCGTCCTGGTACGGGAACCACCAGAAGTCATGGCTGGTGGCGGCCGGGTCGATCATGACAAGTTTGGTGTGGCGGAACGTGTCCAGGCCCTCGGCACCCAGCTGGCGTCCGATGCCGGACATTTTGCGTCCGCCGAAGGGTCCTGCGTCGTTGTCGAGGATCGGGGCGTTGATCCAGACCATGCCGGCGACAATTTCGTTCGTTGCCCGGGTGATCTCCTCCACGTCCTTGGAGTACAGGGTGGAGCCGAGGCCAAAGGGGGAGTCGTTGGTGATCTTCAGGGCTTCTTCGAAGCTTGATACCTTGTATACAGGGGCAACGGGGCCGAAGACCTCGGTGGTGAAGATGTCCATGTCCGGGCGCAGGCCTTCGAGGATGGTCGGTTCGAAGAAGAAGCCGTTTTCCAGCTTTCCGCCGAGGTTCAGCCGCTTTCCGCCAAGGGTGATTGTCGCGCCTTGTTCCACCGCGCGGGCGAGGATGGCCTCAACACGGTCAAGCTCACGGGCGGTTTCCAGAGGGCCAAGGTCAACCTTGTCGAGGCCGTGTCCTATGCGCAGTTTCTTTACGTTGGCGATGAAGGCCTCCATGAACTCGTCATAGACGTCTTCGTGGACAAGGAACTTTTCTGCCGAGGTGCATACCTGACCTGCATTGAAGAAGGAGGCAAAGGTGGCCGCCCGTGCGGCCACATCGATGGGTGCCGAGGGCATGACCAGGAAGACGTCACTCCCAGAGGCTTCAATGAGGTGCGGCTTGAAGTGCTCGGCGCAGGCGCGGGAGACAGCCTGGCCGGTGGAGATGCTGCCGGTGAATGCGATCATGTGTGTGTTCTTGTGGGAGACAAGCTGCTTGGCGACATCTGGTCCGCCGGTCACACACTGCACCAGGCCGGCCGGAAGAGCGTCGAAGGCCCGCATGAACGAAAGGGTTGTCAGAGACGCGGTCTCCGAGGGCTTGATGATGAGGGAGTTACCGGCGGCCAGCGCTGCCGCCGCAGACCACATGAGCAGCAGAATCGGGAAGTTCGCGGGCAGAATGCTCACGACAGTGCCCATAGGTTCCTTGAGCGTGTAATGGGTTTGCCCGGGGACGGTCGAGCCAAGCATGGAACCGATTGAATGCCTGCCCAGCTCGGCATAGTAGTCAACGGCCGAGACGGACCAGCCCATCTCATCTGCGCTTTCCTTATAGGGCTTGCCGGTTTCAAGCGTCAGCAATTCAGCGATTTCCGGGCTGATTTTCTTCATCTCTGCTGCGACCTCGTGAAGGATTTCAGCCCGTTCGAGGGCGGTCTTCGCATACCAGAGCTTCTGCGCGGAGTTGGCATTGGCAATGACTGTCTCGATGTCGTCATGGGGGACTTCGGCCATGCTTCCCAACACGGTGTTGTTGGAGGGATCGATAACGTCACGCCCGTGCGGCGCTGCCAAGTATTCACCGTTGCTGAAGAAGCTGTTGCTTACGCGGGCGAATTCGATGTCGGAGTTCATGACTTGGTTCCTTTTCGGATTTGTTTCTGTGGATAGGGGCCGGGGTGCCGGCTGGATTGAACGGCCTTTGGTTGCCGGAGCATCCGCAGGTTGGCGGCCTCAGTACTGGCTGACGATGGAGTAGGACTTGACCAAAGGCGCGGTTATTCGCCATCGGCCTGCCCATCCTTCTGGCAGTGCTACGACAGTCCCGGCGCGCAGGTCGATGGTTTCGCCGTCATCGTGGATGAGTTGGCCTGCGCCCTCGACGATGTGGATAAATTCCCTGTAGCCGGTCAGCCTGGTCGTGAACTCACCTGGTTCGACCTTCCAGAGCCCGGCTTCTGTGCGGGAATCGCGGTAAAGGACAAAGGTGCTTGCGGAAGGACTCCCGGAAATCACACGTTCTGGGCTGATGGCTACCTTCTTTGGCCATTGAACAGTGGCTATCGTTGCTACGACGTTTGTCATTGGACACCCACCACCTCGGCAGCAACGCCGACGGCAGCGTGATGAATCCTGGCGGCTGCGCGCTCCCCGCTTCTCAAGGCACCTTCCATGAGGCCCGTGAAATCGGGGTCTGCATATTCGCCTGCAAAGTAGATATGGCCGACTGGTCGTTCGAGCTCTTCGGAGTCTTTCTTCCCTCCGCCTGGGCCGAACGCAGCATAGGCGCCCCGGGCGAGGGGGTCGTGACGCCAAATTGTGGTTACAGCTTCGGACTCATCGAAGTCCAAGTCCGGTCGTATGTGCTGGGCGTGTGTAATCCAGGCCTGAAAGTCATCGTCACTGCCGGCGGCCCTGTCCAGCGCTCCGGGGGAGCCCATGAATGAGTTGAGCACCGGCGTCACTGTCCCGGTACTGTCGGTCGCGGTCCAGGTCCAAAAACGACCGTTCGTCGACATAACTGCGCTGGTCTTTGGCGCAGAGCGGAGAGGAAGATGGAGCTTGGCAGCGTCTCCCTGCAGCACCCGACCCAGTGCCGCCTTCTTCCATCCGGGCAGGGGCAGCGCGATGGTGGCCGCGTCCCTAATCAGAGACAGGGGCAGCGCCACAACCACTGCATCAAAAACTGCCACTCCGCCTGTCGTTTCCACGACGACGCCGGCTCCGGAATCCTGTACCGAGTGAACGTATTCCCGATAGCGGACTGCACTACCAAGACGGGCCGCCAGGGCCTTTGGCAGTTCCTGGTTGCCGCCGCTGACTCGCCAGCTAGGGAGTGGCTCGAAAGAGGCTATGTGCTCGAGGGTGTCAGCACTGACCTGATCCGCCGCTACAGCGGTCGAGATCTCAATGCGGCCCCGCAGTGCGTCGACGAGGCGGTCGCTTAGCTCCAACCGCTGCAGAACGGTTTCGGCTGAGGGCGGCGTATCGTAGGTCCGGGCGATGGCTGCAGCGGCCCGTCCTGCTTCGACGACATCATCCGTGCTGATTTCCGGCGTGTCTGCCAAGGCACGGACGTAATAGCTCATCCCCGTGTCGACGAGTTCAAGCCCGGTATGAGCCAAGAGGCGGCGCATCGTCGTGTAACCGTTAAGCACGAACTCTGCGCCACGCTCGATGATGCACGGTTCCTCACGCCCGGCCGAAATGGATTCTGACCAGACGCGGCCGCCGGAGCGGTCCCGGGCCTCAAAAACGGTTACCTGGAATCCGTCGCTCTTGAGCTGGGTAGCAGCGGCCAGACCGGCAAGACCAGCGCCGAGCACGGCAATTCTGGCACCTTCACGAAGGGTACTCATTGTTTTGTCTCCCTACCGACGCACAACGAGGCGTTGGCCGCGGCTATACCTGGGCGGTGTGCTGCTTTACGCCATAAATCAGCTGCAAGCCCGTAGCTTGGGGCCATCGGTGCATCTCCTTTGATGGTTGCTTCCATGTCGTGTGACTCACAGTACTGACCATGAAAGGGGAGATATATCGTACGAATGCAAGAATTTCACTGCAATTTGGTTTAGGCGTACCATTTCATACGTGGACCAGTCTGTTTTGACCGTAAATGACCTAGTAAGCACCCAGAGCTTGGGGACCCGAGTCCTGGCAGGGGCAAATGGTCTTGACCGACAAGTCCTTTGGGCCCACAGCTGCGAGCTAAGCGATCCGGACCGTTGGCTGGGGCCCCACGAACTGCTCATGACCGTTGGGCTGTGCGTCCCGCACGAAGCCGAGGAGCAACTGGCTTTTATCAGAAGGTTGGACGAAGCGGGTTTGGCCGGAGTAGCCCTTGGCGACCACCCAAGCTTGCCGCCATTAACTCAGGAACTCCTGGATGAGGCCGACCGCCGAGCATTTCCAGTTCTGCTCACCAATGAGGAAACCCCCTTTGCGGCCCTTGGCCGCACCGTTGCTGCCGCAACTGCCTCCACTCAGACACTGCAGGTGCTCAAGCTGAGCAAGCTTTACCAGCTTTCTACATATGCCCACGCCGATCCGAAGCGTTTGATGGACGACCTTCAGGCCCTCTTAGGGGCTAGGCTCAGCGTGCTTGACACCCAGACGGGCCTGACCATCCTCGAGGGGCCGCCCGTTACCACGATGTCGCCGAAGGCTCGCGAGCGTTCATACTCCCTTCCCGGCGATACCAAGGTAAAGCTAAGAGTCACCGAATTTCCCGGCGAAGAAATCGGTAGCTTCCTGCTGATCCACGTCCTGCAGGTTATCGACGTCGCAGTGAGCCAACTTCTGAGTTCGATTAGAGAACGAGCTGAACGCTCCGCACACGCGCTTGAAGCCCTTCTCGACGGCCACATACCCGATAATCTCGATGCTGTTCTGAAGCCAGGTGCCATCGCGGCTGGGTATCAGATGGTTGCGATCGCGACGGACCAAGGGCCCAAAGCCGCCAGGGCAGTCTCGATCGGGGGAATGCCAGTGCTCGCCGGCCCCGGACGCAACTCGTTCATGCTTCTTATGCCCGAGAGAATCCGCAAGGACGTCCGGCAGCTCCTTGAAGGGCTAGGAATCCGAGCCGCCGCGTCATCAACCTATATTGATCTCCGGGACGCAAAATTCGCCGCAGAGGAAGCCCATAAAGTCTTGTCCTCCGGTGGAGCAAATCACCAGTGGCTCGACTTCGCGGGCGTACCAATTTCGCTACTGACCCGATCAAGGAAAGAGGCGTCAGCAATTGTGCAGCAAGTGCTAGGTGAACTGGCTGCGCCCGACGCCAAATCCTCAGCTCTTCGTGAGACGCTTTTCGCTTTCCTTGCAAAAGACCGCAGATGGAACGAAACGGCCGCGGAACTAGGGATCCATCGCCAAACCCTGTCTTACAGGTTAGCCAAGATCAAAGAGATCACCGGTAGGGATATCTCATCGTCAGCGGACCTTTCTGCGTTCTGGTTGGCATACCAGGCATGGGCCTCCTATTCACCAACTTCAGATTGATCTAGCATCCGCTAAAGCAGATGCAGCGAGAAACAAAACGACGCGTTGCGGGGATGCTCACCGACAACGAACCGGCCACGGGTGCAGCACTTCCGCCGGGAGCTGACGAAGGCCGCCCGTCCCCAACCTTTCGTCACCCTAGGCTGACATAATCCCCGGTATCGGGGATGTGCGAAGTACTTGAGCTGGGGGAGCGGTCGCGCTAACCGTGTTTATGCTGACCTTTCACGGCTGACAGGGCGGGTGCAGGCGCAGGCTTCCGCCTGATGAACCGTGCGATGCGCTGACATCTTTGCCGCCCAGGCTCGGCGCCCGACTCACCGTCCCCCCACTTCGAGCACGTCGAACACGGTGCGGAGCAGCGCCAAGGCCAGGCTGGACGCCGCGATCCACAGGCCCGCGACCTGGACCCGGGTGGCCTTGCCACTGCTTTGTTCCTTCACCTGAAACCACCTGTTCCTTCGACTGGGATGATCATCGTAAGGGTGGGGTGCTGACACTACGATGTGCCCGAACCAGCGCCGGAGGCCGCTGCACACAGCATGTCCACGGGCACTAGCGGGCCAGATTAGGGATCTGTGGAAAATTGCCTTCCCCTGTCCACGGAGAAATCATCGGCGTGTCTAGGCGGCCGGGAGTGTCATCCTGGACGTTCCGGTGATGTGAACCCGTTCGGCCCTTGTAGCGAACGTTCAATTGTCCAAAGCGCTTTGGACAATTGGAGCAACCCGCTTCCCGGCCCGGCCAGTTCCAAAGCGAATAGCTCAAATCCTGAGTGCTCGACTTACAGACTTCCAGACAGACAGAGTCCGGAAGTGCCAGTCAGCCGCCGATGAGTGGCCGAAGCGCAACGTCCAGCAGGGGCTGCGATATCCAAGGACGGCCTCCGAGGGGTCCGCCGCAGGCCTCAGGAGTGCCTTGGCAATGGCCTTGCCGGTCATGGTGCTGCTTCGGTGGCACAGGTGGCCTATGAACCACTATCGGTTGGAAGCTCCCGCCGTAATGTGTGAGGCGTGGTCCAAGGCAATCCCAACCTCGCCGGGTGATGATGGCGGAGCTCACCCGCACACTTAGGTCCACGACGATGAAACGCGAAGACCTCGATATGACCACGATTGTCGATCAGGCATTCAGCCGCTGGCTCGAAGCCAACTCCCTCCCCGGCATGATGGGTGCCCTGCCGCCGCCGAAGCTCGAGCAGCTGAAGCGCTCCATGGCCGCCCCGATCTTCCACGCCATCCAGCACGTCATCGCCGGGCTGGAGGAAGAGATCATCTCCTCGTTCTCCACACCGGACAGCTTCGAAGGCCTCACGCCGTGAGCCGCCACGTCATCGACGAGGCCACGGCTGAATCCGGCGACGGGCACACTCTCACCCTCAGGGCCCTCACCGAAGACAAAGCCCTGGGCGAGCCGTGCGTGGCCAACCGCGGAGCCGTCGACGTGATCGTGACCGCCCCGGACGGCACCTGCCTGTCCTTTCGCCTTCCGGGGGAGCAGGCCGAGCTCATCGCCGGACCCCTGGCACGCGGCGCCGTCCTGCGCGAGTCGGAAGCAGACGTGGCACGCCGTAACCTACGGACCGCCGGCAACTGGATGTCGCCCGGGCAGATCGCCGATCTCAAGCGCAGGGCCGGAGAGTAGTGCGCAGCCCACTGTCTTGGGAGCTGAACCAGGACGACCCGGTGGGCCCTTTCGCGGCCGGCATAGACCCCTGAACCGAAGGACTCCCGCACCGGCTGGCACCTGCGCGGGAGGGCTTCCCTAGGTCCGCGTGCGGCGGACGCCTTACCGGATCCCGTCCTGACGCCGCGGATTGTCAGGCTGGGCGCGCGGGAGACTGGAGCATGGCGTTGTGCGGGCCGCTGGAGTTGAGAGAATGCCTGTATGGAAGACCCTGTAGCCGAGATGACGGACGGTGCGGACTCGATTTTGGAGGTCCGTGTCCGCCTTCCGGAATGCGATCCCGAGATATGGCGCGTGCTGGAGCTGGCTGGTTCGTTGTCGTTGGGGCAGGTCCACGAGGTCCTGCAGGCGGCGTTTGGGTGGGAGGATGCGCATTTGCACCGGTTTACCGCCAGCGATCCCTTCGCGCGTCTGCACCCTGTTGACGGGGAAATCGTCGAGCCCCCGCAGTGGCTCCCTGCGGAGTGGTGCGAGGAACCTACCGATCTGGCCGAGGAGGAGTGTTCGCTGGACCAGCTTTTCGCCGCGGAATCAGGGTCCGCGTTCTATGAGTACGACTTCGGCGACAGCTGGCTTCACCGGCTTGAGCTGGTCACCCGCCGGCCGCGGAACGAAACCGACCCGCTGGCGCGGCTGGTCGCCGGCGCCCGGCGCGGCCCGCTGGAGGATTCGGGTGGCTTCCCGGGGTACGGGGAGATTCTGGACGTCCTTGCCGATCCTGCCCACCCGGATCACGCCGAAGTATTGGAATGGGTGGCCGGGGTCACCGGCACGGATGAAACCTACGACCCCGACTTTCTTGACGTCGATGCGGTGAACCGCGCCCTCGCCGCCAGCTCCAAGGCAGTCTGACAGCGCCTGACGTGCCGGGGTTGCTCGGACCTTTCTGCCTAGTGCTGGTAGATGTCCCGCCGGTGGCCCATGGCGACAACCAGGACGATCAGCTCAGCGTCCCGGATCTCGTAGATGATCCGGTAATCGCCGGTGCGGACGCGCCAGTCGCCGCTGCTTCCGGCGAGCTTCTTCGCCCCTGGAGGGCGCGGTGTTTCGGCGAGCAGTTCGATGGCGGCCTGGATCCGCCGGCGGGCGTCGGGCGGGAGTTTGCGCAACTGCCGCAGCGCCGCCGGCGCGACCTGCACGACATAGCTCACGCCAGGCCCAGCTCCGCCTTGACTTCCTCCCAGGGCACCGGGCCTTCGCCGGTCTCCGCCATCTCGGTCCGCGCCGCGTTCGCCGCGCGGAGGTCCTCCAGGTCCTCGGCGGCCTCGATCAGCGTGGCGAGGTCTTCGGCGTCAATCAGCGCCGCGACGCGGCGGCCGCGGCGCAGCAGGTACACAGGTTCGTGACTCACCCGGGCGGTGTCGACCGCCTCGGAGAGACGGCTCCGCGCGTCCGTCACTGTCATCTCGCTCATGATCCAATTTTAGGCCGCGTGCGCTGAAATGTACATAACCGCAAGAAGCGCGGAATTGCCGATAACGGACGTTATGTCGTGTTGTTAGGATGATAGGACAAATTTCTCGCTACTCCAGAATAGTGATCGCAGCTCCAAGATGCCGCGGCCGCAATACTTCAACTTCCTTGCCTTAGAGCCTTTTGTCGCAGCTCAGTGGGTGCGTCTTTGGCAGGAGCCTCGGTTCGGGGACGCGCCGGCGGCCCTTGACGTTCTCCTCGTCGACCCAAACCGTGTAGCCGCGGGGGCAGCGGCAGACGTAGCGGGTCCCTACGCGGTTTTCAACATCCACGATGGTGAGCCAGTCGCCATCGTGCTGACTGTGGTGGTGATCCGGGATCTGACTCAGGCGGGCCTTGATTTGGTCCACCATGGGCCGCTCAGTCTCGCCCACCGAGCCTCGGACTTCACTAAAGGTCTTCCGCCCCTGCTTCGCAGCTCGTTGAATTAGCTTGGTCCAGTCAATGGCCATAAGTCTCCTAGGTCGAGATCGGTTCCACACAACTCTAAGGGGTGCTGCCGGGCTTAAGATGCTGGTCAGGCGCCGACCTGGGCCAGTAGTCTCGCGACCACCTGCGGGGCAACGACACTGGCCGGCTGCCGACTCCCAATGCCTCAGCGCGGTCCCATGCGACCTAGACTTCTCGATGGTTCGTGCACTTCGGGACACAGTGGCGCCAAACTGCGACAGTCGACTGCAAATACGATTCGCCTTACTACAAGAGTGATACATTCATGTATCCAAATGAATCACTAAGTAGAATAGGCGACCTTTTGGAACACCTATCCGAAGTTGTAAAGATCCTTGAAGCCGCGCTCCGTCACGACCCCCGAAAAGCAATCGATTACGCGAACCTCCTAGCCTCCAAGCTCGAGTCTGAGCATCAGGGACGCCAGGCCAGAACTTTGAGAACCGTACTAGCGAAGTCGCCAGCTCCAGCCTTCGCCGCAAGCGGTGTGGGGGCTGCACCGCCGAAAGACAGGGAGTCACAGACCCACACTGTGGATGTGTTGCAGCCGGTTCTACCCATGGAGGACCTAGTCCTTCATCCCTATGTAGCATCCAAAATCGACGACTTCATTGCGTCAATCAAATCGCATGAACGGTGGGAGGCCGCAGGTGTGGCCACGCCCAATCGGCTATTACTGTACGGCCCCCCGGGGACGGGCAAGACCTCGATAGCTGGACAGATCGCATATGACCTTGACCTGCCCCTGGTTACAACGCGCAGTGACACCTTGGTCTCATCGCTCCTGGGCCAGACGAGCCGAAACATCCGGGAAGTCTTTGAATACGCTCAGAGTCAACCTTGCGTGCTGTTTCTTGATGAATTTGATGCTCTTGCGAAGAATCGTGCTGATGTTCGTGAGATCGGCGAACTTCAGCGAGTAGTCATCGCTCTACTACAGAACATAGATGCACTGCCGAGTTCCACCATCCTTATCGCGGCCACGAATCATGAAAATCTCCTCGACCCTGCCATCTGGAGGCGTTTCGAACATGCGGTGAGGTTGGCCCTGCCGTCCAGCGAGGAACGCCATGCAATTTGGAAGAGGAAACTTGCTCCCGTCACGTTCTCCGAACGCGACCTTAGTCATTTAGTCCGCTATTCGGACGGTCTGTCCGGGGCAGCCATTCAAACTGCGGCCTTTGACATAGTGCGCCAAGCACTAACAGAAAATGCGACCACTATGTCGATCGGCGCGGCGCTTCGACGTCTTGCACGGATACTTTGGAGCGACCGCTACGATCGATTCAACGGTGTCAAGTCCGAAGTTGCCGCCCTCAGAGAGTGGGCGCCGGACGTATTTAGCATTCGAACACTGGGGGACCTCTTCGAGATCAGCACTCGGCAGGTTACGAATGCGATGAAGGGGAAAGAAACTGATGGCGCAGCGCGAACCAATTCTGCTGCTTCCGGGGATGCCCAGCGAAGCTAGAAAGAAACACGGCGGCGGCGGCCCTAAGATTCCACTTGTGCCAGTGACATCCGCGCTTCTAGCCTCCATGCGGGCAGAACTTGCGCGTGTGGAACGGCTTGCGGGTTCAGCCGCTCCCCTAACAGGCGACAGCATCCCCCTCGCAATTAAGCTTCGTGATAAGGCTCTGGCTAAGACTAAGCGCCCTACAAACTTTCTCGCCGGCACTGGAATCTCAGCGCGGGCCACTGGACGCCCGGGACAGCTGATAGCGGAAGCAAGTAGTGACAGCATCTCACGGCTTAGGGCGGCAATTGCATCCCCTCAGACCGTCGAAGCAAAGTATGCCGTTTCGACTGTCGAGTCTTTTGACCTCTGGCACCCTTTTCTTGGCAACGGGGTAGTCCAGGGTAACGGCGTCGTCGAGGCAGCCGCCGGGCTCCATAAGCCCTTGCGACTCGACCTTTTCCCTTGGCTTCATCTGACGTCGCCCCTGTCAACTGGGGAGATCTTGGAGGACTACCTCGCCGACTCCGGTTTCAGACTGATCCGACGGGCCGGTGATGAAAGTCGCCTCAGTCATTACTTTGCCGTCGATGAGCACACTGATGCCCAGGCCCTGACAAAAATCTTGGGAATTCGGGGAGCGACCGTGGCGCCTGACTATGCTGCATTTCAGGATTTGGTGTTGCAGTCATTTCGCCCTGTCGAGCCAGGTGCCTCAGTAACCTTAGCGGGCGATCCTTCAGTTCACCGACCAGTCGGGGTTCTTGACTCAGGAATCGCTCCAGGAGTGCTGGATCCATGGATTGCTCATCGATATTCGTACGACGTTGGCGCAGACCTAGACACTACACACGGGACGTTTGTGGCTGGACTCGTAGCCGCCAGCAGAGAACTAAACGACGACGCAGGGTTTTTCCCAAGTGACACTGCACGCCTGGTTGATGCACAGGTTCTCTCGCAGGGGCCGATCTCAGAGGATCTTCTGCTGGAACGAATTGAAGAAGTACTCAAAGACCAAGGCGAAGACGGACCACGTGTCTGGAACTGCTCCTTCGCTGCCGTGTCACCACTGAGCCCTGTTATGTATAGCCCCATCGCCCAGGCTATGGACGAACTATCCGCGCGATATAACGTGCTTTTCGTCCAGGCCGCCGGAAACTACGTCATTCCGCCGGGCCGGTCCTGGCCGCCAGCGCAATCAGTCGAGGACGGAATTGCGAGTCCGGCTGACGCGGTCAGGTCCCTTACGGTTGGATCATTGGCCCACAAGGGAGGGGTGGTTCCGCATGGCGCGCCGTCTTCCTACTCGCGCCGAGGGCCCAGTTTCGCTGGCCAGCAAAAACCTGACATCGTTCACTGGTCGGGCGATTTTACTTCGTTTGGCGTCTTGGACGGACACGGCGTTCAATCCATCGCCCCGGACGATGTTCTGGCTGAATCTGTCGGCACGTCGTTCGCGACTCCGATTGCCAGTGCTGTTGCAGGAAACGTATGGGGGGCGATTGAAACCAGTGAAGGGGCCAGCGCCGCTACCCCCGAGCTCGTCAAGGGGTTGCTGGTCCATGCTGCGGCCATCGGCAACCCTGATATTGATCCGCTTCACAGAAATTATTATGGGGCCGGAGTCCCTTCCAGCTCGATCGAGATCCTCGGCAACACGCCTGATACATTCACTACGGTTCACGATGTGAAGCTGTCGCGGGGGGTCAACTGGTTCCGAGAAAACTTCCCAGTTCCCGACTGTCTGCTGACCGCGGAGGGTAAACTCCGAGCTGAAATAGTCATGACGGTCTCATACTCGCCATTGATCGACCCTGCTCATGGCGATGAATGCGTCCGGACAAGCGTCGAGGCGAGCTTCGGGCGACTTGTCCGGGGAAAGACTGGTATGAACATCGACGGCATCGTACCGGCTGAAAGAGACTCGGCTCCGCACGCTTGGGAGTCAGATCGAATTTCTGAGGGCAAATGGAGTCCTATTCGGACTCATCGCAAGACCTATCCAGGTGGCCACCAGGGTGGTGAAGGCTGGGGACTCAGGCTATCGCTCGTAGAGAGGGAGGATGGCGAGCTTCAGAGCGAGCAGCGCGTTTTCGTCATCCTAACGTTCAGGGGACTCGAACCTGACCTCCCTGTTTATCAGGATGGGATCGACGCCATCGCCCGGCTTAGGCATTCAAGCTTTCGATTGAGTTCAACTAATCAGCTTCGAATCACCAGTGACTCATGATGTTGAATCAACTGATTACGAGCCTGGACGTGCGGCGAACACCCAACCGGTTCCTCAGCACTGGACGGGTCGCATGAAATAAGGGATTCTGCGGCCGGACCGTGACTGCGTCCGGCCGCATCCAGGCGATCGTGTTGCCCCTTAGCTATCTGACGGGTTCACGCGTGAGCCGCTCACGCACCTGAGTCGGTAGCAGTCCCGATTCCCACAGGACACGTGTGGTTTGTCTAATTTGTTCTGCGTCGTTGGCGTCCGTGGCAAACGTTCTAATGGAGGCCCAGGCCTTTTTTACATCCAAGGCGATTCCCTTTATGTCGTCGGGCGAGGAGAGGTACATATATTTATTGGCGCCTGCTACAGCTGCCGGGCGGACGACCCCTTTGGGGCTGACCATAATGCTGATGCTTCGCGGCGGATACTCTTCCGCGCCCTCGTCGTAGGCAAGTGAATTCAGTTGCGAAGCAACTTGGCGGACGTAAGTGGGATTGATGGTACCGCCCTCCAGCTGCTCGCTCTTAGCCTCAACAGTTACCCAGACCGAGTCCCAAAGCCATGCACTGTCTGACCTGGCATCGCCCTCGGGCTTGAAGGCGCGGGCGCCAAGGTAGGTGCCGAGCGTCGCCAGACCACGTTCGTAGACGGTAGCTTTAGTCTGGCCAAGGTCGGCGACCATCTGCGTCAATTCGGTTGTGGTCTTGGTTGGACGGGTAACGGCCGCAGCCTTCGAATGAATCTTCAAAACGGCGTCGCGTTCCCAGTCCTCCAGCGATGGAGTAGCCGACCTTTCGCGCTGCAGCTCCTTAAGCCAAGTCGTCCCAAATGAAGCCCGATGGGCAAGATCCAGGTAGTCCTGCGACTTCTTAAGTGTGGGTGCCCCGGCGTCAGCTGCGCGAGCTAACCAAGAGTGCGCGAGGTAGGCCCAAAGCGAGCGATATGGTGTGAGTTCGGTCCCGTTGAGTTGAGCATGAATCTCCATTGCTAATTGCCCAGCCGCCGCCCAGTCCCCTGCCCAGGCTTCTCGCCAAGCCCGGACTTCTCGAGGGGCTGAGGCCGCCAGGACCTCCAAATCAGGATTTGAAACCGAACTTGAGTCTTCACGCCACTCGATAATCTGAGGTTCGGCTTCCTTTGTCCATTTCTTGTCTTGTGTAAGCGCGCTTTTCGCCAAGGCAACCAGCTGCGAGCCGGTCACGCTGTCGCTGGTGTTGAGACCAAACTGGAGTTCCGCCTGTAGTTCACTGGGCATGGCTGCAATGTTTTCGTCCCGAGACAGGAACCTGACCAACGCTTCGTCCTCCACAACGACCACGGAGTAGTCCTGGGGGCCACGGGTACAGCGGCCTAGTCCCTGAATGACTCGTGTGCGCAGACGCTCTTTAAGGACACCCCGCGCCCGCAGTTTGGACTCGAAGAAACGATCTTGGAGATGGCTTGCGGCAGGGAGGCCATCCATAAGCATCATCCGACAGACGTCATCGGCAAGATCCATGCCGTCATACCGGTTAGCCGCGAGCAGTGTCCCATTAGTTGCGCCTACAAAGGCATTGAATTGCCCCTTGTTCACGCGGTAGGTTTCATCATCATCAAGCTTCAGAACAGAAGCAATCTGGTCAGTCGCGCGAGTGTTCTGTGCGAGTATGAGTCGTTTAGCGGCTAAATCGAGAAGTTGCTTCGTCAACGGTTCTTCATCCTCACCTGCATGAGACGCGTCTTGAATATCCTCCTCGGCCAGACTGGGGAACACGAAGAACCTCCGGCCGCTGCCCGTCTTTTCCCACGCATCCGGCACTCCGATTTTGGCGATGAGAGGGCGTCCGAAAGCGCGCTCCAATTCGCCACCCCGACCTATCGTTGCCGACAAATAGATCCGCTGGACTGGATCTACGAATGGCCCATGCAGGTATGTGGGTGGAATCATCGGCCGGATGTACCAACTCTTCTGGTCCACATAAAAGAGGCATGAGTCCAGATGAGGAAGCAACCGCTGGACGCTCCATTTGAGTTCGTCTTTTTCCTGCACAGCCGACTTTAGAACCAAAGCCAGCGCAGCCTTGTTCTTCGCAACTACCGCAAACGGAAGCATCCGCACCTCCGGTGCCGACTCCCCATCAGCTTCTAGGGAAGTCATACGTTGAATGAGGACCTCATCAAGATCCTCGACTAACGCGTCGAACATCTGCTTATACGCAGACAACTTCGACGAGATAGTGACCGCCCAAGACTCAGCAACGTAGTTCTCCGCCGCGTGAGAATCATCAAAAACAATTGCTTGAGCATCCGGGAAACGCGAGTACTGATTGAAGATGTGACTATAAGTCGTCACTGCCGTAGCGCTGCCCCGCGTATAAGCATTTACATCTGCGGGATTCCAACCTTTGTGGCTGTCGATCAACAGCACCGTTTCCAAGCCCTGTCTTATAGCCGACGCATGCACCTGCTCCGCAAGCTGCTGGGTGGGACATGCGTATACCGTCCGATTTGAAAGGGCACGTCGACGCCACTCCGAAATCAAGAGTCCCATGAGTGTCTTCCCCGAACCCGTTGGGAGCTCGAGTGCAACATCTGAATTATCTTTGTATTCCTTATGAAACGTGCGAAGCTGATCCGCTTGGTGAGCCCAAAGTACTGGTGCTCGTGTCGGTGTCTTAGGCAGGGAACCGAACAGCTCCTCAGGATCGACAGGAGGCCTGACCTTCCGCTTTCGGACAGGAAAAGATACATCCTCGACTGACGTCAACTACTCCCCCAATTTTGTGAGATCGATATTGACCTCCAGAGTACATTCATGAGAACCTCCGATCCGGGCCGGCGTCTTTCGGGACGGGCTTATCTTCGTCGGTGCTCCAGGATTTGGTGGCCGGGCAGGCTTGAGGTGAACGATCAGTGGCTGGCCTCACCTCAGTGCAGTGTTCTGCAGCCGCAATTCAGGCATGGATCTGCGCGATCGTCATGGGTCGTTCCGCTGCGGATGGGCCGCGGGGCTGAATGTTGGACAGAGAGTCCCTTTGGCGTCATGAAGAACCTTCTTGGTACATGAAGGCAAGCATCTCGTCTGGCCTTAGCAGAGCCTCGGATGCCCAAATTGGCGAAGCCCCGATCAAATAGCGGTTTACCGAAGCTTCGGTCGTATTATGCCCAACCAAGGTTTGAGGTTGGCTGGGAGGACAGCAGACCTCTAGGAGTCATCCCGGGTAACTGCGGTCAACGGGGGCTCTGATGGCCTTTAGAGACCAGCCAGGCCCTCCCGGCTCTTCTGTTCGCTGCTGCTCCTGGACTGCGCGTTCCGCGTCGAGACGTGCTTGCCGTTGCGCTTCGTCAGGGATCTTCTCGGCCGTTGGCTTTCCGGCCGGCGTCGGAAGCACGTTGGGCCTATGATTTCTGGCCTGGGTGTCCTGGTGACCGTCCAGTTGAGGCACACCCCAACCTGACGTCAGGCTGGGACTTAAACACCGTCAGAATAGGGTCCTGAAGGCGTTTCCTGGACGCCCTTAGCCCCACTCTTAGATGCCAATCTGACGGAGTTTGCAGTCTGGAGGGTGATGCACAGTTCGGGTGAAGACTGATGAATCTTGTGAATCCCAGCGGGGTGTCGTTTCCCGCTGGGACTTGTTGTTCCCGGCCGGTGAATCACGTCGCGCCAGTAGTCGACCGGGCCTGGACGGGCGGTTATTTCTTCGGTTTCGTGCGCCTCTTTTGCACCGGGGGGACGTCCAGGTGCGGGACGGCTCGCAGCATGAACCGGTCAAAGTGCGGCACGGTGAAGCCGGCGTAGCCGTGGGCGGGCGTATAGAGCAGGCCCATGTTGATGAGTTCGGATCGTGTAGGGGCCAGCTGGGTGGACTCGCGTCCCATGACAGCGGCGACGTCGGCGGCCTTTTGGGAGTCGGGGCCCAGCTGTGCCATGGCGCGCATGTAGGCGATCTGCAGCTGGGTGGCCCTGTCGAGCCGGACGCGGAAGAACGAGGAATCAAGTTTTGCCTCGTAGGCGTCCTTTGCATCTTCAACATCTTCCAAGGTGATGGAGTCGCCGTCTGCGACTGCCCACACCTGGTACCCAAGTTCCTGCACGAAGTATGGGTAGCCTTCAGTGAGGTCGAAGGCCCGGACCAGTGCATCGTCCTCGAAGTGCACATGTTCGATGTGCGCTGGCTCGGCCAGTGCTTTCTTGGCATCTTCGAAATCCAGGGATCCGAGTTTCGGGAACTTGAAGAGCCGCTCGGCGTAGGATTTTGCGTCGCCGGCAAGCTCGGCGATCTGGGGCAGTCCTGCACCGACAAACGTTACCGGGAGTTTTCTCTGCACCGATTTGTGGATCGCTTGGATGACGGCTTCGAGTTGTGATTGGCTCAGGAACTGGACCTCGTCGAACAGCAGCACCAGGCCCGTCCCGTGTTCCCTGGCGGCTTCGCCTATCGAAACCAGGACGTCCGTCAGGTCCAGGGTAAGACTGCCGTGATCGGCAAATCCTTCGGCGGCGTCGACATCGAGTGACAGGGTCGGGATACCCGAGGAAGGATCGATGGAAAGGCTGAAGGACTGCAGGACCTGGGCAGCCTTCCGTGCTTTGTCTCCCCACTTGGCCCGTGGTGAAATCTGGTAGAGCGCGGCCCGCAGCTGCGAGTAGATAGTCCTGCGGAAGTGGTCGTCATCGTGCTTGCTGGCCTCGAGCTCCAGCACCTTCCATTTGAACTCTTCGGCTATCTGACGGAACTCCCCCAACAAAACGGTTTTACCGACACCGCGAAGCCCGGTGACGATCATGGATTGATTGGTGCGGCCCTTGTCGAGCCTCCGCAGGAGGACCCGGAAGTCCTCAAGGAGATCGTCACGGCCGATGACAATTTCCGGCGTCGCACCCGCGTTCGGAGTGTAGGGGTTGTTCACTGGATCCATGTCCCGAATCTTACAAGATTTACTTCACTTTATTGGTTTCTCATAAAGTGCGTATTTTGCAATAAAGTAATCCGGGGCCGGGCTCGAAGCTTACCCACTGCTGTGCGGCCTGGCTTCAGCGAGTCCTCGGCGTCCTGACAGCATCGCTGGTTCGGGTGCTCCGACGGCGGATGGAAGCCGTGAATGCCTTACGGGTGAGAAATCCAAACGTTCAACCAGGCCCGGGCAGGCGCTGATCAACGGCGGAAGAGCGGCCCCGCTCCTCGCTGGAAGACACCCACTCTTATGGTGTTGCGTGGATCACATTTGGTCTATGGTTATTCGGGGTCGCTACAGCGTCGTGGCACCCCAACATAGAGCGGAGAAATTTCGTGACAGACAAGCTTCGGGTGTTGGTCCGGGTGGACCTCGACTGCGCAAAGGCCCAGGTTGCCGCGCAGGGTCATGTGACATCCAAAAGCGTCCACGGCCTGTATGCAGTGATGAAGCGCGCCAACTCGCTCACCACGGACATGGCCTTAGAGCTTGATATGACCCGGGCCCGGATCGAGCCCGACGCGCTGGAAGAACTCCGGGCCTGCTCGAGATCCCACCATCTGCCTGCCCGCGTCGATCCGCTCCAGTCCGACTACAGGCTGAGCATCCTCGCCCCTGAGACCGCGGCCCTGGCAGCAACGGCTACCCAGGCAGCCTGACCCGCAACAACCAACTCCCCATATCAGGGCAAGAATCCACGATGAATGGATGCCCTACCCTTCGCATTCGATGCAGTACGAGTGGCCGTTGCTTTCGCGCGCGAGTTGGGACCGGTGCCGGACAAGGAAACAGGAATAGCAGGTGAACTCATCCGCGGCCTGCGGAATGACCTGAACAATGAGCTCCTCGGCGACGATCTCCCCCCCGGGGGTGAGGCCCGCATCGAGCGCATCGGCCTCGTCCAGTTCCGTGACGACGCTGCGGGCATCCGGGGCATTCGCGGACTGCAATGCCTCCAAGGAACGGTCCTGGGATTCCTTGACGTCGGAACGGACTTCGTCGTAATCGGTTGCCACTTTAGGTGATTCTCGTTTCTGATGATTTCTACGATGTTCTTCTGACGAGACAGCAACGTACACCAATGCGCCGCTGTTCCCACCTCCAAGGACCGAAAGACGTCAGTGTGCCGTCCTCAGCCGCGGACGGCGTCGGTGCATTCCCCGCATTACGCAGTGCCAGAGCAATATGCCGCCGCCGGATCGGGAAACTCCCCAACAGGCGCTGCCTGATGGCAGCCCCTGTTGCGGTGTGCCTACCGGCTGAGGCCGTTCTTACCTCGTAAAGCCCCTACTGCTGCCCCAGTGCGAGACTTTCTGGCTTTGGCCGCGCCCTTGCCCATGGTTACTGCCGAATTAGGGTGTGTGCCCTCACTGCGGGCTGCGGCGAGGCGGCCCCGAATCTGGGTTTCGCTAGCGCCGGTGGTTGCCAGGGACTCAGCGAACTTCTCGTGGTGTTCGGCCGAGCCGTAATCGGCGGCCGACGTAGTCTCCGCTTTGAGGCTTTGGTCCGTCAAACGGCTGCTGTCGTTACCGTTGACGCGGTTCTCGATCTCGCGGCCGACGCTTTCCATACGGCCGAAGAGTTCCTTTTCCGCTCGTTCGTAACGCTGTTCAGCTGAGGTCCGCTCGGAGCCTTTGAACCCGCCCTCGGCGAGGAGCCTGGCTTCGTGCATGTCCTTGGCGGCTTTCACGAACGCGGGATCCTCGAAGTGGGAGTCGCCGGCGCCGTTGACGATCGCGGTGGTTTCCTTCCGCAGCTGGTCAATGTTGGGACCATTGATCCCGTCCTTGCCGATAAGGAACAGACGTTCCTGCACGGTAGCGTCCGCTGCCGCCACTGCCGTGGGGGTCTTCGCGCTGTGGGCGGCCTGCAAGGCCTGGGCCAGTTCGGGGTTGGCCAGGTACTCGGCAGGTACCTGGTGGCGTTCCATTTCCGGGGCCAGTGTCGCGGCCTGGGCGCGGAATTCTTCCGTGCGGGCCGCTGCGAGCAGCTGCATGGCCTTCCCGTGTTGGGCGGCGGCCGTGCGGGTCTCTTCCTGCCTACGGTCCAGCTCATCCTGCCGGGCCTTCCCGGTGGTGATGGTCTGGATCCCTGACTCAAGGTAGGCTGCGTCCGCGCCGACGTCGTGGGTGTCGATGCCGTAGCGGGTGAGAACTTCCTGACGGATTTTCTCCGAGGCTGCCAGTGCGGCCGGGTCGTGGTCCTTCCAGCTTGTCGCGACGGCGTGTGCCGTGGCGATGTCACTGGGCTGTGCCTTGTCCCACCACTGGTCCTTCTCCACGGGCGCCAGCGCTGCGCGGGCCGCGCTGCGTTCAGCCCCGAGGCGAGCCTTGGCTTCGTGCGCTGTCTGGGCGTCCTGGTGTTCCTGTTGCCGCTGGGATTCCTGCCGGCGGCGTGCCAGGGTCTCTGCGATGCGTGAGGCGATCATCAGCGACTGCCGCAGACCGCCGTCCAGGACGTCATCCATGCCATCTGATTCACTCATGCTGTTCCCCTTGCAGTTGGTGGTGGTCTATCAGTCCAGGCCCGGCCCGGAGTCGCGCCGGCTGGGCTGGTAGGTCTTGGCCGGCGTCGCCGGTGTTGGCGTCGTCGGCACCACTGACCCGGGGCGGATGGGGACCATGCCGCGCCGGGCAATATCAATCGCCCTCGGCGCCACTGCAACGTCGGGAGCCGGCTGCTGCCCGGCGCCCACCGGAACCGCCTTGGGCATGGTCCCGGTGAACGGGGCCAGCCGCTCCTCGACCACCGACCGGATGCGCTGCGCCTCACGGGTCCGCCCGGACTGGGCGTGCATTTCATACACGGCAAAGGCGGTATTGATCAGCTGCACCATGAGTGCCGTTTGCGCGGCCGTCTTATCCTTGCTGGATGCGGCCATGAACAACATGGCCGTACCGGCAATCGACGGGAGAGCGACAGGTTTGCTGTGCTGCCTTGGTGCGCGCAACTGGGCGGTGCGGGACAGTTCAGCGGCGGTGGCCGCCAACGGACCGGGGGTTGGTTCAAGCCGGTAGGACCATGCCGCGAACGCCCCGGAGACGTCCCGTGCAGCCTTCGCCCAGGTCGCGTGATCATCACGCGGAATAGTGCGCAGCTGGTCAGCCAATTCAGCCGCGTTGCGGGTGTATTCCACCCACGCTTCCGGCGGCGGTGTTGCGTTCTCGGGGCCGGTCCTGGTGACCGTGCGTTTATTCCGGGCAGCTGCGTTCCACTCCGCCGCAGCCTCGGTCGCCAGTTGCGGGGTGTCGGGCCATTCCTCCCGGAGGGCACCGAGTTTGAGGTCAGAGGCGAGGGTCCCGCCGCCGAACCAAATGGGACGTTCACCCCGGGCGGGACGTTCGGCTACGGAGTATCCGACAACGACGTCGGTGGTGTTCTTCGCGTACCGCGGCCGCACCAGCAGGCCGGTGTCTCGTGCCCGGCGGACGAACTCCGCTTCGGACCCGGAGGCGCTGGCGCTGGCCCGTACTTTCCGTGCCAGGGATGTCCGGTGCATTTCGCGCTCGTCCCTGACGGCGGTGGCCTTTTCGGCCCGGTCGTAACCGCGGGCGGCGTGCACCGTGGAGAGCTGCTCCAGACCGTACTTGGTCTCGAGTGCCCGGCAGGTCTGCTGCGCTTTTTTGTAGTCGCCGTGGGTGGAGGCTTTGGTACCGTCTTCACGGACCAGGGACACCGCGATGTGAATGTGGTGATTGCCGTTCTCGGACGTGCCGTGGTTGATCGCGGCCCAGCGGCACTGGGCTTTGCCGCTGGCTTCGGTGAAGCCCATGGCGTCGACGAAGTCGTTGGCAATGTCCCCCCACTGCTGATCCGTCAGCGGCCCCTCTTCGGCGCGGAGGCTCAGCGAGCAATGCCAGACATCCGCCGGTTTGTGCCCGTTCTCCACGCGCTGCTTCGATGCCGCGTCCCAGCGGAAATCCTTCTGCAGAATCTCGACGCCAAAAGACTTCCGGGGCTGGTCCAGGTGCTTCGCGATCGCCACGGCGTCATCGCGGTCCAGGACGCCGTCGTCGTACCAGGCCATGATCGCTGCATCCCCGGCCACCAGGTGCGGATCGGTGTGGGAGTTCTTCGTCTTATCCGCATCGGTCGAGGCCAGATACAGCAGCAGTCCGGACATCCTGGAGCCGCGGGTGATGTTGGGAATCATCGGCTACATCAGCCCCTCAATGGTCCGGTCAATCCGCATCGCGACCTCGCGCACATAAGCCAGCGCAGCCTTCGCGTCCTGCGGGAACTCATCGCCGGCGTTCGCATGCCGGGCGATCTGGTTCACGTTGTTCGACACCCGCGCCAGGAGCGTGTGCAGGGCCATCAGTTCCGCCATCGCCGCCTTCCGCTCCGTCGGCGTCTCAGCAGTCTCGGACAGGGCCGCGGTGATCAGCAGGTTCGGGACAGTAACCTTCTCCCGGGCGGCCCGGGCAACCAGCGCCGCCTCTTCCCCGGCGGTCACCCATACCTCGCGGCGCTTCTTCGTCCCCGCCGGCGAGTTCTCACGGCGGCGCTTGGACAGGCGCGGACGGGACTCATTCTGCTCAGTCACGCACTCCCCCGTCCCCTTGAAAGCCCAGCGCAGCGACCCCGAAACCGGGGACCACACCACCGAGTGTGCCAAGCAAACCGCCGCAGGCGCGTGAGCGACACGCCATTTACACCCGTGTAAATGTATAGCTTGCTCCGCCGCGATTCCGGAACGCCGTCGGGTCACCGCGTGTCTCGGCAGACGCCGATGGGTGGCGGGTTAGGGTGGGTGGCATGGCGAACCTCGACCTTGAACAGACACGTAACCAGGCCCGCGCGCTGCTCGACTCGCGCATCGAATCCGTCACCACACTGGTCAAGTCCCGGCAACGGGTCGCGGACCTCAAGGAACAGCTCGCCGAAGCCGAACGCGACGACAAACGCGCCTACGTCCGGGCCACCAGAGACGGATGGAGCACCGAAGAACTGAAGAAGCTCGGGCTCGAACCCGGCGCCGTCACCCGCCGGCGGAAAGCTTCACCGGCCGAGACCGCCGGACAGGCCTCCGCTGCCCCGCACGGTGGTGTTCTGACCGCCGCCACCACACAGCCCTAGCGGGCTGCCGGGTCCTTCCCCATGGGTCATGCCGGGTGCGTCCGGCGCGCCAGAGGTGTGGGCCGGCTTTCTTCAGCCAAGGACCACAAAGAAACACCCGCAAGCGGGTGCACCAAACGCAGGAGCGGCCGTCACCTTTAGGTGGCGGCCGTCGTCCGTTTATCCGGTCTACGGCCTGGCGTCGCTGCGGCTCCAGCAGGGGCGTTGAATTGGCGCCGCAGGCCGGCGGGTTGTTCCATGGGTCAGGTGGCTGGCTCGATGAGTTCAGGGCCGTTGTTGCGGACGCTGTTCACCCTGTCCGTGACCACCGTCGGCGTCAACACCGGTTCGGGAATGGCATCCAGGATCTTCTGCACCTCCGTCTTGTCGGTGGTGCCGGGATTGAGCCAGTCACCGAACATCTCCGGCGGGACGATGACCGGGGCCCGGTCATGGACATGGCCCAGGGAGTCGTGGGCCATGGTGGTCAACACGGTGCAGCTGAGCAGCCACCGGTGCGGGTCATCCACGGGCAGGGACGGATCCGGCCAGAACTCATAAAGCCCGGCGAAGGCCAGCAGCTCGTTCTTCACGGAGTGGAGGTAATGCGGGATCTTCTTCCCGTCCGGGGTTTTCTCCCACTCGTAGTAGCCCTCGGCCGGGATCAGGGCGCGCCGTTTGATCGCCGCCTTGCGGAAGGCCGGCTTGTCCAGGATGGATTCGCTCCGGGCGTTGATCAGTTTCGAACCGATCTTCACCTCCTTCGCCCAGGACGGGACGAGGCCCCAGCGGGCGATCAGCAGCCGGCGCTCCACGGCGTCCTCATCCAGCCTCTCGGCGATGATCGGGACGTCCTGGGTCGGCGCCACATTCCAGCTCGGCGGCGGCGGGCTGCCCTCGACTTCCTTCGCCTCGAAATGGCGCAAGAGATCCCCGGTCGCCTTGGACATCACATACCTGCCGCACATGCCTTAATTCTCCCCCACAAGGGTTTGCGGCGGAGGGATAGGCGGGTCAGTCCTCGGTGGTTTCCGGGATTTGTCCGGCCGCGATCCGCTGGGCCGTTCTGTCGTAGGCGGCTTCGATGTAGGCCAGCAGGTCATCTTCCCGGACGCGCCAGACGTTCCGGCCGCCGAACTGCGCGGCCCGCAGTTCCCCGCTGCGCACCAGCGTATACACCAGAGGGCTGTTGACGTTCAGGATCTCCTTCACCTGATCCAGCGTCAGCATTCTCGGCCATACCCGGCCGTTGAGGGCCGGCGGCGTCTGGGCCGGTTCCGTGGTCTTTCCGGGCATGGGTCAGTTGTCCTTGGTGTCGCGTTGGCGGATCTCTTCGCGGGTGCGCTGGCCGTGCCTCAGCGTCCCGGCCGGGGCGGGCTCCCATGTCCTGCCTTGGTTGTGTTTGCGCTGCAAGCGTTTCACTTCCCGCATCGTGGCGCGGACGATGAAGTCCGACACGCTCGCGTCCCCTTCAAGCCGGCCGGTGGCCAGGAACGCCGCCCGGACTTGCCCGGCCTGTTCCTCGGTGAAGTACGGGGTGAACGCCGGAATTTTTTTAGCCGGCATCCGGCGCCTGGGGCCAGGGGTGGAGGCTGTCCAGGTATCCGGGCTTCAGGCTCATGCTTCCGTCGTCGGTGGTCCGGACATCCGAGTGCTCGTGGCTACCGCCGGCGTGGGCGATGGCGGCCAGTAGGAGGTCAAGGTTGCCCCGGTCCAGTCCCGGAACAACCTTGCCTAGATCGACCGAATAAGCGTCGGCTACCGAGGTGGCCAGCAGCAGGAAACGCCGCTCCCCGCCGGAGAGCCCGTCAACGTGTTCCGGGATGGCCGCGAAATCGATCCACACGTTTCCGCCGCCGTCCTCCTGCTTCACCCATGGCTGCCCGAGCCGGGCAAACCGGCCGCCGAAGGCGCGCAACAGGAGCTCCGTTGCCGCCTCAAGGGTGTAGGTGCCTTTGGCCCAGGCCCGGAGTTCATCATTGTGAGTCATGGATCAGCCTTTTCAGTGGACGGGCGGGACGGTGCTGTCTGAAGACTAGTGCTGCAGACAGCTCACGGCCAGCCTTGGCCGTGGCCGCGGACAGTATTTAGAAGGCCGGCTCGGTATCAGGGGAGGAGAGGTTAATGTGGCCGGCCGGGTTGGCGGCCAGGCCGAACCAAGCCTCATCATCCCCGAACTCCCGGGGGGACAGGCTGAACCTGTCCGGAGGGAACTCCTCGTCCTGCTCCGGGCCGGGCCCGGTGTGCGTGAGGACCGCGGTGGCGTGGCGCAGGGACGGGCCGATGTCCTCGACCTCGAGCTCGACGACGGTGCGCGCCTCCCCCGCCTTCGTCGTGTAGGACCGGGGTTTCAGGGTTCCGGTGGCGATCACGCGCATCCCCCTGGTCAGGGACGCGGCGACGTGTTCGGCGGTGCCGCGCCATGCCGTGGCGGGCACGAACACAGTCTTCCCGTCGGCCCACTGACCGGTCCGGGGATCGAGGGTCCTTGGGGTGGAGGCGATGGTGAAGCAGGCGAAGGCGGTCCCGGATCCGGATCCGGTGGACCGCAGCACCGGGTCGGCGGTGAGGTTGCCGATGACGGTAATGGCCGTTCCGCCGCTCATGCGAGGGCGTCTTCCCGGGTGCCGGCTTCGATTCCGATGACCCTGGCGATCTTGTCCGGGTTCAGCCCGGACCAGTGGTCCTCTGTATTGTCCTTGTCGTAGACCACGACGGGGACCTGGGAGTAGCCGAGCTCTTCGGTGATGTACTCGAAGGCGGGCCGGTTGGTGGTCACGTCGACCTCGGTGAAGGCGATGCCGGCGTCGGTGAACTTCTGCTTGGTCTTGGTGCAGCCGAAGCATCCTGCGGGCTTGGTGTAAATGGTGACAGTCATGGTCAGTCCTCGGTTTCGTATCACTCTTAGTTAGGTTCGTCTGCTCTGTACTGCTGCCTCAATTCTACCAATCATTCAACTGAATGAACAGGAGTTTAGCCGCTAATTCTAGATGTTTTTGCCTGCACTTCTGTGACCATTCGCGCCGGTGAGACCGTCAGCAAAGAGGCGTTGAGCCACCCGGCACCCGGTCCCCGGAATAGAGCCGCGGTAGAAGCCGCCCCGGGATTCGCCGCATCTGCACACGGCAGGGTCCCCGCCCGCTCCTGCTGTCGTCCACGGCCATTCTTCCCGGCTGCTGACCGGCCTGGGGAAACAATGAACGCAGGTGCGGCCGATGGGTGATGACAAAAGCCCGGCAGTGATGTGTTGAGCCACTTCGAAGCTGCGGAAGTTGGGGGTGCTGATCACCGGCAAGGACTGTGATCGCGCGGGCCAGGTCTGTGTCCTTGGGCAGGGGGCCCGTGGGCGGCCCTGCCGGTGCGCGGTGTCCAAGGCAGGTCGTGCCCGGTCGCGCCAACGGCGGTCCGCCGCTGGTGAGTGGCTGCTGTGGTTCGCCCTGGGCGGCGGACCGCCCGCGTTGCGGGAGGTTCCCGGCCCTTCATGGGATGTGTGGCCGGGCGGCTGTATTGGGGGGTCAGCCGCCCGGCACACTTTCAGATTAGTCGGTTTCGGCGGTGTGCTTGTCGATGATGACGCGCTCGACGTCGCTGGCGGTGTAGCCCCAGGAGACGAGCTGGTTCAGGTAGTGGAAGTGCCGCTTTTCGGCGCTCCGCCATGAGTCTTTCTGGATGGTCTTTTCATACCCTGCGCAGATCAGGGCGATCAGGGAGAACTCGGGCCGGGCTGTCGTGGCGGCGGTGTGGTCCCGCAGGGGGTTCCGGCCCCACCGGTTGGTGTCCTCGCCGGTCTTGGCCCCGATCATCTCGGTGGCGACCTTGCCGTCGTAGCCGCTGGCGGTTTCGGGGTGATGGGTGATGGCGTGGACGGTGAAGTACTGCCAGCACTTCGGTGCGACTTTGCGGGACAGCAGGGTCTTCACGAATTCGCGCCTGACCTTGGTCGCGGACTCCATGGCCTTGTTGTTGGCGATCAGGGTCTTCCGTTCGGCCTTCTGTTCTTCGGTCATCGGTCCCTTCTGTGCCTGGGTGCCGCCGTCGTAGCGTTCGTACTTCGGGGTGAAGCCCAGTTCCTTCCAGCCGGTGATGACGGGGACGGCGGTGTGCTGGCGCCGGTAGTCGGTGCTGATCAGGACGGCGTTGGCGTCCTCGTCGGTGGCCGGTTCCCCGTCGGCCCGCTTCAAGGCATCCACGCGGAGGGTGTCGTGGTCGCCGTAGTGCCCGGCGTCCTCCACGATGGTCTTTCCCTCGGCCTCGAGTGCGGATTTCAGTGCGGCCAGCTGTTCGCGGGAGTCGCGTTCGTCCCGCAGTTTCTGGGTTATGTGGTCCAGGTATTCGGGTTCGTCCTTGATGACGGATTCCAGCTCGGCCGTCGCGTCCTCGTCGGACTCGAATTCGGCGAGGATGAGGGCCTGTTCGACGGTGTAGCCGTTGTGCAGTGCCTGGGTACCCGCGGTGGTGGCTTTGGCTTTCAGGGCGCTTTCGACGGTGGTTTTGGTCCGTCCGGTCTTTTTGGCGATCGCGGCGGCCGAGACGCCGATCAGGGAGAGCTGGTGGTAGGCCTCGGCCTCGTCGGCTTCGGTGAGTTCGGTGCGCTGGATGTTCTCCACGACCTGCGTGATGAGCCGGTCGGCTTCTTCCGGGCTGGTAACGATCATGACGGGGATCAAGTCGCGCTTGGCTTCGACGGCTCCGAGGGTGCGGCGCTGGCCCATCAGCACGTGCACGGTGCCGTCGTCCTTGCGGTGGGCGATCACGGGTTCGAGGACTCCGAGTTCCTTGATGCTGGCTACGAAACTGGCCGACAGGGCGGCGTCTTTGCGGACGTTGACGTCGACCGTCAGGGTGGCCGGGTTGAGCTGTTCCAGCGTGGGTGTGGTGTTCATGGTGGTGTGTCCTTTTCCGAGGATGTGGCGGGCGGGGWKCGGTGGGTGACCGGCCAGCTTCCCCTTCTCCCCCCGTTGTTTTTTGGCTGCTGGCGAAGCTTGCGGAGCTGTGCCCGACGGAGGCCCKGTCCACCCGMAGGGCCAGGGACGTGCAATCTGCGCAGGAAATAAGCGACKWAGGAGCGCCGGAGCCGATTGCGCGGGCCGCAGGCCCCGACGAAGGAGGGGCTGGAKGGGGCCGGAGCGGGCACGATAATCCGAAGGACAGCAGCCAAAAAACGCCGTAGGCAAACAGGTCCGGGGTGTCCGGAGCCCTGCGACGGACACACTGGACCCCACAGCCGGCCGCGCCAGCGGACGCCCGTTCTGGTCTTTGGTCCTACTGTGAGGGGCATGACTGATGCTGATTCGCCCCGAACCAACGGGCGCGCTGCGCGGCCGGGCCGCGCGGTGCTGCCCCGGAAGGCGCTGCTGGTTCTGGCAGTGGTCTTTTCCTGCGTTGCCTTGGGTTCGCTGGTCCTGGTCGGCATTGACTTGGCCATCGGACGGGCAGCGGCCGGCGATGTGTTTATTGCGGGGCTGAATGGCGTCATGGCCGCCGTCTTCTGGGTGTGGCGCGTACGTTCCCGCGAGCATGATTCGAGCCGGAGCAGCTAGCGGTGGGCAGGTAGGGTGCATCGAAAGAATAACTCTATGAATTGGGGAACCGTTGAGACTCGAGCTGTGGCACCTTTTGATCATTCTGCTGATCGCGGCGGGCGTCGCTGTCGTCGTCATTGTGGCCCGGGTGGTGCGTGGGGCCGGACCGGAGACTCCGGTCACGGTCCTGGGAACGGCCGGCTGACGCGGCGCGGGACTTCTTGTCTTAAGGCGAAAGAGCCGGCACAAGGGCCGGCTCTTTCTGTTTCCCTCGGAAAAAGGAAATCTTAGGGTGCAGCGTCGATGCTGCAGGGGTTACGGCTCGTCGAGCCGGTGGTCTTTCACGGGAAAGTCTACCGGGCCGGTGTGCGGGCCCGCGGTCAGCAGGCTCAGCTCCAGCACGTCTTCGAGCTGGTTGGCGCCCGGGGCTACGGTGTCTTCCTCGGTCATGCGGATCTCATCGGCCACAGCTGGGGTTCCTTGCCTGGTGTGTCGGACGCGGTGTCCTTTCACACTAGCGGGAGTTCCTGCGCGTTCACCGGTGTTGGGGCCGCGCCCGCGCCAGCGTTACCGGCGGCCGGCGGAGATGTTCCTATAGAAAAGCCTCGTGAGAAGCTTGCAGAAACGATCTCATATGGGGGAAGACTTTGGACATGGTTTCGATAGTCATCGGCGTGGTTGTGGTCGCTGGGACTGTAGTTCTCGCTGTAATGGCCCTGTATTGGATCATTCGCCTCGGAGTGAAGCACGGGTTGCGCTCATACGAAATGGATAAGGCCCGAGACTCAGAGACTGTGGTCTAAGCACTTCGAGTCGGGTGCGGTTACGGCCTCTTGTACCAGCTCCTAATTCCTCGCCCCTACATTCCTGATCGCGCTGTTGTCGCGCCATCGGCGGCCGGCGGAGCGGAGCGGGGGAGGCCGCCGCGCACCTGGGGCAAGATCCCGACGGGTAGGCCGAACCCCTTTGTGTGGGGCCCGGCCTCAGTCCCTTCGGTTAGCGGTTCTTCGGGCGTGCGTAGGATTTTTCCGGGTTCCGTGCGCAGTCAGCGACGAGCCCGCGGTTCACGAGTTCGGCCAGCAGCACGGCGAGGCGGTAGTCGGTGGTGTCCTCCAGTGCGAGCTTGAAGTACCGGGCGGCGAAGCTGGACTTGCCTTTGAGCCATTCCAGCCAGCCGATCAGGCACAGCACCGGGGCGCGCTGCCCTTCGGGGGTTGCCTTCATCAGTTCGAAAGCGACTTCCTGGGCGGTGTCCACGCGTGCCCAGTCGGGGCGGGTCGGGAACACTCCGAGCATGACGGACGTGAATTGATCCGGTGCACTGGTGATGACGTCGGTCATCAGGTAGTCCCGGGTGGTGGGGTGCTGGAATGCTCCTGCCAGTTCCTGCGCGGTCCGGGCGGTCAGGGTGGCGGGGTTCCCCAGCACCTGGTCCCATTGGGATCGGCTGTTCTCCAGTGCTTCGGGCCATCCATCGGGGCGGTAGGCCGCGATGGCTTCGCGGGTCCCGGCGTCCCCGGTGAACGGTGCCGGTTCGGTGAATCCGGTGATGTTGCTTCCGGCGTAGATCAGGGCGGCGTTTCCGGTGCTGGTGGTGATCGCGTCCAGCGGCTCCTCGGCGCAGCACAACGGGTTGGTGCAGAGGTAGTTCATCCAGACTTCGGAGGTGACCATCCATGCGTACCGCAACGGCATCCCTGCGATGTCCAGTTCGGTGCGGAGCGCGGCGACGTGCTCGGAGTAGGGGCGCGGGTTGTCGGAGCTGTTTTCGTCGGTGTAGATCGCGAGGATGCTGCCGGTGGCTGCTTCGTCGGCGGTCAGGTAGCTGACCAGCGTCTGGGCGTAGTCGAGCGGGTCCGCGCCGAACGGGGCGTCCATGCGGAGCGTGGCACCGAGCCGGTTTCCCTGCATGGTCAACGCGACGAAGGATTCATTCGGGGCCTCTCCGAGCGTGTGCGGGATGAACGCGAGGATGTCGGCCGCGGCGGTGAACTTGATGGGGTCGTTCATGGTGGTGTGTCCTTTTCCGAGGATGTGGCGGGCGGGGARCGGTGGGTGACCGGCCAGCTTCCCCCGAAGGAGGGGCTGGAGGGGGCCGGAGCGGGCACGATAATCCGAAGGACAGCAGCCAAAAAACGCCGTAGGCAAACAGGTCCGGGGTGTCCGGAGCCCTGCGACGGACACACTGGCCCCAACAGCCGGCCGCGCCAGCGGACGCCCGAATGGGTGCGAGCCCCGCGAGCATGCTTCCTGCCAGGTTCGACGGGATCCGCCCGACCGGGCCCCGAGCCCTGGGTGGCCCGGCACGCCGGCCTTGCCACCTGCGGGACTTTCCCGAAATGGCGGTCCGCCCGCCGGCGACCCCCGCGGCACCCGGCCACCGGCGGCGGGCCGCCCGCGGTGACCGGCCCACACAAGGGGCCGGCCACCGGGCTCCTACTCGCGGCGGTCGTGCAGCGGGACGGCTCCGTAGAAGTCGATGCCGGCGCGGAACCGTGAGTCGCTGCTGAAGATGAACGCACCGCCAAACATGTACCACGGCGCGGGTTCATCCTCCGTCGGCAGGGGTTCGGCGTGATAGGTCGCCTCGTTCGCGTTCTCCCGCTTGATGATCCGGACGGCGGGCCGTTGTTCGGTGGCTTCAAAGACGGGGTCGATGCCGGGGCCGACGACGGTGACTTCCGTTGCCGTGGCCGAGATTCCCCGGTTGGAATAGTCGATGCCCAGGGCGTCGCGGTAGATCAGGGCGGTGAGGCCCTTCAACGGTGCAGGGTTTCCGGTCATGGTCGTGTCTCCTGTCTGGGGTGTTAGGTGCCGGTGCGGCCCATGGGTTCCATGGGCCGCACCGGCACAGGGGTGGCTAGTCTGCGAAGACGGAATACGGTTCGCGGTAGCGGCTGGGCAGTTCCGCGGCGGCCATGGGCAGGTCGAGCGGGCCGTGGGCCTGCCCGCTTGTCCAGTAGAAGAAGGCGTGTTCGGTGATCGCTTCCCACTGCGCCCGCTTCGTGCGGTAGTAGCTGGTCTTCACGTCCCCCTCGCAGTACGTGGCGACGCCGAACAGGTTCCCGATCCGGTCAGCGGTCCGGATTCCGGCGACCATGACGTAGGGCCAGTTGCCGAGGTCCCACCCGTCACAGCCCCAGCTGGGGATCACGGACCAGCCGTGTTCGCCGATGAGTTCCATCCAGTCGTAGCCGTCGTTCATGTGGTAATCCCCCAAAACGGGGGCGTCGTGGATCACCTCGCCGGTGTCCTTGGTGGTCACGGTCGCGGTAGCGATTGCGTTCATGCGAAGGAGGGGCTGGAGGGGGCCGGAGCGGGCACGATAATCCGAAGGACAGCAGCCAAAAAACGCCGTAGGCAAACAGGTCCGGGGTGTCCGGAGCCCTGCGACGGACACACTGGCCCCAACAGCCGGCCGCGCCAGCGGACGCCCGAAAGCAGTGTCGTTGAACCCGCGGTGCCCGCTAGCCGGGCCGGGGGTTTCCCCCGCCTTCGGGCCCTGGACCTTTGAGCGGAAGGCGCTAAATTCACGTCGTTGTCACCGGCGGCTGTTAGGGTCCGGGCATGGATGAACTGCTGCTAGAACCAGGCCCTGCTGCTCCACGCGACCTGTCGGACCGGCCCGGTTTCGACACCGCCTTCCTCGGCGTGCCGGTGCCCGTTCCGACCCTGCCAGGGGTCGAGACGGTCCTTCTGCCCTACACGCATTTCTCGGTGCTCATGCGGCCGGACAAACGCCTGGCCGCGGTGACGGCCCTGGGGATAGACGGGGCAAAGCTGATCAACCTGGACCGCTCCGGCATCCAGTGGCGGCTCGACCCCCGGCTGGGCGAAGACCAGCAGACCGGCGAGAAGATCTACGCCCGCAACGACATCGACCGCGGCCACCTGGTCCGCCGCGCCTCAGCCGTCTGGGGCGAAACCCGGGACGAGGCAGCCCGCGCCAACGAGGACACCTTCCACTACACGAACGCCGCACCCCAGGCGGCAACATTCAACCAGGGCCTGAACCTCTGGCTCGGCCTGGAAACCTACCTACAGGACAACGCCGCCGACAACGGCCGGCGCCTCGTCGTTTTCACGGGCCCGATCTTCAGTGACACCGACCCCGCCTACCGCGGCGTGAACATCCCGCTGCGGTACTTCAAGGTCGCCGTCTTCCTCCACCACGGGGACCTCGCCGCCACCGGCTACATCGTGGACCAGACACCCGAGCTCGCGAACCTGCCCGACATCCCGCGGCCCGGCGCCATCGACGAGGCTCCCCCGCTTGGCCCGTTCCGCACCTTCCAGGTCCCCATCCGAGACATTGCCGCCCTGACAGGCCTGAACCTGGACCAGCTCGTAGCCGCAGACCGGATGCCGATCGCCCGCGCGCTGACCACCGCACCGGTCACCTCCACCTGGAGACGGCTGAACTCGCCGCTGGACCTCGACCTGGACTTCGACCTCAACGGCACGGACTGACACCCGGCCCGACCTGACCTAACCCGGCACCGGAGCCACCCCGGCAAGGCAGGCTCCGACGGTGGCAAAAGCAACAGATTTGGGCACGGCAAAGTCCTGCGACGGGCCGTGGCAGGATGGGTCCACTATGGACAGGCGGTTGCGGCGGGCTCCCGACGCGGAATGGGTGCTGATGTACCGGCTCGGGCTGAGCCGGAAACGCATCGCTGCCCTCGTGCGTGCCGAGCCCGCCGCCGTCGGATACCACTTGGTCATTGCCCGCCGGCAGGACCCGGGCCTTGAGGCCGAGCACCAGGCCGCGGCCGGCGCCGCCCCCGTTCCTCACCCCTCCCCCACGGACCTTGCCCGCATGGAGGAGGTCATCGCCTGGGTCACGGCCGAAGGCAGGCTTCCCGGCTGGCGATCCAGTGACAGACGTGAGAGGTCAATGTCGCGATGGATGACCGCGCGGCGGCGCGAAGCAGCCGCCGGCACCCTTGACCCGGCCTACAGCGACGGCCTTGCCCGGGTGCCCGGGTGGGCCGACAACCGCAGGGAAGCCGAGGACGAGGCCCGCTGGCACGACCACCTCACCCAGCTCGTGGCCTACCGCGAGGAAGGCAACGACTGGCCCCGCCACCAAAGCACCGATTCGGAGCGCGAACACACCCTCGGGGTATGGATCCACACCCAGCGGTACAAACGCCGCCGCGGCGAACTCGACCCACTGAAGGTCAAGCTCCTGGACGATGCAGCTCCCGGGTGGCAGACCGGGCGGACCCGTGGCCGCCCTCCCCGACAGTGACCGGAAGGTCGCGTCTCCAGCGGCCATGAGGTCAGGCCCGCTAGTACACTTACATCGGCTCTCCAGTCCCCCCAGCTTGGAGAGCCGGGAGTCGCCGCGCTTGAGTCCTGGACTCGCGCGGAGGCTTTCCTCATCTGCCCAACAAAAACCACGTGGTGCCAGGCAGCAAACGACCTCACCAGGTTGTGCCCACTGGGGGCAGGTGGAGCCCTCCGAACAGCTCAGGCTGGGTGGTTTCCAACCATCGACTCTTCTATGAAGCTTCTATATCTCGTCAACCCCCAATTTCGCTGCCGGCGGCGGCGTTGAGCGTGCGGTAGATGCGGCGGGCCACCTGGCGCAGCCGAAAGGTTTAGCCGGCATCGTTCGGCTTTGGTGTGGGCCCGGGCTATTTTAGCGCCTTCGTTACCTTGTCCGTGTCCGGTTAGTCCCCACGGGCTCGAACTGCATGCACGAGGCGCCGCGCGAAGTAGACGACGGCGGCCACGCTCACCGCCGCGAAAATCCACGTGCCATCCATGCTGAGCGCGGGGCCGCTAGTACACATGCTCGTAGCGCCAGACTCGATTGTGTAGTCAACGCACTCGCCCCGTTTATACCCCAGAAGCGTTATGTTCACGGTGATCACGAGGAGGACCGCGATGGCCCAAGGCCACCATCGCGGTGAACGGAATCGCGGCGTTTCATCCATGCAGTCACCCTACTGATCGGGCCATCAAATTTCTGCCTCCTTCAACGTTCTGATTAGTACCTGCAAATCCTCCGGCCGCCCCCCATTGGGTACAACCCGTCCTGCCGGCGACCGGTCCGGAACCTGAATAGTTCTTTTGTCGGCCCACACCAGTAGACTGAATGAATCGAACATATATTCGAATAAAGGTGTGTTGTGGGCGTTGTTGTCGGTCCCCGCGTGATAGACGCGGGCGCATCGTTGTTGTCGGTGCTGATCTCTCCGGTCCCCGTCGCGGCCGGGTATCCCTCGCCGGCGCAGGACTACTTTGATGGGCGGATCGACCTCAATGAGCACCTGATTAAGGACATCACCAGCACCTACGTCGTGCGGGTCTCCGGCGACTCCATGCAAGGCGCCGGCATCAGTGACGGCGATGAACTGATCGTGAACCGGGCCCTGGAACCACGGGACGGGTCCGTGGTCGTGGCCGTCCTGGACGGGGAACTGACGATCAAGCGGCTGCGGCTCACCGGAGCCGGGGTCGTGCTGCAGGCGGAGAATCCGGCGTACCCGGACATCCGGGTCCCGTCGGTCGCGGATCTGGTCATCTGGGGTGTCGCGACCCGGTGCCTGCATCACGTCTGAGGCGCGCAGTGTCTAAGCCTGCCACCATGCGGCGGATGCCGCAGATCGCGCATGTGGATGTGAACTGCTTCTATGCCTCGGCCGAGCGGGCGTTCGACCCGTCCCTGGAGGGCCGGCCCGTCATCGTGCTGTCCAACAACGACGGCTGCGCCGTCACCCGGTCCCCGGAAGCGAAGGACCTCGGTATCCCCATGGGTGAGCCCTGGTTCAAACTCGCCCCGCGGGCGAAGGAATGGGGACTCGTTGCCCTCTCCAGCAACTACGAGCTGTACGGGGACATCAGTGCCCGGGTGATGGAGCTGCTGGGCCGGTATTCGGCCTGGCTGGAGGTGTACAGCATCGATGAGGCCTTCCTCGGAGTGAAAGGCACCCCGGACGAACTCCTGGCCCTGGGCCGAACCATCAAGGCTGCAGTGCGGCGCAATGTCGGGGTACCGGTCTGCGTGGGGATCGCACCCACGAAGACGCTGGCGAAGCTGGCCAACAAATGGGCCAAGAACAACCCGGCCTTCGACGGTGTCTGCCACTGGGACTCCGTCCCCGCCGCCGACAGGGAATCCCTGATGCGCCGCCTGTCGGTGATTGAGATCTGGGGCGTCGCCACCCGGCTGACCAAACGGCTGAACGTTCTGGGGATTCATTCCATCCTGGAGCTGTCCCGGGCCGATCCGGTCATGATCCGGGACCGCTTCTCCGTGGTCATGATGCGCACCGTCCTGGAACTGCAGGGCACCCCCTGCATCCCGATGGAGGAAGAACGGATCAGCCGGGACCAGCTCATCTTCTCCCGCTCCTTCGCCACCCCCATCACCACCGCGGCCGGGATGCGGCAGGTCATGAGCGTCTACGGCCAGCAGGCCTCGGCCCGGCTGGCCAAACACGGGCTCCAGACCAAAGTCCTCACCGCGTTCGCCGGCACCTCACACTTCAACCCGAAAGACACCTCCTACCCCTCGGTCTGCGTGCCGCTGCCGATGCCCACCGCCGATCCCGTCCTGCTCACCAAAGCCGCCCACGCGCTGCTGCCCCGCATCTGCGAGGGCATCCCGTACGCCAGGGCCGGCATCATGGTCACCGACCTGCGGCCCACCGGCAACCAGGCACCGCTGGCTCTGTTCGAAAATCCCCACGAGGAACGCCGCGTCGGCACCCTGCTGGAAGACGTAGTTCGCCGCTACGGGCGCGGCTCCATCGGCCTCGGCCACGCCGGAATACGGGGCGGACCGGACTGGACCATGAAAAGGGACATGCTCTCTCCCCGCTACACCACGCACTGGGATGAACTCCCCCTCGTCAAAGCCGCCTAACCAAAACACACCAGCACGACAGCATCACGAAAGAGCACCACTCCATGAGCACCATCATCGACACCGCCCCGCTGAACCACGCCACACTGGTCCGACTCGATACGGCGGGCAAACCCCTCGCCATCCGACACGACGGACGGATCTGGCTTGTCGATCCCGACACGGAATCCCGGCACTGGTACGGCAGAGACGCCTGGTGGGACACCCGCCGCACCGCGGCCGTCGGCAGCGGCGACCTGGTCAGCATCGAATACTGGCAAGTTCAGGTCCGCTCCGGCACCCATTCCGCCCTCCGGACCGCCACGCTCCGCCGGAACCCGCTCTCCACGCACTGGCTGCTCGACAGCATCAGCGACGCCGACGAAACAACCGAAGAAGAGTGAACGGCCGACCCATCAACGAGCAGACGTGGGCAGGGATCCGGACGGAATTCACGCTGCCGACCCTGGACCAGGTCCACCGCCGCCTCTCCGAACTCATGGAGGACCCGGAACCGATAATGCAGCAGCTCGTCCCAGACCGGCGACACGCGCCGTTAACCATCGGCTTAGTCCGGTAAACAGATCATCGACGACGGCACCTTCTGCCCCGGATTCCAGTTCCTCCCCGGTGGCCAGCTCCGCCCGCCGGTCGTTGAGCTCTTTGACCGTGCGCTGGAGCTGCAGATCCCGCACAACTACTTCACGCTCTGGATGGTCACCCCATCCAAGCGACTTGCCGGTTCCCGCCCCGTCGACCAGCTGAAAGGCGACCCCGCTCCCCTGCTGCGCGCGCTGGAAGCCCACCGCTGGCACTGACACTGACCCTTGACCGCGCCGGCGGGCTGCGCGGCGGCCGTCGGCAGCGGCGACCTGGTCAGCATCGAATACTGGCGCGTGCAGGTCCGCCTCGGCTCGAACTCGGTGCTGCGGACCTTTGAGCTGCGCCGCGACCCGTTGTCCGAACAGTGGCTGCTGGAGTCCATCACCGACAACTGAGCCGGGCCTGCGTATAGCGTGGGGCCATGGGACCCATTTACGATGACCCGCGGCTGGCCGCGCTTACGCTGATGCGCATGGCGGCAGAGGAATCCCAGGGCCCCAACGAACTGACAGGGCGCATGCATGCGGTCCTGGACGACCTGGCGCAGCGGAACGGGGCCGGGTATCTGGCTGAGCTGGCCATCGCCCTGGCCCGGACCGGGTTCATCGCGCTCGATGAGCTGGCCAGGGTCACCGGCAACAGCACCACCGAGCTGCTGGACGCGGTCGAAATCGACGCGCTCGAAGGTCTCGATGACGGCCGCTAGACCGCCGGCCGGAACCGGGCTGCCGGCGGGCCTTGCCCCGCCGGTGAAAGTCGCCCTGGCCCGGGCCGTCACGAAGATGCCGCGTGCCGGGGCATTGCCCGGAAAGCTGATCTACGAGCCCAAATGGGACGGCTACCGGGCCATCGGAATCCGTGACAACAGCGGGGCCACACTCTGGTCCCGGCAGGGCAAGGACCTGACCCGGTATTCTGTAGGGCTTCAGCACGACCACGGTGACTTTTCCCTAGTCAAGGGGCAGTTAGTAGTGCGCGACAGGTGTTGCCCACTTACTTCCCAGTTAATCCAATAGTCAGGTCACCCGATCGAGGAGCACCTCCGTGGGACGTATTGGGCTCCCTCTCGCAGCTGTGGTGTGAGGGGCGAACAGCAGAGCGATCGGGACGGGGCGGACGACCACTGCCGGGTCATGGTCGTCCGCCCCGTTGTCCTGTTCTGTTACGGCTGCCGGGCTGTGGCGTGGGTGACGATGGGTGCCGCTCCGGTGTAGCCGTCGCGTGCAGCGGCGATCTGGCGGATCCGCTCGCGGCATGCGTGCCAGCCGGCGATCATGAGCGCGACCGCGATTGCGGTTACGACCATGGTCAACGGGGATTCGATAAGGATCATGACAAGGACCACGGCGAGGAAGGCAATGGTTAGGTAGCCGGTAAACGGGGCTCCGGGCATGCGGAACGCGGGACGTTGGGTCCAACCTTTCCTGCTCCACCGCTGAAACTGGATTTGGCACAGGACGATCGCGGCCCACGCGACGATGATGCCAACGGCAGCGATGTTGAGGACGATCTCGAACGCGTCGCCGGGGACGATGTAGTTCAGCGGGATGCCGAGGAAGGAGACTGCTGCGGTGATGGCAATGCCGCCGTAGGGGACGCCCGCCTTGTTCATTCGGAGCGCGAATTTCGGCGCTGAGCCGGCGGCGGCCATCGAGCGCAGGATTCGTCCGGTTGAGTAGAGCCCGGCGTTGAGCGAAGACAGGGCGGCTGTGAGCACGACGAGGTTCATGATGGAGTCCATGCCATTGATGCCGATTGAGCTGAAGAACGTCACGAACGGGCTCACGCCCTTTTGGTAAGCGGTGTAGGGCAGCAGCAGTGAGAGCAGGACGACGGATCCGACGTAGAAGACCGCGATGCGGGCGATGACGGCGTTGATCGCCTTCGGCATGACCTTGGCCGGGTTCTCGGTCTCGCCGGCGGCGGTGCCGACGAGCTCAATTGAGCCGTAGGCGAAGATGATTCCCGACATGAGCAGGACCATCGGCATGATGCCGTTCGGGAAGATCCCGCCGTTGTCGGAGATGAGCTGGAAGCCGACCGGGCCACCGGTAGGGGTGCCGAAGACGACGAAATAGATGCCCACGAGGAGGAACACGACCAGTGCTGTGACCTTGATGAGGGCGAACCAGAATTCCATCTCGCCGAAGACCTTGACGGAGACGAGGTTGAGGGCAAGGACGAGCACCAGGGCGATGAGGGCCCAGCTCCATTGCGGGACCGCGGCGATCCAGGGGACGTACCTGCCGAAGAAGCTCATGTAGAGCGCGGCAGCGGTCGTGTCGGCGATCGTCGTCGCGGCCCAAACTAGCCAGTAGAACCATCCCACGGTGAACGCTGCCTTCTCTCCGAAGAATTCTCGGGCGTAGGAGACGAACGAGCCCGACGATGGCCGGTGCAGTACGAGTTCACCGAGGGCGCGCAGGATCAGGAAGGCGAAGGCCCCGCAGATCGCGTAGGCGATGAAGAGTGATGGCCCGGCTGCGACAAGGCGGCCACCTGCGCCGAGGAACAGGCCGGTGCCGATCGCGCCCCCGATGGCGATCATCTGGATTTGTCGGGATTTGAGTCCTTTCTGGTAACCGGCATCCTCGGCGTGCAGGACTTGGTCAGGTGCGTCTGCGTGCCCGGAGTCTGTGACGGGCGGCTGAATCGACATGGGAAGCCTTCCTATGGATGTGAAGCTCGAACTGCGAGGCCTGATGGTCTATGGCGTAACCGCCGGAGTTGGGGTCTGGGCCCCGGCGGATATCCGCCCTTTGCAGGGCTTCCAGGCATTCGAGGTGATTGCCGTTCTGGGCCCGCCCGCGGTCGGCAGTGATGAGCAGAACGACGGATATGGCAAGACCTGAACCCCGACTGTCAGAGATTCAAATCACAGTTGAGAGTATGCGGGATGTCACATCCAAAGATCAACACTTTGTTGGATAGATTTTGATAACTCTTGGTGCGATACCAAGGGAACTAGCGAAATGGCGCCTTTAGGGCATAACGCTCGGTCTACCGCATGTAAACGAAATGTGTAATACTCGTTGAAAGCTCCGCTTCATTCAAACTGTATGTTGAATACTCTTGGAAGTGGATCGACGTGGCTTACCTACTGTGCCGCGTCTGTCTCTCGAACGTCTGGAAGGTTTCTCATGGCTGAGTCCGTTACGTCCACACCGCTCTATGAACGCGCGGTCCGGGTGGGCGATCTACTCTTTGTCTCCGGCCAACTCCCTATCGGAGAGGGTGGGTTGCTCTATCCCGGGCGTGTGGGCCAGGACGTTACAGTCGAGCAGGCGCGTGAGGCTGCAGTGCTCGCTGCCAGCCGTTGCCTGGACGTCGTCCGCGACGAACTCGGGTCCTTGGATGCGGTCAAGGGTATCGCCCGGATCGGAGGGTACGTCTCAGCAGGGGAAGGATTCGTGGATGCGCCCGCCGTCGTCGATGGTGCCTCCCAACTCGCCCTCGATGTCCTTGGAGAAAAAGGGCACCATGCGCGGTTGGCAATGGGAGTAGCCTCGCTGCCGCTGGGTGCATGCGTCGAGATTGAAATGACTGTCCGGTGCTAAGGGCAGCCGGGCAGACTCAAACCCGCAGCTTCACGACAATCGGGAACCCGCTTGAGGAGCTCTCCCTCGAACAGCTCCGCCAGCGCACGAGCATGAAATGGCGCACTCATCCCTCGGACGTGCTGCCTCTGTGGGTTGCTGAGATGGACGTCCGGCTCGCGCCGCCGGTATCGGAAGCGCTGCACCAGGCCATCGATGCCGGAGACACCGGATACCCGGCTGGGACGGAGTTCGCGGAGGCCATAAGTGCGTTTGCTTCCCGGCGCTGGGGCTGGGATGGGCTGGCAGTCGAGCGCACCGCCATCGTGCCCGACGTGATGATGGGCGTCGTCGAAATCCTGCGGCTGATCACAGATCCAGGAGACGCCGTTGTCGTCAACTCCCCGGTCTATGCGCCTTTTTACGCTTTCATCACCCATGATTCGCGCAGGATCATTGAAGCGCCGCTAGGACAGGATCTCCGGATCAACCTCGGCACCCTCGAGGAAGCTTTCAAGCGCGCGCGGTCTCAGAGACGGAAAGCCGCGTACCTGATCAGCAATCCGCATAACCCGACCGGGGTGGTCCACAGCCCTGAAGAGCTCGCAGCTGTCGCGGCCCTCGCCCGCAACTACGGGGTCCGGGTCGTCTCGGATGAGATCCACGCCCCGCTCGTCCTTCCGGGGGCAACATTCACGCCATATCTCAGCGTGCCCGGGGCCGGGAACGCGTTTGCGCTCACCTCCGCGTCAAAGGCCTGGAACCTTGCCGGCCTCAAGGCAGCACTCGCAATCGCCGGACCTGACGCGGCGGATGATCTGGACCGCATGCCCGAAGAGGTCAGCCACGGACCGAGCCACCTGGGGATCATCGCCCACACCGCCGCATTCCGTGATGGTGAAGAATGGCTGGATGCTCTCCTCCAAGGCCTCGACGCGAACAGGGCTCTCCTCGGAAAGCTGCTCGCCGAGCATCTTCCCGGCGTCGGGTACGCCGCTCCCGAGGGGACATACCTGGCTTGGCTGGATTGCAGCCCTCTCGCCCTCGATTCGTCAAGCGGCCCCGAAGGCCTCGCCACCGTTGCCGACCTTGCCGGGCCGGCCAAGATGTTCCTCGACAAGGCGAGGGTCGCTCTAAGCTCCGGCCACGTCTTCGGCACGGGCGGGGCGGGACATGTCCGCCTCAACTTTGCCACTTCCCAGGCCAACCTCACAGAGGCCATCACCCGGATGGGCCGAGCCGCCCACGCCGATTGAACCAAACTTCATCAGCCGTGCCTCAGGATCTAGCAATTAACCCCGCCGGGCACCGCTGACCACGGAGAACACGATGGCCCTGCGTATCCACCACACCTGGCACCCTGTCATCGGCCAAAGAGTCCAGATGCGCAGCGGAGGCTTCATCGTGCGCGAAGGTATCGTCGACGCAGTCACCCTGGACGACTCGATTCTCTGGATCGCCGGCGGCGAGTTGCAGCCGCGGTCAATGTTCCAGCGGACCGAGGGCTTCGAAGTTTGGCTCAACTACCAGTGGGAGTCATGCAAGGGAGAACCAGCATAATCCTTACCCTGCAACAACATGTTGAAGAGGAAAGGACTTGCTTGGGGACGGATCACTGACGATAGCGGATACGCTTCAACAAAAGGCACAATTACGGCGGTTCACCTGGATCGCCGACTAATCGGAAGGACAGCAGCAATGACCCAGATTGGTTCGGTCGGATCAACAGCTCCGTCCCCGGACGCGCTGCACGGCATGGACGCCGAGACCATCAACCTGGTCCTTGAGCTCCTGGTGGCACCCCTTCAGGCCGCGGTGCCTCAGCCCACGGAGGTCGTCCTGCACGACCTGCAGCGAATCCCTAACACAGTCCGTGCTATCGCCGGAGACGTCACTCGCCGTCAGATCGGTGACCCGCCTACCGACAAATTGCTCGAACGCATCGCAGCCGGTGACTTCTCCCATGAGATCGGCTACCGCTCGCAACTGCCTGACGGGAGAATCCTCCAGAGCACGACGATCATTTACATCGACAGGGAAGGCCGGGCCGCGGCAGCCCTGTGTCTGAACGCTGACGTGTCGGCCTGGGTCACGCTCCGCTCGGCCTTGGACCGCTTCGTTCTCGGCCATGACGGGAGCTCCATGCTGGCGGCGCCTGCCGTGAACAGAGCGACGTCGGTCGGCCCTCAGGGGAGCGAGTACTTCCCGCGCAGCGTGGAGGAACTCAGCTCCAAGCTCGTCGAGGCGGCGATCGCCGCCATTGGGGTCCCGGTTGAGCAAATGCGCAAGGAACACAAAGTGCAGGTCGTGGCGGAGCTCGAACGTCGTGGATTCTTCCTCGTAAAGCAGGCTGCCGAGACTGCGGCCATCGCGCTCGGGGTCACCCGGTTCACCATTTACAACTACCTCAATGAGCTCGGCGGAGAGGTCGAAGAGACAGCCTAACCCCGGCAGAAGCCAGCGTTACCCGGTTCCTGGAGCTCAAGCCTTCATCAGCGCCGGATCACCAGCAATGAACAATTCCCTACCCCGTCATGCCCGAAATGAGGCACTGGACCATCACACTGCCCCATCAAGTCAGGCAGGAAATATCGAGGGTATGGATCAAGCACCTCCCTGAACCAGACAATCGTCAAATTTATCAAAAGGAGAAAAAATGAACACCGTCACCACCACCAAGCCGTTCGCCGACCTCGCTGCTATCGAGGCAACCGTCGAAGCCGTCACCGCCCAGCGTGAACTCGGCCGCGTCACTTTTACCATGAACAGCGAATCCGCAGGCGGTCTAACGGCAAAGACCGAAACAGGACCTCTACTGCAGGCAGGCATACCGGATGACTCACGACGTGGAAAGTACACGCTGCACAGCGACGAGCCCATCTCACTGCTAGGCACAGACACTGCCGTCAGCCCGGCTGAATACATTCTCAAAGGGCTCGCCGGCTGCTACATCGTTACCCTTGCCTCACTCGCCGCAGCTCGCAACATCACGCTCGAACAGATCCGGCTCACCCTCGGATTCGATATCGATCTGAGTGGATTCCTCGGCATCGACGAATCCGTCCGAAAGGGCGCAGAACACATCACGGTCAACGTCGAACTCGAAAGCCCGGGCACTCCACGGGAAGACCTCCAAAACCTCGTAAAGGCACTGGAGGCGACCTCGCCAATCCGCGACACGCTTGCCAACCCCGTGAAAGTCACCACCACGCTCAACTAGCACCATCGGTGTGTTCCTGGGCCGGGCTTCGAAACCCGGCCCAGGAACACCTGGGAAACCAACGGCTCATCGACGCCATCACGCAGTACTTTCTCCTTTGCCGGAGCACGCCGATGACCTCATCAAGAACCTGGGCGCCCGCTGTCCGCACTGGTGCATGCGCCCGACGGGCGTGGATGCGACCAAACTGGCCAACGGTAACTCACACAGTCGACCCCTGCAGCGCGATCTCGCACGGCCCCTCAGTGCCCCGGAAAACACATGAACCTGCCGGGGAGAGGCCCGCCTGAAGCCTCGGTCAATCGAGTCCAACTACTGCAACTAAAGCGTGTCGCTTGTCGGAATAATCTGCGCGGGCTGCGTCCAGGGCGTCTGCTGCGAGACGCCCAGCGACACATACTCTTTACCCTATTACCCTGCCCCCGAGGTATGTCCTTAACCGTGTATGCGTGAAGGCATGCCGGCGGTGGCCGACTTGCCGTCAAACAGGCGCTCGGAAGCAGCGCCTGCCCGCACCCGCCGATTGCCCGGGCTCGACGGCGAGTGGTGACAGTTCGGAAACTCTTTAGTGCGGTCAACGGGCTACGTGGTCGTTGAACTGAAGCCGGGAAGGTTCAAGAGGAGCCCCTTGGACATGCTGAACTTCTCAGCCGATGCAGCGGAACCGCTCGCACCAGACCCAGAAGTTGGGGAGGTTTATCCACGCCCCAACCGCTTCCCGCTTCGGTAGACCCGAGGCAACATCCCCACCAGATGTTCGTAGTGTGCCAGGACCACGAAGTCTGGGTAACGCCACAGGAGTTCTCCGGCGACCTGCACTTTCGAATGACGACACAAAAGATCTTCGGGACCTCTTCAGGAGTGAAGCCCTGAAAGGCACTCGAAGTCGTCAGTCGTGCATGCTGGGACCGCCGATCGAACGGTGAAAAGCCCCGTCCCCAGATGTCCTCCTAGTGGGCCGCGCCGAGTTCAATGAGTAGGACGCCGGCAATGATGAGGCCAAGACCGGCGATCATGACGGGGGTCAGGTGTTCTTTGAAGAAGATATGGCTGGCGACCGCAGTAAGTGCGACGCCTGCAGCAGCCCAAGTGCCATAGGCGACTCCGAGGCTCATGCCCTGATCCAGGGTCAGGCTGAGAAGAGTGAACGCGAGCAGGTATCCGATGCCGACAGCGACGTACCAGATGCTTTTCCCCTGCGAGGCAAGACGCAGACACAGGGTAGCGCTCACCTCGGTGAGGATTGCCGCCGTTAATAGCAGCCACATCATGGCCCAACCTCCTTTTGGGGTTGTTGTTTATGGGAACCAAGTTCGACGCAGAGCACGCCGCCGATAACCAGGGTGACCCCCATGAACATCAACGGCGTCAGTGGTTCGCCTAAGATGGCGGATGCCAGCAGCACGGTGAGAATTACGCCAAGGGCAGCCCAGATGCCGTAGGCAACCCCCAAAGCCAGGCCAGCCCGGAGGACTCCTGTAAGGAAGGCGAAAGAAGCGGCGTACCCGGCAACGACGATGATGAAGAAGACCGGCTCGTTCAGCGCCGCCTTCAGGGCGAGGGATGCGGCAACCTCGCTGATGATCGCGCAGCCCAGAAGTATCCACTTCATGCTTTAAGTCCTTGTGAAGTCGTTAGCGAATCATCAATTTGCTGCCGTGGCGTCAGCGGAATCGGTTCCGTGCTGGCTGCGCCGCAAGGCAACCCTCCTATCTTTCGCGTTCCGGACAGCGGCCACCGGTGGCGCAAATGTCCATATGCGATTGATTCAGGCCAAAATATCCGGCGCGGGAGCCGTGACCTTTTTGCGGGCGTATGCGCGGTTGGCCCGTTGCCTGGCGCCGCAGCGGGCGGAGCACCACTGCCGCCTCCCGTGTGTTCTGACCATGAAGCGATCGCAGGGTTCGGACGCGCAGCGTGCAACCCGGTCCGCATCAGGACCCGTCAACAGTGCGGCTGCGTCCTCCGCGATCTGCGCCATTGCATGGTCGACGATCTGGGTGAGCGGGTGGCTGGCTACGCGGTTCAGGCCCTCCCCGGGACTGTATCGCAGCAAGGCGGCGCTTGGCACTGCCGAAAGGGCACGGTTGATGCCTTCCAGCGAGTCGGGATCGGGAGCGACGCCCTCGGCATGGGCCAGCAGCACGGCGCGGAGCTTCCTTCTCAGATCCGTGAGCCGAAGCTGGCAATACTCCAGCAGGCCGGTGCCCTGTGGTGCCAGGCCATGGCCAACGAGCCACGCCGTGGCGTTCACGGGGCCGTCCAGTTCATCGAACTGCTGCCCGCCCGGGAGGGTAACAACACTGTTGCCCAAAGCCAGGCACAGATGCTCGGCGGTTCCCGGAGCGTCAGGAAGTGGAACTGTGGTCATCTGATCACGTTATCAGTTGCAATTTAGCGTGATAAGCCTCTACCGTGTACTCATCACGCTAAAAACATCTACATACCGTGATAGGTGAGGTAGTTCCATGTTTCGTCCACGTCCTTCCGGCACAGCCCCGTTCGCGCTGTCAGTGCTCGACAATGCTTTGACCGGCGCCGGTTTTTCAGCCCAGGAAGTGTTCAGCGACGTCGTTGGACTCGCGCGGCTTGCCGATGAGCGCGGGTACCAGCGGTTCTGGATGTCAGAACACCACGCCATGCCCGGAGCTTCCATCCCATCTCCCCAGCTCATGGTGGCGCGGCTCATCGGCGAGACCCGGCGCATCCGGCTCGGCGCGGGTGGAATCATGCTGCCCAACCACGCTCCCCTGATGATCGCCGAACAGTTCGGCATGCTGGACGCACTGGCCCCCGGGCGGATCGACCTGGGCCTGGGGCGGGCGCCTGGAACCGACGGAGAAACGGCGGCGGCGTTGCGCAGTCATCATGCCGCGAATGATGACTTTCCCGAGCAGATCGATGAATTGCTCGGCTTCCTTGGGGACGATTTTCCGGAGGGCCATCCCTACCGGGGCGTGCCGGCCGTGCCCGGTCCATGGCAGGACGAACAGAACCGGGTCCCTCGGGCCACTTCGCGCGTCGACATCTGGATTCTGGGATCCTCCACCTATTCGGCACACCTGGCGGCCCGCCTCGGCCGGCCATACGCCTTTGCGCTGCAATTCGGCAGCGCAGACGTTCTGAATGCCATGCGCATCTACCGCGAGAACTTCCGCCCTTCACCGTTCCTGGACAAGCCCTACAGCCTGGTCAGTGTGGGCGTGGTGGCAAATGATGATCCGGTTGAAGCCCGGCGCCAGTCGGCGACGGCGGCCCTGGCGATGCTGAGGATGTTCCAGCGCAAGACTTTTTCGATCTTCCCGCCCGAAGAGGTTGAGGCCTTTCGGGCCACCTTCCAGGAGAGACAGGTCATTGAGGAGTACACCGACCGGGTAATTCACGGAACGGCGGACGACGTGGCGCAGGGGCTGGAGGAGCTTCACGGCCAGACCCGTGTTGACGAGGTCATGCTGGTTGTCCAGGGTCACTCGCGGGGCGTGCAATCGCGCACAGTCGAGTTGCTGGCGGACCATTACAATATGACCGCACAGGCTGCGACTGCCTAACCCAAGGTCATTGGGGCGGTGCGGTTGTCATAGGAATCCCGGGCTGACAGTACGTCTTCGATATGTTGTTCGGCCCAGCGGCCAAGCGCCGTTAATGGCTCATGCAGTGTTTGGCCCAGGGTGGTCAGCTCGTATTCAACGCGTGGGGGCATTTCGTCGTAGGCCGTCCGTTCTACGATCCCGTCACGCTCCAGATCCCGCAGGGTATCGGCCAGGACCTTGCCGCTGATGCCGTCCACGGCATCACGCAGTTCGCCGAACCTCAGTGGACCGCCACTCAGGGCGATGATGATCATTGCGGTCCACTTGTTGGCGATTTTCGCTAGGGAAGTCCGCGAGGGGCAGGTGGCCACCATGACGTTCCAGGCGGGTGCGTTCATGGAATCGGGCTCCTTAGTTACGTTGATGTAACAGGTTACCGAATGTAACCATGAGCTTCGTAACCCAATCTAGGAGATCAAGATGACTGACCAGACACCCGTTGCCGTAGCCGGCTCATACTTCGCCGCCCTCGGCCGGGGCGATGTGCCCTCGGCAATGGCATTGCTCAGCCCCGACGTCGTCTGGCACCAGCCGGGCTCGAACCGATTTTCCGGTGATCACAGGGGAATCGACGGCGTGGGTGCGCTGCTCGGCGGGATGATGGAAACGAGCCAGGGAACCTTTCAGCTCGCCGTCACCGGGCCCGCGATGGCGAACGGCGAGTTCGTCGCCGTTCTGGTGCAGTTCTCCGGTAAGCGCGCGGATGCATCGATGGACATGTCCGGCGTCGATCTCCTCACGATCCGTGATGGAAGGATCGCGGAGGTTAGGCTCTTCTCGGCGGACGGCCAGGCGGAGGACGCCTTCTGGGGTCAGCCCTAAGCCCTGCGGCAACGGACAGCCGGCAGTGCCAGCAGCATGCTGCTGGCTGTCAGCCTGCCCGCCATCGCCGAATCTAAGAACGCCCGCTCCAGCCGGACAGCTTCCTTGAACGTGGCCGCGACGCGTGCGCGGATCACCGCGTCGGCGGGCTCGACGGCGTTGAACTCCTCCCGCAGCCACGTCACCCAGCCGTTGTACTCCGGGTTGTTGTGCAGCCGGATCCATTCGCTGTGCTTCGGGGCTGCCGGCCAGGAGCCCGGCTCGCCGGCACGTGCCGCCCAGTCGCAGTACAGCCACTCGGCCACGAGCAGCACCGCAACAAACGTCCGGGTAGCAGCGGGTGTCCAAGGCACGGCGCATCAGGGCGTCGAAGTCCTGGGTGGCCGCCGTCAGCTCCGGGCTGTTGCGCTCCGCTTCAGGGACGGCCAGTTCCTTGAAACAATCCTGGAAGTAGCCGTTTTCATCCAAGGCGAAGGCTCCCAGGACACCGGCGAACACCAGCCTGGACGGCAGCGACGGCGAGGAGGCCACCGCCTGCCCCAGCAGGGCAACAAAGGCATCGCAGAACTCGTAATCCTGCACCAGGTAGTGCCGCAGCACGGAATCCGGGAGGCTGCCGTCCAGCACCCGGACGACGAATCCGTGCCCGACGGCGGCGTCCCAGTCCGCGGCGCAGCGGTTTCTCAGCTCTTCGGCAAAGCCCATGATGTTCGCTCCTGGAATGTCAGGTGGGAGCCTGACAGTTCCCCAGACGCGTCGTTCTAGAACGGAAAACGCAGCATATGCTCTGACCATCTCCAGACCTGGGGGCCGGTAACAAAGCGCCCGTGGAAGGTGCCAAGGCCCACACACTCGGGTCCCGTCTCCGACGTCCAGCACTGGTAAGTGCCCGCATAGTCGACGTGTGGCCCTTTGTAGGCAAGGCTGAGATTACTGGTGATGACGACGACGCGCCGCCCGTCGGGAGCGAGCCGGCTGAGAGTCTCTTCCGGCGACGTGACACGGCGACCGCCGTCGCGTTCTTCCGCAATAAGGCGCGCACCGCGAAGCAGGGTCGCCAGCCCTTCAGGATCCGCGGCAGCGATGGCGGAAGAGAACCCCGCAAGGAGGTTCTCGAGGTGGTGCCGCGCCACGGCAAGGCGTGACTGGAACTCCATGTCCTGTTGGGCTGCTGCGAATACCCCGGCGAGGGCTTCAGCCCGTGGCGCACAGCTGACGGCTGTCATGTCAGCTGGCCGGAGCCCGGCGATCCGTGAGCAAACGCAAAAGGGTCCACACCGTGACGGCCACGACCAGGGCCATGGCCCCTGCGCCGAGTCCGGAATAGCCGACGGCGGTGAGAACCGGTCCTGCGAGGGCTCCGCAGCTTGCTCCGGTGAGGTTCATGAGGAGGTCTGAAACACCTTGCAGGGGACCCCGGTCGGCTACGGACACCGAGTCGCCCACCAGGGCCGAACCGGAAACGATTGATGCCGACCATCCGAGGCCCAGGAGGATCAGGCTTGGAGTCACCATGGTGTGCGGTTCGAGCCAGGCGAGCACCAAGGAAGCCAGCAGCATTGCCTGCCCCGTCAGCAGCACCGGAACCCGGCCGAGGCGGTCTGAGAGCCATCCGAACAGCGGTGAAAGGCCAAACATCCCTGCAATATGGAGGCTGATGGTCATGCCGACGACGGCGAGGCTTGCCCCATGGTCGTGCAGATGCACCGGCGTCATTGACATCAGCGCCACCATGGTGCCGTGGCTGAGCGCCACCACCGTCACGGCGTAACGGGCGCCGGGTTTGCGGCGAAGGATCGAGAAACCGGAATCGGTTTTGGTGAGGGCGCCGTCGTCTTCTGCCGCCGCGGCTCCCTCGACGGGAGGTTTGGCCCGGAGGCCCGCGTAAAAGACCAGGGCGGCAAGCAACTGGGCCGCCACGGTGAACGCGAAGGCGCCCGTCAGTGTCGGCAAGTGGAGCAGCCTGCCGAGGGCCTCTCCCGGTTCGAAGAGGTTGGGGCCCGAAACTGCTCCAATGGTGGTTGACCAGACGACGATGGAAAGGTCGCGGCCGCGGGTCTTTGGTGTTGACAGATCCGTGGCGGCGAATCGGGCCTGGAAGCTCACCGCGGTTCCCGCACCCAAGAAGATGAGTCCGATCAGCAACGCCGGGAAGGCTGATAAGGCCGCCGAGGCGATGGCGATGGCTGCTCCGAATCCGGAGGTCAGCGATCCGGCCGCGAGCGAGGCGCCCCTTCCGCGTTTTACGGCGGCACGGGCCAGGGGGATGGCAAAGGCGGCGGCGCCGAGTGTGTTCATCGTGGCGGCCATTCCGGACCAGGCCGTGGAACCGGAAACCTGGACGGCAAGGAGGGAGCCCAGCGAGAGCGAGGCACCCATTCCGATTCCACCGAGGATCTGCCCTGCGATAAGGACGCCGATGGTGCGCCGTTGGTCTTCGTGCCGGCCCGGGGCGTCCGTTTCAGCCGCTACTTGAAGTGTGGCAGGAGTTTTCATATTTGCTGACTTTCTCCGTGAATCGGGCACGGCAACAGAAGGGAAGGTCCGCGAAACAAGCGGAGCTTCCCCGTTGCCGGACCTCAGCCCCAGGTGGTCTTGATGCTTTCGATGAAGGTTCTGAACTGCGACACCATGGAGAAGCTCCCTGGAGCGCAGAGCCATTGCTGCTGCATGCCGTCGAGGACGGCGATGGTGTTGTTGACGATTGCCTCCACGGGCGCGTCCTGTGCGACGTCCCCGTGGCTCTTCCCGTCTTCCAACGCTTCGCCGAGCCATCGGCGCAGGCTCGAGTAGTGGTCCAGGAGCCATTGGTGCGCAGGGTGTCCCGGTTCGGTGGCTTCGGCGGAGAGCCTGACGAAAAGGCCAACCCAGTCGGGCCTGGTGGAGTTCCTCGCAACCAGGGACACCAAAACGTCGAAGGCTGCCCAGCCCAGCGGGGCCAGCTCTCTGTCGAAAAGGAAGTCTGCGTCTTCCTTGGAACGGTGCTCGAGCACCGCTGCCAACAAGGCCGTTTTGGACGGAAAATGATGGAGCAGGCCGGATTGCGAGAGTCCGGTCTTCGCCGCGACATCGGCGATGGACGTTCCACCGTAGCCGCCCACTGCGAAGAGCTCAATCGCGGCCTGGATTGCCTTCAGCCTTGCGGTTTCGCCGTTGCGGCGGCGCCGGGGGCGCTCCCGCTCTATCCGGTATCCGGCTGGATACGACATGGTTTACTCCTTGCTTGTTCCGGCCGCCATGGCCTCGCGCTCTGTGGGAGCCAGTTCCAGTCTGACATCGCCGAGTCCACGCGCGACGACGATCCGGCCTCCGGTGATTTCGTCCCAGCGTTGGGCGGTACTGTTCCACAGCCGTTGTGCGCGGCAGTCGCAGCTGACGTCGATGCTTGCCTGTCCTCCGGGTTCCAGGTGAAGCTGTGCCCAGCCGACGAGCCGTGGAGGGATGGACGGGTCATCGGGGAAGCGGTAGACCTGCACTGTTTCTGTTCCTGCGCGGTCCCCGACGTTGCCGAGCGTCACGCGTACGGATGTCACGGTTTCCCGTTCCATGGAGGTGATTTCGGCGCCCTTGTAGTCCCATTCGGTGTAGCCGAGGCCGTGTCCGAACCAGAACAAGGGTTGCTCGTCGGAGGTGCTCCATCCGCGATATCCCACCCGCGTTCCCTCAGAGTAGGGGAGTTTGCCGCCGCGCGGCGTTACTGACCATGCCGGGCCTTGGCCGTCCCGGGCTGGGAAGGTGGTCACCAGGCGTCCTGCAGGTTCGACGTCGCCGGTCAGTGCCGCGGCGATCGCGTCGCCGGCTTCCTGTCCGGGCAAGCCGGCAAACAGCACAGCGTCCACGTCCGCGATCCAGGGCATGAGAACGGGTGTGGCGGCGTTGAGCACGACGACGGTTTGCTTCGCCACGGCTGCGACTGCTGCCACGAGGGCGTCCTGGTCCCCGGGCAGGGCGAGGGTGTTCTTGTCCTGGCCTTCCGTTTCCTGTTCCTGGGTGTATCCGACGACCACGACGGCGATGTCGGCGTCTGCGGCTGCTGCGACGGCGTCCCGGATGGCGGCGGCGCTGTTTTTCAGCGCAGGCTCCACGACCAAGCCGATGAGGCGGTTCTCGTTCTCAGCGTCGGTGGTCGCGGTGATCCGCGCGCCCGGTTCGACGTCCAGTGGTGCAGCGTGGCTCTTGGGGCGGAAGAAGCCGCCTCCCGGGCCGTCGTGGAAGGGGGTCCGTACCGATTCGCGGTGGCCGGGGGCAGTTATGTCCCAATTGCCGGCCCCGCGGGTGCCGATCATCATCCGGGCGGGCCTGTCGATTGTCAGCTCGGCTGAGAGTTCGATGGACGCCGCTCCGGAGGCCCAGCTTTCGCCACTGACTTCAAGCTCCGGGACTTCGAGATGGCGGGTCCCGAGCAGCTTGCCTTCCTTGTCGAAGATCCGTGCACGCGCACCGCGGGTCCCGGTTTCCGGGTCGCGGAGGAGTTCCGGGTTCGCTGCGAGCCATTGCGTGCGGGTCTGGACCCCATCGACGACGGATACGCGGTCCTTGCCGAGGGCGCGCGCTATTCCCGTGGCGGCGCTGACGACGTGGGGCGGGCGCACGATGGCGGAGCCGCCGCCTTGGGCCACCGTATCGATCCCGTGGCGACCGATCACCACGACGCTTTCTGTGGAGTCCTTGCGGAGCGGAAGCGTGCTGTCGCGGTTGAGCAGGACGGCCATGCTGCGGGCGGCGAGCCGGCGCAGCTGTTCGCGGCGTTCCGGGCCGTCAGGGCGCGGCAGATCCGTTGTCCAGTTGCGCCCTCCATTGAAGGCCCCCACCCGTGATGCGAGCCTGAGGAGCCTGCGGAGGTGGTCATTGATGGTGTCCTCGGAGACGTCACCGCTTTGGACGGCGGCGACCAGGGACCGGCTCCAGGGAGTGTCCGGACCGGGCATGACGAGGTCGAGTCCGCCGTTGGCGCTTTCAACCGCGGTCTTGGCGGCGAGCCAATCGGAGATCACCAGACCGTCGAAACCCCATTCGTCCTTGAGGACCTTGTTCAGCAGTTCGTCGTGCTCGGTGGCCGTGGTTCCGTTGATCCGGTTGTAGGAGGCCATGATCGTCCAGGGCCGGGCGTCTTCCACCATGATCTGGAAGGGAAGAAGATACAGCTCCCGGAGGGCAGCTTCCGGAACCACGGAGTCCACGGTGGTGCGCTCGGTTTCGGCTTCGTTGGCCAGGAAGTGTTTTGGCGTCGCGGCGATCCCACGTTCCTGGAGGGACTGCACATAGGCCGCTCCGAGGTGGCCGGTCAGCAGAGGGTCTTCGCTGAAGCATTCAAACAGGCGCCCGCCCAGAGGGGTCCGGTGAAGGTTTACCGTGGGCCCCAGGACCACGTGGGTTTCTTGGTCTTCTGCTTCGTCCGCAAGGATTTGCCCGACCTCGCGCATCACGTCCAGGTCCCAGCTTTGGGCGATGAGCGTTGCGTTGGGCAGGAGGCAAGAGACCCGACCTCCGACCACCAGCGGCCCACGGACCCCTGAGGGGCCATCAGACATCACGATTTCCTCTAGGCCGATCGAGGGCTCGTCCCAAAGGCTGAACATCCTTTCGCCGGAGAGCAGCCGCACCTTCTCCGGGAGGCCCAAAGTGGCGATTGCCTGTTCGATGGCGTTGCCAAGGTCCTGGCCCATTGCCGCGGCCTCCTCGCGGTCCGTGCTTGTCTGGTGATGTTCACTCATCGGACCCTCTTTACGGGGAGGATGGTCAGTGCACCGAGCAGGGCAATTCCGGCCGCGACGGCGAGCATGAGTTTGTAGCTTCCGCCTCCCATTGTGAGCAGTGCGGCTGATACTGCCGGGGCAAGTGTTTGGGGACCGGCCATGGCGATGTTGAAGACGCCGAGGTCCTTCGCTGTGTCGTCTGGGTTGGGGAGGACATCGATGACGAGGGCGAGGTCAACGGCGATGTAGATGCCGAAGCCGATGCCGATGACCAGTTCCGCCCAATAGAACCCGCTTGTGGAGTCTGCCAGGCTCAGCATCCACGTGCCTATGCCGAAGATTATGGCTGAGATCCAGATGAAGACCTTTCGACGCCCGAGCCTGTCCGAGATCCAGCCGGCGATTTGGCCTGCCGTAACGAGGGCGAGGGTGTAAATGAGGACACCGGTCGCCAAGGCACCTGCTGCGTCCTGTTTGGAAAGGCCCAGGTCCTGCTGCAGGTACAGGAGGCGGAACGTGACGAACATGAACAGTGCCAGGACGACGAGAAAGCGTGAGATCCAGGCAAAGGCGAAGTCCGGGTGCTTGACCGGGTTGACCCAGAAGGTCTTTAAGGCGGTGCGGAAGCCACCTTCGGATGCAGGTCGGCGTTCCATGGGCTGGTCCGGCAGCACGAATGCAAAGACGAGGACCAGGATCAGCCCGATGACGCCCGGAACCACGAAGAGAAGGAGCATGTTCTGCCCGAGAAGACTTGCCGAGTACGCCGCCCCCAGGCCGGCGGCTTGGGAGGCGATGCCGATCATGCCGCTGACTTTGCCGCGCTGCCACTGAGGTATTTGGTCTGCCAGGGAGGCCGTATGTGCAGCGACCGCAGCATTGCCAAGGGCCTGTGCGAAGAACCAGCCGATGCCTAGAACCACGACATTCGGTGCCATGGCAATCACGGTCAGGCTTACCAGGAGTCCCAGGGCTCCAGCGACCAGCCATGGGCGACGGCGGCCGAAACGCCCAATCGTTCGGTCGCTCAGCCGGCCAAAGACGGGATCGAAGAGTAGGGCGGCGAAGGCGCCCATGGAGATGACGAAACCGAGTGTAGGGGCAACTTCAGCTGGGGACACCAAGGACTGCACCTTGAGCGTCATCCCGGCCACGATTGGCACGGAAAGGGCCGTCATAAGTCCAAGCCGGGCGGCCACCATCGTGGCGATCACGCTTGCTTTGGCTTTTTCTTTGGGGGCAGAGGTGGGGGGCGACTGCAACGTCGCTGCTGCAGCCGGATCAGACACAACCATGGGTCTCATCGCTTTCTGTGGATTGGGAACGCCAGGCATCGGTGCCGGGTGTGATGAATACCACGGTAGCATTAACAGACCGAGTACTCGGTCTGTTAACCAGATCGTTATTTAATTCCTTGGGCCCGGAGCCTTCTGAACGGAATGTCAGAAGGCTCCGGGGCCCGGACTATCCGTGAAGCCGGACGGCTCTGCTCAGACGGTGAAGACGCCGGCCTGTGGCACCGTTGCGGTCTCTCCCGGTTTCAGGACCAGCAACCTGTCACCGCTGCCGTCTGCCTCGAACAGCTCGCGCATCTGGCCCGAGGTCTGCCGGAAATGCGCCCAGGAATCGGCATGGACGGGAATGATCAGCGCCTCGGCAAGAATCTTCGAAACTTCGAGGGCTGCGTCATTTCCCAAGGTGAGGTCGGCACCGTCGGCCAGTTCCTTGAATCCCGCGCCGCCGGCACACAGGATGGCGACGTCAATGGGTCCGCAGTTCTCCTCGATTTCCGCCACCACATCAACGGATGCGTTGTCTCCGCTCACGTAGATCCTGGGGCAGTCCTCACCCGACAGGACAAACCCGGCTACCGGTCCACCCTGCTGCACTACTGCTTCAGGGCCATGCCGTGCCGGAACCGCGGTGACAGTGAGGGCCTTGCCGACCGGGCGGGCCACCGTGGCGGACTCATAGTCCGCCAGCCCTGTGACATGCTCTCCGAACTTGGCTGCCGCGTCCGGGGTGGTAAAAGCCCTGGCCGAGGACGCCAGGAACTTCCGTCCCGCGCGGTCCAGGTTGTCATCGTGCTCATGCGACGCCAAAACCAGATGCACCGGGGCGATCTCCCCGGGCGAAAATGCGGGCCCGGCCGTCTTGACGAGGGTGATCGGAGCACCTTCCTGGCGGTATTCGCCCGGTGGATCAAAAGTGGGATCGGTGACGATCCGGAATCCGTCAAGGTCAAGGACTGCAGTGGGCCCTCCAATGAGCGTGACGGTGAGGGTCACTGCGCCGCTACCCCCGCGGCCGATTCCACCAGGTTGCTCTTCTCCAGTGGCTGCTCCGCATGGACGGCCCCGCTCCAATCCGCGGTATTTGCCACGGCCGCGAAGTTCGAGTTGAGCAGGGCCATCAGCGTGGTGTGCACGGTCTTCGCGTCCACGGTGCCCGCGCTGTTGGAGATGTTGATGGCGCCGGTGGCGTCGGAGAGGACCTCGGTGGTGAAACCGTGGATTTCCGCGTCGCTGGCGGATGCGATGACGCAGTTGTTGGTCATGTAACCGGCCAGCGCGATGGTGTCCACGCCGTTCTCCCGGAGCCATTCCGCCAGCCCGGTACCCGGGAAGACGGAACTGTACTGCTTAACTACCGTCTTCCAGTTCGTGGAACGGCGCTCCTCCAGGGAGGGATGGAGCTGCCATGCTTCTTTGCCCGGATTGAACACCGGGGCGTCCTCGCCGGCGGAGTGCTGGACCATGACAACCGGAATGCCGGCCTGTTCCGCGGCTTCGACGGCGGCCGCGATGCGCTGGATCGAGTCCTCGCGCGGCGGGTACTGGATGGGCAGGAGTCCGGTGAAGTATTCCTGCTGGGCATCGATGACGATCAGGGCACGACGGGGAGCCGTCATGTCCACCTCCTGGGTTCTTGGACGGGCGCGGCCTTCGCGCCCAAGTCCAGCCTTCCGTGCCCGCGCATGTGCCACAATTGGCACAAGTGCACAACTCCGATGAAATCGGGCCAAGCAGGAGGTGCTTCCTTGTGAAAGCGGTGAAGATCGCTGTCTATGCTTTCGACGGCATAACCATGTTCCACCTCTCGGTTCCCCAGATGGTGTTCGGCGAGGTGGCCCGGCAGGGCCTGGCCGACTGGGAGACGGTCCTGTTTACGGACCATGGCGGGTCGGTCCGCACGGTGGAGGGGTACGGGATCGATGGCCTCTCCGGAAACGATGTGGTGCCCGCGGCGGACATTGTGGTGGTCCCTTCCTGGTTTGACGACGGACGGCCCCTGCCGGAGGCATTTGCCGGCGCGATCCGGCAGGCACACGGGAAGGGAGCGATGATCGTCGGCCTATGCCTCGGGGCGTTTCCGGTGGCTGACAGCGGCCTGCTCGGCACCCGCCCCGCGGTAACCCATTGGCATGCGCTGGACGCGTTCAGCGAACGCCACCCCGGCATCCCCGTGGACCGGTCCGTGCTCTACATCGACCACGGGGACGTCCTGACCTCCGCGGGAACCGCCGCCGCAATGGACGCGTGCCTGCACATCGTGCGTTCGCGGCTGGGGGCAGAAGCCGCCAACCGGGTAGCCCGCAGCTTGGTGGTCGCTCCGCACCGCAGCGGCGGGCAGGCCCAATACATCGAGCGTCCGGTCCGCCGGCCCGGGGACTCGAACCCCATTGCGGAGGCGCTGGACTGGGCGGTGGAACACCTTGGCGAGAGGCTCGGCGTCGACGACCTCGCCCAGGCCGCCCACATGAGCCGGCGCAGTTTCATCCGGGCATTCCGGGCGGCCACCGGCACCACGCCGGCCACCTGGCTCCGCACGCGCCGGCTGGACGAAGTGCGGCGGCTCCTGGAAATCACGGACCGTCCCATTGAGCAGATCGCCGCCAAATGCGGTTTCACCAGCCCGGTCACCATGCGGCAGAACTTCATGTCCGCCTACGCCACCACGCCGTCCGAGTACAGGCGCCTTTTCAGCGGGCAGACCGCCACAGGTTAGCTAGGGCGACAGGGACCACACAGGCGATGTCTCCCCGCGCCATTCAAGGAGTGAGGCAGTTGGGTCCTGGTAGGCCGCCTGCGGGATGGTGCCACGTCGGCCATCTAACCATCGCTTGACGTCGATTTATTGAGCTGACCTATGAGTTGGCGGTTCGCCTCCCGGGCGGCACCCAGTTCTTCCTCTTGGTCTTGCAGCTTGGCTTGTAGTTCTTGGATCTCATTCTGCAGTATGTGGTTCTGCTCCTCGAGGGCGGCATGGTTATGGGGTGCACCCAGTCCTGTTCGGGAGTAAGCCTGCTCGCCGAGGAGTTCCGACAGCCGGGCTTCCAGGTCGGCGATGTGCTGGGTCTGGCGGCGGACGGTGGCTCGAAGGTTTAGGTTGTCGGCTTCGAGGCTTTGGCGCGTAGTCGTGGTAGCGGTGGCTGCTGCCGACGGCTGGTCTGCAGCCGCGTAAACGGCCGCGCGGAGGTCGAGATGGCGGTGGATAAAGGAGCGGTGCACTCTGGCTCGGGCTGCGACCGAGGAGATGGTGATCTCGCTGCCTTGTGTCCGCATGGCGTCCAACGCCTGGGCCACGCGGGCGCGGCGGGCATTGACGTCGCGTCGTCGGGCGACGGTCAGCGCGCTGGGACCAGGTTCGGGCATCATGACTGCCCCTCTTGGAGGCCGATTGTGGGCATGCCCAGCGATACCTTCTGCCGGGCGCTGCGAATCACGTCGATCGCTTCCAGGATCTGCTGCTGGTCCGCGGGACTCAGCTGGTCGAGGTCATCCTCGACACGGCGGATCAACGCGCGCAACTGGGCGATCTCTTCGTCACTGGGCGCCGCCTTGGCCCGTACCCACTCCTGCACGTCGGTTGCCGCGAGGATCCGTTCGCGGTCAGCCAAGAGCTGTTGGAGATAGGACTTCAGCTCAGGTAGGTAGGAGGCGTCGCTGCGGAAGTGACCGCAGCCGATGCAACTGTACTTATAGGGGCAGGCGTGGCCACCAGCTTTGACGTTTGATGGCTCCGTGCACACGCCAAACGGCACGGCGATCTGCCCAACGCGCAGCCGTGCGTGTTCCTCAGCGACCAGTCCGGCGATGTCGGCGAAGACACGGTGGCCCTGACTGTCGAACTGGTGCTGGGCGACTTGATTCACTGCCTGGCGGACCCGCTTTTCCGTCACCCGGTAGTAACCCATCGTTGTTTCCATCGAGACATGGCCCATCAGTTCACGCAGTACGTCCGGAGGTGTGCTGTGATCGGCGTGGCGTTGGGCGTAGCTGTGCCGGTAGGCATACGGAACCACGACCCCGGCGGGAAAGGGCTGGCCGGCGGCGTCGACGAGCTGCTCGGCAATGGAGTCAATGAAAGCTCGGTGAGCTTTGCTCATATGCGGGACGCCCACGTGGAAAGTGCCATAAGGGTTTAGCTGGTTCCGCGGGAACAGCGCCAGTTGGTCCAGCGGCGTGTTGGGGAACCGCTGCCGAACGTTCTCGCGGTGCTCTCGAATGAGGTCGGCTGTCTCGACGCTGATCGGGAGACGACGGTTCGGTCGGTTGTTTTTGCTGTCCGTGTAGATCAGCACTTGATGGCCGTCCGCTGTGGTGTCCAGGCAGTCCCAAGGGAGCTCGCATGCTTCCTCGGGGCGTCGGCCCGTGTCGATCAGCACTTCGACGATACGGCGCACGTCCAGTCCCGCGCGTGCTTCCAGTTCTGCCAGGTGCCCGTTGATGGTCCGCTGGACGGGGATGGGAAGATCCCGGCCCGGCCCCGGGTCCTCTGGCGGCCTGGGGATATCACTATGACGCAGTCGGAAGTCGTCCGGCAGCCCGGCTAAGGGCTGTGCCGGCCGGGTGAGTCCGAAGGTGCGGACGTCATCGAGGAAGCGCCGAACCCGGGTGCTGATGACGTAGCGCTTTTTGCTGCTGATCTCGCCGCTGCGTTCCAGGTATGCCAGACGGTTGGTGAAACGGACCACGTCGGTCCGGTCGAGTTCGTTGAGCACGAGGCCGTGGTCGGGGCGGCCGTGCTGCAGGCTCCAGGATAGATACCGAATAGCCCGGACCGTCTGCTTGGAGGTGGCGCTGGCCTGTCGACCGCGGTGCAGGGGAAGATCCTCCAGCACCCAGTGCTTGGCTGCCTCCCGGAGCCACGGCTGGGACAGGACTTTGAAGTTGATCTGCCCCTTGCCGCCGAAGATCGCCAGGTCCCATCGGTCGCGCTGTTGCTCTCGCTCGGGAGAGGTGAGGCTCCGTTGCACGGCGAGAGTCAGTCCCCGGGTCAACGCGGCCATGTGCGCGGACTCCCTGCATATTGTGTTCTCGAGGAGATCGAAAATACTGGACACCTGTTGCTGGCGGGCATGGCGTACCAGGGCACGCAACTCGATCATGGAGGTCTTGGTGTGGTCATCGGTTCGCCATTGCAGTCCGGCGAGGATTTCTGTGATCAGCTGATCGGGAAGTCCCTTGAACGCCACGATCCGGCCGCTGTCGGCGGGCGGTTCCTGGGATTGTGCCCAATCCGCCAGGTCCGGTGGCGGATCTGTCCGCCGGGACCGGCTCCACCGGAGGCCGTGCGGGTGGCAAAGTCGGTTCGTTGCGCCGGCGACGCGGGAGCAGGAGGGTACCCGACATGGTCCGAAAGAGGACAACGGCGTTGGCTTGGCCGTCTGCAGCCAATCCTCGACGGTTGATGAGGGATGCTGGATGAATCGGTAGTCGTGGGCCGAGCATAGGCCTGAGCGTTTGAAGGCGGGGCGAGGGCATCCGGAGACGCGACAGAACCTTTCGCCGCACACGGGTCGTCCACTCGTGGTGTTCAGGAATGCCTCGATCGATAGGCGCCGGCTGCGGAATTCACGGCCACAGGCCCGGCATAGATCGTGGCCCGGGGTGGCAACGCTGGTGCTGCAGTCCTTCCGCGCGCACTGCCGGACGCCGAGCAGCGGGTGGTTCCGCGGGGGTTCCAGGATCTGCTCGTCGGCCTTCCAGCCGGCTGCGGCCAGGAAGTCGGGCCGCAAAGCGGCACGCAGCGCATCGATCTCGCTGTTCGGGGCTTCGGCTTCGACTCGGAAACGGCTGCCGCTGCTCATGTAGCTCACTGTTCGTCTCCCGTCGTTCGGGGTGCGGGTACCCGCTCGACGACGGCACGGAGCCGTTCAGGTGATGGGTGCAGATACACCTCGCTGGATGAGATCCGGGCATGGCCGAGGAGTTCTTTGAGCACGTCGGCGGTGCCGCCGTGCTCCGCTACGTTGGTGGCGAAGCTGTGCCGCAGCATGTGTGGATGAACCGGTCGGCTTAGGTGGGCACGGGACGACAGCCGGGCCAGGAGTTCGTTGATGCCGCCGGGCCGCATCGGGGTCCCGACGGGGTCGGCAAACAGGTTCACCAGCAGGAAGTCCGACCGCCCGCCGGGGTCGATGCGCTCCCGCTCAACGATGTACTGGTCGTAGGCCTGAACGGTGAGCCAGTCAGCCGGTACGACACGCTGGCGGCGGGACTTTGCCCATGCGCCGTTCGGATTTGTCCTTCGCACCACGTGCAGGTGCGTGCCTCGGAAGCCGCAACCGAGCTGGGAGGCATGAGGCACGAAGTGGATGTCTGAGCGGCGCAACCCGGCCAGCTCTCCCCGGCGCAATCCCATGCGCCACATTGCCAGGACGATGAACCGGTCGCGGGCGTTACGAGCCGCTCGGACCAGGCCAACCACGTCCTCCCCTTCAGCGTTCAAGATCGGAGAGTGCGGTTCGGCCAAACGATGCCGGGCGCTTGCGCGGGGATGATGGGCGCCCCGTTCTGCCTGGTTGAGGGTATAGCTGTCGAAGGAGTCATAGACCACTCCCAGCACCTGCGGGTCCAGCTGACCTACCGCGGCAGCGTGCCGGAAGAAGCTGCGCACTGCAGCCATGATCGCGTTCACTCGCCGTGGCCCACGCACCACTTCGGTGCGGCTGGCGGCTAGGTGGTCCGGCCGATAGTGCTGGAGCCAGTAGACAAAGCGGCCAAGATAGGGGGCGCTCTCCCGCCACGGCTTGCGAATTGATGCAGCCCAGTCGAAGAAGAGTGCCAGCGACGCAGCGTATGACTGGCTGGTGGACTCAGCTCCATCCCGGCCGAGCCGGTGGTGCAGCAGGAAATCATCTGCCTCCATCCCTACACGATGGGCTGGATCGAGCACAGTCCAGTAACGCAGCTCCGAAGGCATCCTCACCAGAAAGGACCTGAACGTCGCCGCGGCCAGATTACCCCCTGCACTCATCCCAGAGATGATGCTCATGCGAAGGATGGTAGAACTTGCGACGTGAAGGACGTTCCCGACACACCGACAGTTGCTGTGCCGGACACATAGGGCAGTACAGAAATACGACGTCCGCGACAGCCTTGGCGGACCCAACAGAACCGGTATTTCCCGGAACTCGTCGCGGCCCTCGCCTCCGAGGTGCCCCCGGGGTGTGTGATCGACGGCGAAGCCGTGATCTGGACGCAGGGCCGGCTGGACTTCTCCGCGCTGCAGCAGCGCCTCGGCGCCGGCCCGAAAACCCTCCCCGGACTGGTCAGCCGGACACCCGCTAACTACACCGCGTTCGACATCCTGGCCGTGGCCGGACACGACGCCCGGGGTCTGCCGCTGCACCAGCGGCGGGCACTCCTGGAAGAACTCGCCAAGGAATGGCAGCCGCCGCTCTCCCTCTCCCCCGCCACCACCGACCCGGAGGAAGCGGCCCGGTGGTTCGAGGAGCTGCCCACACCGGAATCGAAGGCCTCGTCATCAAAGACACCGATCAGCCCTACACCCCGGGAGCCAGGAACTGGCTGAAGCTCAAGCGCCGGGAAACCGTCGAAGTCGTCTGCGGTGCGGTCATCGGACCGATCACCCGGCCCGCCGAGGTCGTGGCCGGCCTGATCTTGTACGGCGAACTGCGGATAGTCGGCCGCTCCGCCCCGCTGAAAACAGCGGCAGCCCGCGAGCTGGCACGCTGGCTGGAACCACCCCGGCAGGTCCATCCGTGGCCCGCCACCGTGAAAGGCACTGCCCTGGACCGGTTCAACCGGGACAAAGAACCGGTGGCGCTGACCCTGGTGGAACCCGTCGTCGTGGAAGTCTCCGCCGACACCGCCTGGTCCGGCCGATCCTTCCGGCACCCGCTCCGGCTCGTCCGGGCTCGGCCCGAGCTGTCCCCGGCAGACATCGGCCTGCCCGATATCCTCCGGCCACCCCTTCACTAGACGGGGCTGTGGTTTTTGTCCGCGGTCCCTGACACACTGACTGTCAGGATTTCCTGACAGAAGGACGTGGTCCATGGGCTGGGTATCGAACGACAACGAACACGAGGGCTGGGCGGCCGCCGTCGCACCCGACGGGCGGCTCTCCGCATCATCATCGGGCGAAGGAATCCTGGTGCAGGGCATCACCGGCCGCTACCCGCCGGACAAGATGCTCCCCGACTACGAAGTAGTCCCGGACCGGGAGATTACCGGCTGGCGCGGAGCCTGCACATGCGGCTGGCGAGGCGAGCTGTGGGAGCGCGTCACGTCGCCGGCGGCTACGGACTTCAGCCGCCGGCGGGACTTCGTAGCGCCGGACGAATTCGCCGACCCTTCCTCCGAGGTCGAAGACGCCATCCACGAGGAGTGGAAAGCCCACCTCGCACCGCTGGAAGCCGTAGCCGGTGTGGAAGCGGCAGCGCGCGAATACAACCAGGCCGGCCACCGGCTGGACAAAACCGTGGCGGCCGCGAAGGCCGCCGGCGCCTCCTGGACTGACATTGGCCGCGCAGTCGGCATCACCCGCCAATCCGCACACGAACGGTGGAACGAGAAGCAATAACACCCGGCGCAATCAGCCAGCAAACCTCGGAGGTCATCCGGGCCGAATTCCCTCTTCCCTCCTTCGACCAGGTGTGATCCAGGCTCACCTGCAAAAGTGCCGTAGACCCCGATCGGATTCCCCGCGGTAATAGCCCGCAGTGGCGACGGCCACTGGACGCACGCGCTATGTCTACGCTTCGACCGTTGGAGCGTATGGACGGTCGGGCGCCAGTACACTGAATCCGGCTTTTCCCTTCGGGGCGGCCGCGTGGGGAAGGGCCCATGAGAATAGCGTTACGACGTCCGCTGGATTGGCCACGTCTGGAGGCATCGCGGCGGGACTAGAAAACGCCTTCTGGCCGTCCCACTGATCTGCTGCAAGGGTAAGTATGACTGCCCCTGTCGTACGGGAAGAAGGATCATCCAGCGCCTTCTCTTTGGTGAATTGCTCTTCAAGCGGCATTCTTGTCCACCGCGAAGATCCCGAAAAATCCCCGCGTTCACGCCTGTTCCGCTCGATGATTGGGAACTTGACAGATCCTGTCTCATCCAAACCGATCGTCCGCATTTCCGGGTTCCCGGTCGGAATTGGCATAACGACCTTGAAGCAGGTGATGCTTCCCTTGTCTGCCGCTTCTCTCACGAACTGAATGTCCGCGGCAAAGAGACCCGGCCGGCCCCACTCAAACGAAGAGAGGGAGTCGATAATCATTTGCGCTGGCACCAGGCCAGTCCTGGCCTTGTACGACGACTGCTTGTTGGTGCTGGTGGTGTAGTCGAAGGATTCCACCTCCGTCAGACAGTTGAGGACGGGTGCTATAGCCACCAGGTTCTCGCGGTTCTTAGTTTCCTTCGGAAGCCGGGACGGCAAGTAGAAGAAGTCCTTGAAGCGGTCGCCCTTTGCATATTGAACCAACTGAGCGTTGTACATGCGGCTGCGCGCAGTCGGCCTAAGCCACGGCAAGCTCTGGAACACGAGCGGTGGAATGTTGATGGGGAGCACCTGGGGCTGTCCATTTTCATCCAGTTCAGCAAAAAGCTCGAGCTGGTCGCGAAACTCTTCCTCATCACCGATCATCGATTCAAAAGCCTCGTACAGATCATAGGGCTTAGGGTTGCTGGCCGAAGCTGGAACTTTTCGTCCGATATACAGCCGCACAAGGTCTCGATACCCCGGCCGGTAACCGAACCAGCGGCCCATCTGCATCAGGGTGTCCGCTGCCAGAGCCTTTCGTGAGTACCAAGTCACGGTCAGGCCTTCGATCGTATAGCCGCGGGAGAGCTTTGCCCCGCCTACCAGCATTTTCCACACTGGCCCCTTCTGGAAGTCGGCACCGGCCTGCGTGTATTCGCTATCTTTGTCGCCGTTGACAACGGCGATCGGGCTAAGCCCGGCCTCTACGCGCTTCACGACCTCGGGAAGGTAAACGGCGACGTCATCAAAGGAAGAGGGGATCGGGTGTGTGCGTGGATCGGGCAACTCAGAATCGGTACGCTGCGCCAGTTCTCGCATAACCACTTCAAAGTCGTCCGCCCATAGTTGCGCCATGCGGTCATACCCGTCGAAGCCCAGATAATCAGATTTCTTCCATAGACCATGAATCTCGCGGGCGAGGGCATCGTGCTCGACCTGCCTGACGGATTCGTGAAAAAGCATCGTGTGATGCTTGAAATCGCCCTGACTGCCTCTAGCCTCTCGCCAAAGCTTAATTGCGCCACTTAGAACAAAGGAATCCACGGCTCTTTGCATTTCAACCTGCCGCACTTCAACCATGTCTGGAGGTGAAGATATGTCCCTCACGTACGCTGCTTGGTTGCTTGTAGCAGGAGTTCTAGTCTCGCCAGGTTCAAAGACTGCATGACGGTCGTGAAAGGAACGGCCCCCCATGTATGTGTCGGGAGGAGTCAGACTGAAAATGAAGTCCTTGGGATAAATATCATCAACATCCGAGGCGTCGATGAAAACGTTGGCGAAGGGGGTAGCTGTGTATCCCACGTACTGGGCGCGAGGCAATATCCCCAACAGTTCGGACAAGAGCTTGTTGATGGCAGTCCGCTCTCGCGCCTGCTTGTTTTCTTCATCCTGTTCTTCTTTGGTGAGCTTCACAGGGGGCTTTTTGGTATTGATTCCGGCTTGATCGGCCTCATCGTCGATGATCAGGGCCGGGTAGTCTTGGGTGTTGCCCCGGATCTGTTTGAGATCTTTGATGAGCTTGCGCAAGACCGCTGCGTTCTTCTTGATCACTACAAGCCGGACAGGCGTATCCCACAGGTTGTCCGGATGGTAGATCTTCTGTTGGTTGCGGATATTCGACTTGTAGTCGAGGGTACTGAGGCCGGCTTTGAGTGATTTGTAGTCATCGGTGCTTTTGGTCAGGCGGATTATGTGGGGGACTCCCGGAACACTTTCGGGGTCGTAGCCGAACTTTACGAATTTGTCGCCTGCCAACCAGTCCGCATCCCGGTTCGCTATATAATCGATGTTCTCTCGAGCCAGTACTTCGTCTGAGAGATCGATGCCGCCGACGATGTTTTCAAAACCAACGAGTTCCTTGTCAAGGCGCCGCTGGGTCTGGCTTCGAAGAAGCTCAAGGGTGCCGGTCAGTACGATGATGAGCCGGTAGCCCGCATCGATCGCTTTTGCTACGGTGCCGGTGAAGTTCGCCGTCTTTCCACTCTGAACATGACCCACGACGAGACCTTTGGTCTGATAGGTTTCGTCCCATGTGGGGTCTGCGAACCGGCTAACGATCTCTGTAGTTGATTCATCTAATGCCACAATTGCATCAGCATCGAAACCTCGGCGTTTGAGTATCCCCTGGTAGACGTCCCAATAGTGGCTTCGCGTTCGACGGTCCGATGAGTACCACGGCCAGCGGCCATCAGTTGGATTCGCGACAATCGTGCCTGCGTTGATGATCGGATAGAACGAGTTGATGGCATCAAACTCGTGCTCGGAAAAGCCCAGTTTTCCGAGCACGTATGCGCGCCGTTCCCGGCCCTTGGGCTGGATAGCGGGCTGCGGTGCCTCGTTAAGCCATTGTGAATCGGTTGTCTGATCCCATCTGGACAGAGCCAGCCGAAATTCGACCTGGATGGGGTCGTTTGGGTCCCCCTCAAGGGTCAGGAGGTCGGTCAGTGCCAAGTGTGTGAGCGCTTCGACGCCGTCTTCCTCAAGGGAGAAATTAACACGGTTGAGGAGTGGCTTGGGTCCCCTCTCGGCGATCATGGCGATGGCGCTCGTGACAGCGTCTGTCTTGGTCTCAGCTATGGGCATCGGGACCTCCGTAGTAGGAACTCGTGTAAGCAGCAAATCCAGTTAGCGCGCTGGGAATTCCATCCGCACGCAGGTGCGAGACATCGGTCCTATATGAAACTTCCGAAAGGTGCTCATAGTGGGGAATCGCCAGTCGAAGAGCGGAATCTTGGAGAGATGGAAATTGCTCGTCCACTTGGTAGAAGGCCGGGTGGGAGCGGAGAACGTACGCGTTGCGATACGACTCGATGTCCGTTTCCCTCCACCCCAGCCTGTCTAAGTACTCATTGAATTGCTGAGCGTGAGGGCCAAGGACCTCTCGAGCCCTGTCTACCAGGTCGACCAGGCTGAAGGCGTTGTCTGCTCCGCCGGCCGCCGTGATCTGAACTGACAGAAACCACAGATTTCGATTCGCCGTAGGTTCAAGCTGCGTTGCTGATCCAATGCGATGACTTCGTCGTTCTGATTTGGTGGTCTTGACTTCTAGATCGAACGCATCAAATGCGAAATCGTGCTGTTCGGCTTCCGGTCCAAGCCAGGAGGTCAACGCCGAAGCCGGGTCAGTGCCGCAGAGGTATGTCAGGAGAAGCAGCTCTCCCAGGAGCCCGGTCTGCTTCTCCAGGGTCAATAGCTGACGGCTTTGGAGGAGCATCTCATATTCATCGATGCTCCGGGAAACAGCGACAGAAAAGTAGTGACCCTGCTGCAGTTCCTCGACAATCTTGGCTATGAATGAGTATGCAGCGTAGTGCATTCCATCGGCCGCAAGTTTCAGGCTATAGCAGTCCTGATCGGCCAAGTATTCAACGTCGATGTTCTCGAAGGGGTTGAGGTCAGGTATCGAGGCGTCCTTTGGAACACGGAGTTCAAGGCTCCCGGTCGAAGGCTCTATGCGAAGCTCGCAGCGAGGAACCTGGCAAAGAAGATGCACAACGGTGTTGGAGGACTTGAAATAGCGTTCGATGGTCTCGGGATCCAGTCTGCGAACGGCTTCGGGCGAACTCGGGATCATCTGTTGCCGTTCTCGTCGTGGTTCTGCTGACCGAAATCTTCGTTAAAGGCAGCCATCAGGACTTCATTCAGGATGCGATGTCTGTCTTCGCGCAGGGCGTTCCATCGTTGTTCGACTTTAAAATCGCTTTCCAGAAGGAAGTAGAGGAACGTTTTGAGAAGCTGTCCGTCTCGATTGCTCAACCTGCCTTCGGATCCGTAGATCTTCCGGACGAGTTCCACATTGACATCGACCCGCCGGGCCGAGCGATCGGCACGGAACAGTTCGGTGGACGGAAGGGTGACGAAGCGCAGGTCAATTGGATCGAAATCAGAGAAATCTTGTAGGCCATCAAGCCGAGACACGACGCTGGGGTTCAAACCGAGGGCTGGCTCAACGAGCCGTATCTCTTGGCGTTTGGTTTTCTTCGCATCCTTGTGGACGCGCTGCAGATCAGAAAAATAGGAATCCAAGAAACTGGGTGTAGGCCCGAGTGTGTGGGCTCGGGCCATTGCCGTGGTGAAATCTGCAGAGTAGACCGGCGTGACCTTCTCAGGATTGAGCGTTATGTAGCGCTCGTTCGTGGCATCAAGGTCAATCTTGATGCGCCCAAGTCCTAGCTCTTTCTTCGGCAGACGGAGGCCAGCCCAGTTTTGTCCCCCCGACAAGAGCCTTCCTCGTCGATACAGGTAAACTCCCTGTCGTGCTTCTCCTGGTTCTCCGCCCAAGTCGAATGCAGGTGAGTTCAGACGTGGAGGAAATGCGTGTGCCTCAAGGGTGCAGGACGCTCCGTCTGGAAGATCGACCACAAAATTACGGGGGTATCCATCCTGCTCCAGGGAGTCCTCAAACGGGTCGATAGGATCAACTCGGGTGGGTGGCAGAGCTCTATCGCGGTCCACATCGAAGGTGTCTATGTCTATTTGGATGTCGCCCTGGTGTAAATGACGATGAAAAGTGACTCCGAGGTGTTCGCGGATGGCGCGAAGCTTGGCTGATCTCCATTCCGTTAGCTCGCTCTGCTCGGTCGTGTGTATGACGTCTTTGAGGCCGCGCCACTCTACTATGGTGCCGCTTGTCAGGTCCATGCCCGCTACCCGATCAAGCCGCTCGTTTGCGGCCCCGTCAGCCATTACACCGACGCTGAAGTCTCGGCTGACCGTCTGGTCCATCCGGCGGCCAACTGCTGGTCCCCATTTCTGACGTGAGTAAACCTCAAAGGAAGTTGCCTGCGACAGCGAGGCCGCCTTGAGGCCGAGCCCAAAATGTCCCAGTTCCCCCGATCCATAGTCACGCCGCGCCCCGAAGGTCATCGCTCGTTTGATGTCCTCAGCGGTCAGGCCTCTTCCGTTATCGATGATTTGGATCCCCAAAATAGCGGTTCCCCGCTGCACGAAGCGGATCCGGACATGGCTCGCTGTGGCATCGATTGAGTTATCGACTAGGTCTGCCAATGCACTCGTGAGGTTGTGGTGCATTCCGATGGCGGCAACAGCTGAGGGGTCCGGCAAGACCGTCTCTGTAGACCATTGATGTTCGTCGAGTTCGTATCGCACTGACATTTCTTAGTCCTCGAACCGTGCTTGGCCACCGAGCTTCGAAACATTTTCCGTCACCTTGGTAACTGCCTCGGTGGCGATTCCATCGGACGCGTCTACCTCGAAGTTGATCCTGAGGTCAAAAACGTCTGCTTCTGGGGTGTCCAGGTAGCGAAGAACCGCCCGTTCGATCAACGTGATTTGTTCGCTCAGGTTTCTAGATGCGTCAAGCGGGATAAACCCGCTGACATGCGTCTTGAGTTCCTGGGGCTCGGGATCGGGTTCGGGGTCGTGACCCTTCTCCGGCGGTCTGCTGCCTATTTTTGCCAGCCGCCTCATCTCTGCTTCCACGTCCGCGGCCCGGCGGGCACTGCCAGCGTCCTGCAGCAGCGCGGTTAGGAGCCTTCTACTGGACAGAGAGGATGAATAGTAGAAATTCGACCCGTCGCGAAACGTCTCATGGTGCTCCACATCTTGCTCTTCGCTGAAGCTGTTTGAACGGACAGTGCGCAGCGACAGACACGGGATGCACTTGGAGCTTCGCCTGATCTTTGACTCAACTTGGTGGAGGAAGGGATACAGGGAGCTAATGGCCTCCGCTTCCGTTTCCTCATCTTTCTCGTGTTCGAAGGCGCTGAAAAACTCCACCTTCACTGCCTGAAGCTTCCATCGGTCGACAAGGGGCTCCGTGAGCTCCGGGTTTCCGGTATAGAGCACTGGGACCTTGGCGGACTTCAGAAGGAACTGATAGGTGTTTTCGTCTTCTGCAACAGTCGTGAACTCCGCCGCATATCTGGTGGTGGACCCGTCCGATTGTTGGACCAGGAACTCCGACGGCCTACGAACTCCAAGTTTTGCCAGTAAGCCATATAGCTCATGAACGCGCCCACACGGAAGCTTCTTTTCGGCCAGCGGCAAGGCAAAGCTCCAGTTGACGGTCTCGACGGAGTTCGGCAGTTCAAGCTTTTCTGCGTGCTCTGGCCCGGGATAGGGCAGGAATCCCACAGGAATCCCCTCCACGGCGCCGGCGCAGTATTTGACGTCAACCAAGTCCAGCCGGGTTTGAAGGACACCGTAGTTCCGCACCCACCAAATGTCTGGCCCATCGATGACCTGGGCAGTCTTGTAGGCGCTGCTGAATTCCACCTTGGACTTGTACTGGCTATTAGAGAGAATCCTCTGCGTGACCTTTTCGCGTGTGCGGATGGATGCCTTGGCCAGCAGGTGGAGGCCGGCAGTGGCCATTGCCGGCCTGAAGCGAAGCGATGCTTCTGACACTGGCACGGGTGAAGTTCTTGATTCCGCGGAAATCCTCGCGGCCTCCGCTGCCTTCCAGAAGTCGTACGATGGCCCGTCCTTCATGGTGGCGGGCTCCGGTAAGGTGCTCCTCAACCCCAGGTTCTTCAAGAGGTTGAGATCCTGTCGATGAAAGAGATCGTCGACGAGAAGATATTCATCTCCGATGCTGCCCGTCGGAATCAGGCCGTTAGGCAGCCATACATCAGCGGTCGGACGCCAGCGTCCGTCTTTCGATCGAACGCGGAGTCTATCGACATCAAGCCTGTCGCCAATGATAGACAGCATCTCCGGAAGCGGGAGGGCCCTTGACAGCCTCCAGAGAGAGTCGGCGGCACCTTCATCCTCGTAGTCCTTTGCCACTTGTCGGGCTATGCGATCGACTTTGCCTCTGTCATCAAGGGCTTGGAAGTCTAACGCCCGAAGGAGAGTGCTGACGTCACCGTGGTGCAGCAGCTCATAGGAAACGAGGTTATCTCCTTCGTCCTGTTCGTCTATGGGAAGAAACGCTTTGGTCGTAATGGGCGGCCGCGTGCTGCCATCACGCATGAGCACAATGCGGCTCCTGCGCATGGCGGCTTGGTGGTCCGGGTGACGCTTCTCTATCTCGACCGCGATGCGGAGAGCATTTTCGAAGTCATCGAGCCTCCGGCCATGTGTGATCTCCTCCAGCCATTGCTCAACTGGAGCTCTTCCCTTGTTCGCTATACCCAAGAGTCTTCGCACCATAAGCCTGCGTTCTTTGGTGGCCGATGCTGAACGATGCAGCCACGGCCGATCAAGCCCTACCCAGCTGTCCCACATTTCCTCCAGGCGAGTCGCTTCATCCAGGTCTGGCGGGAAGAACAGATCGGAGATGGCCTGAAGCTCCCCTGCCCTGTCAGGCAAACAGGGGACGGCCGACAGCGCAGCGAAGATGGGCTCATTAATGACAGAATCAGCCCACGAAATGACCTCCCGTCCACGTGCGGGAAGGAAATCTAAATACCCGGCAGGATCAGCCGCATCACGGAACGTGGCTAACGCCCCCGCGACCATCATCGGAACGGTTTTCTGAAGAATTTCCTTGTTGTAGAGCGTGTGAAGCATGCTGTGCCGGTCTTCATTCATTTTGAAGGCCGCGTTCACGATCCCCCGGAGAGAGGTCGCGTGGCTTGTGGGAAAGTAGTTCCAAAAGGTGCCACGCGCACGACGCGGATTCCCCGCGATGGGTACCGCCCAAGTGACTTCAACTGATTCTCGAGCTGCGATCGACCCTGCCTCTGCGGCTGCCATGAGGCCGACCTGATGCCTATGCCGGAAAATCCGCCATTCTTCCTGCGATTCGCCGTTTTCCAGGATGACGTCGGACCCATCGCGTCGTGCGGACCACGCAGTGAGAGTTCCGTCAATTCTGTTGTCGAACTCAAGGGACCCAATGTTTTGCGAGAAAAGCAGAAACTCGTGTGGGAACGTGCGCATCTCCTCGGTCAGCCATGCAGCCTGCTGAGCCAACGGGAGCTTCACGACTGTCGTAGCCCAGGACATGAGTTCGCCAAGGACAGGATCGGATGCTGCCGCTGCAGAAGGATCGACAGGGGTCGCAATTCGCAGGACTGGATACGAAATCAGCCCGGGGTACAAGGGTTCCAAGAGTTCAGTACTAAGCCGTCTGTCCCACCCCACAGAACCGCTTTTACTAAAGATCTGAGGGGAGTCCGAAATCTGAATTACAGACTTGAACCCAAGCCCAAAGCGCCCAATCTGGTCATCCCTCTTTTCAGAAGAATGCGAGAGCATCAGCGTGCGATACCCAGCTTCCGTAAACGGGGAACCTTCGTTCGCGCAGTAGAGCGCTCCGTCGGTTAGTACAACCCGAACCCGTCCATTTGGGAGATCGACGGCATCTGCGGCATTCTGAATCAGCTCATTCAACTGTTTGCGGCCGTACCCACTCTGGGTGATCGCTTGTTCAATGTTGCTGTGTTCGCGGACCAAATCTGGATGGGCTCTGTACGCATTCAGCGCTTGGAGTGTCTCACCTGCCACAAAACGACTCAGACCACCCTCCGTGTCCGCCCAAGACTCGTATGGCAAGTTTGTTCCCCCAAAGGATCCGTGACGGGGCTTCCCAGGAGCGGAAAACCCTGTATTTGAGCGCATAGAGCAAGTTGCTGACTGCGGACGAGCACGCCTAATGCGAGACGCTGCAGCTTACTCTACGGCGGCGAGACCTCGCGCTTCCGCAACTCTGCATGAAACTGTGCTGCCAAGAGGTTCCCCAGGTGGCTTGCGAGCTGGACGGGTACCGCGTTACCAATCTGGCGAGCGACGGAAGTCTTGGAACCTGCCCATTTGTAGTCATCCGGGAATCCTTGGAGCCTAGCGGCCTCAAAGTGCGTAATGGCCCGATGCACGCTCGGGTTCGGGTGAAGATACCTACCCTTTTCGGGCTTGAAGAACTCGGTCCGAATCGTCACCGAAGGCCGGTCGTTGCGGAGCCGTCCCATGACATCGCCGGATCCCGTCTTATGAGTCTTCCAGCACTCAGCCAGAAGTCGAGTGGGGATGTTGAACCGATTGCCCCCACGTGGGATCTCTTTAAATCTGTCAAGCGAGAGTTGCGTGTAGTTCCGAGTCACATGAAGGTCTTGCATGCTATAGGGGCCCGGCATTTTTTGCCCGTTGTACTCGAAGGAGACTTGGGGGAACTGAGTTTCGACTACGTGGGCATCGATGGAGGCGAAGGCTTCTCCGACGGTGCGATGCCGGCCGCCGAAAGCACCCTCTGGTTTCGGCACTTCCGGCAGCTCCCTCAGGCGGCCGATGACGATGCTCCTCACGCGCGATTGGTAGGCACCAAAATCAGCGGCGTTTAGAAGGTATGGCTGCAGAATATAGTTTTCGAGGGGCTTCCCCGGTTGAGTCCAACGTTCGAATTCTTCATACTGCGCCGACTTCAAAAACTGTCGGACGTTTTCAACGACGAAGTACTTCGGCTTGGCGGCTATTATGGTTTCCGCGTATTTCTTCCATAGAAAATTGCGTTCGTCCAATACATCCTGCTTGCCCAAGGCCGAGAAGCCCTGGCAGGGCGGCCCCCCGATGATCACGTCGGCTTCAGGTACGCGGCCCTCTGCAAGCCAATCTTCGATCTTTCCTGCGTAGACCCGCTCAGCCTGGTGGTTAAGGGCGTACGTGGCAGCGGCCTGTTGGTCATATTCAACTGCGACGATGGTCTCGAACTTTCCGGTGGACTCAAACCCTTCGGTCATTCCGCCTGCACCAGCAAAGAGATCAATGAGTCGTAGTGGTTTGGCCATGTCTAGGATTCTAGCCGGCTACACAGCGTAGACCGTAAACGAGCACCAATTCGCGGCAGCGCGTCAGAGAAGTTTCTCTTACAGGACCGGGGCGTAGGCGTGTCGTCGCCTTCCAACCGGTTCGGCGCGCCTGCCCCATCCGCGTCGCGGCTGTTGCACCGCCGTCAATGCATCAACTGACCGGTTGAGAGTCTCCGTCCACGAGAGCACGTCCCGGGCTGGCGGTCGAAGGCCCGTCACGTCGCTGGCCAGTGACGCTAGGCCCACAGAGGTCGAGATGTCGCTTTCGAATCCAAGCCGATCCCCTCTACCGTTCTGATGGCAACAGGTCAGCTTCGACCGCGAGCATCCACTCCCCGTCTCCGAATCGGATCTCAAACAACAACATCCCGCTCGAGTCAGTGCCTCGTGGTCGGGCCTCAAAGTAGGGCCACCCTTCTCTGGTCTGGGCAACGGCATCCCGCGTTTGAACAGCATGAAACCACCCCATTGGCTGGATCTGACTGTCACCCGGCACGCTTCTATTCCTTACCTCTCCTCAGCACCACTACGGTTGGCTCCGTACGCCACGGCCGAAGTCAGGCCGCGGAGCATTGGACCAACGACCACCAGATTCTCGTTCCCAGTTCACCGTGGTCATTCACATAGGATCGCATGTGCCTCCGACACATGACTCACAGGCGGAGCAGACCGCATCGGCGGTGCTTTTCATCAGAGGATCCGGGTCACGAAACGTCCGCGCGTCCCCCTCCTAACTGAGTTTCCGTTTTATGGTCCGGGGATGAGACTCAGTGATCCCCCGTTTCCGTATACCAACTTCACCAGCCGTGCGTTCTTCATGCCTGAGATAGAAAGCTCTGCGGCCGAGGAAGTCTTCCAGGACATTCACTCCAAGATCGTCGGCCGGCCAGCGTCCACTTCGCGCATCCAGCGCTTGAAGTACATCCGTGACGGCCGACCCTACATCGCCGAAGTAGGCGATGCTCACCATAGAGGAGAGAAGTTCGTCATGGCCCTGCTCGGACCGTGCATCGAACATGGGGATTACTACATAGTGACAGTCAGGCGCGGATACCTGGATCCAAGGACCGCGATGTCTATCCGTGCCAGCGAAGTACGCAGCCTCGACCAATTTCTGTGACCAATACCGCGGAGTGGTGCTGTCCCGGTTCCTTGGGTACGAGATCCGCAGAGGCGAATCAGGCGGCGATTGTAATTGGCATGGGCAAAGGTCAACGATCAGTATTTTGGCTGTAACTGAGTGCCACAAAGCTCCTTCAGCCGGTCTTGGGATCGCCCCATAGATCCAACCGACTTCTGCTGGCTCGCCGTAAATGCGCCGGTGCCATCAAGGTCCTCGAAGCCAGCGGTTATCGTGAGAACGGGTTCGGCGACTGCCTCGTGCCACTTTGGGGCCGCCGCTTTCAAGTCCCCTATAGCCGTGTCCGAGTAACCGCCGCTAGTAAGACCCAAATATTCCTGGTAGGAAGCTCTAAGCGACGTTTCATGGCTTGGAGCGCAGCTGACCAAAACAAGCGTGAGGGCAACCGCAGCCACCGGCACGAGTAGGTGGGGTGGGCGCGTCATAAGCCAAGAGACCGCTTCAAAACCTAACTCGGCATATCCCACTTCCTTGGAACCAGGACACCTGTTGGTGGGTCACTCGCTAACCAAGATTTGGTGTGGTGGTTGCTACGTGTCGCAGCAGTGCCCGTAAGGGATCCCTCAGCGGGCACCTGATACTCGTGGGTAGGAAGAAGTCTGGGCACAATTGCTTCATGTACACACGTACGGCATTCGCGAGCGGAAGAGGCCGATGAACCAGGAACGTCCGAACGAGGCCATCGCGAAGCAGATCGTTGAGCGGGTGATGGGGATTCAGCTCGAGCACGCGGACACCCACGGCGGAGTCGATTACATCTCCACGGATGGCACCGCCGCCCTCGAAGTTACGGCTGTCACTGACGGCGAGAAGCAGGGCGCTCGTGACGCGCTTTCCAGGTCTGCGGCGAAGGGCTCTCCAACGACGAGATTGCAGGGCTGCTGGATCGTGTTCGCCGCGGACACCCAGTCACGGATGAAAACCTTTGTGCAGCGAGTGCAGCCGGCGATTGCGGAACTGGAGCTCGCGGGCGGGACGTACTTCGACGACCAGCCGGCAGCAGCGCACGTTATCGAAAGGGGTGAACTTTCGCATATCTACCGGCCGCTACTGGATTCAGGCGTCGAGAGAGCGGTTTACGCCCCGCATCGGAACCGCCAGGACGATCCGGATCACGTTCACCGTCTTTGGGTCAGCACCGGAAGTGGCGGCTCAGTGAGCGGCAGCGATGAGTCACTTGACCGGCTGATGGAGGAACTCAATAAGAAGACCGACAATCCGACCAAGCTGCGTGCATCCGCCGCCCAGCAGCGCCACTTGTTCGTGTGGCTAAACGACGACACCTGGTACAACATCGCCCGCCCACTTAGCCGTGAGGCACCTTCTTGGGCGGACGAGGGATGGGGTCTCCCCACGACCGAGCCGCAGCTGGATCCCGTCATTACACATTTGTGGGTCGTGCACGCTCGGTCCCTCCTGGGCTGGCTGTGGGACGGCGAAAGGTGGCGGGAGCTGCGAGACCCCGAGGCCGCGCCAGCGTAGATCGGTGCGTCCCTTGCGGTCACCGGCAGCCGACGAGTTTCCAGCGCTGACCGCGACCAGCGGTCGGCACTGAGTCGCTGCACAGTATCGTCCCACTTCCTTGGAACTGGGACACCGTTTGGTGAGACACTCCTGCGCCATTCGATCCGCACCTGTCAGTTTTCGAAGTCGTCTGCACGAGTGACGAAGCCGTCTGCACCAATTGTCTGCGACGACTGCGGTTATTTCAGCTGTAGGTTCCACGGTTCGCAATAGGCGGGCACCTAGACTCCCTTCCATGCGCGAATTCGACATCACCTTCAACTACAAGGTCGACTGCCCTCCAGGAAAGGACCCGGACTCCCATAGTCCGCTGCTCAAGGCTGACCATCAGCTGCTCTGGACCAAGCAGCTATGCGACGGGGAACTGTTCAAAGTGCAGGTCCCGGCAGAGCCAAAGGAGCGTCGTAAAAACTACCTAATGTTCGAGCAGACCCCCGACAAAAGGTTCACGTTCGGCAGTGACGCCATCACGAACTCCTACACCAGGTGGGGGAAGCCGAGGAACTTGGTCGAGGCTAAGGCCGAGTTGAGCGAGGAGCAGAAGCGCCGCTATTTCAACCCGCCGTACACGATCGGCAGTGCCATGATCTGGCCCGTCAGGAAAATACACCGGCCCACCCTAAACACCGCCAGGGGAATGCGACTACGGATCGCGGACCGGATGGACCTAACTCTGGAATGCATCCGGCGCCACTACGCTGAAGAGCCAGGCAGCCCCCTCGCCGATGTCACCTCTAACTACGCGGACTTCTTCAAACTCTTCTGCACGTTCAAGCAGTTCGTGGAGTTCTTCCACCTCCAGGACCTCGTGACGCCGGAGGGAAAGATCGACTTCTTCCTAGAGGAGGACGAGAACTTCAAGCGCCCCGGCGTCCCGACCACGAAGGACGAGTACATCAGGGTTCGGGAAGCCTCGCTGAAGTTCATAACGCTGCGGGGCAACCGGATGGCCGACTGGGTCGGGAAGAACCACCCCGACATTAAGGTCCGACGGCACTAAAGAGGGTGTCCCACTTCCTTCACGCGCTCTGGCTCACAACGGCGGCGCTACTCCTCCCTATTTCAGGTGTTCCTTCACGAATTGTCTGGCTTGAACCGCGTCCAGCGACATCCTCTCCAGCGGAGTGGAGCCGTACTGAGGATAGGAAAGTCGGTACCGCTTGGAGGCCGACTCGATGCCCTCCCAGGTGTAGCTGAACAACCACGGGCCCGGTAGCTCGCGGAGCACTCGGAATCGGGTGGCGTCCAATTGCTCTAGGTATCCTGTGTGCACCAGAGCCCGTGCCATCTGCGAAGGTATTTCCGTCACGCCCAAATGCTGGAAGGATGGGATGCCGCGTTGGTTACCGGTGTGATAAGTGAGGTCAATGATTGGGCTCTGTGTCATGCACGTCACCTCTGCGGGAAAGGCGTCTAGGCCTAGACCCATAAGAGTATGAAGCCGGTGCCTCGTGCCGGTGTCTATTCGGTACAGCGGCCCGTAGAGGCCGGGAATCTCACACAGCTGGATGCGGTCCATTTTCTGGAACCATTGCTCGTAGGAACCATGATGGAATCCTTCCAGCAGCCCATTCATGATGTGGGAAAAGGACTCCGGCCGGTTGTTAACGACTCCCCACCGGAGTTCGTGGTCCACGTGAGCGATAAGGCTCAGATCCGCATCGGTGCTGGCGTACTCTCGCGCGGAAGTCTCTGCGCTAAACACATAAGAGAACGGGACAATGGGGCGGGACTGGTTCAGCGTTTCCCATCGCGCGTCCAACCATAAGAGGGCATCTCCTCCCTGCTCTTCGAGGATTGCCGTACACGCTGAGTCGAGGTGCTCTTTGGTGTCAGAAGTGGGACTCACTATTGCTCCATTTCTCAGTTTGGACAGTCATTTGGACCTTACTTCACGGAAGTGGCAGCGATTTTCGAAGACCATGGAGCGGGACAGGTTCTAGTGGAACATCCTCGGCGGGAGTGCCCGCGCTTTGAGTACAGGGGGTACCCGAACTCGCGTGCACCAACGACCAAGAGACCTTCGCGTTGCGATAGGGGCAACACGCCACACGTTTTTCTCGATCGGCGCAGGGGAGTCCCACTTCCTTAGAACCGGGAGACTCAATGTGGGACACTCCTCCGTCGCACGGACGTCGGTTTCAAAAATCGCCTGCGCGGAATGTCAGAAGTCCTCTACACGCGCCGGCCGCCGGGCACCAAGGCCCGTACACGTCGCGCCCGCCCAAGCGATTCCTGCCAAAGATGCGTGCGATGGCCTCCCTCTGCCTTTGCTGCTCGCGTTCACTGTGGACAGGGAACGCCCGACGGATCGCGATAACCTGCCAGCAGTCATTCTCTCGGCGAATGGCCAGGAGGAGGGATGTACGTGAAGTATTGGTATGCGATGCAGGGACACAACTTCAAGGTCGCCATGGAACAAAAAGCACTGTGGACATGCCCTCGAGGTGGAAATAGAACATTAAAGGAAACGCGTAGCATCATCTTCGAGATGCAGGCCGGTGACATCGTGTTCCATCACGCGAAGGGTTACCTCCGAGCCGTAAGCAAAGTGACCGAAAGCTACAGAGACTGGGAACGACCGCCGGGGTACAAGCGGCGGTCTGATGAAGGTGACACAGGTTGGCGGGTCCGCGTAGAGCCCATGAAGACAGGGCTGCGCCTCCACTACACGGAACTTGCCCGATTGATCGAGGTCGGCCGCCCTGGGCCGCTCAATACCCCTACCAACCCTTACCTTGGGTTCCTTTCTCGGTTGACGGAAGCTGACGGTCTCTCTCTCCTTTCTGAGCTACAAATAACGCTCCCCCTTCCAGACTCCGGGCTGTTAGGGCGCTCCTCCGACTATTGGGATGATGACGAAACCGACGGCTCTACATGGAGCACCATCCGCAAAGAGCAAGGCCACCTGCGAAAGCACCTTCTCAATGGACGGACGGCAGCTCCCTGCTCTCTCTGCGGCTCGGAATTGCCGTCCGGTTTGCTAATAGCGGGACACATCAAGCCCCGGAGCAAATGCAGCGAGCAGGAGCGCCGGGACTTTCGCTCAGCAGCGATGCTGATCTGCAGTCTTGGCTGTGACGCCCTCTTTGAATGGGGATATGTGGTCGTCGGCGCAGCAGGTGAAATCCTGCCGGGGGCTGCAGCCGAAACTCAGCCCCTCACCAACGCCATCGCTCGGCTTATTGGCCGTCGATGCTCCGCTCATAACGAGCACACGGCAAAGAACTTCGCCGAACATAGACAGATGAAACTGGTTGCATAACGCACGCGGCCTCGCATATCCGCCGGCGCCGCATGCATTCTCAGCTTCACGGGGCAGCATTTGTGAGAGAACTAAGAGCGGTCCCGGGGAGAGCGCCAACCAGCCAGTCCAGCAAATCTCTATCACTCAGCTGGAATGAACCTGCCCATCCCAAAAATCGAACAAGGACTGTTCTGTTGCAGATTTGATTTCCGTCAGTCTTGACAGCAGAAACTGCTCTTTGTCGGTTAAATATGTGCCTGACTTGATCTTATTTAATAAATCTTCAATGTTCTTCGTGAGCATCTCAACACAGATATTGGCTGCTTCATTGAAGCCCTTCTCAAATGAAGCGTCGGAATGCTCATATGCAGCTCTTCTCACACCTTCTAGCGCGACTCTTCCTACGCCGCCTAGTAAGTCGCGCGTTACATTTTTCTCACTCAACATATGCTCCCCGTGCTCGTGGTGGACGATGCCGCGTCGATCAACTCTAGCGTCGGATGTGGACAGGGGGATACTGACCCAAGGGGCGTCCCGCTTCCTTGGATTCGGGACGATCGTTGGGAGCGAGCGACGATAGAGAGGATCCCACGGGCTTTTGTGCTGAGGTCTTGTCGCTGGGCTCTCTCAGACGTCACTGATCCGCTTCGCGACCAAAGCGGAGAGACTCGCTGTTATGGATTGTTTCACCCCGCAAGTTACTGTTTCGAGGGGCGTCGTCTCAATCCACGTGTATCTCCACCCCCCTTTGCCGCTTATTCCACCATCTCGCCCTGGTATGCGACTCGACTCGCCCCGCAGCCGTGCTCCATTCAGGGATATCAGGCAGAGCTCTGGATGGGGGTTCCAGACTTCGCCCGCGGCTCGTGCAGCTTCCGCCTCCGCTACGGCCTGCGCCCTGTCCGGTCCGAGGATCCACGCCTGCACGATTTCCTCTGAATACGTGTCGCGCATGGGTTCAAGGTGTTCTAATTTCCACGGAATTTCACCAGAGTCGAGAATCTTGCCAGTACGCATTTCAGTGTGCCATTGCCGTTGGTGCCAGCGGGGAAAGCCGACATCGGGCGCAATTCCACTATTGATCAGAGTCTCTATGGCCTTGCTCCCCAAGGTCTCTTCACTGTCAGCAGCCGGCGCCTCGAAACTCTCGTTTACTGAATCTGGAAGCCATACATGCCGTCCGCTCCGCACCCTAGCGGGGTCCGTATTCCGGCGTGGCCCAGTGATCACCGTAACCGGCGATGATCCTGGATATTCTTCGTCTACCTCCCGCAGGATGGCCTCTCCGGCCCCGTCCCGCATTTCCAGAATCATCCATGAGTGACGCGCCACATTCTCGTGCCAATCCTTGGCTGGCCGCGATGCATGCTCAGAGTAGAACGACTGTGCCACCGCGTGGAAGGCGTCCAGCTCTAGATGGCCGTAGCCGATAGCGTTGTCCTCCCCATCGAACAAGAGAGGTACACCAGCGGTTGCGCTCAACTGCACAGCTGACATCGACGTGACGATATCTAAGAAAGTGAACGACGGCTCGGGTTGTTGGCCGGCCTGTGCAACCTTGGCCTCGAAGTCGAGCCGAATCCGTTCCCATTCCGCGCCTGAGATGGTGAAGCTGTTGAGTTCAGGTGGTAGCGAGAGCTCCCATCCGCTCGGTCGACGTTCTGGCTCAGCAGGAGCTGCCGGGTCATCGGCTGGCCAAAGGTAGACACGGCCTTTCCGATTAGCAGCGACAATCACCGCAGCGTCGCAGAGGTCAGACGCCAACTGAGCAAAACGAGAATTGGGCATTCCCAGCATCTTGGCCAACGACGCTTGGGCACTGCCCGGATCTACCTCAACACACTCTCGAATGCTTATGTAGGCATCCAGATTCTGCTCGAGCGATTCTGCGATTTTGTGAGCCCAAGGATTTCGTTCACCGTCAGACGTGGCGATGCACTCTGCCAGACGGGATACGTCACGCGCCAAGCACACATCGCCATGGATCCCAATAAACGGCGCAAAATCAAGTATGCGGTCTCCCTGGCGCCCTTGCCCATGCCTCTCCGCTGCAAGCAATGCAACATTAGTGGCGTTCCGAAGACAACTCAGAGCCCGAGCCGTATCCGCTGAACTAATCGCCTCATGAGCCTCTCGAATCCACTGAAAAATCTCCGCTCCATGCAGTCCTAGTTCTTGGTTCGTGTATTCCCTTTTCAACTTGCGCCCTCCCGGAACAGTCAGTGAAACCCGAAGACCGGTCGGGATCCAGCTCTACTATCTCAGCCCGGCGGAGGATTCCATCTCCTGGGAAACGGGACGTTCCGGGTTCTGCATAGCAGGATGGACTAAACCGGCCGACCTCTTGTCTGGAGCTCGGAGTTCGATGAGGCCTGCGCTCCCCTTGCCGGAAGCGTCGGTAGCCTCTGGCCACCCGAATCCCGGTTCTTGAGAGGAATGGAGGCAAGCAGGCACCCAAAGTCTGCTGCCCTCGTAGTACCAGGTGGTGCTGGTGATCACAGGAAGAGAGGGCACCACTTCATATCGTGGCCCACATCCTTGGAACTGGGACACCCTTGACGGGACACTCCCTCGCGGATCTGGATCCGCAGCAGACCGCGCAATCCGGGTGTCCCGGATGTTGTTCCAAAACTCCCGACTCATTCGCACGTCACAGGGATAACTTTCGGTACGGTTTAGGCATGGAAATTGGTTACGCCCGCGTGTCAACGGTGAAGCAGGACCTCGCCCGGCAGCTGGACGCCTTGACCGCCGCTGGCATCGAGACGGTCTTCTCGGATAAGAAGTCCGGGGCCACCACGGACCGCGTGGGGCTACAGGACGCTTTACGTCATGCCAGGGCCGGTGACGTACTTGTGGTCCACACCCTCGACCGGCTGGGACGGACAGTGCGGGACACACTAAACCTGGTCCACGAACTAAAGGAACGCGGCGTCGGCGTTCGAACGCTGGCTGATCCCCTGCCTATCGACACATCCAACCCTGACAACCCCATGGCGCAGCTGGCGGTCGTCATGCTGGCACTCTTCGCGGAAATGGAACGTACTTATGCGGCCGAACGCGCCTCGCATGCCAGGGCGGTGGCCTCGGCCAACGGGCGGCGTACGGGACGGCCTTCCGTGATCGACGCGGATAAGCTGGAACACGCGGTTCTGCTGCGGGACAAAGGCTTGTCCATGAAGGAGATTACCGCCAAGACGGGGCTGAAACGTACCACCCTGTACCGGCACCTTCCACCACGCTCCCCCGCCACCGACCTGGTAAACACTGATGCCGTTTGACGCGAACACAGTGAGTTTCTCCCTTGCTCACGGGGGAACGCTGGTTGTGGCATTGCTGATGTTTATTGGGCAGTTGCCGCGGCGGGGATCTTCTGATTCTTGCCGGCATCACTTGGCTGACGGCGTACATCATCCAGGGAATTGCACGATCATTCAGCAGACCCGACCCTCAATGAGAATGGCGCCGGCCCAGTCCGCCCCCCGTTCACTCAGGGCCGCCGACCCAGGCGGGTCCGTAATCGACTTAGTGTAGGTGACGACGACACGCACGAAGCGTGCGCGAGTCTCGCCGATGCTGACGTAGGCCCACGCTGTGAGGTCGGGAAAGCGAGGTGAAGCGTGGACAGACGCCGGGCCCTACAAGTCACGCGTGGGATCCGGCCCGGACGGCCTCGGCCCAGGATCGGGCACAGGGCTTGGCCCAGGAAACGTCGGGTCGGGAGAGTCGGGCGCAGGCACAGGGGATGCCGGATCCGGAGAGTCGGGCAGCGGCCCGGGGTCTGGCGGAAACGGGTCGGGTTCGCGTTGCGGCGGAAGAGTCATGGACTACCCCTAAGGTCTGGCCCTAAAACGGAAGGAATCCCCAGACTAAGTCCCCGGGCCGGGAAAGGACAGGGGTCGAATTGACTCGTGGGAATACCGCCGCTTCTACGCCGTCCTCGTCGCCGGCAACGCCCCGGTTGTCGATCATTATCCAAACGGACGGCATTGCAGGGAAAGCGCCCGGCGGGCCTTAGCTGCCTGTTTCTTCAGGATCCCTGCGTGCCCTTTTCTCCTCCGGCGTGGCGCCTTCCGCGTCGGGCACCAGATCCGGGTCAACAACAGGGGAGAAGGCATCAGCGGGAACTTCGTTCCCGTCAGGTCCCTCGTCGGGATCAGAGGGGCCGTTTTTTGGAATCTCACTCATCTGCACACCGTAGGCTCGCACGTCCGCCCTGTCCACCTACGTGACCTCGGGAAGTGAGGGGGCGATCGAGCGGCCCAAATGAAAACGTGCTCCAATACGCCGAGGAGGCGACACCGAGGTTTCAGGTGACCGGGACGCCGGCGGGGGCGCATGAGGGGGACGTGATGCCCGGCCGCGCGCCGGTTGAGGAGAGCGCGCGGCCGGAGTCCGTGGATCAACGACCGCGCCGGGGTCGTCATTTCGAGGCTTTTCTCAATGTCCTCTTCGAACTGAGAACAACCTGAGAGCCGTCTCTCCGCGGTAACGCCTCCCACCGGCCGGATCGGGGCCTGGCGGTGTGTCGCCGCGGCCCAGGAGGAGGTAGCGCATGAGGTGCGCCAAGGGCTGCCTTCGGACCCCTCGAAGTAGGCGTGCGGGATGACTCCTGTGGTGTCCCGGAGTGCCAGGAGGATGGCCGCGATGGCGTTGGGGGCTGCCGGGCTTTCGGCCCGCGGTATCCGTTGAGTTCGACGCCCTTGGCGTCGAGCGAGCTGTCGAAGTTGGACGGATCGATGATGTCGATCTCGACAAAGGTGATGTCAGCGGTTCCGGGCACTGCGTTCTGGCCGCGCTGGTCCCGTTCGTGCCAACTAGTGCAGTCCGCCGGCGCCGCCCGGCATGCCGGCCTTGATCAGTTCCATGACTGACGAGTCCGCCAGGGTGGTGACATCCCCGATCGGCCTGTCCTGCGCGACATCTTTGAGGAGCCGTCGCATGATTTTGCCGGACCGGGTTTTTGGCAGCTCGGCGACCACCATGATTTGCCGGGGCCGGGCGATTTTGCCGATTTCCTTGGCTACATGTTCGCGCAGCTCCTGGACGACCTCCGGTCCGCCGTCGCCCGCATCGCTGCGCAGGATGACGAAGGCGACGATGGCCTGTCCGGTGGTCTCGTCAAGGGCGCCGACAACGGCGGCTTCGGCCACCTTCGGGTGGGCGACGAGCGCGGATTCGATCTCCGTCGTCGAGAGCCGGTGTCCTGCCACGTTCATCACGTCGTCCACCCGGCCGAGAAGCCAAATATCCCCGTCCTCGTCCTTCTTCGCGCCGTCCCCTGCAAAGTAGAGGCCCGGGAACCGTGACCAATACGTCTCCACGTACCGGTCGTTGTCTCCCCAGATGGTGCGCAACATGGATGGCCAGGGTTCCCTGAGGACCAGATAGCCGCCGGAGCCGTTGGCAACCGGTGTGCCCGCGTCATTGACGACGTCGGCCACGACCCCGGGCAGTGCCCTCATGGCGGCTCCCGGTTTGCCCGCTATGACTCCCGGGAGCGGACTGATCATGATGGCTCCGGTCTCGGTCTGCCACCAAGTGTCCACAACGGGCGTTTGGCTGTGCCCGATGTTCTCGCGGTACCAGATGTATGCCGCCGGGTTGATCGGTTCGCCCACGGTGCCGATTACGCGCAAACTCCTGAGGCTGTATTTGGCCGGTATTTCGGCGCCCCATTTCATGAACGTACGGATGGCGGTCGGGGCACAGTAGAGAATCGAGACTTTGTACTTGTCGATGATTTCCCACCAGCGGCCCTGGTGCGGGGTGTCCGGCGTGCCTTCGTACAACACGGAAGTGGCACCGTTAGCCAGGGGACCGTACACGATGTAGCTATGCCCGGTAACCCAGCCGATGTCCGCGGCTGTCCAGAAAATATCGGACTCCGCCTTGAGGTCAAAGACCGCCCAGTGGGTATAGGCGCATGCCGTGAGGTAGCCTCCGGTGGTGTGCAGGATGCCCTTGGGCTTGCCCGTGGTGCCCGAGGTGTACATCACGTACAGGGGATGTTCGGCGTCGAAGGCCTCGGCGTCATGATCGGCGGAAGCCAGCGCAACCGATTCGTGCCACCAAATATCGCGGCCCGGTGTCCAATCGACCTCCTGGCCCGTGCGGCGGACCACCAGGACGTTGCGGACGTCCGGGCAGTCCAGCAGGGCCTCGTCCACGGCTGACTTCAACCCGCTGGCCTTGCCGCGGCGGTAGGCGCCGTCGGAGGTGATGACGATCCGCGCGTCGCAGTCGTGGATCCGCGTCCGGAGCGCGTCCGCGGAGAACCCGCCGAACACGACTGTGTGCGGCGCCCCAATTCGTGCGCAGGCCAGCATCGCCACGACGGTTTCCGGAATCATCGGCATGTAAATGGCCACCCGGTCCCCGGACACGACGCCCAGATCAGTCAGCGTGTTCGCCGCCTGGCAGACCATGTGGGTGAGCTGGGCATAGGTGATCGTGCGGGTGTCCCCGGCTTCGCCTTCAAAGTAGTAGGCGACCTTGTCTCCGCGGCCGGCAGCTACATGCCGGTCAAGGCAGTTGTACGCGGCATTGAGCCTGCCCCCGACGAACCATTTGGCGAATGGCGGATTAGACCAGTCCAGGACCTCACTCCACTTTTGGGACCAGTCCAGCCGCTCCGCCTGCCGCGCCCAAAACGCCAGCCTGTCGCCGTCGGCTTCGTCATAGTCCGACGCCGCGGCGTTGGCCTGCGCCGCAAAGCCGGCGTCCGGGGGAAAGCGCCGCTGCTCGTGCAACAGGTTTGCGAGGGTCTCATCCGATTCTGGGTCTGCGGGCATGGCCTGTCACCGTCGTCCCACCGGAAGCACAGTCCGTTTGTAGGTGGAGTTGGCGACCACTGCGAGGGAGCAGTACCAGGCAATAAGCGCCGTCACGATTCCCAGCCAACCGCCCAGCATCGACAGCCCGGCTGCCCCGAAGAAGGCGCCAAGAAACAGCGCAATGAAGGTCAGGGTCAAGAAGACGAAAACGGCAAAGACACCCATGCTGACACGCCAAGCTGAAACGGTCATGTAGGCGGTAAAGATTGCCCAGCCCAGAAGATAGAGGCCGACAGCTTTGCCGGCGTCCGCTGCCGGAAGACTGCCCGCGCTGAACTGGCTCAGGAACCAGAAGGACAGCCAGAAGGCCCCGTACGAGCAGAACGCCGTCGCACCGAAAACGTTGCGGTTAGCAAATTCCCAGATCCCGGCGGCGAACTGCGCCATGCCGCCGTAGAACAGTGCCAGTCCCAGGACAACGGGTTCGACCGCTTTGGGCATCAGGCCGGCATTGATGACACTGAGGACAAACGTCGTCATTGCGAAAGCGCCCAGACCTAAAGCTGCCGGATCGGCAAAGGGCGGGCTGGTGCTCGCCTGGGGCGACACAACTGCGTCTTGGGCTGGTACGGGATTTTCAGCCCTGCGACCACCTCCCGCCGGGACGGTCCCCGCCGCGGAGCTTGATTCGACACTCATGGTACGACTCCTTGGTCAGCACCAGCACCATCGCTGGTGATGCCTATCAGGTTACTCCTGAATGCGCAAGTAAATTATCTGAATTTGTTGTGATTCAGGTCGCGCACCCTTGTGACGCAGATCACATTGCTTGGCCCAGTGGTGAAGTGCCGGCAGGACCATGCCCCCTCTTGGCCTGAACCGTACCGCCTATGGTCGAGCGTGTGTGTACCGTTCGAACCGAACGGCGCCACGCCGGGCGGACCAAAAGTCGACTCTGCGGCTCCCGTCCCGGGTCAGGACCTACACTCCTGTCCATGACCACCCACAATGAACGGCAGGCCCGGGCGGAACACCGTTGGCCTGCCGTCATCGGCCTTCTCATCGCACTGGCGCTATACGCCACGCTGCCCACGACGTTCCTTCCGGCGGTACGCTACTCCGTTGTCGTCGTCGGCCTGGCGCTGCTGATTCCGCTCATTATCCTGAATCCACGCAGGTTGGTCCGCGAAACCCGCTGGTCAAGGCATCTTTCCGTCGGCCAGGCGTTGTTGCTTGTCGTGGCCAACGAGGCAGCACTCGTCCAACTGGTCATTCTCCTCACGAACTCCGGAAACAGCAACGGGCCAACGCTGCTGCTCGCGGCCCTTCAGGTATGGGTGACAAACGTCATCGCGTTCGCCTTGGTCTACTGGGAACTGGACCGGGGCGGTCCGGTCACCCGGCGCCACGCCACGCGCCATGAGCTGCCCCGGGCAGACTTCCGGTTCCCCCAGGACGAAGACCACGACGCAGTGCAGGAAGTTGCCGCCCGGTCCTCCGTGAAGACGGACTGGACGGCTTCATTTGTCGACTACGTCTACTTCTCCCTTTCCAACTCGATGGCATTCAGCCCCACAGACACGATGCCCCTTTCGGCCCGGGCAAAATCCCTGATGGGACTGGAGGCCTTCGGAGGTTTCGTGCTGCTCGCACTCGTCATCGCCCACGCCGTCTCCCTGCTTGGCCAGTAGGCCGCCGGGCAGCAACGGGCCGGACACGAACGACAGTCGTTCCACGATCGAAGCGCCCTGCCCCTATATGTCACACACACCGGTTCACAACGAACAACTGCTCCCCGCCAGCCAATTTTCCGCAAGGTCGCTTGCGGCTGGTCTCAGTTTTCGTCGAAATATCTCGGCCTCCGTATGGTCAGTGGCGGTGTCCTCCTGCAAGAGGGTGTGTTAACTGTCGTCATGGTGCCGCTGGCCGGGCGAGGCGGTGAGCTGTTTCGAGCATGGCGGCATGGACGAAAGCCTGGGGGAAGTTGCCGCGCAGCTGGCGCTGTTCGACGTCGTATTCTTCGGTGAACAGTCCCGGGGAACCGCAGGCGGCCCGGTTGCGTTCAAAGAGTCTGAATGCGTCTGTGGTGTTGCCCTGCTCATGTTCGGTCAGGGCCAGGAAGAAGCCGCACAGGAGGAAGGCGCCTTCGGCGTCCGCCAGGGGGCCTGGCCCGTGCCTGAACCTGTAAACGTATCCATCGTCGAGGAGTTCTTTCCTCACGGCCGCCGCGGTGGCGAGGGAGCGGCCGTCGCGCGTGGGGACGGCTCCGCGGATGGCGGGAAGAAGCAGTGCCGCGTCGATCCTCTCGTCGTCGGCCGATCGTTGCCATCTGCCGCTGGGGTGCGTGCACGTGTCGGCGGTATGTGCCAGAATCCTGTCTGCCAGTGGTCCCCAGGCAGAGGCCTGGGTGGCGGGGGCATACCGGGAGACGGCTTTGAGGCCGGCGACGCACATCAGCCGTGAATGGGTCCACCGTTCGTTCTCGAGTTCCCAGATGCCGGCATCCGCCTCGGCCCACTTCTCCCCTATGGCCACCACCGCCTGCTCCACGGCATGCCAGTGCCTGTTGTCGAGGTGGTCATGGCGGGCGGCGGTGGCGAAAAGCAGCAGGGCCTCGCCGAGACTGTCCAGCTGGAATTGCCCGTTTACCCAGTTGCCGACCTTGTCCGTCCCGCCCGGGTAACCCGGAAGGTCGAGTGTGTGCTCGTCCGGGACCCTGCCGCCGCGGACGGTGTAAGCGGGTTTGAGGCTGGTTCCGTCCGCCAGCAACCGTTCGCTGACGAAATGCACCGCACTGTCGAGGAGGCCGGTGGCTCCGCCGGCACCGGCGGCCTGGCCGGCAATGCATTGATCCCGGATCCAGGCGTAGCGGTAGTCGTAGTTGCGTTTTGCCTCGTCACGCTCCGGCAGGCCCATGGTGGCGGCTGCGGCCATGGCACCGGTTGCGCCCGTCATCCCGCGCATGACCGCGTAAGCCCGGCGGGCGTCGGCAGGGGCAACAGTCCCGTTCATTGCAGGTACCGTCGTGGCCCAGGCGCGCCCGGTGGCCGTCCAGAGATCCGCAGGGACGGGCGGCCGGGCCGGCAGCGGCCCGGTGGAAAGCTCCATCACGACGTGGTGTTCCTCCCCGGGCCTAAGCTGAACATCCTGTTGCAGCACGCCATCGTTCGCGTTTGCCCGGCCCATCCCGCTGACGCGAAGGTGCAGTCCGCCGCCCTCACCTGACCACACACCGTCCCCGCCGTTGGAAAGGTCCACCCGGCACCGGCCGAAGCCCGGCCGGGGATGGAGAAGGACCCGGACCGGCGCGGTGCCCGAGATGACCCGGATATGACGCATCAGCACCGCCAGGGCGGGGTCCCCCGGCATCGCGAGGGCCTCGCGGCATTCGACGATGCCGTCCGTGGTGACCCAGCGACTGTTCCAGATCAGTGTGCCGTCGTCGTAGTGCCCTCCCCACACATAGCGCGGGTTCAGGGGTGTCACGGAAAATGCCCCGGCGCCGCCCACCAGGGACGAGAACACGGCGGGGTCATCCCATTGCGGGGCACACAGCCAGACAACGTCACCGCGCGGGCCGATCACCGCGCCCCGTTCACCGTCCGCCAGCAGGGCATAGTCGCGCAGAACCTGGGGCGGGAAGAAGACTCCTCCGCCGTCGGGCTGGGCTGGTGTCATCAGGTGTCCGCCCGACCCATACCGGCATGCGTGCGTCCCTGAAAAGCTGAGTGTTTCAAACTGGCTCCTTCTGGTCTATGGCCTAGATTCGGTAGGGTTCGGCGTCCAGGGCCCGGAAAATGAGTCCGTTGCCGGGCCGGTCGTCGCTGGGCCGAACGCTGCCTCCTTGTGGATCGGGCGTCCCGTCGAAGAACATCTCCTCGATCCGGACGTGGTCGTGGAACCACTCCAAGTGTCGGAAATTGCGGGTGCTTGCAGCCGCGGGGACCGTCTGGTTCGGTGTACAGTGCCCGGAGACTTCCAGGCCGTGGGCCGCGGCTACCGCGGCGGCCCGGAACCACTCCGTGATTCCCCCGCAGCGGCTCACATCCACTTGAAGGCAGTCAACGGCGCCGGCGCCGCACATCTGCTGGAAATAGAACAGGGTCGTACCGTATTCGCCGGCTGCGACGTCCGCCGTGACAGACTGCCGGACCTGGCGAAGCCCCTCAAGGTGATCGCTGGATACCGGTTCTTCGAACCACGTCAGATCTTGCTCTGCCGCGGCGTCGAAAACCCGAACGGCTTGCTTGGCCGTGTAGGCGCCGTTGGCGTCGACGAAGAGCTGAACGTGCGGCCCGACAGTGTCCCGTGCCTGACGGATCCGGAGGAGGTCGCGGGCCGTGTTCGCGCCGCGGTCCTCGCCGATTTTGATCTTGACCCGCGGGATCTGTTGCTGGCCGGTCCAGCCCTCCAGCTGGCGTCGGAGCTGGGCCTCTGAATAGGTGGTGAACCCGCCGCTGCCGTAAATCTCCACCTCCGCCCGCGCCGCCCCGAGGAGCCGGTGCAGGGGAAGGCCGAGGATCCGTGCCTTGAGGTCCCAGAGCGCGCAGTCGACGGCGGAGATCGCGTAGCCGGCCAGTCCGGGGCGTGGAGTGTTGCGCACCGCCCGGGCCATGGCTTCGGCCGCTGCAGGAACGTCGAAACAGTTGAGCCCGGTAACGGCCGGTTCCAGGGTCTCCTTGATCAGCGCCGCGCAGGTCCCCGGCGCGAAGGTCCAGCCGATGCCGGTCCAGCTGCCGGCCACGGCCTGGACCAGGACGATGGTGGTGGCGTCCCACGCCAAGGTTCCGTCGCCCTCCGGCGCGCTGGTCGGCACCGTGTAGGCCGAGACGTCAAGACGTCCCAGCTGAAGGCTTGAGCCGGCCATGACGGTCAATCCTTCTTGTGCGGGAGGAACTCCTGGGCCTTGGCTTTGACGCCTTCTTTGATGATGCCCCAGCCGCTGTCGTCGCCCTTCATGACCGCTTTTGCGCTGTTGAGTGCCTGTTCCAGGGTGGCGTGGGGCGGGATTGGCGGGATGTCCGGGTCTGTGCGCACATCCAGAACGGTCGGCCGGTCCGCTGCGAGTGCCTTCTCCCATGCGTCCCCGAGTTCGTCGGGGGACCCCACGCTGATGCCCTGCAGCCCGAGGCTGGACGTGAAAGCCGCGTAGTCGACGTCGGGAAGGGCTTGGGATTCACGGAACGCCGGGGCCCCTCCCATGGCCCGCATTTCCCAGGTCACCTGGTTCAGGTCATCGTTGTGCAGGATCGCAACGATGACCCTGGGATCAGTCCACTCGCGCCAGTAGCGCTGGATGGTGATGAGCTCGGCCATGCCGTTCATCTGCATGGCGCCGTCCCCGGCGAAGGCGATCACAGGACGTGCGGGGTGGGCGAATTTTGCTCCGATGGCGTAGGGTACCGCCGGTCCCATGGTGGCCAGGTTGCCGGACAGGGAGCCGCGGATGTGGCCGTGAAACTTCAGTTGCCGGGCGTACCAGTTGGCCGCGGATCCGGAGTCTGCTGTGAGGATTGCGTCGTCAGGCAGCCGGTCGGAGAGCTCGGAGAAGAGCCGCATGGGGTTGATGGGGCTGGCTTCGACCATGGCCTCGGCGCGCATGGTCTCCCACCACCGGGTGATTTTCGTTTCCAGGTCTGCGCGCCAGGACTGGTTCTGCTTCCGCTGCAGATGCGGAATCAACGCCCGCAGGGCGGTGGCGGAATCGGCGACGATGTTGAATTCGTAGGGGTACCGCAGTCCGATCATGCCTGGGTCGATGTCGATCTGGACACCGCGCGCCTGCCCTTCTTCCGGCATGAACTGCGTGTAGGGGAAACTTGATCCGATGGTCAGAAGGGTGTCGCAGTCGCGCATCATTTCGTAGCTGGGGCGGGTTCCGAGCAGGCCGATTGATCCGGTCACATAGGGAAGATCGTCCGGCAGGGAGTCCTTGCCGAGCAGCGCCTTGGCAACGCCTGCGCCCAGCAATTCCGCGACCTGGCGGACCTCCGCGGCCGCGCCACGGGCCCCCCGGCCAATCAGCATCGCCACTTTGCTTCCCTCGTTGAGCAGCTGGGCCGCGCCGCGAATCGCGTCGTCGTTGGGCTGGATTTCAGGCCAACGGATGCCGAGGCTGGAAGGAACCATCTTGAAGGCGTGCGTCGGTGGCGTGTACTCCAGTTCCTGGACATCGGACGGGATGATGACCGCCGTCGGGGCCTTCCTTGCCAGGGCTATCCGTACGGCCCGGTCCAGGACGTTGGGGAGCTGCTCGGGGACCGTGACCATCTGGAGGTACTCGGAGGCCACGTCCTTGAAGAGGCTCAGCAGATCCACTTCTTGCTGGTAGGAGCCTCCCATCGCGCTGCGGGCTGTCTGGCCAACGATCGCCACCACCGGCACGTGGTCCAGTTTCGCGTCGTACAGCCCGTTGAGCAGGTGGATCGCGCCCGGGCCGGAGGTGGCCATGCAGACCCCGACCTTGCCGGAGAACTTGGCATAGCCGACGGCTTCGAAGGCACTCATTTCTTCGTGTCGGGCCTGAATGAATTTCGGTTCGTTGCCGGCTTTCCCAAAGGCAGCGAGCAACCCGTTGATGCCGTCCCCCGGAAAAGCAAAAACTTTGTCGACGCCCCATTCACGGAGCCGGGCCAGCAAATAGTCAGCAACTGTCTGTGATGCCATGATCAGTTTTCCCTTCCAGTGCTCAGTTGTTCGGCGGCGCGGGCCGCCACTGCCATGATGGTCAGCGCCGGGTTCGCGCTTCCCTGGGTCGGCAACACGCTGCCGTCGGTGATGAACAGGTTCGGGACGGCGAAGCTGCGGCACATCTGGTCGACCACGCCATGGCGTTCGTCGGCAGCCATCCGCGCCCCGCCCACCAGATGGGCGAAGCGTTTGATGGTCATGACTTCGTCCGCGCCGGCAGCTTTCAGGATCTTCTCCATGACATCCTGCGCGGCGCCCATCAGTTGCCGGTCGTTCTCGCATTGGCTGTAGCTGAACCGGGCAACCGGCAGCCCGGTCCGGTCTTTTTCCTCCGCCAAGGTGACACGGTTTCCTTCCAGCGGAAGAAATTCGCACAGCGCGCCCAGGCAGGCCCAATGCGGAAAGTCGCTCATATAGCGGCGCAAGTCCGCTCCCCAATGTCCCTGGGCGGCGACGTGCTCGGCCCAGGTGATGGGCAGCGGCGAAACGGTCTGAATGGAGAATCCGCGCTTGTAGGGCTTGGTGGGGTCCGTTTCATAGAAGTCCTCAGTGCTGACTTCCGGCGGCGGAGCCTTCCACATGCGTACCTCCGCGTCGAACCGGCCCGCCGTTTGCGGGGCGCCCTGGACCATCACGTACCGGCCGACCTGGTCGAAGTCGTTGCACATACCCTGCGGGAATCTCGCTGAGGTCGAATTCAGCAGGAGACGCGGTGTTTCGATCGAATATCCGGCGACGGCCACCATCCGCGCACGCTGGAACCGTTCCCGCCCGTGCCGGACGTAGTGGACCCCGGTGGCCCTGCCGGACTTTTCGTCGAAGCCGATGCGGGTCACCATCGAATCGGCCCGCACTTCGGCGCCGTGGGCGAGTGCGTCCGGAATGTGGGTTATCAGGGGCGAGGCCTTCGCGTTCACCTTGCAGCCTTGAAGGCAAAAGCCCCGGTAAATGCAGTGTGGCCGGTTGCCGAAGCGGCCGTTGGCGATCGCGACCGGACCGACCTTGGCCGTGATCCCGCAGGCGCGTGCGCCGCGGAGGAAGAGCTCGCCGTTGCCCGAGACGGGGTGCGGCCGGTGCGGATACCGGTGCGGATCGCCCCACGGCCAGGGTTCTCCGGCTACCGGGAGTTCCCCTTCGATGGCCTCATAAAAGGGACGCAGATCCGGGTAGTCCAGGGGCCAGTCGGCGCCGACGCCGTCCGTGGCGAAGGTGTGGAAGTCGCTGGGGTGGAACCGGGGGGTGTATCCGGCGTAGTGCACCATGGAACCGCCCACCCCGCGGCCTGAGTTGTTCGATCCGAGGGGCACGGGGTCATCGCCGCCGATCACGCGCGGATCGGTCCAATACAGGTGATGCGAGCCGGCCTCGTCACTCACCCAGTCACGCTCAGGGTCCCAGAACGGGCCAGCATCGAGGGCGACCGCCCGCCATCCCGCGCGGGCCAGCCGTTGCAGCATGGTTGAGCCGCCCGCTCCGCACCCCACGATAACGATGTCCACTTCGTCACGGTCATCGAACACGCGCATGTCATCGCGCAGCCGGTGGTTGCTGCCCGGGCCGGCCGGCAGCAGCCACGCGGATTCATTACGGCTCCGCACGCTCCGCACGTGGCTCACCTCCGGGTTCCACCGTCCAGCGCCACGGGGTCCTCCGTGGGTCTGGTATCGGCCACTTCGAACGGTTCCAGCCGGTTGAGTCCCACATTTTTATACCCGCGGGGGTACGCGGGTCCCCCGAATCCGATCTCGTCCCACGCCCACGGATGTGAGTAAAAGGCCGTGCACGCGTAGCGGGTCCACAGCCCCCACACGCGTCCGGCCGGCAGGCCCTGCCATGACGCAGCGCCCAGGTCCCTGACGGTCCGGAGCAGGTCGGCCTGCCGGTCGTCGTTGCAGTTGGCGAACGTCTGGTTGAACGCCTCCTCCGCCGAACGGTCTAGCGCCGACAGCGATTCGTGCCAGGCCTGTCCGTCTTCAGGCATGTCCTCGAAACGCCAGCCGTCTGTCTGGTTCTCGGCCAGGCGCGCGTCGACGAAGTTCACCACCGGGACGCGGGGCTCGGCATGCTGGTCAAGGAGTTGGTCAAAGAGTGCCCTGGCAGTCGCCTCTTCGGCCGGGGTGAAGAACCGGATGTCGGCGGGTGGCGCCAGCCGGCCCAGGACCACGCCCGCGGTTGCCCGGTCCCAATGGCCGGACTGGGCGAGCGTGCTGAACCCCGGGTACCGGCCACCACCGTCGCCGCTATCCAGGGGAAGCCGGCTCATCGCTCCCGCCTGAGAACGGAAGCCAGCAGCCCCATGCCGCCGACCAAGGTCACCAGTAGCGGCGCAAGCAGCGGCGGCCCCATCTCCAGGTTGTAGCGCAGATTGGAGAACCCACCCGGTTTTTTAGCTACTCCTCGGGCATGCAGATAGGTTCCCTGCAGCCCATTGGCCACTATCGCGGCACTGGCGATCGGCAATGCAGTTTTGGCCATCCGGCGGCTGAAGACCCCTGCAACCCCGGCCGCGGCGACCACCGGACCAAGTGCCACGGGCAGCCACATCCACTTGTTCCCGAAGCTGGCTTTGTCATGTTCGAAGTAGATTTCTGCCGCTGTCACCAAGGCCCCCGCTGCGGTGAGCCCGGAAAGAGACCGTTCGAATTTGCCCGTTTTCACGTTGCGGACCAGGCGATCAACGAGATGGGTCATCTCCCTTTCGGGTGCATGCTTCATGGTGTGCTCCTCCGCAATCAGGAAAAATACGTGCCGCAGGGCAAACTTTGCTGCTCCGCAAGCACCGGGGTAATACTGGGGTGCGTGGAAAGAAACAGCGACGACCGCGCCGACGCCCAAATCGATGCGGTCCTTAGGGCCGCGAACGTGCTGCTGCGTGTCGTGGCCCAGTCAGTTGTCGAAGTCGAAGACATTGTCACCAGCCCCCAACTGCGTGTGCTGGTAATGATTGCCTCGCGCGGACCGCAAAATCTCGGTGCGGTAGCCACGGAACTGGGGGTCCACCCGTCCAACGCCACCCGCACCTGCGACCGGCTGGTCAGCGCCGGGCTGATCGCGCGACGCGATGATCCCGCGGACCGGCGGTACGTGGTGTTGTCCCTGACCCCTGATGGCGCGTCGCTGGTCAACACCGTTCTGGAGCACCGGCGGAACGCCGTTGCCGCGGTGATGGGACGGATGACAAACGAGTTGCGCGGCGCCACGGCGCTGGGAATGGACGCGTTTGCCGCGGCGGACGGCGGCGAAGGCACCGAAGACGGCAGGTTCACCATCGATCTGCACAGGTGACCGGCGCCGCTGCCAGGCGCGGAAGCAATACCGCTGACGAAGATCATCCGAATTCCCCCGCCGCGAAGACCAACGCAAGGGCCGCGCTGACTGCCGCACACCTCCGATGACGGCTATCCAACGCGGCGACACCGGCCATACTCGCGGCATGGACCGCATCCACGCTGCCTCCGACAAGGTGGGCAGAGCGGCCGCCGCGGACAGTCAGCACCGCCTGAACCAGGTGCCGTGCGCCCAGAATCCGGATCACTACCCGGGTCCTGCCGTCCGGTATCTCACCCAGTAGCCGGCCGGAAACATAATCCGGTGCCAACAGCTCGCACATGCCGTACGCCGCCCGGACCAATTCCAGCGGCTTCACCGGTTCGCCGACCGCAAAAGCGCGCGGCCCGCGACGGCCACGGAGGCGAGGAGCCCGGCTGCGGCCGCGCCCACCGCTGCATGGTGCTGGGAGGCCCACAGCTGCGCGCTGCGGTTGGAGGCCCTGGAATCAAAAATGCCGCGCGTCCCGAAATCCTTCCGTTTGTCGGCAGGTTCCCAGAGATTCTTGGGCTGGTCGGGATGGCGGGGTTCCGCGGTCTGCTGGGCGTTGAAGCCTGTCTTGGCCAGGTAGCGGTCGAGCAGGCCTGGGGCGACGGCGTTCGCGATGAGTGTCCCCGCAGTGCTGCCGCCGACCCAGTACTCCCGACGCTGTGGATGCTCCGCCGCGTACACGACCGCCCGGGCGGCCAGCTCCGGCTGGTAAATCGGCGGCACGGGCTGCGCCTGTCGCGGGAGGCGGGACAGGACCCAGGAAAACTGGGGCGTGTTGACCGCCGGCATTTGCACCATCGTGGTGTGGATCCCGCTCGACTCATGCAGCAGTTCACACCGCAGCGATTCATTGAAACCCTGGATAGCATGTTTCGCGCCGCAGTAGGCGGTTTGCAACGGGATGCCCCGGTAGGCCAGGGCCGAGCCGACCTGCACTATGACGCCGCGGTTTCGCGGCCGCATGCGCTTCAAGGCCGACATGGTTCCGTAGACGTAACCGAGGTAGCTGACCTCGGTCACGCGTGCGAACTCAGCTGCGGAAATTTCCGAAAAGGGGGAGAAAACCGAAGTGAAGGCAACGTTGACCCAGACGTCGATGGGCCCCAACTCGCGCTCAATTCGCTCGGCGGCAGCATCCACAGCATCGGCGTCGGCGACATCGACGCTCAAAGTCCACGCGCGGCCGCCGGCGGCCTCCACCTCCTGCGCGGCCCCGGCCAGACCTGCCTCGCCACGGGCAAGCAAGGCAACGGTGGCGCCTTGACGGCCAAAGGCAACCGCCGATGCGCGCCCGATTCCGCCACTGGATCCGGTAATAGCGACGATACGCCGGGCCTTGTCCATGAGGGTGACTCCTTAGAGTGTCAGCAATCGCGTCAGCTTCCCGCCCTTCCTGCACGGGCGCCGAGCCGTGTCCCCCACTAAGTCTTCAATCTAACGGGAATCATTGCGTAACCGCAACAGTATGCAGGCTTATGGATCTCAGGAAAATACCTGACTGTGGCGGCCCTTGGGTCGTTCTCGTCGACATGGCCCTTCCGCATGCTGGCGACTCTGCACTATTGCAAAGCATGCGTCACGACCAGGAACCCCGGATCAACCGTTATCCAGACACTCCTGGAGAGGGTTCCGTGGACGACCGATTCGGCACGAGTGGAGCTCCGCAGGCCCGTGTCGTCAGGTGGCCATAGAGCCCGCCTGCGGGAACTCGGATGTAGGTGGTGCCGTCGCGGAGCACGGCCCAGAAAAGGTTGAGGCGGCGCCGGGCCAGGGAGAGCATGGTCTGGGTGTGGGTCTTGCCTTCGGCGCGCTTTCGGTCGTAGTAGGTCCGGGAGGCGGGCAGCTCTTCAGGGCCGAGAGATCCGACCGGTAGAAAACCCGCAGGAGCTGCCGGTCGTAGCCGCGGGGCGGTGGAGGTTGCCGGGGCTCCTGCCGGAGTCCCGCGGGGGTCCGGTGTTTGGTCCGGATCACGGCCGGTGTGAGGCGGGGCGGCCGGGCTCCAACGCCCCACCCGGTCGAACCACAAATCGGGAATTTCCTGTCTCCGGAGCAACGACCGTGGCCTGCACTCCGGCTCCCAAGCTCGGAGATCGCCGCGGCAACGGCTTCCGCCAAGGCAAAAAGACCCCGGCCCCTCGCGGACCCTTCGGACGACGGTCAACGCGAGAGAGTCTTGAGCGGTTCGTAACTTGCGGCGGTGATGGCGTGGAAGTGGTTATGGCATGAGTGTCAACGCCGACGACAAACCGACGGAATTGCGCCACGATAGACACACCTGCCCCTTGTCTCGTCCTCGTTTCGCGGATAACCAGGCCGCGTTCGGTCGGACCCAGTCCGGTAGAGGTGACTCGGAACAGCACCGTCCCAGCCCCGCCGCACGGGCTTCCGGGTCAAGTTACCGGGCGGCGAGCAAGTACCGTCGATGCCCGCGGACGGGCAAATTCGAAGGGCAGTTGGACCCAACATGACAGAAAGGAACCCCATGAGCCCCGACTCGCGCAACGCGGGCACACCCAAGACCGGGCCACTTAACACCGACCCCGTTGAAGAGGCTCCGAGCGCCAAAGACCCGGCAGCGGATGAGAAGGTGCAGCTCCAGCTGGCCATTTTCGAAGTCACGCAGGTCGCCCGGGGCAAGAGCCTGGGTGAGATCCAGCAGATGCTCCTGGCTGCGTTCTCGCGCCGCGGGGTGGAACCCCCGCCCGGCATCTGGCTGGACTCGGTGGCTTCGGCGGCCTATTACGGTGAGCCCTACATCGTGGACCTCCCCGCAGCGGTGGCAGCGGACGGCGTAATGCCCGCTCCGAATGAGAAAGTGCGGCGCAGGCTTGCCTCACGTCGGCGTCTCCGACAGCAGAGGCTTCCGGCCGGTATCTTCCCCTCCCCTGCCGAATGGGAGGTGACGGACAACGAGGTCACAGGTGGCAGCACCGGCCAGCCCGCACACGGGTTTCCCCGTGCCGTCACCGGGCGGCTGGGTGGACCGGGCACGGCCTTGGCCGCGGCCGTGTTGATCGTGGCCGCCGTAGTTGCCGTGCGCGCCGTGAGCGCGGTTCGCCAGGAGCGTGCAGGCAGTCGGTCGGGCCGCCCCGGGTAACCGAGGGGCAACGACGCGGTCCTGACGAGAGCACCGAACAAGAAGAACGAACAAGCTTTTCAAGGATCTGCGGGGTGACAAAATAGCGCTGCGAAAAGACCGCCATTTATCGCTGCGAGTCACAAGCCAGCACCTGCACGGAACGTAGCGGCGCGTTCCTGGGCACGGTGATCGACCGGCATACGGACAGCTGGTTCAGGGAAAATGAAGGGCTTTATCCTCAGTCGATGGAGCGATTTGAGAAACGGTTGATAACAGTTCGCCAGGGGAATGTCCGCCCGACCGGCTCGTGGCTTTATGTGTGGGTTGATACTGCTGATGGCGCGATGGCGTACCGGTGCCACCGGCTTTGACCCTGAGCTGCGAGCACACTTGCATCTGACAAGTGACAACCCCGACCATGGGCGAGTGCGCGCATCGGTTCCGCGCTTTCAGGAGCGGGACTTTGACGTTCTTGCGTTCAGCTCCCAGATAACCTGTCGCGCTCCGAGGTAACACCGCTCTAGTCAGGCAGCTTGTCGATGGTGATCTTAAGGTCACAGAGAAACACAGATGCCGGGATACTTCTCGGCGTTCCCAGAGGCCGCCGGTTGTTCTATAACTAATAGAACAACCGTGGGAGGTGGGAAGGATGATCCTCAACGTCGACCTGGCCAGGGAGATACCGATCTATCAGCAGCTCCGGGACCAGATCGTGGAGGCGATCGCCGAAGGCGCGCTTGCCGAGGGCAGCACCTTGCCGGCCACCAGGACGGTCGCGGCCGACTTCGGCATCAACTTCCACACCGTGAACAAGGCCTACGACCTCCTGCGCCAGGAAGGCCTGATCCGGCTCAACCGCAAGACCGGTGCGGTGGTGACCCCGACGGTCGCGGATCCGCCGTTCGCCACCGAGTGGACCGCGAGGGCGCGGACCCTGCTTGCCGAGGCCGTCGCCAGAGGCCTGCCGGCCGACGAGGTTCTCGCGACCTGCCGGGCGATAGTCGAGTCATTTGATGCCAAGAAGCCAGAGGACACGCCATGACCGTTGCCATCATCCTGAGCTCCGCGGTGCTGGCACTCGTGCTCGTGATCGCCTTGGTGCTGCCCTCGATCACCAGCCCCGCCGTGCCCTTCGGGGTCCGGGTACCGCCCCAGCATGCCGGGGACCCGACGGTGGTCCGGCAGACCAGCATCTACCGCTGGCGGGTACTCCTCGGTGGAATCGCCACCGCCGCGGCCGGCGTGCTCATCTTCGCCGTGACCGGCGCAACGTTGGTGTTGCCGCTGTCGGTGCTGGTGCTCGACGCCGTCTGGTACGGCTGCTTCTTCCTGGCCAACCACGAGATCCGGGCCGCCAAGGCCGCCGGGGGCTGGTACCAGGGCCTGCACCAGGGCATCGCGGTGGACACCGAACTGCGGACCAATCCACCGCGGTTTCCTTGGCTCTGGCTGGCCCCGGCACTGATCATCACGGCCGCCACGGTAGTGATCGGCGTGATCAGCTACCCATCGATGCCTGGGACGCTCGCGGTGCACTACGACGCGAACGGGGTGCCCAACCGCGTGGTCGCCAAGTCGATCGGCGCCGCCTTCTCACTGGTGTTCGTGCAGATCGGCGTGACCGCGCTGCTCGCGGGTATCGCGGCGGCCATCGTCCGCAGCCGGCCCGATCTCGACCCGGCACACCCCGTTACCTCCGCGCGCTGGTACCGCCGGTACATGTCACTGGGTGCCAAGGCGCTGCTCGGGCTGACCGCGATGATCGACCTGGGAATGCTGGGATCATCGCTGCTGATGTGGACCGGAACGGTCACACCGTGGGCGCCGCTGGTGATCGTGCTCCCGATCCTGACCGCTGCCGTGGTGGCCGTCGTCATCCTGGCCAGGAACAACCGGGAGCGGAACGACGCCGAGGAAGACACCGGCCTGATCCACCGGGACGATGACAAGCACTGGCGCGGTGGCCTCTTTTACATCAACCGCGAAGACCACGCGCTGGTCGTTCCGCGCCGGTTCGGTCTGGGATGGACGCTCAACTTCGGCAATCCCAGGGCAGCGATGCTCCTGGCCGGTGCGGCCGCGCTGATCGGCCTGGCGATCAGCCTCCGTTTTGACGGCTGACACCCATCGTGGCCTCGCGAGTGGGCTTATGTCCCTCCTCAACGTCTATCGGTAACCGCGAAAGCCCCTGCCTCGAGGGGCTTTCCCATGTGCCGGGAGTGCGGGCGGGGCGGCGTTCACAGGCCGCCTGACCAGGGTCCCGGCTCGCCCCCGGCGACCCTCAATGGAGCCAACTACCGTCTGCTCGCAGCAACGGTTGCGGACGTTCGGGACCCCGTGTCCTGCATGCCCGGCGTACGCCTAATGACTTGATGCCTCATTCCCTTCGGACGAAGGGCACGACTATGGCTGTGTGGGCCCACCGACATTGGGATCAGGATGTCGCGAGCCGCGCCTCGGGAATCGTCGGTTCGAATAGTTCGATCGGATTGCCCGAGGGGTCTTCGATCAGTACCTGATTTCCGCCCATGCCCGTCACGATGTCATTGCGGAACTGCACGCCTGCATCGTGGAGGGTCCGCACGGTTGCCGCGAGGTCAGACACCTCCAGCGCGAATCGATTCCACCCACCCGGCGCGGGCCTGGTGCCGTCGGGCATGCTCTGCCCTCCTCCGCCCTGGCCGCTCGGGGCGCTGAGCAGCAGCCGCAAATCACCGCGCTCGAGCATGGCAAAAGGCGGGGCCGGATGCATGACGAGCGTGAATGCCAAATGTTCGCGGTAAAAATTGATGGCTGTATCGACATCATCGACGATGTAGCGCACGCTTACGGTGGCCATAAGGAGACCTCCTTGCTCTGCACTCAGAAATACGCGCCACCTCGCGGCCTGTCAACGCGCCGAATATCAGACACGCCTACGATCGTTCGGGGCAGGACATGAAGGCTGTGGTTGTCGGGGCGGGCATAGCGGGGCTCGTCGCGGCCCGCCAGCTCGGTTTGGCCGGCTGGGACGTCGAGCTCCTCGAGAAATCGGCCGCTCCGCGTCCCGATGGCTACATGATGGACTTCTTCGGTCCGGGAGTCGAGGCGGCGGAAAGAATCGGCCTCTACCCGCGGCTCGCAGCGGTGGCCTACCATGTCGAGGCGGCCGAGTATGTGGACGCAGAAGGCCGCCCGACGTGCAGCCTCGATTACGACCAGTTCGCCCGGCTTGCCGGCGGGAAGGTCCTGAGCTTGCTGCGTCCCGACATGGAGTGCGCAGCCCTCGCCGCGCTCGATGACGTGGCCCCGGGCCGGGTGCGGGTCTGTTACGGGGCGCCGGTTTCCCGGGTATGGGGTGATGACGACGGCGTGCGGGTCGCCGTCGACGGTTCGACGGATACGCTCGCCGCGGACGTCCTCGTCGGCGCTGATGGCATCCATTCCGGAGTGCGCGCCCGGGTCTTCGGCCCCGACGAGGCGTACCTGCGCGCCCTGGGCATGCGTGCTGCCGCATTCATCGTGACCGAACCGATCCTGAATGCCCGCTTCCGGAACCGGTTCGTCCTCACCGACAGCATCGACCGGATGGCCGGGCTCTACAGCCTCCGCACGGACGAGGTGGCGGCCTTCATGGTCTACCGGGACGCCATAGGCGCGACAGGCCACCAGCCGTCCGGGAGCCCGCGGGAGCGGCTGCGCCGCGAGTTCGCCGGGCTCGGCCACGCGGTCGACCGGCTGCTGGAACTGTGCCCCGAGCATCCCTACGACGATGTCGTCGCACAAATCATCATGCCGGGCTGGCAGAGGGGGCGGACCGTCCTCGTCGGGGACGCTTGCGGGGCCGTGTCGCTCCTCGCGGGTCAGGGCGGCTCGCTCGCCATCGCCGGTGCCGCGCTGCTGGGGGACATCCTCGGACCTGTGGCGTCACCTGAGGGGATCAGTCCGGCCCTGACTGAGTTCGAGCGACGCTGGCGACCCGTGGTCGAGGAGGCTCAAGCCGCCGGGAGACACACCGCGTCCTCGTTCCTCCCCGCGAACCGGGCCCAGCGCCTCCTGCGTCGGTGGATCATACGGGCAACCCATTTGCCAGGAATCGACCGACTGGTGGCCCGCCAGATCGTTGGCAGAATTGCAAAATAAGCCCGACCCACGCCATCCCCAGTGACCATTAGTGGGAAGCCGCATGAAAGACCCGCAGAGCAGGCAACGACCTGAACAGCGCGGTGACGTGGTCTCTGATTCCCGAAGGCGCCGGCACGCGGCTGATCCTCATTCACGAAGGGTTCGACCCGAAGGAGCCCAGTCACGTGATAGCTCACCGCATCATGAGCGGCGGCTGGCACGGACAGATACTCAAGAAGCTGACGGAAACGCTGCGCAGACCGAGGAGTGGGTATCCGCCAGTGCGGGGTAGTCGAACCTGATGAAAATGGCCTGCCATTGTGGTTGCACGCCCGCCACGCCCGGCCCGAGCCAGCGCCTCTGAATCGGAGGAGCAAATCTCCCTGTGTCGCCCGTCTCTGAGGATCCTTAATCGCCTATGTTTCGGCCGTCCTTTTCGTTTCGGTCGCCGGAGGTGTCTCTCCGCCTGCCCGGCCCGGAGGCGTGGATTCCTGCAGCCTGATGCGTGCATGCAGGACGTCGCCGATGAACCAGTCGTAGATCAGCACGCCGATCACTGCGCCGATGAAGGGCCCGACGATCGGCACCCAGAAATACCAGCTGAAGGCCCCGTCCACGGTGCCCGGCAGCGCCGTCTGCCCCCATCCGGCCAGCCAGGCGAACAGACGTGGCCCGAAGTCACGGGCCGGGTTGATGGCATAGCCGGCGTTCGCGCCGATCGACATGCCGATGGCTGCAACGGCCAGCCCGATCATGAACGGACCCAGGTTCGCCTGGACCGCGGTATTGCGCATGTCGATGATGGCCACCACGAACATGAGGAGGAAGGCCGTGCCGACAATCTGGTCGACCAGCGGCCCCACGGGGCTGCCGTTGAAGTAGGGTGCCGGGAAGGTGGCGAAAATGGAGTAGCTGGCAAGCCCCTTCGGATCTGCACGCCCGGTCCCGACGGCCTGGTTATAGGCATCGATGGCGTCGTGATACAGCAGGTACACCATCGCGGCGCCGGCGAAGGCGCCCAGAACCTGGGCGACGATATACGGCCCCACTTTGCCCCAGGGAAACTTACGCCGGACCGCGAACGCCAGGGTCACTGCCGGATTGATGTGTGCGCCGCTGACGCCACCGGCAACGTAGATGGCCATCGTCACCGCCAGGGCCCATCCCCAGGTGATCAACAGCCAGTCTCCGGCGGCCATGAAGATCGTCGTCGATGTAGCGGCCCGGCCGGATCCCGGCAAAGCGGCGACTGCCATGGCCACAACGCCGTCGCCGAAAGAGATCAGCACAAAAGTGCCGAGAAACTCTGCAAGAAGTTCACCCCAAGTGCCGCCCAGCTGCTTAAGGCCGCTGCCATGACGGACTGCATTTCTTAGTGGACTGATATCGCTCATCGCGAGTGCCTCCTCGAGTCATCTGATCTACCAACCGACATTTGACAACCCCAGTAGATTCATGCTACGCCGATAGTGTCCGTAGGCAACGGTCTAAGATCTATCCGCCGCGGGCAGCACCTCGGGCCCGCCCCTGCCGTCCCTTCCCGGCAAGCCCTGGCAGGCGCGGAGGCGGATTCTGTCGGGGAGCGCGGCCCACGGCGGGCTTGGATTGCGCCGCAAAGACACAGATTTCGTTTCGGGAAAGGCACCAACGTGACCGACAACAGCAGCATCGAAGGCACGCCGGATGAGGCAGGCCCGGAGAAGAAGCCAGAAGGACCAGACCTGCGCGGCCGGTACGTCGAAGGCAACTACGGCAAGGCCGGAGCGCAAAGCGGCCGCCATGCGGACGACGAGGAAGGCCAATACATCGAAGGGGACTACGGTGCGGCCGGCAGCGAAGGCGGACTGCCCGAACCCCTCGGAGACAAGGCCAAGGAATCGGGGCGCTACGTGAAAGCCAACTTCGGCGACGCCGGCTCGACCCCTGGCCGCACCGCTGAATCTGAAATCGGTCAGTATTCAGAGGGCAACTACGGAGCGAGCGGTTCCGTGAATCCCGTCCGCAAGCCGCATACCGATACCGACACCGACACTGGCACCGGGACAGATACTCAGGAATAGTCCGGCACCTGCATCCCGCAGGACAGGCCGGGAGCGCCGTCGACTACCAGTAGTGAAACCCCCAGGCTGACGCAATATTCGGTGCCGCTGTCAACGGCACGGCTGGTCACTGACTCCCCCCGCCAGCAGCCAGGGTGGGAAGCTGGTCGGCCGCTCACCCGAGGAGCGGCGCATTCTTTGCCTCGCCGATTCCAGAGGGATGGCGTGGCCGGCAGCACCGCGTGACCCACCGGTGCTTCAGCCAGCCACGGATTGAGGCACGCCTGCTCTTCCGGGGAGCGCGGGAGCTGACCGTTGCCGTCCCTCACGTGCGACACAGAACCGTGCAAACGACAGCTGACGCGCGCCTCCTAAACAACGCAGCCTGCGTCGGCCCCACACAAGGAACGAGCACACGGCGGGCAACCTTCCCCACACCCGTAGCTCCGTTGGCAGAGCAGTGAACTCTTAATCCTCGGGACGAGGGTTCAAAGCCCACGGGCGCACCCCAGGACCCCCGCCGCATCGCGCACCCGCGGCGCGGAGGCGGCCCGGGCGAGTTCCAACGGCACCCGGGCCAACCATCACCGCACCCGCCCATCGGGGGGGAACCCGCTGCGGCATATCAATACCTAGGTCCGGGCAAGAGTAACGGTAAGAGTCCTAGGGCCCTGAAACTACGAATGCCTGACGGCCAGCTTTCGGTCGGCCGCCCATGACCTACCGGATCTTGGCATGCGTTCAGTCGCTTCGTTCGTGTTCGCCACGGATTGCGGCCAGGGCAGTGGTGACGGCCGCTTCGGCTGTCGCTTTGTCGATTCCCAGGCCGGCGAGCACACCGGTGCCGGCTTCGAGTTCCAGCAGCGCGAGCAGGATGTGCTCGGTCCCGATGTAGTTATGCCCCAGCCGCAGGGCCTGCCGGAAGGTCAGTTCCAGAACCTTCCGCGCCTGCCCGCTGTAGGGGATGAGGTCGGGCACGCGGTCGGCCGCCGGCGGCAGGGCGGCGTGGGCGGCCTGACGGACGGCGTCCGGGGAGACTCCCTGCGCACTGATGGCCCGGGCCCCCAGGCCCTCGGGCTCGGCCAGCAGCCCCAGCACCAGGTGTGCGGGGCCGATTTCATCATTGCCTGCGGCACGGGCTTCATTTTGGGACGCCGTCACCACGTTCCTGGCCCTGGGCGTGAACCGACTGAAGCCCTGGCTCGGCTCCAAATCCAGCGGTTCAGCAGAGCCTTTCGGGACGAAACGCTTCTGGACGGCCTGCTTGCTGACCCCCATGCTCCTGCCGATGTCCGACCAGGACGCACCCGAACGCCGCGCCTGGTCCACGAAATGACCGATCAGATGGTCGGCCACGTCGCCCAGATGGTCCCCGGCAATGACCGCGTCGGACAACTGCTCGAGGGCGTCGGTATGCACCTTTTTAATCGCCTCGATGAGATCGTCGAGCCGGACAGCGTTCGTCATGCGGATGGGATCTGTCATGCGTCAATGCTAAGTTGACGCGACTGTGAAGTCAACCTTGGGTTGACGCCGCCCCCCGGTACGTTCACCGGTTCCGTCCATGTCCCCGTGCGCCCCTTCAGCGAGCCGCCGTTGGGCCTCGAGCTTGGCGGCCGTCCCGGACACCACGGAGGCTCTCCGGGTCCATCAGGTTTGGAGAGCCGGGGGAATCTCCGCTCCGGACTCTTAAGTGCTGCTCTGTTGAGGACGCCTGACTCCCAGCCCGGTCCGGGCCGCCATAAGGGCGGCGGCGAGCCGGGCGGCGTCCGTTGCCCGCTTCTGGTCCGTGGGTGGCGCGGTGCCGGCCTCGCTGGTGCAATTCAACAGTGCTGCCGTGACTTCGGGGATCAGGTCCGGGAATTGGCTGGACCGGTAGCCTCCGTCGGAGGGGTTTTCGGAGTGGTCGAGGGTTGCGGTGACAAGCAGGGCGGCCTGCGTCCTGGTCGCGGTGCCGAGTTTCGTCAGGATGGTCGAGACCATGTTCTTCACGGTTTTTTCTGCCAGAAACATCTCCTTGCTGATTTGGCGGTTGCTCAGTCCTTTCCCCAGGCCGATCGCGGCAGTCATTTCCTGTTTCGTGAGAGTCAGGAGATTCTCATCCGGGCGCTGTGGATGGAGCAGGAAGAACGGGGCCACGATCGCCGGGTAAAACCGGCCGCTGTACGCGGTGTGCCCGGCCAGGGCCCGTCGGATGAGTCTGAGCTGTTCGCTGCCCTCATCGTCTTTGGACAGGCATCCCCACGCGCCTGCCAGAATGGCGTCGATCAGCACGGCCTCGCCGCCCTCCTCGGTCATCAGCACACACCGGATCCGCGGGTCCGCCACGGCAACGGCACGGCACACCTCGGCACCGGAACCGTCCGGAAGGTCATCATCAATAATGACCAGCTCCGGGCGAAGGGCAGGGATCCGCCGGACCGCTTCGCGCGCGGATCCGGATTCCCCGGCGATGCCGAGACCATCGAACTCCAGCAGCTGGCGCAGCCCCCGCCTCACGACCTCGTGATCGTCCAGCAGGTATACCCCCCGACCGACAAAAGCGGTGCACGGACGGAGTTCCGGGTCAGCCATCATTGCTCCTTCCCTAGCCCCAGGGTGTCAGTCGGGTATCTCCATTTGGAACCCGCAGCTGCAGTGCAGGACCCTGGTGCGCAGGTACACCTCCAGGGGGCCTTCACCGGTCAGTTCCGTTGAGAGCGTGGCGTGGATGCTGCGCTGCTGGGATCCGGTCATTGTCATCGGTTCCCCGCAGTGCAGGTAGTTGCCGCCGAACTGCAGCACCCCGGATCGTTGGCCCGGCCGGTTCAGGACCACAGCAACATCCCCCACCGAGGCGGTGTGGGCGTAAAAGAAGTCACATTCAACGCAGGTGTACGCGACGTCGACCAGCCCCATGCGCGGTGGCCGGAGGGTGTCGATGGATTCGATGATCAGGTACTCATCCGTCTGGCATTGAGCGCACCAGAGCCGCTGCCCCTGGGACCCGCTGGACGGCCCCGGTTTGCGCGGATGGGAAACGGTAGACATGACAGACTCCTTTGTCCGGGAAAGCTGGCCCACATCCAGCGGCCCCGCTTCACTCGTCGTGCCCCCGTGAATCAGGCTAACTCCCGGTCCTGACACTGACAAGGAATCGGCCAGCCGAGGGGGCCATCCCTGCACCGCCGCCCGCTGGGTCAGCCCACCCGTCCGGAACCGCGGGACGAGCCAGGCTCCGGGGCCCATTTGGAACCGTTGACCGATACAAACCATTGCCCCCTGTAAATTCACCCACCGGACCAGGCCTACGTCATTGCTTGCTGCCAGGTTCCAGGGACAAGGGAACGCCCTCAAGGCCCCTGCAGACAGTCCCGGCCGGTCCATGATGCGCATCGAGGTCAAAGCGTACGTTCCCATTGACAGTCGCAGCCCGGCATCCTAAATTCTCTATGTGCCCGGCAGCCAGAACTTTCAGAGCCGGGCTGCGCGCAGCGAACATCCAGCCCGACCGCCACCGCGGCCTGTGCACCGGGCTGGCGATGACCGGCCCCGCTGCCTGCGACTACATCCTCCACCGGGAACTCCCCCTCGCAACGCTCCCCAGGAGATCCAAAGAAACGTCGACGACGGAGCCACCCCCATCGGCCGGAAACCCGCGGAAGGAAACGGCCCGGCAGCGGCTCCGGCTGCCTAGAGCCCGGGCCGATTCCCTCGATCCGTCAGGGAACGCCGGCGCTCCCACGACGTTGCAAAATTGTGCCTTTTGCCCAGAAAGATCGTGTGCGACGATGCGGTCATGAGCGAACCCACCGATCCCGGGCCGACACAACGCCCCGCCCCGTGGACGCGCCGCGAGGACCTGACCACACACCAGATGCGCACCATCGGGCAACGGCGCGCTGCAGCTGAGGAAAAGCTCGCACGCCATCTCAAATAAGCACACCACCTGGCCGGAGAACACCCTCCGGCCAAGGAAAAATCTCCTGACGTCTAACCGGACACGTCAGCCCGCCCTACGCCGGACCGGCCCGGCGCGGGTGCGGGCGGCACGGGGATCCAGACCGAATCTGCCCGAGCCCTTTTCAGGGAACGCCGCGCGCCAAAATTCGCAGACCGGCCAGGGCAGAATCAGCATTTCCATCCGCAGACAAACAAGGGAGACTCTCATGTTGCTTTGGATAGCCATCATTATCGCTGTTCTCTGGCTTCTCGGCCTGCTCGGAGGCATCGGCGGCGGGTTCATTCACCTGCTTCTGGTAATTGCCGTGGTCGTTCTGATCGTCCACTTCCTCCGCGGCAGGTCCCGCTTGTAAATACGAACTATGTTCCCGCCGCCGCCGAATTGTAGGGCAGTCCGCAGGTGCCGGAAGAGCATCCAGCGTCAACAACGGTCGATTGACTAGTCGCCTTGAAGGGGCTTCCATGGGCCTCTGACCGCCGAAGGAGTAAGCATGAGAACTCGGGTATCCGATCACAGCCGGCAACTCTCCCGTATTCTCTCAATCCCGAACAATTCGCTGTTGTGAGACCGTCTTTTGTTGGACGGCATTTCGAGACAGCGGCGGCCCTTGTGGTGCCGGGAACTCCTGGCGCCTCCGGGAGAGCGGCCGCGGTGTCTCATTAGTCGATCCTATTTGAGATGCCAGACGGGTGCTCGATGCCACGTCCAACAGGCCACCTGTGGGCACCGCGACCGCAAGGGCGAACCGCTCTACGCCGCGCGGCGCACCCTCCATACTGGATGCGTCAGAGACGGCGACACGCGCAGGTTCCACACGACCCGACGCTTGTGTTACGGGAGTGACTGGCATTCCAGACAGCGAGGCGACCACAATGTGGTTATGGACCCGATCGATCCAGATCTGGCGCTAGCCTTTACCAGCGCCGCGGCCGTCGGTTCGTCGATGATCCGGGCCTTCCGCATCGACGACGCGAAAGCCTGCACGCGGCTTTGCCGCAGAATCCTTCTCTACGCAGCCGCTCCCCCGCCCTCAGACCTGGCCGGGATGGTCCGCGCCCTTTCCGGCCTGGACAACATCTTTGCCGCCTTGGGTCTCCTGACCCGCCGCCTGGCCCCGCTCGGGACCGCCGACGCCATACACCTGCGCAACGCCGATGCCGCCCTCACGTCGCTCCGCGATGTTCTGGGCTCCGGCTCGGCTGCCGGCCTTCACCCCGCCTGCACTCCGGCGGGCTCCCGTCGACAACTCACGGGAACCCGCCCATCAGCTGCACCGGCACGGCCGGGGCGCCCTGGCACCGGCAGAACTGCCCGGCCATCGTGAACGCGGGCCGCACATAGCAGGACGCAAAATGCCCCCGTACCGGTTGGGGGATCGGTACGGGGGCATTCACTGCTGGCCACGCCGCCACTTGGGGGAGGTGTGGCGGGGACTCATTAACCATAAATCCGGAGAAGTGCAAGTCAAAACGTCGCCGGGTATTACGAAGGACGGACGGCACATCGGCGGGAGCGCGGCCCGAGGCAGTGATTCCGGCGCGGTACACGGCGTTCGCCCCGGGACCGCAACAATCGCCAGGTGCTGCCTGCGTGCTCCCCCGCAGCGAGTGTCAGGGTTACCCCTTAGACCTTGCCGGCAGAGTGTCAGGCAATGTCGCGGCAGACTCCAGCCTGACGCAAATGCCCTAAGCGGACGGTATTGGAGTCGGCCATCGAACATCCGTCATTCAGAGGTCCTGCTGGGAACCGCGGCCCACCCTGGACCCTGACACTCCGGACCCCGGAAGTCACGAACTCCGGGAGTCTGTCTGTACGTGAGTCACAGAGTCAGTGATTACCCCCTTCAGGCGCCGACCATGCAGTCCCGGCGAGCTACTTCCGAACCGCGTAAGTCTGTCACTCTGTCATATCCGTACTCACGGAACTGCCGGACTCTGTACAAACCGCGCCGGC
>NZ_JBFTIA010000008.1:0-170542 GCF_056394525.1 Arthrobacter sp. 10N43 | reverse complement strand
GAGCTCAATGGGCAGGAAGCCGAGGACCGCCTCGCGGAGATCGACATCACGGTCAACCGCAACGCCGTCCCCTTCGATCCGCGCCCGCCGATGGTCACCTCGGGGCTGCGGATCGGCACCCCCGCGCTGGCCACCCGCGGCTTCGGCGAAGCGGCCTTCGCCGAGGTCGCGGACATCATCGCCGAGGCTTTGACCGCCGACGCCGGCGCGGACCTGTCGGGCCTGCGCGCCCGGGTGGAGGCCCTCGCCGCCGCCCACCCGCTCTACCCCTCGGTTGATAACCTCGCCTAAGCGACGTATGACTGAAGTAAGACACGACGCCGGGCGGGCCGCGGCCACCAGCCGCCGCCCGGCGTCGTGCATCCGGCGGAACGGCCGCCTACCGGCGGCCCGCCGCTTTCCGGCAAGACCCTCTGCCGGGCCACAGCAAGACCTAGTTAGGAACCGACCATGGCTGTTGGAGTCTTCGACCTCTTTTCTATTGGGATCGGGCCATCCAGCTCGCACACCGTGGGCCCCATGCGGGCCGCCGCCGTGTTTGCCGAAGAACTCAAGTCCCAAGGCAAGCTGGCAGAGGTGGCGTCGCTGCGGGTGGACCTCTACGGCTCCCTTGCCGCCACGGGCCACGGCCACGGCACCATGACGGCCATTTTGCTCGGACTCGAGGGCTACCATCCCGAGCTGATCCTGCCCGAGGAAGTCGAGGACCGGCTCGCCACGATCGCCGGGACCGGCACCCTGCAGCTGGCCGGATCCGTGCCCCTGCCCTACGGCGTGAAGGACATCATCCTGCGCCCCCTGACCATCCTGCCCCGGCACACCAACGGCATGACGTTCACGGTCTCCGACGCCGAGGGCGAAACCGTGCACAGCGCCACGTTCTTCTCGGTGGGCGGCGGCTTCATCGTCCGCGAGGGCGAGGAAGACGCGGCCCTGAAGGAACTCGACGAGTCCAAGAAGGAACTTCCCCTGCCCTTCCGCACCGCCGCGGAACTGCTGGGACGCTGCCAGTCCAAGGGCCTCTCGATCGGCGAGATCATGCTGGTCAACGAGCGGGCCTCCCGCACCGAGACCGAGATCCGCGAAGGCCTCCTGCACATCTATTCCGTGATGGAGGGCTGCGTCGAGGTCAGCCTCAAGCGCGAAGGGCTGCTGCCCGGCGGGCTTAAGGTCCGCCGCCGCGCCCCCGACTGGCACGAGCGCCTCATGAAGGAAACCCGCGGCCAGGACCCCGACTTCCGGGACCCGAAGTACTGGCAGGAATGGGTGAACCTGATCGCCCTCGCGGTCAACGAGGAAAACGCCTCCGGCGGCCGCGTGGTCACCGCCCCCACGAACGGCGCCGCGGGCATCATCCCGGCGGTGCTCTACTACGCCCTGCACTTCGCCCCCGGCATGGACAAGGCAACCCAGGCCGACCGCGACGACGTCGTGGTCAAGTTCCTGCTGACCGCCGGCGCCATCGGGGTGCTCTACAAGGAACAGGCCTCGATCTCCGGCGCGGAGGTCGGCTGCCAGGGCGAGGTGGGTTCGGCGTCCTCGATGGCGGCCGCCGGACTGGCCGAAGTCATGGGCGGCACGCCGGCGCAGGTGGAGAACGCCGCGGAAATCGCCATGGAGCACAACCTGGGCCTGACCTGCGATCCGATCGGCGGGCTCGTCCAGGTCCCCTGCATCGAACGCAACGCGATCGCCGCGGCCAAGGCCATCAACGCCGCCAAGATGGCGCTCTGGGGCGACGGCTCGCACCGGGTCTCCCTGGACGAGGTCATCGTCACCATGCGGGAAACCGGCCGCGACATGAGCTCCAAGTACAAGGAAACCGCGATGGGCGGCCTCGCCGTGAACGTGGTGGAGTGCTAGGGAACTGACGGCGCCGGCCGGTTCGGGGTAGGCAGCGTCAGTTGTGCAGCGCCGCCCAAAGGTTCAGCGAGGACGCGAACACGATCCAGGACAGGTAGGGCAGCATCAGCAGCCCTGCCGTCCGGCTGATCGGCCCGAACAGCACCACCGTCACACCCACCGCCACAGCCAGCGCCACGATGATCCCGAACGCGATCCACAGCGCCGGTGTCCCGAGCACCGGGTACAGGGCAAAGAAGACCGGAGTCCAGAGCAGGTTCAGCACCAGCTGCACGCCGTAGGCTGTCAGGGCCGCCTTGGACCCCTCGGCATGGCTGCGCCAGATGAGCCACCCCGCGACGGCCATGGCTGCGTACAGGACTGTCCAGACCGGCCCGAAGACCCAGTTGGGCGGGGACCAGGGCGCCGTGTCCGCCGTGGCGTACCAGCCGTTGACGTGGCGGGCCGTGGCGAGGCCGCCAAGGCCCGCAACGAGCGCCGACGCGCCGAGGAACAACAGCAGCGCGACTATTTGCGATCCAGTGCCTGAGTGGGCGCCGGGGCCGGTCCCTGAGTCGGTCCCTGAGCCGGCGCCTGCGCCGCGCACCCGGCCGCCGGGCGCCCCCGGACGGCCTTCGAGCGGTTGATGCTGAGCCTGCATGAGACCAGCGTAACCGCCTGGCCCGGACCTTCGGCAGGGTCCGGACCGATAGACTTGGGGCTGCATGTCCGCATGCCGCCGAAGCTCGTACCGCAATGATTGGATACCGCACCCTTGCGCGAATTCACAGCCCGCTTTGCCTCTGCCGAGGAGATTGCCAACTGGGATGACCACGTCACCGCGAACCCCAACGGGGGCAATCTCCTGCAATCGGAAGCCTTTGCCGAGGTCAAGCAGCACTTTGGCTGGAAGCCCCTGCACCTGGTCTACGAGACGGCCGACTATACGAGCTACAACCTCATCCTGGAGAAGTCGTTTCCGCTCCTGGGCAAACTCTGGTACCTGATCAAGGGACCCGATGTGGCGTCCGTCGAGGACATCCCGGGGATCACGGCGGCCAACGCGGACTTCGTCAAGAGGGCCAAGTTGGGCGTCTTCGCGATCAAGATCGAGCCGGATATCGTCCTGTCCGAGGACGCCGCACGGATCCTCGAGGGGGCCGGCCTGGTCAAGACGCACAACCTGCAGCCCAACGACTCCACGGCACTGCTCGATATTGAGCCCGAAGAAAACCAGCTGCTGCGCAACCTCCACTCCCGGGGCCGCAATGCGGTGCGCCGCGCCATCCGTGAGGGCGTGGAGGTCCATAACGCCGAGCCCACCGAAGAGAACTTCCGGGCCATGTATGGCCTGATGACCACCACGGTGGAGGCCAAGTCCCAGGTCCGGGTGCGCGAGTATGAGTACTACCGCCAGTTCTGGACCAACTTCCTGGACCGCAAACAGGGCAGGCTGCTGTTCGTGTACGAAAACGGCGTGCCCTCGGTTGGCGCGTTCGTCATCAACTACGGCCGCAAGGGAACGTACAAAGACGGCGGCTCCCTGCAGAAGCGTGGCCAGTACGGCGACTCGCACCTCGTGCAGTGGACCGCGATCGGCCAGGTCAAGGAACTCGGCTGCACCGAATACGACTTCTGCGGCACTCCGCCGAGCGACAAGCTCAAGGACACCTCGAACCCCTTCCATGGGCTGGGCCTGTTCAAGACCAGCTTCAGCAAGACCGTGACCGACTTCGTCGGCTGCTATGACCAGGTCCTGAGCCCGCTGAAGTACAAAGCGTGGATGACGGCGGGGGAGCGCGTGGCACGCCAGCTCTATACCCGGCGCACGGGCCAGCAGTTCTACTAAATAGCCGACCAAGGACAGTGAGGAGGCCGGAATGAATAACGGAAACGACGGCCACCGCAGGCCGCCCACGGACGGCCTGCCCCGGACCCAACCGATGTCGGCCATGCAGGTGCGTCAGAACGCCGCCGCCAAGCGGATGCTGCGCCGGCTGGTCCAGGGCGAAAACCCTCCGACGGCGCCCATGAGCATCGTGGACCGCCTCGCCGGCAGCCCGTACGCCAACCCGATGATCCAGGTCGGCGGGGTGGACGCCGCAGCCCGCAAGACCATCGACTTTGCCCTGAAGCTGGCCGAATCCATGTTCCGGTACGGGGCGGGCGCCCTCGAAGTTGAGACCAGCATCATCGCGATCACCGCTGCGCTGGGGCTCAAGAACATCGAGGTGGACATCACCAACCAGTCGGTGGCCATCAACTATGCCCCGAAGGACCAGACGCCCATCTCGCTGCTGCGCGTCGTCCGGTCCTGGACCAACAACTATGCGGGCCTCTCGCAAGTGCACCAGCTGGTCACGGACATCGTGGCCGGCGGCGTCGGCCGCGAGGAAGCCTCGCGCCGGCTCGAGGAGATCACCCGAAGCCCCAAGCCGTTCCCGCGGTGGATGGTCACCGTGGCCTTCGGCGTGTTCTCTGCCGTCTTCGTCGGCGTCCTGGGCGGTGGACCGGGCGCTTCGCTGGTCGCGTTCCTCTCGAACCTGCTGGTCAGCCTCCTTGCCCGCCAGCTGGGCCGCTGGCGTACCCCGGACTTCTTCATCACCGCCTCGTGTTCGTTCCTGGTGACCATCGTGGCGCTGCTGCTGTGGCGCTTTGGCGCCCCGCTGGGGGTGCAAATAGCCCCCGAGATCGTGGTGGTTGGCGGGATCCTGCTGCTCCTGCCGACCGGACGTCTCGTGTCCTCGGTGCAGGATGCGATCAACGGCTTCCCGGTCACGGCCGCCGGCCGGTTCCTGTCCACCATGCTGACCTTCGGGGCGCTCGTGGCCGGCATCGCCGTCGGCTTCGTCGTGGGAGACATGACCGGCATGGACCCGATCGACGTCACCAAAACATTCCCGCCCAAGTATGACTTGTGGGTGGTCATCATCTTGATCGCCATTGCGGTGCTGATGATCGGCATCACCGAACAGACAAGCTTGAAGCTGCTGCTGCCGACGGCGGCAGTTGGCATCGTGGGCTATCTGGTCCTGATCGGGGGCGACGCGCTGGGCATCGGCTCCCGCTTCGCCCCGGCCCTCGCCGCGGTGGTGATCGGCCTGCTGGCCCGCGTTGTGGCCCTTCGGATGGGCGCTCCGCAGCTGGTGGTGGCAGTCCCCGCCGCCCTGATCCTGCTCCCCGGACTCACCATATTCCGCTCCATGTATGTATTGACCATCGAGGAATCGGAGATTCTCATGGGCGCCGGCGGGATGCTCAACGCCGGCGCAATCGTGCTCGGCGTCGCTGCCGGGATCGTGCTCGGTGACACCCTGGCGCGGCCCCTGACCCGGAGCCTGGCGAGCAACGAGCGGCGCAGGGCCCGCCGCCGCTAGTTCCCGCGGCTCCCGGGTGCCTGGCTGCCCTGAGGCGCCGGGTTTCCCCACTTTTGCGAGGACGCGACGGCGTGCCGGGCCGACACGCCGTCGCGTCCCGGCGTCGTGATGACAAAGGCGGGGAAACTCCGCAGCGCCAGCCCCGGCTCGCCCTTGGATCTTGCCGCGTTAGATCTTGCGCCCTTTAGATCTTCCGCTTTAGATCTTGCGCTGTTAGATCTTGCCTATCGGCAGCTTCTTCTCCGCCTGGAAGTCGTCCTCGACGCGGCCCTTGGCCCAGTAACCCGAAAGGGACACCTGGGTCCGCTCCAGCCCGCGCTGGACGTAGAGAACGTCCCGGAGGCCTTTCATGTAGCCCCGTTCGCCGTGGGCAAAGACCTGCACCCGGCCCTCGGGCCATTCGGCGTCGCGGACGGCCGTGACCAGCAGCTCGCTGTCGCCGGCGGGGGAGCCGTCGCGCAGAAGCCAGCGCAGTTCGACGCCGGCCGGACCGGTGATGGACTGGATCTCGGCGTCGCCGTCCACCTCGAGGATGGCGAGCCCGCGGGCGTCCTCCGGCAGAGACTCGATGGCGGCGGCGATGGCCGGCAGCGCGGCCTCATCCCCGGCAAACAGGTGCCAGTCAGCCGCCGGATCGGGGTTGTACCCGCCGCCCGGGCCGGTAAAGGTCAGCCGCTCGCCTGGCTGGGCCGAGGCCGCCCAGGGCCCGGCGAGGCCCTCGTCGCCGTGGATCACGAAATCGATGGCCAGTTCCTGGGCTGCGATGTCCACCCAGCGGACGGTGTAGGTCCGGGTGTGCGGCCACTGACTGCGCGGCATGGTTTCCCGGATGGCCCACAGGTCCAGCGGCTCCGGGTATTCGACGCCCGGTTGCGGAAACACGATCTTGACGTACCGGTCCACGTAGTCGTTGTTGACGTACCCGGCGAAGCCAGGGCCGCCGGCGATGATCCGGACCATGTGCGGGGAGAGTTGCTCCTTGCGCAGGACCGTCAGATCGGTCTGGGGACGCGTGTTCCGGGTGGCCGAAGTGGAGGCGGGGAGGGAGGTCATGAGGCAAGCCTAACCAAAGAACCTTGGCCGGGAGACTCGGCAGAGGCCTGTTACGGCAGCGGCGGCAGCTCCCAGTCGACCGTGCCGTTGCCTTGTTCCCGCAGCAGGGCGTTGGCCCGGCTGAAGGGCCGGGAGCCGAAGAAGCCGCGCGAGGCAGAGAGCGGGCTCGGGTGGGCGCTGGCGATCACGGCAGCAGATCCCAGCAGCGGCCTCACGGACTCGGCGTCCTTCCCCCACAGGATCACCACGAGGGCTGCGCGTCCCGCGGCGGCGTCAGCACTCACACGGGCATCGGCTGCGGGCGCGCGGTCCGCGACGGCCCGGATGGCGGCCGCCGTCACCGCCTCCCAGCCCTTGTTACGGTGCGAGCCGGCCGAGCCGGCCCGGACACTGAGCACCCTGTTGAGCAGCAGCACACCCTGCTCCGCCCAGCGGCTGAGGTCCCCGTGGACGCGCGGGGGGAAGCCGAGATCGGCCTGAAGCTCTTTGTAGATGTTCGCCAGGCTGCGTGGGATCGGCCGGGTGGCGCCGTCAACGGCGAACGAGAGCCCCACGGCGTGCCCCGGCGTCGGATAGGGATCCTGGCCCACCACCAGGACCCTGACGGCGGCCAGCGGCTGCCGGAAAGCCCGAAGCAGGTTTGCCGGCGAGGGCAGCACCGCGTGCCCGGCAGCAACCTCACCGGCGAGGAACGTCAGGGCCTCCCGCAACTGCGCTTCCACCGGCGCCAGCGCCTCCGCCCAGTCCGGGGCCACCAGCTCGCCCAGCGGCCGGCGCGCCAGGTCCGCGAAGCTGAGGCGATCGGCGGGTTCGGGTTCCAGTTCGAACAGCGCACCGGAATCAGGCTCGGAATGAAACTCGGGATTGGACACAGCCCCATTCTTCCGCAGACACCGCCCGCGCCGGCACCCGGCCGAATGACAACCCTGTCATTCGGCCGTAGCATGGGAATGGCTTTTTGCCGGATCCAACCAGCTTTTTCGGAATCAACCGGTTTTTCGGAATCAACCAGGGAGTGTGTCGTGGCCGAAACAGCGCAAGAGCACGGGATCGCGGGGGATTTTGCCGAAACCTTCGCTGCCAGCGCAGGCCTGGGCGAGGTATCCGCGGATTCTCCGCTGAGCGCCCGCGACCAGCAGATGCTGGCACTGGAGCGGCAGTGGTGGAAGTACGCCGGGGCCAAGGAACAGGCCATCCGTGAGCTGTTCGATCTTTCCGCCACGCACTACTACCAGATCCTCAATGCCCTCATCGATACCGAGGAAGCGCTGGCCCACGATCCCATGCTGGTCAAGAGATTGCGTAGACTACGTACATCACGCCAACGTGCCCGCACTGCTCGTCGTCTGGGAACAGATTCGTAAAGTAGCGTCACGCGCAGCCGGATGCGCAGCGTCCTGTTGCGCCGCTTCCGGCCTCGGGCACCCGTCTGAAATCAGCAAGGACGTCGTTTTACCATGACCAAATACGCTCGGGATGAATTTGACCGGGTCCCGGAGACCTCTGCCCGCCAGGGTGTCCACCGGGCCGTCGCAGAATCGCGCCGCCGGAGCCTGGCGCCCATCTTGGCGGCTGGCTGCGTAGCGCTGGCCATCGGCCTTGTGGCCTTCCTGATCCTGCCGAAGCTCGGATTCTCCGCAGGCCAGGCCTCGGCCGTCGGTGAGAACGCCACCGCCGCTCCGTCCGCCACGAGCCCGGCCAGCCCCAGCCCCTCGCCGACGAGCCCGGAACCCACCGCTACCGATCCGGCCTCCACAGATCCCGCGGCAGCGCCGTCGGCGACGCCCAGTATCCCCGCTGCCGGCGTGGACAAGACGCAGCCGGTGACGATTTACAACGGGACCGCCACGGCCGGCCTCGCCGGCAGGGTCGGCGGCACCGTCAGCTCCGACGGCTGGATCTTGGGCCAGACAGGAAACTGGGGCGGCGTCCCGCAGCAGACGTCGGTGATTTTCTACAGCGACGCCGAACAGAAGGGCAACGCGGAGGCGCTCGGAACGCTCCTGGGCATCGACACCCTCGTGGAGTCCACGGAGTTCAACCTGCCTCTCGTCGTGGTCCTCGGCCCCGGCTTCCAGTAGCCATTCCGGTTACGCCTCAATAACTATTAGGCCGTGGCCCTGCCCGCCGCCAACGTTCCTGGGGGACGCTGTGGGTACAGTATCTGCGGATTTCTCTTCGCAGTCCGCGGCGCACATTGAGGTGGGCCGCACGCAAGCTAGCTGAAAGTGTGGACACCATGGCACTGGGAACCGTCAAGTGGTTCAACGCCGAAAAGGGCTACGGCTTCATCACCGTGGACGGTTCCGAAAACGACGTCTTCGTGCACTGGTCCGCGATCGTCGGCGAGGGCTACCGCGCCCTGGATGAGGGCCAGCGGGTGGAGCTGGAAGTCGGCGAGGGCGAAAAAGGCCCGCAGGCCGAAAGCGTCCGGCCCGCCTAGTGGCACTGGCCGCGCTCAAAAACACCCCGCGGGACTCCTCAGCACGCCTGAAGGGAATACGCCCGAAGGGACCACTGCCGGTGGGCCGCGCCCTGGCGGTTGGAACAGCCATGGCACTGGCCCTGACGGGCTGCCTGGGACCTGCCGGCAGCGCCCGCCTGGCCAGCGCCGACGCGAGCGGTGACGGCACTTTGCGCATCGGCCTGATCCTGGACAGCACCGGGAGGCAGAACTTCCTGAATGCCCCGCAGCTCGCGGCGGCCAAGCTCGCCGTCAAGGAGATCAACGCTGCCGGCGGCCACAAGGGCAAACCGGTGGAGCTCCTGCCGGAAACCATCAGCGCGGACACCGCAGCCCAGGCCAAAGCGCTGGTCGCCGCGAAGGCCGACGTCGTGATCGGTCCCACCGACTCCAGCCGTGCCCCTGCCGCCATCGACGTGCTGGCCAACGCCAAGGTAGCGGTCATCTCGCCGGCCAACGCCGCCGGTGCGCTCAGCAACTACAAGAGCGGCGGCTACTATTTCCGCACCGCCGCGGCCGACATCGCCCAGGCGTCCGTCCTGGCCAAGCTCGCCAAGGACGGCGGCGCCAGGACCCTGGCAGTGGTGCACGAGGAAGGCGGCTACGGCAAAGACGTCGCCGCAGCCGTTGTCGGTGCGGCGAAACAGTCCGGAATGGAAGTCCTGGCCGACCCGGAGTTCACGCCCGGCCAGGCGCAGCAGGCTGCCGCCGCCGCGAAGGCCGTAAATCCCGACGCCGTGGTCCTGGTCTCCAGGGACGGCGCGCAGGGTGCCATCGCCGAACTGAACAATGCCGGCCTTGCCGGCAAGAAACTGGTGCTCAGCGACGGGGCGGTCAGCCGGTACGGCACCGGACTGGGAGCGCGGGCCCTCGACGGCGCACGCGGAATCCTGCCCGGCGTGTTTCCCTCCGCCGCCTTCCAGAAGGACCTCGTTGCCGTTGATCCCGGGCTCAAGGACATGGTGTTCGCCGCCGAGACGTACGACGCCGTCATCCTGGCCGCCGTCGCTGCCGCCGCGGCACAGGACGACGCCGGAACCTCCATCGCGGCGTCCCTCGTCACGGTCTCCGGCGGGGCAGCGCAAGCCGCCCAGCAAGCCAGCCAGCCCGCGAGCAAGACGTGCACGAGCTACAAGGATTGCGTCGATGCCCTCCGGGCAGGCCAGCGCCCGGACTATGACGGCCAATCCGGCCGGATCAACTTTGATTCCCACGGCGACATCACCGAAGCGAACTACATGGTCTACACCTACGGCCAGGACAATCTGGCCACGATGACCGGAACGGAAGCCGCCAGCAGCAGCGGCGGCTGATCGCTCCTAGCGTATTGTGCCCGCGTGGCGGGCCGTTCGGGCCGGCCACTGCTTGCACTCTCCCCGGGGGAGTGCTAATTATTGAGTTAGCACTCCAGCGCACTGACTGCTAACACGACGCCCGGTCCGCCCGGCCGCGGAGTGGGGCAGCCGGTCCAGGAGCTAAAGGAACACCTTGCTGGGGTGAGATCCCGGACCCGGCGGCATACAGAGGCCGCAGGGCAGGGATCGTCCGTCGCGGGCACCACAGCGAAGGTTCATTCTTAACGACTGTCCCGAAAGGACTACTGCCGTTATGGCCAAGATCATTGCATTTGATGAAGAGGCACGCCGCGGTCTTGAGCGGGGCCTGAACATCCTCGCCGACGCCGTCAAGGTCACCCTCGGCCCGCGGGGACGCAACGTCGTCCTCGAAAAGAAGTGGGGCGCCCCCACGATCACCAACGATGGTGTTTCCATCGCCAAGGAGATCGAGCTGGACGATCCTTACGAGAAGATCGGCGCCGAGCTGGTCAAGGAAGTTGCCAAGAAGACGGACGACGTCGCAGGCGACGGCACCACCACGGCAACCGTGCTGGCACAGGCCCTCGTCAAGGAAGGCCTGCGCAACGTCGCGGCCGGCGCTGACCCGCTGTCCCTCAAGCGCGGCATCGAGAAGGCTGTTGAAGCCGTCACGGTCGAGCTCCTGGCCTCCGCCAAGGAAATCGAGACCAAGGAAGAGATCGCCGCCACCGCGTCCATCTCCGCCGGCGACAACGAGATCGGCGCCCTGATCGCCGAAGCCCTCGACAAGGTCGGCAAAGAAGGTGTCATCACCGTCGAGGAGTCCAACACCTTCGGCCTCGAGCTGGAGCTCACCGAAGGCATGCGCTTCGACAAGGGCTACATCTCCGCGTACTTCGTCACCGACGCCGAGCGCCAGGAAACGGTCCTTGAGGATCCGTACATCCTGATCGTCAACTCCAAGATCTCCAACGTTAAGGAACTGGTTGCTGTCCTGGAAAAGGTCATGCAGTCCAACAAGCCGCTGCTGATCATTGCCGAGGACATCGAGGGCGAGGCCCTGGCCACCCTGATCGTCAACAAGATCCGCGGCACCTTCAAGTCCGTTGCCGTCAAGGCTCCGGGCTTCGGCGACCGCCGCAAGGCCCAGCTGGCCGACATCGCCATCCTCACCGGTGGCCAGGTCATCTCCGAGGAAGTCGGCCTCAAGCTTGAGACCGCCGGACTCGAACTCCTCGGCAAGGCCCGCAAGGTTGTTGTCACCAAGGACGAGACCACCATCGTCGAGGGTGCAGGCGACGCCGACCAGATCGCCGGCCGCGTGTCCCAGATCCGCGCCGAAATCGAGAACTCGGATTCCGACTACGACCGCGAGAAGCTGCAGGAGCGCCTGGCCAAGCTGGCCGGCGGCGTTGCAGTCATCAAGGCCGGCGCGGCAACCGAGGTCGAGCTCAAGGAACGCAAGCACCGCATTGAGGACGCCGTCCGCAACGCAAAGGCTGCTGTCGAAGAGGGCATCGTCGCCGGCGGTGGCGTTGCCCTGATCCAGGCCGGCGCCAAGGCGTTTGCGAACCTGCAGCTCTCCGGCGACGAAGCAACGGGTGCGAACATCGTCCGCGTTGCCATCGACGCCCCGCTGAAGCAGATCGCCTTCAACGCCGGTCTCGAGCCCGGCGTCGTGGTGGACAAGGTCCGCGGCCTGCCCGCAGGCCACGGCCTCAACGCAGCCACCGGCGAGTACGTCGACCTGCTGGCCGCCGGCATCAACGACCCGGTCAAGGTAACCCGCTCTGCCCTGCAGAACGCGGCTTCCATCGCCGGCCTGTTCCTCACCACCGAGGCCGTTGTGGCCGACAAGCCCGAGAAGGCTGGCGCCCAGATGGGCGGCGGCGACGACATGGGCGGCATGGGCGGCATGGGCGGTTTCTAACCCCCCCGTTCCAGCCACCACAGGCTGTTCGACGGCGGCGGTCCCACCTTCGGGTGGGGCCGCCGCCGCCGGTTAAGCGCCCTTCCTGGCGGACACCGTCCGTGGGCGTCGGCGGGGTCTGGCAGGATAGATCAGTGACGATTACAGCAGCGGCCGACGGTTCGGCCTTAGGAAATCCCGGTCCGGCCGGCTGGGCCTGGTACGTGAATGACGACTGCTGGCGGGCCGGCGGATGGCCCCACGGCACCAACAACCAGGGCGAATTGATGGCGGTGCTGGACCTGTTCCGGGCAACGGCCCATGTGCCCGGCGAAGACCTGCTGATCCTCTGCGACAGCCAGTACGTCATCAACGCCGTGACCAAGTGGATGCCGGGCTGGAAGCGCAAGGGCTGGCGCAAGGCCGACGGCAAGCCGGTGCTGAACGTGGACCTCCTCAAGGACATCGACCAGGCGCTCGTGGGCCGCAAATACACCTTCGAATGGGTGCGGGGCCATGCGGGGCACGAGCTGAACGAAGCGGCGGACGACCGTGCCCGGGCGGCAGCCACCGCATACCAGCAGGGCGTGGCCGTCCGTCAGGGCCCCGGATTCGGGACAGCGGCAGACGGGACGGCACCGGCCGCCGCCGCGGACTCCACGGCCGCGCAGGCGCCGCAGACGACCTTGCAGGCAGCCCCGCAGCAGGCCGTGCGGCCGGCCCGGGCCACGGCGCCCTCCGGCCAACAGGAACTCTTTGGCGCGGCAGGCACCTTCGACGAGCCGGACCTGTTCAGCGAACTCGAGGACGAACCGGCCGCGGCCCTGGCGGAGAGCCGCCCCGAAGCCGTGGTCGAGTCGCTCGAGCGGGAACTGCTCCAGCCGGAAACCCGGGCAGACCTGGGCCGCACGGCAGTTCTGCTCCACCCCGACTTCACCGAAATCGGCAGCTCCGGACGCCTCTGGACCCGCGACGCCATGATGATGGCGCTGGAGGACAACCCGGGCGGACCCGTGGAACTGGAACTCCTGGGCGCGGATCGTCTGGGTGAGAAGACCGTGCTCTTGACCTACCGCAGCCACACGCGCGAGGGATCGGCCCTGCGCAGCTCCCTGTGGGTCCTTGAAGGCGCGCAATGGCGGCTCCGCTTCCATCAGGGCACACCCGAGGCCTGAGAGCCGAGGCCTGAGGCCCAGGGGGAGGAGAACCAGGCCGAGGCCCGCGCGAAGACCGTGGGGCCCTGATGGGGCCTCTGAAGCTCACGTGAAGCGCTGCGCGTTGCCCAGTTCCGCCTGGGCGTAGGTGGCCGCCGCGGAATTCAGCGCGAGGTTGATCGACGCCAGGGAGGCCTCCACCCTGGCCTGGGTCAGTGTCCACTCGGCCACGAGGTTCTGGAAGTTCGTCGCCGCGGAGCCGCGCCAGCTGCCCTGAAGCTCGTCCAGCCCACGCTTCATGGCGTGGACGTCCGCGCTGATCCGTTCCACCGTGGCCTGCACGTTCGCGGATTTCAGCTGGAGGAGTTCCGTGTCGACGGAGATGATGCTCATGGCAATGCCCTCTCGAACGTTCGGGGAGGCGGCCACGGCCCGGCGGAGCACGGTGAATGCCAGCGACGAGAGTCGGCGGCAGGAACCCGGAGGGAGCGACGGCCTCATCCGGATCTTCCGGACACCCCGAGCGTAGGCGGGCAGCGCCCGGCCCGGACACCGCCGTCGGGTCCTATGTGGACAAGTCTGCCGGGGAGAGTTCGTTGGCGTCCTCGTCCAGGAACGGGATGCTGACCACCAAGGTGGCCCCGCCCCCCTCAGTCTGCCCGACCCGCACGGATCCGGCATGCGAGCCGACAATGGCCGCCACGATCGCCAGGCCCAGTCCGCTGCCGCCGGTTTCACGGGTACGCGAGGTGTCCGCCCGGTAGAAGCGCTCGAAGATCCGGGCCGCCTCTTCCTCCGGGACGCCCGGACCGTGGTCCCGGACCTCGATCACGGACTGCCGTGCTCCGTCCGGGGCCGTCCGGACCCCGACGCCTATTTCGATCGGGGTTCCCTCGGGCGTGTACCGCAGGGCATTGCCCACGAGGTTGCTGACCACCTGGCGCAGCTTGGCTTCATCGCCGAGCACAGGGGCGGCTGCCGGGCCCGCCCCGTCAAGCCCGGTGAGGGTGATGGCGCGCTTGCGGTCGGTGGCCTGCGTGTCCACCACAGCGTCGTTGGCCAGCAGCAGCAGATCCGCCGGTTTCTGCTGCAGCGGGCGCTGCTCATCGATCCTGGCCAGCAGCAGCAGGTCTTCCACCATGGCCCCCATGCGCTTGGCTTCGCTCTCGATCCGCCCCATGGCCGTGGCCACGTCCTCCGGGGTGGACAGCGCTCCATGCCGGTACAGCTCGGAGAATCCCCGGATGGTCACGAGCGGGGTGCGCAGTTCGTGAGAGGCGTCTGCGGCGAAGCGGCGCATGCGTTCCTCGGACGCCATCCGGGCGGCGAACGCTGCCTCAATGTGCGCCAGCATGGCATTGAGCGAGCTCCCGAGCCTTCCCACTTCGGTGTTGGGGTTTTCGATTTCCACGCGTCTGGAGAGGTCTCCGGCGGCGATCGCGGCGGCCGTCTTCTCCACCCGCGCCAGCGGCCGGAAGGATCGCGAGACGGTCCATGTGGCGATGAAGAATGCCAGCACGAGGGTCAGCAGGCCCACCCCGACGACAACCAGGGCGGCATGTTCCATGACGGAATCGACGGGGCCCAGCGGCAGCCCGATGATGACGACCGCACTGCGCTGGTTGTTGTCCACGACGCTCAGGGCCACAACCCTCCAGTTGCCGCCTTCGGTCCCGCGGACCTGGAAAGGTATCTGCTGGCGTTCCCGGGCCTCCACCGCGGAAAAGGTGTTAATGGCGGGGTGGGAGTCCTTGTCGCCACCGAACGGAATGGGCGGCAGGCCCGGGTTGAAGAGCATCAGTGAGTAGTCGGTGGGAACGGTGGAGCTGGTCTCCTGCAACTGGCTGAAGGACTGCTGCTGGCGCACGGATTCGACGGCGGCCCGGAGCTTGTCATCCACCTGGCCCTGCAGGAAGCTGTGCAGCAGCGTCAGCGTGCCCGCGCCCGTGGCCGTGAGCGCCACCAGCATCAGCGCCATCATGATGGCCACGAGCTGCGAGCGCAGCGAAGCCGATTTCCAGCGGTGCAGCAAGGTCAGCGCTTCTCGGCAGTCCGCAGAACGTAGCCGACGCCGCGCTTGGTATGGATCAGTGCAGGGGCATCCGGGTCGATGTCCACCTTGCGGCGCAGGTAGGAGATGTAGGACTCCACAATCGAGGCGTCGCCGTTGAAGTCGTATTCCCACACGTGGTCGAGGATCTGGGCCTTGGACAGGACACGGTTCGGGTTCAGCATCAGGTAGCGCAGGAGCTTGAACTCAGTGGGGGACAGCTCGATCACGGTTCCGCCGCGGCGGACCTCGTGGGCGTCGTCGTCGAGTTGGAGGTCATCGACCCGGATCACGGCGTCGTCGTCGACCTGGGGCTGCGTGCGCCGAAGTACCGCGCGGATGCGGGCTACCACCTCGTCGAGGCTGAAGGGTTTGGTGACGTAGTCGTCCCCGCCCACCGTCAGGCCGGTGACTTTGTCCTCGGTGTCGTCCTTGGCCGTGAGGAACAGGACAGGGAAGTGTTTGCCGGCGGCGCGCAGGCGGCGGGTGACCGTGAAGCCGTCCATGTCCGGCAGCATGACGTCCAGCACGGCCAAATCGGGGGAGTGCTCCTCGGCAGCAGCCAGCGCCTCGCGTCCGCTGCCGGCCGAGACGACCTCGAAACCGGCGAAGCGCAGGGACGTTGAAAGCAGTTCGCGGATGTTGGGTTCATCATCGACGACGAGCAGCTTGGCTTCGGGACCGTTCTTCTTCATGTTCCCATGATGCTCCCAGACTCTGGGAGTTTTCTGAATGAAATATGTGTGTTGAATGGGCCGTACCCGCCCGAATAAGGCCTAGCCGACGGTGCCGACGTCCTTGGCGTCCATGATCCGGTAGGCGTAGCCCTGCTCGGCGAGGAAACGCTGCCGCTTCGCGGCGAAGTCCTGGTCCAGGGTGTCCCGGGCCACCAGCGAATAGAACCTGGCGGCGCGGCCATCCTTCTTCGGGCGCAGCAGCCGGCCCAGGCGCTGGGCCTCCTCCTGGCGGGAACCGAACGAACCGGAGACCTGGATCGCGACCGAGGCCTCTGGCAGGTCGATCGAGAAGTTGGCCACCTTGGACACCACCAGGGTGTGCACCTCTCCGGCGCGGAAGGCGTCGAAGAGCCGCTGGCGTTCCTTGACCGAGGTGTCACCCTTGATCACGGGCGCGTTGAGGCGCTCGCCGATCTCGTCGAGCTGGTCGATGTACTGACCAATCACCAGCAGCTGCTCTCCGGCATGCTCGGCAACGAGTTCCTCCACCACCCGGGTCTTCGTCTCGGACGTGGCGCACAGCCGGTACTTGTCCGCGTCCTCGGCCATGGCATAGGCCACGCGTTCGTCGCGCGGCAGATCCACCCGGACCTCCACACAATCGGCGGGCGCAATGTAGCCCTGGCTCTCAATGTCCTTCCATGGCGCGTCGTAGCGCTTCGGACCGATCAGGCTGAAGACCTCTCCCTCCCGGCCGTCCTCCCGCACCAACGTGGCCGTGAGCCCCAGCCGGCGCCGGGCCTGCAGGTCAGCCGTCATCCTAAAGATCGGCGCCGGCAGCAGGTGGACCTCGTCGTAGATGATCAGGCCCCAGTCATTGCCGTCCACGAGCTCCAGGTGCGGATACAGGCCGCCGCGCTTGGTGGTCAGCACCTGGTAGGTGGCGATCGTGACCGGACGGACTTCCTTGACGGAACCCGAGTACTCGCCGATCTCCTCCTCGGTCAGCGACGTGCGCTTGAGCAGCTCGTCCTTCCACTGCCGCGCGGCGACGGTGTTGGTCACCAGGATCAGCGTCGTGGTGGAGCTGGTGGCCATGGCGGCCGCACCCACCAGCGTCTTGCCGGCGCCGCAGGGAAGGACGACGACGCCGCTGCCGCCGGCCCAGAAGTTCTCCGCGGCCAGTTGCTGGTAGGGGCGGAGCTTCCAGCCGGTCTCGTTGAGCATGATGGGGTGCGGCGTACCGTCCACGTACCCGGCCAGGTCCTCGGCCGGCCAGCCGATCTTGAGCAGCAGCTGTTTGAGCTGGCCGCGCTGGGAGGAATGCACCACCACGGTCTCGCCGTCGATCCGCGGCCCGAGCAGCGGGGCGATCTTCTTGGCACGGCTGACTTCCTCCAGCACCGGGTAGTCGGACGTGCGCATGACCAGGCCGTGCTGCGGATCCTTCTCCAGCCGGAGCCGGCCGTACCGGGACATGGTCTCTTCGACGTCGATCAGCAGCGAGTGGGGCACGGGAAAACGGGAGTACTTGAGCAGGGTGTCCAGCACCTTCTCCGCATCCAGCCCGGCTGCCCGGGCGTTCCACAGGCCCAGCGGCGTCAACCGGTAGCTGTGCACATGCTCCGGGGCCCGTTCCAGCTCGGCGAACGCCGCGATGGCGTGCCGTGCCTCCGTTGCGAGTTCGTGGTCGACCTCCAGCAGGATGGTTTTGTCACTTTGGACGATCAGGGGCCCGTCATTCACTGGAGCATTTCCTCTGTGGCTTCTACGTCGATAATCCGGTGGATGGACAGGACCCGCTCGATCTCCTTGTCCGGATCGAACACCCGCACACGCCCGCCATTCACAGCTACCGGAACAACAGTCTCGCGGCTGGCATTCCCCATGCCGTCCACGACGTTCATGATCACCCGCTGCCTGAGGCGGATCGCTTTCAGCAGGGTCTCGAGCCCCAGCTGTGTCGCTTCCTCGCTGCCCGGGGCGGCCGGCGTCGGGTGAGCGCCGGCGGAGCCGGGTGCCCGGGACCCGTCACCCCGCAGCACGGCCAGCTGGGCGTCGATGTCGGCCTCCGGCGGTGCCGTCCGCGGGGCGGTGTAGACCGGCCGGCCGCCGCCGGGAACCGAGGTGCTGCGGCGCAGCCGGATGACGCCGGATCCTGCTTCCTCCAGGACGGGGGCGAGTCCCAGGCCCCTGAGAACCTGGGCGGCTTCCCGCGGCGCGGCATGTGAGATGACCACGGTGGGCGCGATGCGCACCAACCCGAGTCCGGCGGCCGCCGGGGCGTTGAGCAACTCCAGCAGTGCAGCCTCGTCCTCGCTTTGGATGAAACTGGCGGCAGCCCCCACCCGGAGCCGGGAGTGGCGTGCGGCAGTGTCCTCGATCAAGTATTGGAGAGGCTGAGGGATGGCCGTGGCCGAATGCTGGCGCAGGAAGTCCAGCATCGCCGCGGCGTCCTGGCCGGCGTCGAGGGCCCGGCGGACCGAGGCGACGGAGAATCGGTAGATGGTGGCCGGTCCCTGTCCCTCGGCCGCGGCCATGGTGAGGAGCTGTTCGCTCAGTTCGGGGTCGAGGTAGCCCGGCGCCACCGCCGTCAGGTCCGCCTGCAGCAGCACGTGCTGCAGCGCCGCCGGCAGGTGTTCGCCCAGGATCCCCAAGGCATCATCCGGCCGTTCGGCGGCGATTGCGGAACCCAGCTGGCTGAGCGCCCCGGAGCCGATCAGGCCGAGCATCTCGGCCTCCGTGAGGATGCCGCGGATCAGCGAGCTGAAACGCCGGGCCATCCGGGGCTGCGCCCACTCGGCACGTTCCAGCACGGCGGCGGCATTGAGGACTGGAGCCTGCCCGTCGGGCGCCGCTGCCTCCAGGGTGAGTTCGTTCAGGATCTCCAGGACCCGTTTGCGGACCACCGGGGCGTCGGGCCGCTGCGCCTCGGCGGAGAGCGCATTGATGGTGGTCCCGGCCGCGCCCCGGTGGCCGGCGCCCGGGGCGGCGGCATTCACGGGCTGGCCCACGAGGGAGGGCGCCCGCTCGCTGGCCAGCCAGGCATTGACCAGCCAGAGCCACTGTTCCTGGCGCGGCAGCGCCAGCCATTCCAGCTGCGGCGGCTGCACCCACGCGGAGCTGTCGACGTCCAGCCGCAGCAGGCCGGCCATGGCGCAAAGCTCCGCGAGTACGCCGGCCGGGTGCACCTCGATCCGCAGGGAATCCGCCAGCCGCTTCATCTCCCGGACCCCGACGCCGCCGCTGCGCAGCGTCGCCAGGGGCTGTTCACGCACCGTGTAGAGCACCTCGCCCACGAGCCGCAGCGTCTCGGCGATGGCGCCCAACGCGGCGTTCCGGCGCAGCCCTGCGCTTGTCTGGCCAAGCTGGGGGACCGGTGGCACCAGGGAAAAGTCTTCAATGACAAAGCCGCCACGCAGGGACACTCCCACGCTGTGCGGCAGTTCGACGTGGGCGGCGTCCAGGGGTACCAGCAGCCCCCGCGCCAGGAGCCAGTCCACCGGGCCGACGTCGGCGCTTTCGTGGAGCACGGAAGCGCGGCGTTGCGCCTGGGGAACGGCGCCCATGGCCCAGTTTCCGAACCGGGCCAGGAGGGCGGCGGTCCGCTCCGGTGCGGTGGTCAGGATCTGGTGGAGCGATTCCGGTGTAGCCGTCCAATGCTGGAGCGACAAGGCCGCTTCCATCGGTGTGGTGGCGGGGGAAACGGACTCCCCGCCACGGTGCAGCTCGCCGACCAGCTGCACGACGCGCTGCGCAAAGGCCGGCTGGAGCCGCACGAGCTCGGTGTAGCTGCGGCCCAGCCCTGCGGGATAAATCCCGATCACGTCCTTGAGGCTGCCGACCGGAAGGTAGTGCCGCTGCTTGGCTCCGGCGGGAGTCACCCCGTGCGGTGGATCGGCACGGTGGACGAGGGCCAGTTCCTGCAAAGAATGGACCAGGCGGTCGATGGCGGCCACCGACGCGCCATTGATCAGTTTCTTCAGCATCGGCGCCGAAGCGCTGTGTCCGGTATCGGCGTTGGTGCACAGGTGCAGGGTTTCCAGGACCTGCATTTGCGGGCGGTTGAGCCGCTCGAGGGCCCGCTGCACGCTGACGCGGCCGCTGGCCCGGGCGGCGAGGGCGGCGAAGTCCGGGACGCCGGGAGAAATCAGGTCCGGCCGCGCGGAGAACAAGGCCCGCAACGATTCGTCGCTTCGTGCCTGAAGTTCCTTGCTGAGCGCGCGGATGAGGGACATCGCTCCAACGTTACCTTTCGCCGGGCCCGCGCGGGCGGCGCCGGGCCACCACCGCATCCATAACCAGTGCGAGCATGAGCAGGAATGCCACCGGGAGCCCGTAAAGGGCCGTGGAGGTAATCCAGGCCGGCGCCACGACATTGTTGAAGGCCATGACCATGACGGCGCCGACGGCAAGGAGGGACAGCACAGCAAGGGTGGCCGCAGCGATCATGAAGGGCCGCCGGTAACGCATCAGTGTCATGTGGGCAACGCTAACAGTCCGGCATCCCCCGCGCCTCAAACCACTAAATTGAACTTGGCAGGATAACCTTGGAGGTACAGACCAACACGGTCCGGGCAGTCACACCCTGAACCCGCGTAACCATGCGGATGCGGTGACCGCCGGCCGTGTCCCCGCAGAACGAAGAAGGTTGATTACGTGCCTACCGGCAAGGTCAAGTGGTATGACAAGGAAAAAGGCTTCGGATTCCTCGCTGGCGAGGACGGCCAGGAAGTCTTCCTGCCCAAGTCCGCCCTGCCCGAGGGTGTCAGTGAGCTCAAGGCCGGAACGCGCGTCGAATTTGGTGTAGCCGACGGGCGGAAGGGTGCCCAGGCCCTCGGCCTGCGCGTGCTGGACAAGACTCCGTCCATCGCCAAGGCGAAGCGGCCCAGCGCCAGGGACCTTGCCCCGCTGGTGCAGGACCTCGTTACCGTGCTGGACAACCTGTCTGGGACCCTGTCCGCGGGCAAGTACCCGGAAGGCAACAAGGGCAAGGCGATCGCAGCGGCCCTCCGTAAGGTTGCCGACGAGCTGGACGTATAGGGCTCTTGATGACTCAGGAACCTGATCAGTTGCCGGCCGCCGGCTCCTCGGTGCCTGCCGGATCCAAGGGAACCGGCTCCAAACACGCAACCCGCCCGCGCGCCGGCGTCCCCGTCTGGCGCACCGGCAAGCCTGACGCCTTCCTTGCCGCCGCCGTCGACGTCGCCCGCACCGCCGTGGAAGGCATCGCCCCCGCCGAGCAGATCGGCGAGCACATCGGTGCCCGCAGCGAGGGCGACCGCCTGGTGACCCACCTCTTCGAATCCAAGCTTCCCGGCTATCTGGGCTGGCAGTGGTACGCGGTGCTGACCCGCAACTCGCGCTCAAAGGTGGTCACGGTGGACGAACTGGGCCTGCTGCCCTCGGAGGACTCCATCCTCGCGCCGGCCTGGGTTCCGTGGGCCGAGCGGGTCCGCCCGGAAGACGCGCAGGCTGACGAGGCCGCCGACGAGGCGGCCGGCATCGAAACGCCGTCACAGGCGCCCGACGCCGTCGGCGAGCAGGACGCCGCTGACGACGACGGCGAGCAGACCGCTGACGAGCAGACCGCTGACGACGACGACGAGCCGACCTCTGATCAGCAGAACGCTGACCGGCAGGATGCCGACCAGCACGACGCCGACGATGAGCGGGAACGCTTCGCGGAGGCCGACTAACGGTTGGAAGCGTCCGGGAGCGTGTTTAGGGAGGGCTGGACCTGATGTCCATGTTCAAGTCCCTGCACATCCTGAACTACCGGATCTGGTTCATCGGCGCACTCGTCTCCAACATCGGCACCTGGATGCAGCGCACCGCCCAGGACTGGCTGGTGTTCGCCCACCTGACGGCGCAGGACGCCGGGGCGGTGGGGATCACCATGGCCCTGCAACTGGGCCCGCAGCTCTTCCTGGCACCCGTGGCCGGGCTGCTTGCAGACCGCTTCGACCGCAAGCGGCTCCTGGTGCTGACCCAGTCCGCGATGGCGCTGCTGAGTGCGGGGCTGGGCATCCTGGTGGTGACCGGCGCGGCGCAGCTCTGGCATGTGTACGCCTTCGCCCTGATGCTCGGGGTGGTCTCCGCGCTCGACGCTCCCGTGCGGCAGACCTTCGTCTCGGAACTGGTCCAGGACGACTACCTCTCCAACGCCGTGGCCCTCAACAGCGCGTCCTTCAACGTCGCCCGGATGATCGGCCCCGCCGTCGCGGGCCTGCTCACCGCCGTCGTCGGGCCCGGCTGGGTGTTCCTCATTAACACGCTCACGTTCGTCGCCCTGTTGCTGAGCCTGGCGAACATCCCGGCGGCCTCGCTGCGCCGGCTGCCGCGCGCCCCGGCGGGCAAGGGCAGGATCCGGGAGGGGCTGCGCTATGTCAGGCACCGTCCGGACCTGATCGTGGTGCTCGTGGCCATCTTCATTGTGGGAACCCTGGGGCTGAATTTCGCCCTCTTCATCGCGGCCATGGTGGGCACGGAATTCGGCCTCGACGCCGGGGCCTTCGGCCTGATGAATTCGATCATGGCTATCGGCTCCGTGGCGGGGGCGCTGATGTCCGCCGGCCGGGGGAAGCCGCGGCTGCGGGTCATTTTCGGGGCGGCCGCTGCCTTCGGCGTGACCTCTGGCATCGCGGCGCTGGCCCCCAGCTATTTCTGGTACGGCGTGGCGCTGGTGCCGGTGGGGCTGTTCGCAATCACCATGATGACCAGCGCCAACGGGTACGTCCAGACCACCACGGACCCCGTCATGCGGGGCCGGGTGATGGCCCTCTACATGGCAATCTTCATGGGCGGAACCCCCATCGGGGCGCCGCTGGTCGGCTGGGTGGCCAACACCGCCGGCCCCCGCTGGTCCATGGGGGTTGCGGCCGGCGCCGGCTTGCTCGCGGCCCTGATCGGGCTGGTGTGGATCATCCGGGCGCAGCACTTGCGGCTCCACTTCAACCGCCGGGCGCGCGGGCTGCGGTACTTCCGCGTCGAAAGCGGAAACGGCGCCGACACGACACCAGGTTCTGGTGCCGCGGCGACGCCGTCGGATGCTGAAGCTACTTCTTGAGTTCTGCCACCACGAAGTCGATGCACTCGAGCAGTGCCGAGACATCGTCCGGCTCGATCGCCACGAAAGTGGCGATGCGCAGCTGGTTGCGGCCAAGCTTGCGGTACGGCTCCGTGTCGACGACGCCGTTGGCGCGGAGCACCTTGGCGATGGCCGCGGCATCGATCGATTCGTCGAAGTCGATCGTGGCGATCACGTTGGAACGGTCCTCGGCCTTGGCCACGAACGGCGTGGCGTAGCTGGACGCCTCGGCCCAGCGGTAGATGCGGCCGGCAGAATCGGCCGTCCGGCCGGCCGCGAAGTCCAGGCCGCCGTTGGCGTTGAGCCACTGCACCTGGGCATCCAGGGTCACCAGGGTGGCCAGGGCGGGCGTGTTGTAGGTCTGGTTCAGCCGGGAGTTATCGATCGCCGTCTGGAGGTCCAGGAAATCGGGAATCCAGCGGTTGCCGGCCTTGATCCGTGCCGCCCGCTCCAGAGCCGCCGGGGAGAACAGGCCCAGCCACAGGCCGCCGTCGGACGCGAAGTTCTTTTGCGGCGCGAAGTAGTACACGTCGGACTCCGCCACGTCCACGTCAAGCCCGCCCGCGGCGGAGGTCGCGTCCACCAGCACCAGCGACCCCTCATCGGCGCCTGCCACGCGGCGGACGGGGGCCGCCACACCGGTTGAGGTCTCGTTCTGCGGCCACGCGTAAACGTCGACGCCGGCCTCCGCCCGGGCCGTGGGGCGTGTGCCGGGTTCGGCCTTGATGATGGAGGACTCGGCAAGGAACGGTGCCTTGTTGGTCGCCGAGGCAAACTTCGAGCCGAACTCGCCGAAGGAGAGGTGCTGCGCCTTTTCCTCCACAAGCCCAAAGCTGGCGATGTCCCAGAATGCCGTGGATCCGCCCACGCCCAGGATCACTTCGTAGCCCTCGGGCGCACGGAAGAATTCGCTCAGGCCGCTGCGCACCGAGCCGACCAGGTTCTTCACGGGTGCCTGGCGGTGCGAGGTCCCCAGCAGCTTCGCCGACGCGGCGAGGGCCTCCATCTGTTCCGGCCTGACCTTGGACGGACCGGCGCCGAACCGGCCGTCCTTGGGCAGGAGGTTGGCGGGGATCGCGATGCTGGTGTCGCTCACAGTGGCTCCAATTTTCGGCTGGTTCGTAGCGTGGCTGGAAGGTGGCCCGGTAGGGGATGGCTACAACGGACCCCTGCTTATTCTGCCTGTTTCATTCTGCCTGACGGGTACCGGCGACGCGGAAAAGGCCCTGTCACAGTCCGGTCATTGAGACGCCCGGGAACTGCCGGCGCGTGGGCACTCGGGGGCAGCGCCAGCCCGAACGAAAATTATCCGGAGTAATTCAAAATAGGCTAGGCTGGCATGCGAACGTACGGCGGTTCTTGCCAGGCGCATCCTGCATGCAGCCCGCACGCGGTACGGTGGGAATGACGCACGGACTGCGCTCGAGGAGCTGAGCTGAATGACTGATCTGATCGATACTACGGAGATGTATCTTCGGACCATTCTGGAACTTGAAGAAGAAAACATCGTTGCCCTGCGCGCCCGCATTGCCGAACGGCTCCGCCACTCCGGCCCCACTGTCTCGCAGACCATCGGCCGGATGGAACGCGACGGACTGGTGGTTGTTTCGGGCGACCGGCACCTTGAACTGACCGAAACCGGACGGAAACGCGCCATCGGCGTCATGCGCAAGCACCGCCTCGCCGAACGCCTGCTCGCCGACGTGATCGGACTCGACTGGGCCTATGTCCACGAGGAGGCATGCCGCTGGGAGCATGTCATGAGTGAGCGGGTTGAGCGGCGAATTTTTGAGATGCTGGACCACCCCACCGTTTCGCCCTACGGAAACCCCATTCCCGGTCTTGCCGATCTTGGCGGCGTGTCCAACGGCGCCCCGGCCGATGGGGCCGTGAACCTGCTTGAGGCCATGGCCGGCTACGGTGCGGGTTCGCGGGTCACGGTCAACCGGCTCGCGGAGCCGATCCAGGTGGAGCCGGAGCTTCTGGCCCAGCTCGACGAAGGTGGAATTCGGCCTGGTGCGCTGGTGTCGCTGGAGCGGGTGGGGGAGTACATCTCGGTCCGCGTTCCCGATATCGAGGGTGCCCTGGAGTTGCCGCCCGAGGTTGCGGCGCACGTCTTTGTAACACTCGCCTGACCAGCCACAACGCGCCGGTCATGGGACGACCCATGAGTTCTGCACATCTGGGGTTACGGATTTATTACCGGACGGCTTAATCCCCTATAGTTAGTGGCCAGTGCCGATACCAAAGCGTTACCTGATCCGAAGCCGAGCCCTGCCAGCGGATCAGTCGCAGAACCACCTCCTGGCAGGGGCGGGGGAACCACTTTCGGCTGCTGCTTCAGCAGCCTTGGGGTGAAGTCCGTCAGCGGCAAGCAACGTCCATCGAGGGATCCCCAGGGATGCCTCTCTGTCTGGCTGCTTGCAACGGCGGACCGGGTCTTTGAACTCTCTGACCCGAATCCGACAGCTAACTTCGCAGGCTATCCAGAGAGGAACCGTTCTTGACCACCCAGACCGCCAGGGGCCGTCGCCGCGCGACCGGTCCCGCTCCGGAGCCGCGTCCCGTCGTCGAGCATATGGCCGAACGCCCCCGCGACGCGCACCGCGATGAACGCCGGCGGCGGCGCAGCCCGTTCCGTCAGGTAACGGAATTTGCCGCGGCCAGCGGGGTCGGGCAGAAGGCCGGCATCGCACTGGCCGCAACGGGCCTGGTCCTCACTGTGACGGTCCCCGCCACGAGCCCCGTGCTGGCCTCCAACGCTGATGGAACAGGCGCCCTCTCCGCTGCAGTACAGCCGGATGTCACGGCTCCCGCCGCCGCAAAAGTCGATTTCAGCCGAACGGCCGTCACCACGAAGGGTGATCCGGACGGGAAGCTCAAGCAGCTGCTCAGCGCCCAGTCTGTGGGCAGCATCACGCGCGCGGCATCCGCCGGCACCCTCGGCGCACCGCTGGACCAGATGATCACGGCCTCGCCGTTCGGCTACCGCGTCAGCCCCATCACCGGCGGTGCGGGCGAGTTCCACCGCGGCCAGGACTTCGCCGCCCAGTGCGGCACGGCCGTCCACGCGGCCGCCAGCGGCACCGTGACGTTCAACGGATGGCATCCCTACGGCGGCGGAAACCGGGTCGTCATTGACCACGGCAACGGCCTGGAGACCACGTACAACCACCTGTCCTCGGCCTCGGTCAGGGTCGGCCAGAAGGTATCGCGCGGAGATGTCATCGCTATGAGCGGGACCACAGGCGCCTCCACGGGCTGCCACCTCCACTTTGAAGTGATGGTCAACGGCGACGTCGTTGATCCGCTCGGATGGCTCTAAATAGACGATGGACCGCTCTCAAATTCTTGTGACACGCCGTGATCTGAATGTGACATTGGGTCAGGACTGCTGTAGGGTTTGAAGCACGCCAACTTTTCCGAAGTTGGCGCTCTTGAGTGGATTGCCTAGCTCTGCCACCGCTCAAGGTCCGTTCGCATTACATCGTCTGGCAGGGGCGGGGGAACCAATTTTGGCCTTCGAAAGAAGGCCTAGGGGTTAAGTCGCAACGCTTCCCAGGAAGCAGCGCGGCCGGGTGACTCCCATCCGAATCCGACAGCTCACCTCGTAGGCATTGGGAGAGGCTACTTTCGTGTCTTCACGCCACAACTCTGCGCGCATGCGCACCGGCGAAGCTCTGTCGAGCTCGCTGGAATCCACATCACGTGCCGCCCTTGTCGGCGCCCGGATGGGATCACGTTCCGCCGGCTCATTCTCTACCGAGCCCGGACAGCATGCAGTTTCCGCATTTGGCGCGTCTTCGCAGTACACCCTTCGCTAAGTAACCCAATTTCGGGGCGATCCGGCGTACCCCCAAGATGCCGGAGCGTCCTCAGTCCGCGCCCGAAAGCGCGCGGTCCAAGGATCACGAAAGAGAGAACTTAATGACTACTCGTGCAACCGTTGCACGGCACCGAGCCGAGGTCACCAAGACCAACTCGCTGGCTGTTATTGCTAAGGCTGTCGGCGACAACGCCGGCGGCATGGGCCGTCAGGCCGCGGTCATCGCCGCAGCTTCCGGTCTGGTTCTGACCAGCGGAATCGCAGCCAACGCTGCTGAGACCAACGTTCAGCGCGAATCCACGTCCGCTTCGGCCCTGGAAGTCCAGTCCGCAGCCCCGGCCACCATTTCGGCCGCATCCAGCATCGCGATCTCCTATGAGAAGCCCGCCGTGACCACCACGCCGGCTCCCGTCGTCGAGGCCCCGAAGCCCGTTGTGAACGTCCAGGATTCCACGGCCTCCCGCGCCGGCGGCACCGAGCTTGGCGTCAGCGGCGGCGTCGCTGCCCAGGCTCCGGCCGGCATCGGCAGCGGAGCAGGCGCGACCATCGCCGCTGCTGCCTACGCGCAGATCGGCGTTTCGCAGGACTGCACCGCCCTCGCCACCAACGCCCTGGCCGCGGCCGGCATCCACTACCACGGCTGGCCGGCAGGTTACCTGTCCCTGGGCCGCACCGTGAGCGCCGCCGAGGCACGCCCGGGCGACCTCGCCTATTACCAGAACGGCGGCGTGGGCATGGCACACATCGCGGTTTACGTCGGCAACGGCATGGCAGTCCACGGCGGCTGGAACGGCGGCACCACCGCGCTGTACAGCGTGAACGTCGGCTCCGGCCCGGTCTTCATCCGCGTCGGCGGCTAAGCCACAGCACTCCAGCATTTCGAAAGACCCCCGCCTTTTGGCGGGGGTCTTTTGCGTGACCGCGCCATGAACTTTGCGCGCGCACGGCCGCGCCGGTGAAAAAATATTCGGTGATCCGGCACCTGAGTGTTTACTCTTGTCTTGTCGATCCATAGCCCGACCATGCAGAGGGCAGCCGGCCCTCGTGCCGCTGGCGGGTGCGGCCGTGAAGAGGTATGCGGATGCGCACTCTCGTTCTGAATGCTGGATATGAACCACTGGCGGTAATCACCTTCCGCCGGGCGCTCGTCCTTGTCCTGACCGGAAAGGCCAGCGTTGTGGCGGAAGGGGACGACCCCGTCGTCGGCCCCCAGGACATCCTGGGCCGCCCGTCCGTGATCCTGCTGAACCGCTACATCCGTCCGAGATACAACACGATGACGGCCGTGAGCCGCCGCGGCGTGCTCCGCCGGGATGCCCACCGCTGCGCCTATTGCGGCAAGGCGGCGCACACGATCGACCACGTCCAGCCCAAGTCCCGGGGTGGCGCCGATTCCTGGGAGAACCTGGTAGCGGCCTGCCTGCGCTGCAACAACGCCAAGAGCGACCACACTCCGGCGGAGATGGGCTGGAAGATCGGGTTTGTTCCGGGCCCCCCGAAGGGCGCGATCTGGCAGATCAAGGAACTCGAGAAGCCGACGCCCGCCTGGGATCCGTTCCTGCTGCCGGAATCGGCCGCCTGACCTCTGGGCCGCGCGGGGCCTGCCAGATCTGCCCGTAGCCGGCGCCGCGCTAGGCTGAACCGGTGGAGTTCGATGCCATCATTCTCGCCGGGGGGAGGTCCTCCCGCCTGGGCGGCGTGCCCAAATCCCGGCTGGTGTACGACGGCGCCACCCTCCTCGAGCGGTCACTGGGCGCCGCGGGCGGGGCGGGGCGCGCCGTCGTCGTCGGGCCGGACCCGGGGAACCTGCCCGACGGCGTCCTGACCTGCCGGGAGGAGCCGCCCTTCGCCGGGCCGGCCGCTGCCATCGCCGCGGGCCTGGACGCGCTGGCCTCGGGCCATTCCGTCCGGCGTGGGGACGCTGCTCCGGCGCCGTTTATCCTGGTCCTTGCCTGTGACATGCCAAGGTCCTCCGCTGCCGTCCGGGTACTGGCCGAATCGCTGGAGGCCTCCCTGGCGGCTGCGCCGGAACCAGGCCGGGGCGACGGGGTCATGGCCGTCTCCCAGGACGGCCGGAAGCAGCCGCTAGCGGGTTTTTATGGCACAGCTGCGCTACAACAAAGTGTTACGGACGCCCGGCATCGGGGCAGCCTGGAAAACGCGTCGGCCTTCTCCCTTCTTGCTAGGCTGGACGTACGGGAAGTCCGCGTTCCCCCCGGGTCCACGGACGATGTTGATACCTGGGATGATGCGTCCGCGTTGGGGGTATCGGACACAATTCCAGGCCTCGGTCCGGGCCCCGGCACGGAACTCCCCAGCTGAACGCGACCATGGAGGCAAACGGTGAAAAGCCAGGATGAAACGCTGGAAGACTGGTGCCGTGCCCTGCTCCAGGCCTTGGAGCTGGAAGACGTTGAGATTGACGTGAACGAGGTCCTCTCCCTGGCAGGGGTGGCCGCCCACTCGATAGTGCGCCCGGCCGCGCCGCTGACCACATTCATTGCCGGCTACGCCGCCGGCCTGGCCTCCGGCTCCGGGCGGGCGACGGACTCCCTGTCCATGCAGGACGCCATGGCAGTAGCGCGCCGGCTCGCCAAGGACTACGCGGCCTCCGAAGCATCCGAAGCATCCGGGGCATGACGGCTGCGGCTGCGGACGACGCCGGACCGGCCGTCCATGGCGGGAACGTCCCCGAAGGCGGCCGCACGGACCCCCTCACGGACTCGGACGCCCTCACGGAGGCCCCGGCAGGGCTGGACGCGGACCGCGACGCGGTAGACGAGGACACGGTAGACGAGGACACAGCAGGGCCGGACGCGGACCAGGCCACTGCGGACCAGGATGCGGGCAACCAGGACGCTGCGGACGCGCCGCACCGGCACCTGGCCCACACATGGCAGGAGGCCCGGCAGCTCGCCTTCGACTGTGCCACGCCCATCCCGGCCGCCCCCGTCCCGCTCCGGGAGGCGCTGGGCCGCACCCTGGCCGCTGACGTGCTGGCCCTGCAGGACATGCCGCACTATGCCTCCTCCGCCATGGACGGCTGGGCCGTCAACGGCAGCGGTCCCTGGATCCTGGCCGAACCGGACCAGCGGCTGGCACCGCACCAGGCAAGCCCGATCGCCACCGGAGGCCTCATCCCCGCCGGGGCCAAGGCCGTGCTGCGCAGCGAAAGCGGCATCATCGACGCCGATGAGGACGGCCTGCCCGTGCTGAAACTCGGCGGCACCGCGAAGCCGGGGGACCCGCGCAACGGCGACCACATCAGGAAAGCCGGAGAAGAAGCCGCCGCCGGGGACGTCCTGGTCAAGAGCGGCGCGGTCCTGAATCCCGCCCACCTGGCCCTCGCCGCCTTGGCCGGACACGACGCGCTTCCGGTGCTTGGCAAGGCCGTGGTGCGACTGGTCTTCACCGGTTCCGAGGTGGTGGCATCCGGGAGGCCGGCGCCCGGGGAAGTCCGCGACACGTTCGGACCCCAGCTGGCAGCTGTGGTGGGAATGCTCGGCGGGATCTGCACCGAAGAAGTGAAAGTCGGCGATTCCTACGCAGAATGGATCGCCGCCCTCGAGGACAGCGATCCTGCCGGTGAAAGCCTGCCAGCCGACGTCGTCATCACCACCGGCGGCACCGGACGCTCCGGAACGGACCACCTCAGGCGTTCGGTCGCCGAGCTGGGCGGACGCCTGCTGATCGACGGGATCGCGATGCGGCCGGGCCACCCGGCCGTGCTGGCCGAACTGCCGGACGGCCGGTATATCCTCGGCCTGCCGGGAAACCCGCTCGCGGCCATGATGGCGCTGTCCACGATCGGAGCCCCGCTCCTCGCCGCCCTGGGGCACGGTTCCCTGCGGCCGCTCAGCGAGGTGCCCTGCGGTTCGACGATTGACGCCGATCCCGGCCGGACCCGGCTCATGCCCTTCCGGCTGCTCTACGGCATGGCATCCCCGGCGCAGCACACCGGCCCGGGAATGATGCGGGGCCTGGCCGCCGCCGACGGCGTCCTGGTGGTCCCGCCCCATGGAGTTCAGCTGGGAGAGCTGGTCCCCGCGTTCGCGCTCCCGTGGGGTGCGCCGATCCCTGACGCCTCGGCAGCTCCCGTGGCGAAGCCTGCGGCGAAGCGGACCGCCAGGAAAACCGCGGCCAGCGACGGGCCGGTCGACTGGAGCGCCCTCCTGGGCTGAACACCCTCCGACGCGGGATACCGGCCGCCGGCTGCGCTGGCTTCAGGATCAGGCACTTGCAATGATGGAATCAGCCAAACCCAAATGAATATGTTGCCAAGGAGTACCCGATGGGCCGCGTGACGCAGCGCCGCAAAGTGCACAAAATTGTCCTGGACGGGTCCGCGCACGCCCTCGAATTCCCGGTCCGGCACCGGGAGGACGTCCTCGCCGTCGAGGAACCGCTGGAAATCCGGCTCGGAAACATGTCCTTCTCCGTCACCATGCGAACGCCGGGCAGCGACTTCGACCTCGTCGCGGGGTTCCTGGTCTCCGAAGGAATCATCTGGACACCTGAGCAGCTGGTTTCGCTCAGGTTCTGCGCCGGTGAAGACGCCGACGGGATCCAGACCTTCAACGTCGTGGAGGCCCAACTGCGGCCCGACGTCGTCCTGCCGGAGACCGGCCGAAACGTCTTCACGTCCAGTTCGTGCGGCATCTGCGGGACGGACTCGATCGATGCCGTGCGAAAATCCTCGCACTACAGCCCGGCACAGGATCCGTTGACCGTTCCCGTCGAAACGCTCGCGGCCCTCCCGGATGCCCTTCGGTCCGCCCAGGAGGTCTTCGACCTCACCGGCGGGGTGCACGCCGCCGGGCTCTTCAGAATCGCCGACGACGGCTCGGCGGAGTTGTTGTGCCTCCGGGAAGATGTCGGACGGCACAACGCCGTGGACAAGGTAGTGGGCTGGGCCCTCCGCGAAGGCCTGCTCCCGCTCCGGGGCACCGTGCTGCAGGTCTCCGGCAGGGCGTCGTTCGAGCTCGTCCAGAAGGCAGCCCTCGCCGGAATCCCGGTCCTCGCCGCAGTCAGCGCACCCTCCAGCCTGGCCGTCGAACTGGCCGAGGCCAGCGGGATGACCCTGGCAGGGTTCAGCCGCCGGACCAGCCTGAACGTCTACGCAGGCCAGCAGCGCGTCGCAGTCCCGGCCCCCGCGGCCAGCTAGCAGCAACACTTGGCCAACGGGTTCCCCTCGGCGTAAGTTTTATCCATCGATTGGAGCCAATCGGACGCCCCCAGCGCTGAAGAGGAACACATTGCACGACGACCGCCGTCTTACGGAAGTCCGGCTGGACCGCTTTCTGCGTGACCGCATCGCCCCCGCCGTTTACCCGCGCAGCGTCCCGCTGACGCTGAGCAGCTGGGACGTGCCGGACGAACCCGTGCCCGTGCTGGAAGCCCTCCGGCACGAGTTCACGCCCCAGGAACACGGAGCGGCCTGGGGCCGGCCATGGAGCACCAAGTGGCTCCGGCTCCGGGGCGACGTGCCGGACGGCTGGGGAGCCGCGGCCGGCACCTCGGTGGAAGTCCTGGTGGACCTGGGTTTCAGCGCCGACGCCCCGGGCTTCCAGTGCGAAGGCATCGCCTGGCGGTCCGACGGGACCATCATCAAGGCGGTTTCACCGCGGAACCAGTACATTCCGCTCAAGCTCCTGGGCAGCGGCATGGCCGTTGACTTCTATGTCGAAGCCGCGGCCAACCCGGACTTGTCCCAGAACTGGACCTTTGCCGCCACGCCGTACGGCGACAAAGCCACCTCGGGCAGCGAGCCCAAGTACCGCCTGGGCAGGATCGCGATCGCCGAACGCAACCAGGCGGCCTGGGAACTCCAGCAGGACATCTTCACGCTCAGCGGGCTCATGCACGAACTGCCCATGGACCTGCCCCGCCGGCACCAAATCCTGCGGGCGCTCGAACGCATGCTGGACATCATGGACCCCGACGACGTCGCCGGCACCGCGGACGCCGGGCGGGCCGCCCTGGCCGACGTCCTGTCCCAGCCGGCCAACGCCTCGGCGCACCAGCTCGTGGCCACGGGCCACGCCCACATCGATTCGGCCTGGCTGTGGCCCGTCCGGGAAACCATCCGCAAGTGCGCCCGGACGTTCTCCAACGTGGTGGCGCTGATGGACGAACATCCCGAGTTCATCTTTTCGTGTTCCTCGGCCCAACAGCTTGCGTGGATGAAGGAGTACTACCCGGAGCTGTTCGGGCGCATCCGGGACAAAGTCCGCGCCGGCCAGTTTGTTCCCGTCGGCGGAATGTGGGTCGAATCGGACTCCAACATGCCCGGCGGCGAGGCCATGGCGCGGCAGTTCCTCGAGGGCAAGAGCTTCTTCCTGGACGAATTCGGGGTCGAATGCCAGGAAGCGTGGCTCCCGGACACGTTCGGGTATTCCGCAGCGCTCCCGCAGATCATCAAGGCCGCAGGCAGCCGCTGGTTCCTCACCCAGAAGATCTCGTGGAACCAGGTCAACAGGATGCCGCACCACACCTTCAACTGGGAGGGCATCGACGGCACCCGCGTATTCACCCATTTCCCGCCGGTGGACAGCTACAACTCCGACCTCAGTGCCCGGGACCTGGCGCACGCCGAACGGAACTACCGGGACCACGGCCGCGGGGCCACATCCCTGGTGCCCTTCGGGTACGGCGACGGCGGCGGCGGCCCAACCCGCGAGATGCTGGCCGCGGCGCAGCGCACGGCGGACCTGGAAGGCTCCCCGAAGGTTCGGATCGGCTCGGCAGCCAGCTTCTTCGAGCAGGCCCAGGCCGAGTATGAGCCCCTGCCGGTCTGGGTGGGGGAGATGTACCTGGAACTGCACCGGGGAACCTACACCAGCCAGGCCAAGACCAAGTTGGGCAACCGGCGCAGCGAGCACCTGCTCCGGGAAGCCGAACTCTGGAGTGCCACGGCGGCCGTGCGCGCGGGGCACCATTACCCTGCCGCGGAGCTCAAGCGACTCTGGCGGCTGGTCCTTCTCCAGCAGTTCCATGACATCCTGCCGGGCAGTTCCATCGCGTGGGTCCACCAGGACGCCGAACGGAACTACGCCGCCGTCGAACGGGGGCTGGAAACGATCATCACGAACGCCGCGGCCGCGGCCCTGGGCCCCGGCAACCGGGAATTCCTCCTCAACGCCGCCCCGCAGGAGCGCCAGGGAGTGCCGGCGTTGGGTGCTGCAGAACCCGTCCGGCCCGGACAGCCGGTGTCGGTCACCGAGGCGGACGGCGGCTACATCCTGGACAACGGCATCATCCGGGCGGTGGTCGATGCCGACGGGCTGCTGGCCTCGCTCATCGATCACACCACCGGGCGGGAGGCGATCGCTCCCGGGGAGTCCGGCAACCTCCTGGAACTGCACCGGGATACGCCGAATGAATGGGACGCGTGGGACATCGACGCCTTCTACCGCCGGAACGTCGTCCGCCTGGTTGAGGCGCGTTCCGTGACCCTGGAGCGCGACCCCCGGGGGCAAAGCCCGGACGCCGTCGTGGTGGTGGAGCGGATGGCCGGGTCCTCGGCCGTGACCCAGCGGATTACGCTGGCCGCGGGCGCAGGCTCCCTCGCGATCACCACCCTGGTGGACTGGCAGGAGCGGCAAAAACTGCTCAAGCTCGGCTTCGCCCTGGACGTCCGGGCCGACCGGTCCGCGGCGGAGACGCAGTTCGGCCACGTGTTCCGCCCCACTCATGTCAACACGTCCTGGGAAGCCGCGAAATTCGAGATCTGCGCCCACCGCTGGATCCACGTCGCCGAGCCCGGCTACGGGGTGGCGGTCTCCAACGCGTCCAGCTACGGCCACGACGTGACGCGCAACGTCCGGGAGGACGACGGCGGCACCACCACCACGGTGCGGGTCTCGCTGCTGCGGGCGCCGAAGTTCCCGGATCCCGGCGCCGACCAGGGCAGGCACGAGCTGCACGTCACGATCCGGCCCGGTGCCACGATCGCGGACGCCGTCGAAGAGGGCTACCGCACCAACCTCCCCCCGCGGGTTGTACAGGGTGCCCACACGGTGGAGCCGCTGGTCACCGTGGTCAACCAGGCAATCGTCGTTGAAGCGGTCAAACTCGCCGAAGACGGCTCCGGAGACGTGATTGTCCGGCTGTACGAATCGCTCGGGGAACGCTCCACCGGCCTCGTGAAGGCCAACTTCCCGGTCCGCGGGATACTCGCCGTGGATCTGTTGGAACGGCCTGTCGATGCGCCGGGAGTGGCTGCCGGTCCCGACTCTGCCGAGCTTACGTTGCGGCCGTTCCAGCTGGTCACGCTGAGGTTCCAGCGCTGAAGTGCAGGGAAAACGCCGTTAAGCAGGCTGAGTGGGAGCGGTCCTTGCGGACCGCTACCACTCATCCCCCCAATGGCGCTTGGACGACTGCCTCTGCTTCGCACGGCTGACTTCCGTACACGAAGCGATTGCCGCTTTCACACATTCATGATTCTTTCACGGTCTAATGATTTTGTGAATGGCCTACCCGTTGTTCTTGCGCAATGTTGCGCGAGCGTTACCAGTTTTCTTTGCGGCGAGCCCGGAAGCCCAGAACAGTCCCAGGCCCAGGACATACCCCAGGACGGCCGAATAGTTGATGGTTTGCTGCACGAGGATCCAGTCCTCCGGGGCAAAGGAGGCGGGGAAGCTCAAGGCTGTGGCGAGGGCGCCCATGCACGTCATGACTGCCCCGGCACGCACCAGCCGCGGCAGGGGGCTTCTGGCGGTGGCCAGCAATGCCGGGAGCAGGGCCAGGGAGACGAAGGCGGGATACGTGCGGCCGGCCGCGGCGTAGAACGGCGCCAGGGCGGCGTTGTGTCCACCGTTGTCGGTGATGCCCAGCATGCCGACCGAGGACCCGCGGGTGTCCATAAGGAAGAAAATTACCGCCACTGCGGCAGCGCTGAGGGCCAGGGCCCAGCCCCCGGCCGGGCCCGCAATGAGGCGGTAGCCGCGACCGTCTGCCAGTCCTTTCGCGACGCGCAGACCGACCAGCAGGACCGCCGCGAACACGAGGAAACGCAGGAGCAGGTGGGCAAGGTTCCATCCCCCCAGAGCCGCGTCGATTGCCTCATAGGGGCCGGGGACCGAGAGCAGGCTGCACAGGGTCGCAAGGAACAGGATCCAGAAAACGGTCCTGTTCCGCCCGTGGATCGCATCCGGGACGCGGAGGAGGAACACCACGGAACAGATGATCAGCGTCCCCCATTGGAGGGTTGCAATCATTCCGGGTACCCCCACATGGCTCGCCTGCCCAGCCGAACGACTCTCAGGTCAGGCCAGCTTGCTTCTTAGTCGCCCGCATAGCAAGCGCCTTCGCCAGCCAGATCAAGGAAAGCCCAAGGACCAGGCACAGAACGGCCGAGTAGTTGAGGACGAACCGCATGAATCCGAGTGACGGGGGAATGACCGGGGACAGAAGGCTCAAGGAAATAGCCACGGTACCCAGCGCCAGCAACCCCGCGCTGAACCGCACCAGGGCCGGGAGGCCGCTGCGGAGGGTCCGCACCATCGCCGGAAACAGGGCCAGGGTTATGTACGCCGGATAAAGCCGCCCGGCGGCCCCGTAATACTCCACCAAGGCGGCATTGCGCTCATCCTTGGCGAACACCGTGACCAGCCCCGCCGAGGATCCGGCGGTGTCCATCATGAGGAAGACCGCTACCACCACAGCCGAGGCGGCTACGGCGACCGCGATGCCGACAGGGCCGGTGATCAGCCGCAGGGCGTCGTCCGCGCTGAATCCCCGGGCCACCCGGAACCCCAGGAAAAAGATGGCGGCGAAAATGACGAAGCGTAGCACGAGATTGGCGACGTTCATGCCTCCGAGGGCTCGGTCCACGGCCACATAGGGCGCCTCGATGCTGAGCAGGATCGCCAGGGTCATGAGCGCGAAGATGGAGAACAGGGACCGGTTCTGCCCACGGAGGGCGTACGGCAGGCGGGCCAGCGTGACCACGCAGCACACTGCCAGCGTGGCCCACTGCAGGATCGCGATCATCCGAGGTTCTCCCAAATTTTTTCTGTTTGTGCCTGCTCGTGCTCCTGGCGCCGCAAGGACTTTCCGAGCGCCTGGAGCCGCTCTCCGGCCAGGGCGCTAAGGTCTCCGTCGGAGAGGGAATCCAAGGCGGCCTGCTTCGCCCCCTGCGTCCAGCCGGCCTCTTCCTCGGTTATCAGGCCCGTGGCGACGAACCCGCCCGTGAATCCTACGCCCGCCGCGCGGGCTGTCGCGACCGCCAGTTCGGGGGACAGCCTGTTGGCGGTGAGCTGGGCCGAGTAATTTTGCGGCGCCACGCCGGTGGCGGCAGAAACCCGGTGACGCAACTCACCGTCGTCGATCGCGTCCACCCAGTTCCGGACTGATGTGGCATGCGGGGCGGGGGACAGTGCGCGGGTCATGGAGCTGCCGTGGTCACCATAGCCGCCGTACGCGGGGGAGGAGCGTGAAATGACGGCGCGCAGCAGATCCATGGTGGCCACCTGGCTGACGAGTTCGGCCGGGGTTGGCGGCTGCGGCGCGGTGGCCAGCTCGGCATAGTGGTCGAAGGACGCCAGTTCCGCCAGCGGACTTAGATCCAGGGCCCGGCTGATGCTGACCAGGGTGGTTTCGGCCACCTTCCCGCGCACCAGCTGCTGGGCAAATGTGGTGCGCTTGATGCCGGAAATCCTGCAGATATCGGCCGTGCTCTCCGTCGGAGCAACGCGATGAAGCCAGAGTTGGAACGCCTTAGCGGGTAATGGCATCTATGGCTTCCTGCGGAGTCGATGGGCAGTGTGGGTACTGGCACTCGGTGGGGCAGCGGCGGTCGAGGCGGGAGATGGCGGCGGTGTGGCGCAGCGGGCTGGGATTTTACGTGAGGTCCTAATTCAACTATGCTAAATGGTCGAACCCGCTGGTCCGTACACCCCCCAAGTCCGGACCGGCGGGTTCTTCTATGCCCGGCTGCTTTTCGGCCTGCCGGGACGGGCGGGTTCTGCCCGTCGGGGCGGTCCGTTTGGGCCGCAGTGAGAGGATGAACTAATGACTGCAACCCTTGTTGCCAAGGACCTTTCCGGTGGTCACGATCACCGCACCCTCTTCTCAAAGCTGTCCCTGACCGTAGCTCCCGGTGACGTAGTGGGCGTCGTCGGCGCCAACGGTGCCGGCAAGTCCACGCTGCTGCGCCTGCTCGCCGGCGTCGACGAACCTCAGGAAGGCACAGTAAGCCTGGCCCCGGCCGACGCCTTTGTGGGCTGGCTGCCGCAGGAACACGAGCGGATTGCCGGCGAAACGGTCGCCGGCTACATCGCCCGGCGCACGGGCTGCGCGCAGGCCACCCTGGAAATGGAGTCCACCGCAGAAGCACTGGGCTCCGGCGCTCCCGGCTCCGACGACGCCTACTCGCTGGCTTTCGACCGCTGGATGGCCTCCGGCGCAGCCGACCTGGAAGACCGCATCCCGCCGGTCCTGGCGGACCTTGGCCTCGATGTGGGGCCCGACGCCGGAATGACCGGCCTGTCCGGCGGCCAGGCGGCCCGCGTGGCGCTCGCCGCGCTGCTCCTGAGCCGCTTCGACGTCGTACTGCTGGACGAGCCCACCAACGACCTGGACCTCAACGGCCTGGCCAAGCTGGAGGCGTTCGTGCAGGGACTGCGCGGCGGCGTCGTCCTGGTCTCCCACGACCGCGAGTTCCTCTCCCGCTGCGTCACCACGATCGTGGAGCTGGACCTGGCGCAGAACTCGGTGGCGGTCTACGACGGCGGCTACGAGGCGTACCTGGAGGAACGCGCCGTCGCCCGCCGGCACGCCCGGGAACGCTACGAGGAGTACGCCAACACCAAGGCCGACCTCGTTTCCCGGGCCCGGACCCAGCGCGAATGGAGCTCCCAGGGCGTCCGGAACGCCATGAAAAAGAACCCGGACAATGACAAGATCCGGCGGGCGGCCAGTACCGAGTCCTCCGAAAAGCAGGGCCAGAAGGTCCGGCAGATGGAGTCCCGCATCGCCCGGCTCGAAGAAGTCGAGGAACCGCGCAAGGAATGGCAGCTGCAGTTCAGCATCGGGGCGGCCCCCCGGTCCAGCTCGGTGGTGGCCACCCTGCGGGGCGCCGTCGCGCAGCAGGGCGGGTTCACCCTGGGCCCGGTGAACCTGCAGCTGAACGCGGGCGAACGGATCGGGATTACCGGCCCCAACGGTGCCGGCAAATCCACCCTGCTCCGGCTCCTGCTCGGCGTCCAGCAGCCCGACTCCGGCGATGCCTCCATGGGTGCGTCCGTGGCCATTGGGGAGATCGACCAGGCACGCGGCCTGCTGGCCGGCGATCTGCTGCTGGGCGACGCCGTCGAGGCCGTCCTGACGGAGCAGACTCCGGCGGAAGTGCGCACCCTGCTGGCCAAGTTCGGCCTCAAGGCCGATCACACCAACCGGCCCGTCGACTCCCTGTCTCCGGGGGAGCGGACCCGGGCCGCCCTGGCGCTGCTGCAGGCCCGCGGCGTGAACCTGCTGGTGCTGGACGAACCCACCAACCACCTCGACCTGCCCGCCATTGAGCAGCTCGAGGAAGCCCTCGACAGCTACGACGGCGCGCTGCTGCTGGTCACCCACGACCGCAGGCTGCTCGAAAACGTCCGCCTGGACGCCCGCTGGAACGTCGAAAGCGGCGTCGTCACCGAACTGCACGCCGATGCCCCGAAAGGCAGCACCACATGAGCATGGACCGGGTCGCCTGGAGCTCCCTCTACAACATCACCCGCGCCTCCAGCGGGTCCAAGCCGTTCTCCAAGGAGACGCTGAAGCGCGTCTTCAGCTTCGCCCGCCCGCACCGCGGCAAGCTGATCGCCTTCGTGCTGCTGTCCATTGTGATGGCCTTCCTGGCTGTTGCCACCCCGGTCCTCGCCGGGCAGGTGGTCGACGAGATCATCGCCCATGCCGAGGCCTCCACAGTGATCTGGCTTGCTGTCCTGATCGCCATTGTGGCGGTGGCCGAGGCGGGGCTGGGCCTCGTGACCCGCTGGCTGTCCTCCACCATCGGTGAAGGCGTGATCGTGGACCTGCGCACCAAGGTCTTCGACCACGTCCAGAAAATGCCGATCGCCTTCTTCACAAGGACCCGGACCGGGGCCCTGGTCAGCCGGCTGAACAATGACGTCATAGGGGCGCAGTCGGCCTTCGCCGGCACGCTCTCGGGCGTGGTCAGCAATGTCGTGGCCCTCGCCCTGACCCTTGCGGTGATGCTCAACAAGTCCTGGCTCGTGACGGTGCTCGCCATGATCCTGCTGCCGATCTTCCTGATCCCGGCCCGCCGAATGGGCTCCAAGCTGGCCGACCTGCGGCGCGAAGCCGCCGAACACAACGCCACCATGGGAACCCAGATGACCGAGCGCTTCTCCGCGCCCGGCGCCACCCTGGTCAAGCTCTTCGGCCGCCCCGACGAGGAATCCCGCGAGTTCGCCCTGCGGGCCGGCCGGGTCCGGGACATCGGTGTCCGCACCGCCATGCTGCAGTTCACCTTCGTCACGGCGCTGACTCTGGTCTCGGCCCTGGCCCTGGCGCTGGTCTACGGCCTGGGCGGCTGGCTCGCGCTGGCCGGGCAGCTGAACGCGGGCGACGTCGTCGTGCTGGCACTGCTGCTCACCCGCCTCTACGCGCCGCTCACGGCCCTCTCGAGCGCGCGGGTGGAGGTGATGAGCGCCCTGGTCAGCTTCGAGCGTGTCTTTGAGATCCTGGACCTCAAGCCGCTCATCCAGCAGAAGCCAGACGCCGTGGCCTCCCCGCCCGGTCCGCTCTCGGTGGAGTTCGACGACGTCCGCTTCGCCTACCCCTCGGCGGACAAGGTCTCGCTGGCCTCCCTGGAGGACGTGCTGACCCTGGACACCCGCGGCGGCGAGGAAGTGCTGCACGGCATCAGCTTCCGGGTGGAGCCCGGGCAGACGGTGGCCCTGGTCGGCTCTTCCGGCGCGGGCAAGTCCACCATCGCCCAGCTCCTCTCGCGCCTGTACGACGTCGACTCCGGCGCGGTCCGCTTCGGCGGCACCACGCCCGGCACGGACGTGGACGTCCGCGACCTCACGTTCGACTCGATGCGCGCGACCCTCGGCATGGTGACGCAGGACGGCCACCTGTTCCATGAGAGCATCGCCTCCAACCTGCGCCTGGCCCGCCCCGAGGCCACCGACGAGCAGATGTGGGATGCGCTGCGGCGCGCCCGGCTCGAAGACATGATCCGGTCCCTGCCCGAGGGCCTGGACACGGTGGTGGGGGAGCGCGGCTACCGGCTCTCCGGCGGCGAGCGGCAGCGCCTGACGATCGCGCGCCTGCTCATCGCGCAGCCCCGGGTGGTCATCCTCGACGAGGCCACCGCCGCGCTGGACTCCACCAACGAGGCCGCCGTCCAGGAGGCGCTGGGCGCCGCGCTGGAAGGCCGCACCGCCGTAGTGATCGCCCACCGGCTCTCCACAATCCGGGCAGCCGACGCGATCCTGGTGGTGGAGGACGGCTCGATCGTGGAGCGCGGGACACACAAGGAACTCCTCGCCGCCGAGGGCCGCTACGCGGAGCTGTACCGCACGCAGTTCTCCGAGGCCACCGCGGTTGCCCAGGAAGCCGTGCCCGGGTACTGAGCCGCGGTACTGGGCCGGTGTACTGGGCCGGTCTACTGGGTCGCGGTACCGAGCCGCGCGACCGGGCCCCCGCTACCTGTGCTGGTGGGCTGACGGTTTGGCGGACAGCGCCGGCAGCACATGGTCTGTCAGGAGCGGGGCCAGGTCCCCGGGAAGCTCGGCGGCCAGGTCGAGCCACCGGATCTCGGCGATTTCCGCCGATGGCCGGGCACTCCACACCCCCGGCGCCGTGAAGACGGTGGCCTCGATCTGGGTGGCAGCCTCGTTGGCGGCGTCCGCCACCCAGCAACCCAGCAGGTCCAGCCGGTCCGGGGCCAGCACAATCCCCACTTCCTCCCGGAGCTCACGCGCCGCCGCCTGGGCAGCGGTTTCGCCGGCCTCCGGTTTGCCGCCGGGATGCATGAACTTGTCCGTGCCCCGTTTGCGGACGGTCAGGAGGCGTCCGGAGCGGTCGAAAACGCAGACGGCGGAGACGACAATGCGGGGGTTCATTCGACACCCCTGAGGTTTGGTCCTGCGTCTGGGCCTGCTTTCAGCCGATGCAGGACGGACTCCAGCAGCTGGTCCTTGGCGGGCCCGGTGACGTCCCAGCGGTAGCCGCAGTCGTCCGGTCCGAGGACCTGGTAGCTCACGCGGTACGTGTCGGGGTCACACCAGTGCACGTCGCGGTTGGCCTGCCCGGAGAAGCCCATGCGGTGGAAGGGGCGGCCGTCGGGGAAGTACACGTCCAGGACCTCCGGCGTGTCCGCGGACCGCAACAGGTATTCCCGGCTGGCCGGCCCGGTGAAAGGCGCGCCGCTGAAAGAGGTCCAGTGCACGGTGCCCTCTTCACGCCACACCAGGCCGCCGTCGTCGAGGTCCGTGAAGCGCACGACGCCGATGAAGGTTCCGCTGATCCCGGTGCTGCGGTCCAGCAGGGTGCGGTCGACGGACCAGGAGCCACGCAGGTAGGCGCGGAGGTCAAAGTCCGGACCCGTGTCCGGGGTTTCGTCCGGGGCAGGAATGTTCAAGTGCCCTCGATTGGAATCGAACCAACGACACCGGCTTTAGGAGAGCCGTGCTCTATCCACTGAGCTACGAGGGCGGGCGTCCGCAGCCCGGCCCAGGGCCGGTCCGGTCGGACACGGATATAAGCATACAAGGTGAGCGCGCGTACTACGCTCTTGGCATGACCGCAGGAACCACCGAGCTTTCCGCCGGCGCCCTCTACTACCCCGATGTGGCCGCGACCCGGTTTTACGTCGGGGCCCTGGCGAAGCTGAGCGTGCTGCAGTATTTCGTGGCTGAATCGGCGGTGATCGGCGCCTGGGCGGGCGCAGAACCCTACAGCCGCCGCACGGGGTACATCAGCGACCTCGGCGCCGTGTCCTGCGGGGACTTCTCTGGCCGGGACGTCTGCTCGCCGGCGCATCTGCTGATGAACGCATCGTTTGTGATCCAGGGCCTGGGCATGATCGTCGGTGCGCTCCTGCTTGGCTCGGCGCTCATGTGCTGTGCCGCGCGGGCCGGCGTGCCCGTCAGGCACGGCGGCGTGCAGGGCGGCGTGCACGGCCGGATGCACGGCCGGATGCCGGGCCGGGGGCGCTGGGGAGCGGGGGTGGTCGCCGCGGGCGCCGCCCGCCTCCTGACCGGCACCGCCGGGGCGGGAACGATCATCGTGGGCCTGGTGCCCGAAGACACGGGATCGGGCTGGCATGTCGCCGGCGCCCTGATGTACTTCGCAGCCGGGGCCCTGGCGCTGCTGGTCCTCGGCTGGCTGTGGCTCAGGCAGACGCCGCTCGGGTGGTTCATCGTGGCCTGCGGCATCGTGTCCTCGGCGGCACTCATCGCAGGCGGCCTGACAGGCATGCACGTGCCGGAACCAGGCACCCTGGAGCGGCTCATGGGCTACCCCATTACGCTTGGCGTCGCCGCGGCAGGCCTGGTCCTCGCCCAGCGGGTCCAGCACGAACGCACGCTTCGCAAGCGGGCCCGCGCCCAGACGGGCTGAGGCGGACCCGCTGAGATCGACGCCCTTAGGGCGCCGGTTTAGTGGCGTCGGTCTATTGGCGCCGGTCTATTGGCGCCGGACTATTGGCGCCGGCGCTAGGGTGCGGTCGCCGTAGGGGTCGCGCTCGCGCTGGGCACCGCCGTCGCCTTGCCCATGATCTTCAGCAGTTCCTCGTCCCGCAGCTTTGACCACGGCGACTCCGGCGATCCCTGCAGCGCAGCCTCGGGGCTGTCGGTCTGGGTCCACCATTTGGCCTCGAAGACCCGGCCCTCGAAGAGCACGCGGTCGCCCTTGCGGTAGACCGTGGCCGGCTGCCACGCCGGGGCCGTGCCGGCCGGTGCCGTCAGCTGCGGCGTCGGACGGTCTGCGGCCAGCACCGGGCCGATGATGCGCCACGGGGTCGCGGTGCCCTGCAGGACGGGGTCATCCGGGGTGTCGGCGCGGGTCCACCATTTGGCCTCGTACACGTTGGAGTGCCACACGACCCGCTCACCCGCGGCATAGGCGGTGGTCTCGGACCACACCGGGTACGGGCTGGTGGAGGGGTTGTCACTGACGGCCGGCGCCGGCGTCGATGCAGCCGCGGCGGCGGGTGAGGCCGAGGAGGTGGCCAGGACGCCCGCTCCCAGGATCGTGGCGAAGGATGAGCTGCCCTGGTCCACGCCGCTGCAGCCATCGGAGACCTTCGTGACGTCCGGGAAGTTCTGGCTGCAGGTGCGGTCACGGTTCAGGGACCACATGGAGAGACGGCCGATGCCGCGGGAACTGGCGAAGGCGCTGAGTTCCTTCGCGTCCTGGAGGGTGAAAATTTCCCCGGCGACGTCGTTCTGGCCGATCATCGGTGTCAGTCCGACTTTCCGCCAGACGGTCTCGCTGCCCAGCTCGGTGCCGGCGGCCCGGTACAGCCCGGTCAGCTGCCGGTGGGTTGCTTCCGCGGCGGACACCGCGTTCTCGTACATCGACCGGCCGGCCAGCCTGCTCCCGCCATAGTCCATGGTCATCGCGTTCACCCCGGCGAGGTCCACCCCGGCGGTGATCATCCTTGTCACGGCGTCGCTGCCCGCCGTCGTGAGGCCGTTCGGATCCGCCGGCAGCGTCAGCCAGACGCTCAGGGACTTCCCGTCGCGCTGGCGGTCCTGCTGGAGCGCGGCGACCGCCACGGAACGCCGTTCAAGGGCTGCCGGGTCCGCGAGGGCCTCGCCTTCGACGTCCAGATCGATGCTGCCGACGTCATAGCGGTCGACGACGGTCCGGTAGGCCGCCTTCAGCTTGGCCGGATCGGTGCACGTGACGGCGAGTTCCTGGTTGGCCAGACCGCCGAAGGACACCGCCACGGTGCCGCCAAGTTGCTGAAGGCGAGCCACTCGCCGGTCCAGATCCAGCGAGGATGCGGCGTCGGCGAGGGAGTAGGCGGCGCCCCAGGACGGCGTGCACGCATCCTTGGGATCAGCGACGACGAAGGACAGCACCACCTTTTCGGCTTCCTTGGAGGCCGGGGCCTCGAAGGCGTACCGGGGCGTCGCCGTGACGTCGACGTAGCCCGAGAAGACGGACGGAATGGCCTCGGCCGCCCGGACGTCCTGGAAGTTGCCCCATGCGACCACGCCGCTGGCTGCGGCAGCCGCCACGGCAGTGATCAGCACGCCCAGCCGGACAACCGATAGTTTGCGGCCTGGGAATCGTTCGGACACAGGGCCCCCCTTGTGCGTTTTTTGGTGAGCGGCCGGGCACGCGCCGGCAGCCGGTATCAGCTCGTGTAATTTCCGGGGTGTCTGATGTCCGGCAAGCGTCTGACCTTGCATTATCATAAGGGCACTCACCGGAACATTCCGGTGCGGCGTGCGGGTTTTGCCGTAGGCGCGCGCCAATATGCCGACTTTGCAGTCTTATGGGGACTAATGCCAGATCAGCTTGACTTGCCGCGCGTGGATGCCGAAAGTGTGACCACCGAACAAAAGGGCGCGGTCCGGCGCCGTCAATGGGGGTCCGAGCGTCGTTCGGAGCCACTGTCAATAGTTCACCCGCGACCGTCCAGGCGCAAAATAATCCTTGGCCGCCTGGGAATTCTCACGACGCTGGCGGCGTGGGTTTCCTACGTCATTTCCACCATTCTGAAAGAGCTTGCTGACAACCCGAACGCGGGTTTTAGGTTTCAGTTTGAGACGGTTTCCTATCTGGTCGTCGTAACATTCCTGACGTTTTCTGCACTTATGTATCTTTTGGCCAGGCAAGGGGCCCTTTATCGCTTCCGCGACCATTCACGGGTTCCGCGCGGCGAGCTGGACCGCCACTTCGCCGACTACTCCGAGGGCATCACGGTCCTGGTCCCCTCCTACGCCGAAGAACCCCAGGTGGTTCGCGCCACTCTGTGGTCCGCCGCACTGCAGGAATTTCCTGATCTCAAGGTGGTGCTGCTGCTCGATGACCCACCGCACCCCTCGGACCCGGGCGATCTTGCCCGGCTGGAAAAGACCAGGGCGCTGACCGCCGAGATTGCCGCCGAGCTCAGCGTCCCGGCCGCGCGGTTCAACGCCGCGCTCGCCGCCTACCGGCTCCGGGAAAAGGCCGGCGGGAACGGCCCGGCGGCTGAGCTGGCCCTGCTGATCTCCGAATATGAGGCCGCCGCCCAATGGCTTGAATCGATGGCCGCCGCCGAAACAGTGGAGGACCACGTCGACGAGTTCTTCGTCGACCTCGTCCTCATGGGCCTGGCCCGTGAGTTGCGGCTCGTGCTCGTGGGCCTGAACGCTGCCTTCGTGCAGCAGACCTCACCGCCGCGGTCGCGGATCGAAGAGCTGTACCTCCGGCTGACCTGGATCTTCAACGTCGCCACGGAGACGTTTGAACGCAAGAAGTACTCCAGCCTTTCCCATGAGGCGAACAAGGCCATGAACCTCAACGCCTACATTTCGCTGATGGGGCACACCTGGCACAAGGAGACCACCGCCGACGGCGTGGTCCTGCGCAAGGCGCCGGCCGGCGTCGGCCCTGACCTGGACAGCGACTTCATGGCGGTCCGTGACACGACCTACCTGTTGACGCTCGACGCCGACTCGCTGCTTCTGCGCGATTACTGCCTCCGGCTGGTCTACTTCCTGGAATCGGCCGGCAACGAGCGCGTGGCGGTCACCCAGACGCCGTATTCTTCCTTCCGCGGAGCCCCCACCCGCATCGAGCGGGTCGCCGGGGCCACCACCGACCTCCAGCACATCCTGCACCAGGGCATGACCTACTACGGTGCAACCTTCTGGGTGGGCGCCAACGCCGTCATCCGCAAGAACGCCCTGGAGGACATCGTCGAGGTCGAGAGCACCGGTGGCTTCGAGATCCGGACTTACATCCAGGACCGGACGGTCATCGAAGACACGGAATCGAGCATCGACCTCGGCCAGCACGGCTGGACACTGGTGAACTATCCGGAGCGGCTCAGCTACAGCGCCACGCCCCCGGACTTCGGCTCCCTCGTGGTCCAGCGCCGGCGCTGGGCGAACGGTGGCCTGCTGATCCTGCCCAAGCTGTGGGTCCAGCTCCGCCAGCACCGCTCCGAGCGCCGGGCGATCCTGTTCAGGGAAGTGCTGCTGCGGGTGAACTACATGGCGTCGATCGCCTGGGCCAGCTTTGGCCTCGTCTTCCTCCTGGCGTACCCCTACGACAGCCGGCTGCTGAGCCCCATCGTGTTCCTCGCGGCCCTGCCGTACTTCCTCGCCATGGGCAGCGACCTGCGTGACTGCGGGCACCGTTTCACCGACATCTTCCGGATCTACGGCTTCAACCTCGTGCTGCTGCCGGTTAACCTTGCCGGCGTGCTGAAATCGCTGCAGCAGGCCGTCACGGGCGACAAGATTCCCTTCGCCCGCACTCCCAAGGTCAAGGACCGCACCGCCGCCCCGGCCATCTACGTCCTCACGCCGTACGCGATAGTCGTGTTCTCGCTGCTGACCGTGTGGCGGGACGCCCAAATGGGCAACTGGGGCAACGTCGCTTTCGCCTCCCTCAATGCCGTGCTTGCCGCCTTCGCGATCCACGCCTACATCGGTGTCTTCAACTCCGCGGTGGATGTATTCCTCGGGGTGGTTAACTGGCTGTATGTCAGCCCCCGGCCCAAGACAGTGAAGGAGAGCCCTGTGATAGCCAAGACAGCCGAGGAAATCGACTGGGAAACGATTCTCTATCACGGTGACCGCCGGCTGAACCGTGACCTCCGGGGTTCCACGGACCGCCGCCGTCGAATTGCGGTCCGATGACGCTGGAGGCCCTGGCCGGGCCGGACGAGCGGCCGCCCGCGGACCGGTTGCAGGCGATGGCTGCGGACCGGTTGCCAGCGATGGCGGCCGGCGCAATCCTGGAGGCGGCGGCTGAAGCCGCGGTCCCGGCGGTCGATGGGGCCTTCACGAACGGCATTGCCGCCCGCGCCATCGGCGTGCGGATGATCGACGGCGGAATCATCGAGGTCCTGCTGCCTCCAAACGAAGAAATCGAAGGGCCGGAGGCCCGCGTCGCCGGCGAGGCCGTCCGTGCACTCGCCGCGGGCCGGCGGGTGCCGGTGCTCCTGGTGATTACCGGCGTCGTCGGTGTCAGCATTGAGGCGCGGCAGGTCTACAGCGGTTCCATCGCGGCGACGGCCTTCGCCCTGGTGGGCGAGAGCCCCGTGGACCGGGTCATTGCCCACTACCTCCTGCGCTCCAAAAGCGAGACGATCCCGGCGCAGTTCTTCACCTCTGAACCCGCCGCCGTCGAATGGCTAAGGCAGTATGCCCGTGAAGAATGACGCGCCGGACCCCAGGCTGCACGCCCTCGTGGAGGGCATTGTGCGGATCGCCGGCGGCGATCTGAGCACCAGGATTCCCCATTCCGGGGCCCGCGACGACGTTGCCGCCGTCATCGCGGGCATCAACCTGATGGCCGATGACCTGCAGACCATCTACCAGGAGCTGGAGGAACGGGTCGAAAGCCGCACTGCCATGCTGCGCGAGGCGCAGGTGGAACTCGAACGCATGGCCTTGACCGACCCCCTGACCCAGCTCGCCAACCGCACGGCCCTGAATTCGGTCCTGAGCCATGCCCTGGCGGAGTCCTCCCGCGGCGAGATGCCGCCGGCGCTCCTGATTCTCGACCTCGATTCCTTCAAGGGCATCAACGACACCCTGGGGCACAGCGCCGGCGACGACGTCCTGCGGGTCATCGCGCGCCGGCTCCAGGACGCGGTCCGCGAGACTGACACGGTGGCCCGCCTCGGCGGCGACGAATTCGCCATCATGCTGCCGAAGTCCAACCTGGTCCGGGCGCGCAGGGTGGCGAACAGGATCCTCGCCGCGCTCAACGAGAGCCTCGACGTCGGGGACCTGAAAATCACGTGCGGGACGAGCATCGGCCTCCGGATTGCAGAACCCGGTCAGAGCGTCGATGACCTGGTCATGGAGGCCGACACCGCCATGTACGCCGCCAAGGCGCAGCCGCACAGCAGCATCAAAGTCTTCGAGCCGGCTCTGTTGTACGCGCGCCGGCTGCAGAGCGTCATGATTACCGAAATGCGCGAAGCCATCCGGCAGGACCAGCTGACCTTGCATTACCAGCCGGTGGTGGACCTCGTCTCGGGCCGAATCGAAGGCGTCGAGGCGCTGGTCCGGTGGAACCACCCCGAGCGCGGCCTCCTCATGCCGGACCAGTTCATCCCCCTCGCCGAGGAAACCGGCATGATTGTGGACCTGGGACACTGGGTGCTGCGCAATTCCGTGCGTCAGTTGCGGGCGTGGCAGCAGGAACTGCAGGTGGACAGCACGTTCAACGTCCGCGTCAACATTTCCACCACCGAGCTGCAAAATCTCGAACTGATCGAACATGTGCGCGACATCCTCAGGGAAACCGGCGTGGATGCCTCAAACCTGATCGTGGAGCTGACGGAGTCCATGGCAGTCAATGGAGGGGACGTCGACCAGTATTCGCTCAACGGCCTGCGGCGTCTCGGCGTGCAGCTGGAGATCGACGACTTCGGAACCGGCTATTCGTCCATCAGCTACCTGCGCAAGCTGCCCGTGAACGTGGTCAAGATCGACCGGAGCCTCATCAGCGGCCTGGGCGACGACGAGCAGCAGCGGGACTTCGTGGCCGCCGTGCTGCACCTCATCCACGCCTGCGGGCTCAAAGCGCTGGCCGAGGGGATCGAGACACCGGAGCAGGCCCAGGTGCTCCGTGAGATGGGGTGCGGCAGCGGCCAGGGCTACTACTTCGGCCGGCCGGCCCCGGCGGCCGACATTGTGCAATTGATAAACCGCAATAAGTCCGAATAAACGCGCTGGCAGGGACGGCTGCGGTTGGCTCTTTGTCCTGGGCTCTTTTGTCCTGGGCGTCGCATTAGGTTGGCTGTGATGCGGGCTAAACCGTCTACCCAAATAGAAATGCGGCGGGCTCCGGACATAATGCCCGGTGCCCGCCGCAGCCGTTCCGTATCCGTTAGTTCTTCGGAGTGGAGTTCGGCCACCAGCCAACTGCTACAACAGAGCCCTGGCTCGAACCGCTGGAGGCAGAGACAGCTGCCGAGGCGGACAGGCCGGCGCCGGCGAGTGCACCGGCGACGAGGAGCGTTGCAAGGATTTTCTTCATTTGAACTCCTGATACGTAAGAGGCTGATGTGACTCATGTGATACAGGCCTAGTATAGGGGAAAAGGACACGCCACAAGGTAACAATTCATGATGAATTGTGATCAAGTGTGATATCTGCACTTATGGGGTGAATCTTGCGTGAACCCTGCGGAGGTCCTTCTTGCGTGGCTGGTTCGTTTCCGCTCCCGCGGCAACGGATAATTGAGGCATGCAACGAAACTCAGTTTCGCCTTCCTACGCCGCCGCAGAGCTGCAGGCCCGGGAATATCGAACCAGCCACGACTTCGGTCGTGCGGCCAGCAGTGCGCAGATGGCCTCGGAAATCGCGAGGAACGACGGCGATCTGACGGCTGCCTGGGGAATGAGGCTCTTTCAGGCGGAGAATCTGCTCGACGCCGGCGACTTTGAGGCCTGTGCGGTACTTGCCGCCGAGTTGGTGGTCAGCGCCCCCGGCGCCCCGGCGGAAGATGCCCGCGGCAAAGCAAATATTCTGCTCGCAAAAGCCAGGCAAGGCGCAGGCATGCTGGGGCAGGCGGCCGACGCAGCGCGAACGGCAGCGAGTCTGTCCTGGGGTGCGGGTGACGTGGAGAATAACGTCAAAGCCCGGCAGGCGCTCATCGCGGCGCTCGCCGAAAGCGGCAGCTTGGAGGAGGCCTGGAACGAGAGCCTCCTGCTGGCTGACGATATATCCAACGAGGTCGATGACCAGTTGGTCGGAAAGGCCTACTGGGTTATCGGCAATGTTGCGTTCCTCTGCAACAAAGTGAAGGAGGGGCTTGAGTATCACGAACTCGCGGCGGAAACGTTCTCTCCGGCGCGAAATCTTGATATTTGGGCCAAATTCAACAAGGCGTCGGCCGCCATGCGGCTTGCCGCCGATGTTGCGGACGCGGACACGCTGCGCTGCATCGAACGCGCTGAGTTGGCCACCGACGTCATCGGCGGCACCGAAGAAGATCACATACTGCTCAAACTAAACCGTGGCCACTGGAATTTTCTGGCTGGGGACCAAAAAGCGGCTGTCGACACTCTTGGGAGCATCTTCCCGGTCCCCGAGAAAACGTCGCCGCAGATTCTGGGCGAGGCATATCTGTTGCTGGGCCGGTCTCATGCCGCTTTGGGAAATGGGGCCGAAGCCCGGAGGCACCTGCTGGAAGCCGCGGACCACTTTGAGAAGGCGGGGGCCCCGCAGCGTGCGGAGCAGGCCCTGGAGTTCCTGACAGACGCGCACTGACCTTGCACTGAGCCGGAGCCGCGCTTGGACATGCCCTCTGGCTGCTGTAGCTCCCCGGGGGACATGCCCTTCGGCTGTGATGAGGAGTGGACATAGTGCCCCTGTGCCCAGCGTTCGCCGCTAAGACTGGACATGTCCCGCGCTCGAGGCGTGGTGCAGGGGAAATGCCCAGTGCTCGGGACTAGGACTGGACATGTCCCGCGGCGGAGGAACCATCAGCGCCCTTGCGGCCGAGGAAGACGGCCGCGGCGCCAGCGACCAGGCTCAGCGCCAGGAGCACCCAGCCAGCCACGGTGAGCGTGGACGCCAGGGCGACCTGCCCGCCGTCGAGGGTGTTCGCGGACATCATTCCATCGATTACCGTGTTGCCCCACAGCCGGACGACAGCAAAGAGCAGCGGAAGGGCCCATAGTGCCCAGCGCAGTGATTTACGGGCCACGTTGGTGCCGATCAGCAGCAGCCATGTGAAGCCAAAAATCAGCGGGAAGAGCATGCCGGCCGTCTTGTGGACGTAGCTCAGCTGGCCCCGGGCGTCGGAGTCCATGGCCGCGCGCAAGCGCTCCACGAATCCTTGGTCGAAGCCGCCGACCAACGAATCGGGCATGGCCTGGCCGCCCGACAATTGGGTGAGCTGGTCGAGGGTGAGGAGGTGCAGGTACCAGAACAGGAACAGGCTGGCCACAACGCCGGCGATCACAATCAGATTGCTGTTGCCCTGCGCCTTCTGCGGGGTCCGCGCGGTGGTCGGATTGATCACCGGGGGGAGATGGTGCTGGGGGACCGCCGCGTTAGCGCCGTGCTTCTTGATCCGCTGCGCGGGTGTCTTGGCCATGGCTCCATTATCGCCCGTCCCAAGCAGCTGCCCGCGCCGCCTCCCGCGCCGGCTGCCCGCGCCGGCTGTTCACTGCCAACGGGCGCCGATAGTCTGGGACGCGTGACCGAACTAGGAAAACACCGGCTTGGCCGGCACAGCACCGCAGATCTCGACCCGTCGCTGGATGACTATCAACTCGCCGAGGCCCTGGTCCGCGAGGCCGGAACCCTGGCGCTGCTGATGCGGCAGGCCGGCCTTGAGGGCAAGCAGAAAACGTCGGTCTCGGATGTGGTCACGGCCGCCGACCACGCCGCCGAGTCCTACGTGCTGGAACAGCTTCGGCGCTGCCGGCCCGACGACGCCGTCCTGGGCGAAGAAGGCGCCTCCGTGGCGGGCAGCAGCGGACGGACCTGGGTCATCGACCCCGTGGACGGGACCTACAACTTCCTGCACGGATCCACCTACTGGTGCTCGGCCATTGCCCTGAAGGATTCATCCGGCGCAGGCCTCGGAGCCATCTTCCAGCCCGAGGAGGACAAACTCTGGCTCGGCGGCACCTCCCGGGCGGCGACGCTCAACGGCGAAAAACTGGTCTCGTTCCTCCCCGACGCATCCGGCAAGGGGCGGTCTGACGCCCCCGTTTCTGAACTCGGCGCGGCAACGTACATCCACCCGACGTGGCTTGCCGATCCCATGTGCGCCATGCCGTGGCACGCGGCAGCGACGTCGGCGGCCTCGCTGCGCATGTTCGGGTCCGGCTCCTGCGACCTCGGCCGTGTGGCAGACGGGCAGCTCGACTGCTGGTTCCAGCACAGCTGCCCCGAGTGGGACTGGCTGCCCGGCAAGGCCATCGTCGAGGCGGCCGGCGGCGCAACCGACGTCGTGCGGGTCAACGGCCTCGACTGGTTCATAGCGGGAGGCACGACGGCGGTGCGCCAGTTGCGCGCAGCTCTCACCTCCGGCCAGGTCGGCTAGGCTCCCTGGCTGCAGGACCCGGCCGGGGGACATGCCCATTCTTCGCGGCCATGACTGGGCTTAAGGGCATTGTGTCCACTCAGCTGGGGTGGCGGGGGACATGTGCATTCCGAGCCCGTGATGTGTCCGGGGGACATGCTCATTCTTCGCGTTCAGGGCTGGGCATAAGGGGATTATGTCCACTGGGCGCGGGCAAGGGAGGGCATGTCCGGGGGCGCGGACTCCGCTGTCAGTGGCACCGCCTAGACTTGTTAACACCATGGATATGTTGTTTGACCCTTACGCCGACGGACCCTTCCAAGCTGCCCCCAGGACGGCGACAGCCACAAAATCGTCTCTCGGAACAGGCCCGGCAGCGGTGGGATCCACCCCCGGCTGGGACCCGAACAGCCACGAGGGCGGCCACGAAGGCGGCCATGAGGGGGACCGGCATGGCCCGCGGCACCCGAACGCCAGCGAACTGCTCGAGGGGCTGAACCCCGAGCAGGAAGAAGCGGTTAAACACGCCGGCAGCGCCCTGCTGATTGTTGCCGGTGCGGGATCGGGCAAGACCCGTGTGCTCAGTAACCGGATCGCCCACCTGATCGCCACAAGGCGGGCGCATCACGGCGAGATCCTGGCCATCACCTTCACCAACAAGGCCGCGGCCGAAATGCGGGAACGGATCGAGGCACTGGTCGGCGGCCGGGCCAAGACCATGTGGATCTCCACCTTCCACTCCTCCTGCGTCCGGATCCTGCGCCGTGAGGCCAAGAATGTCGGGCTCAACTCCAACTTCTCGATCTACGACTCCGCGGACTCGCTGCGCCTGATCACCCTGGTCGCCAAGAACCTGGACCTCGATCCGAAGCGCTTCGCACCCAAAGCCATCCAGCACAAGATTTCCGCGCTCAAGAACGAGCTGATCGACGCGGACAGCTACTCCTCGAGCGCCAATCACAACGACCCCTTCGAGCAGGCTGTCGCCGAGGTCTTCAAGGGCTACACCCAGCGGCTGCGGCAGGCCAACGCGATGGACTTCGATGACCTGATCGCCGAGACCGTCTACATGTTCCGGGCGTTCCCGGCGCTCGCCGACTCGTACCGGCGCCGCTTCCGGCACGTACTGGTCGATGAATACCAGGACACCAACCACGCCCAGTACGCCCTGGTGCGCGAGATCGTCGGCGAGGGCCCCGACGCCGCCGAACTGACCGTCGTCGGCGACTCAGACCAGTCCATCTACGCCTTCCGCGGCGCGGACATCCGCAACATCGTGGAGTTCGAAAAGGACTACCCGGACGCCCGCACCATCAAGCTCGAGCAGAACTACCGCTCCACCCAGACCATCCTCAGCGCCGCCAACTCGGTAATCTCCCGCAACCCCAACCGGCCGGAGAAACGGCTCTGGACGGCCGAGGGCGACGGCGAAAAGATCGTCGGCTACGTCGGCGAGAACGAGCACGACGAAGCCCAGTTCATCGCGAAGGAAATCGACCGGCTGCAGGACGAGGGCAATCTGCGCCCCGGCGACGTCGCCATTTTCTACCGCACCAACGCCCAGTCCCGCTCGATCGAAGACGTCCTGGTGCGCGTGGGCCTGCCCTACAAGGTGGTCGGCGGCACCCGCTTCTACGAGCGCAAGGAAATCAAGGACGCCCTCGCCTACCTGCGGGTTCTGGTCAACCCCGACGACGACGTCAACCTCCGCCGCATCCTCAACGAACCCAAGCGCGGGATCGGCGACCGTGCCGAGGGCGCCGTCGCCTCCCTTGCCGAGCGTGACCGGACCTCCTTCATGGCCGCCGCCAGGCGCGCCGACGAAGCCCCGGGCATGGCGACCCGCTCCGTCAACGCGGTGCTGGGCTTCGTGAAACTCCTCGACGACCTCGCCGAGGTGGCCTCCGGCTCCGGTGCTGCCGCCGCCCTGGAAGCCGTGCTCGAACAGACCGGCTACCTTGCGGCCCTGCGCTCCAGCACCGACCCCCAGGACGAATCCCGGGTGGAGAACCTCGCCGAACTGGTCGCCGTCGTCCGGGAATACGAACGCGACAACCCCGAAGGCTCGCTCGGAGCCTTCCTGGAGCAGGTCTCCCTCGTGGCCGATGCCGACCAGATCCCGGACGCCCCGGCGGGGACCGCCGATGACCTGGCGGCCGCCGTCGCCGAAGCCAAGCGGCTCGGCGTCGTCACGCTGATGACCCTGCACACCGCCAAGGGCCTGGAATTCCCGGTGGTGTTCCTCACCGGCATGGAGCACGGGCTGTTCCCGCACCAGCGCTCCGCCACGGATCCCAAGGAACTGGCCGAGGAACGCCGGCTGGCCTACGTGGGCCTGACCCGGGCCCGGAAACGGCTGTACCTGACCCGCTCCGAGGTGCGCAGCATGTGGGGCCAGAGCCAGTACAACCCGGCAAGCCAGTTCATCGAGGAGATCCCGGCCGAGCTCGTCGAGTGGAAGCGGGAAGGCGCCAGCCGCCAGGGCGGCGGCTGGGGGAGCGGCACCGCGATCGGTTCCAGCCGGTACAGCGGATCATTCTGGGGCGCCGGGACAGCCCGCGGCGCCGGCGCCAGCCCGTCCGCAGGCTTCAACGCCGACGTCCCCGCGGCAGTGGCCAAGAACAGGGTCCAGCCGCAGAAGGAAATCGTCGCCGTCAGCGTGGGCGACAAGGTGAACCACACCAGCTTCGGCAACGGCACCGTCCTGGCGGTGGAGGGCGCCGGGGACAAGACGGTCGCCAAGGTGAAGTTCGACGTCGGCGAGAAACGGCTGCTGCTGCGCTACGCCCCCCTTACGAAGCTGGACGCCTAAGGGGAGCCGGTACTGGCCGGCGCGCTGCGAGCTGCAGCGGATCCACCTGCAGTTAGACCAGTTGCTGGTGGCACAACATCCGCCGGCGCCGCCCTTTCCCGTAGGTTACGAACGCTCATCCGTGAGGGCCGCGCAGGCCTCAGGCACGCCGTCGGACGCCCCAAAAACCGCGGAATCTAGGGGTTTTTCTACGCTCCATAGAATAGTGTCCTTACTCACATAACAGGTACTCTGGGACGGGCTGGTCCGATCAAAGGACTAGAGTTCCCAGAGGAGCATTGCGCCGTGTGGCTCGTTTCCAAGCTTGTCGCAGGGTGCGTTTATTCCGCAGCCCGGTAACCGCGAGTACGTGGGGTCCGGCTGTACAGAAACTACTTCGACGTAGAAGGACACTAAACCGTGGACCTGTTTGAATATCAGGCGCGCGATATGTTCGAGGCGCACGGTGTACCCGTGCTTGCTGGCATCGTGGCGCACACCCCTGAAGAAGCAAAGGCAGCTGCCGAGAAGATCGGCGGCGTTACTGTCGTAAAGGCGCAGGTCAAGGCCGGAGGCCGCGGCAAGGCCGGCGGCGTCAAGGTCGCCAAGAGCGCCGATGAGGCGCTTGAACACTCCACCAACATCCTCGGTATGGACATCAAGGGCCACACCGTCCACCGGGTCATGATCGCCCAGGGTGCGGACATCGCCGAGGAATACTACTTCTCCGTCCTTCTGGATCGGGCCAACCGCAACTACCTGGCCATGTGCTCGGTTGAAGGCGGCATGGAAATCGAGCAGCTCGCCGTTGAGCGTCCCGAAGCCCTGGCCAAGATCTCGATCGACCCGGCCGTGGGCATCGACCAGGCCAAGGCCGACGAAATCGTCGCCGCTGCCGGCTTCGCTGAAGAACTGCGCGGCAAGGTCGCCAGCGTAATCCTGAAGCTCTGGGACGTTTTCAAGAAGGAAGACGCCACGCTCGTGGAGGTCAACCCGCTGGTCCTGACCGGCGCCGGTGACATCGTTGCCCTCGACGGCAAGGTCTCCCTCGACGAGAACGCCGACTTCCGCCACCCCAAGCACGCCCACCTTGAAGACAAGGACGCTGCTGACCCGCTCGAGGCCAAGGCCAAGGCGCAGGACCTCAACTACGTCAAGCTGGACGGCGAAGTCGGCATCATCGGTAACGGTGCCGGGCTGGTCATGTCCACCCTCGACGTCGTTGCTTACGCCGGCGAGAACCACGGCAACGTCAAGCCCGCCAACTTCCTGGACATCGGCGGTGGAGCTTCCGCCGAGGTCATGGCAGCTGGCCTCGACGTCATCCTGGGCGACCCGCAGGTCAAGTCCGTGTTCGTCAACGTCTTCGGCGGCATCACCGCCTGTGACGCCGTCGCCAAGGGCATCGTCGGTGCACTGGCCGAGCTGGGCCACTCAGCGAACAAGCCGCTGGTAGTCCGCCTCGACGGCAACAACGTCGAGGAAGGCCGCCGCATCCTGGCCGAGGCCAACCACCCGCTGGTTACCCTGGCCGCCACCATGGACGAGGGCGCCGACAAGGCTGCCGAGCTCGCCAACGCAGCGAAGTAGAGGGACCGGACTATGTCTATTTATCTGAACAAAGACTCCAAGGTCATCGTCCAGGGCATCACCGGCGGCGAAGGCACCAAGCACACCGCCCTGATGCTCAAGGCCGGCACCAACGTCGTTGGCGGCGTCAACGCCCGCAAGGCCGGCACCACGGTCCTGCATGGCGACACCGAAATCACCGTCTTCGGCACCGTCAAGGAAGCCATGGCCGAGACCGGCGCTGACGTTTCCATCGTCTTCGTGCCGCCGGCATTCACCAAGGACGCCGTCGTCGAAGCCATCGAAGCCGGCATCGGCCTCGTCGTGGTCATCACCGAAGGCGTGCCGGTCCAGGATTCGGCCGAGTTCTGGGCACTGGCCCAGTCCAAGGTCGATGCCAATGGCAAGCAGGTCACCCGTATCATCGGACCGAACTGCCCCGGCATCATCACCCCGGGCGAGGCCCTGGTCGGCATCACCCCGGCCAACATCACGGGCAAGGGCCCCATCGGCCTCGTCTCCAAGTCAGGCACCCTGACCTACCAGATGATGTACGAACTGCGCGACCTCGGCTTCTCCACTGCCATCGGCATCGGCGGCGACCCGGTCATCGGCACCACCCACATCGATGCCCTCGAGGCGTTCGAAGCTGACCCGGAGACCAAGGCGATCGTCATGATCGGCGAAATCGGCGGCGACGCCGAAGAGCGTGCGGCCGACTACATCAAGGCACACGTCACGAAGCCGGTTGTTGGCTACGTGGCCGGCTTCACCGCCCCGGAAGGCAAGACCATGGGCCACGCAGGCGCCATCGTCTCCGGTTCCGCCGGCACCGCCCAGGCCAAGAAGGAAGCCCTCGAGGCTGCCGGCGTCAAGGTCGGCAAGACGCCGTCCGAGACCGCCAAGCTCCTGCGCGAGGTCTTCGCGACCCTCTAGGTCCGCAGCACCAAGCATCACAGCACCTCAGCAAGACAGCACCACAGCAACGCGGGGTCACCTACCGCCCATTCCACTGGTTGGGATGGGCGCGAAGTGACCCCGCGTTGCTGTGTTTAACGACGACGACGACTTTGAGTTCGACGGCGGCAGGCCACCTTCCCGGTGAAGGTGGCCTGACGGCGTCGTTCTTTGTTTTCCTAGACTTTTGCCCCGGCGAGGACTTCTTCGAGCCGTTCGTAGCCTTCGGACATGCCGGTCTCCATCCCGGACTGGGCCATGCCGTCGCGGGCCTCCATGCTGGGGTAGACCGCGCGGGCCGTCAGCCGGGTGCGCCCGCCGCCCAGATCCTGGAAGGTCAGGAACTCGATGCTGACCACGTCCGGGTAGCCGTCGAACTCGAAGGTCTGGATGGCGAACTCGTTCTCGCGAACCGTGTGGAAGACCCCGCTGAAGCCGTAGCGGGCGCCGTCCGGGGCAACGTGGTGGTACAGGTAGCTCCCGCCGGTGCGGAAGTCGTAGTGGCCGATCTCCATCCGGAGCCCTCGCGGGCCGAGCCACTGGGCAACGAGTTCGGGGTCCTTGTGGGCCCGGAATACCTCGGCTAGGGGGAAGTCGAACTCCCGCTCGAATTCGATAAAGGGCAGCCCCTCGGGGACCGTCAGTTTCAGTGCATTGCTCATGATGCATCCTTTGCCTGTGTGCCGCCCCGGGCGGCGCGGGTTTCAAGCACGGCGTCAAGGTTGCGGAATTGCCCCTCGCGGACCAGCCTGTACTGGTCGATCCATGCGGTGAGCGCTTCCAGCCGTGCTGGGTTCAGGTGCACGGGCCGGCGCTGGGCGTCACGTGTGCGCGTGACAAGCTGTGCCTGCTCCAGGACCTGGATGTGTTTCGAGACCGCCTGCTTGGTGATCGCGAATGGCTCCGCCAGTTCGTTGACGGTGGCCGGACCCCGGCTGAGCCGGGCAATGATGCGGCGGCGGACAGGATCGGCGAGGGCCAGGAAGGCCGCGTCGAGCTCGCCGTCGTCGCTGGAATCCATGGGTGGGTGCCTCCTCGTTATTGCCAAGGTATTCAACACTCGAGGTATTCAACGCATTCATTGATCAACCTCTAGATTGTTTACGGTACTCCTGGCGGCCTGCCTGCGCAATACCCCAACGCGGGGTCACGTAGCGCCCATTCCGGCGTCCGGGATTGGCGCTACGTGACCCCGCGTTGCTGTGTGCCGGGCAGGACATCCTTGCATGCCTTCGAATTACTTTGTTAGTATGTCAGGACAAACTATCGAAGGAGATGCGAGTGCCCCTCGTGCGAATTGACGTCAACCAAGGCCGCACCCCGGAACAGCTCCGTGGGCTCAGTCAGGGAATCCATGCTGCGATCGTGGCCGAATTCGGCATTCCGGAGCGCGACTACTTCCATGTGCTGACGGAACATCCCGCGGGGCAAATTGTCGCCCAGGACGCAGGGCTCGGCTTCGAGCGGACGCCGGATGTGGTGATGATCCAGATCTTCACCCAGGCCGGCCGCAGCCAGCCCACCAAGCAATCCCTGTTCGCCGCCATCGCCGACCGGCTGGCGGCCGCGGGGGTTGCCGGCGAGGACGTCTTCATCGGATATGTCGAAAATACCGCGGGGGACTGGTCGTTCGGCTTTGGCCAGGCCCAGTACGTCACCGGAGAACTCGGAGTCCCCGGCAAATAGTCGAAAAGGGCGCTTCTGTGGACGCTGCGGCGCCCGCGCTGCTGAGCCTTCCAGGCCCTCCGTGTCATGTTGTAAATATGTCAGTACAAACCTTTGACAGTACATAGATTCTAAGGCAAAGTAGTGGATGTGGTCCGGCTCACGCCGACCGCCCAGCGCCGAAGCTCAGGCTGCGCAAAGGTACCGAGTTCACACCAGAAAGGTCCGCGATCACCGTGACCCACGAACTGCTCACGATCGGGCGCATCAGCGTTGATATCTACCCGAACGACATCGGGGTGGATCTGGAGGATGTCACGTCCTTCGGAAAGTACCTTGGCGGATCACCGTCCAACGTGGCAGTCGCCGCGGCCCGCCACGGCCGACGCGCGGCCGTCATCACCCGGACCGGCGACGACGCCTTTGGCAAATACCTGCACCGCGAACTTCACAAGTTCAACGTGGACGATTCCTTCGTCACCGCTGTCAAGGAATGGCCCACCGCGGTCACGTTCTGCGCCATCAAGCCGGCCACGGACGAGTTCCCGCTCTACTTCTACGGCCGGTTCCCCACCGCCCCTGACCTGCAGATCAAGGCCGAGGAGCTGGACCTGGACGCCATCCGGGACGCCGGGATCTTCTGGTCCACCGTCACCGGCCTCTGCCAGGAACCCAGCCGCAGCGCCCAGCTGGCGGCCCACGAGGCGCGGCCCCGGACCGGGCTGAAGCCGGGCCAGTTCACCATCCTGGACCTCGATTACCGGCCGATGTTCTGGTCCTCCGAGGAAGAGGCCCGGGAACAGGTCGCCAAGATCCTGCCCCACGTCACCGTGGCGATCGGCAACGACAAGGAATGTGCGGTCGCCGTCGGCGAGGGAACCCCGGACGAACAGGCCGACCGGCTGCTCGCGGCCGGCGTCGAAATCGCCGTCGTGAAGCTTGGCCCCGAAGGGGTCATGGCCAAGACCCGCACCGAGCGTGTTGTCTCCGCCCCCGTACCGGTGGAAACCGTCAACGGACTCGGCGCCGGCGACTCCTTCGGCGGGGCGTTCTGCCACGGGCTGCTCTCCGGCTGGCCGCTGGCCCAGGTCCTGGACTTCGCCAACGCCGCCGGCGCCCTGGTCGCCTCCCGCCTGTCCTGCGCCGACGCCATGCCGACGCCGGAGGAAGTCACGGGCCTGCTTGCCGAACGCGGCCGCCTGGTGCCGGGTACCTACGCCACCGAAGGAGCAACACTGTGAGTGTCCATACAGCCTCCGCCGCCCTCGCGGTGGACGATGATCCCCGCCGCTACGAGCGCCTGAGCATTATCCGGCTCGAAGACCCCGAAGCGATCGCCCGTGCCGCCAAGGCCCGGCGCCGCCACCCCGGTGTCCGGGCCCACCGGCAGAACTTCATTGTCGCGGCCGACCACCCGGCCCGCGGGGCACTCGCGGTGGGCAACGATCCCGTGGCCATGGCTGACCGACGCCAGCTCCTGGACCGCCTCCAGATTGCCCTGGCCAACCCGGACGTGGACGGTGTGCTGGCCTCGCCGGACATCATGGACGACCTCCTCCTGCTGGGCGCGCTCGAGGGCAAGTTGCTCTTCGGCTCGATGAACCGCGGCGGGCTTTCCGGACTGGTGAACGAATTCGATGACCGGTTCACCGGCCACACGGCGGCCGCACTCGAGGCCTTGGGCGCCGACGGCGGCAAGATGCTCACGCGCATCTGCCTCGGCGACCCGGACACGGTGGCGACGCTCGAAGCGACCGCGCGGGCGATCGACTCCCTCGCCGAGCGCAGGCTGATCGCCATGGTGGAACCGTTCCTCTCCGTCCGCGAGAACGGCAAGGTCCGCAACGACCTCTCCACCAACGCCGTCATCAAGTCGGTCGCCATCGCCGAAGGCCTCGGCGCGACCAGCGCCTACACCTGGATGAAGCTCCCGGTGGTGGCCGACATGGAACGCGTCATGGCGTCCACCACCATGCCCACCGTGCTCCTTGGCGGAGACCCGGAGGGCAGCCAGGACGATGTGTTCGCCAGCTGGCAGGCGGCCCTCTCCTTGCCCGGCGTCCAGGGCCTCACTGTCGGCCGGACCCTGCTCTATCCCCAGGACGGCGACGTGGCCGGAGCCGTGGCAACTGCCGCCTCCCTGCTGCACCACACCGACTCAGGCCACGCCGCCTCAGGCCGCACCGCCTCAGGCCACACCGACTCAGGCCACACCGAACCCACCCGTACCGAAGAAGCATCGGAGTAACTTCCCATGGGAATGAGAACTGCCTCAGGAACACGCAGAATGACAGTCGCCCAGGCTGTCGTGGAATACCTGTCCAAGCAGTACACCGTCGATTCGGTCGGCGGCCAGGACTTCAGGGAACGCCTGATTCCGGGCACGTTCGGCATCTTTGGCCACGGCAACGTCGCCGGCGTCGGCCAAGCGCTCAAGCAGTACCAGCAGCTCGACCCGAGAATCATGCCGTACTACCAGGGCCGCAACGAGCAGGCCCAGTCGCACCAGGCCGTCGGCTTCGCCCGGCACACCCGGCGCCGCCAGACCTTCGCGATCAGCACCTCGATCGGCCCGGGTTCCTCGAACCTGCTCACCGGTGCGGCGCTGGCCACCACCAACCGGCTGCCGGTCCTGCTGCTGCCGTCCGACACGTTCGCCACCCGCGCCGCCGACCCTGTACTGCAGCAACTCGAGCAGCCCTACGCCTACGACATCACCGTCAATGACGCCTTCCGGCCGCTGTCCAAGTTCTTCGACCGCGTCTCGCGGCCCGAGCAGCTGTTCTCCGCGTTCCACCACGGCCTCCGCGTCCTCACCGACCCGGCCGAGACGGGCGCCGTCACCATCTCGCTGCCGCAGGACGTCCAGGCCGAGGCCTTCGACGTGCCCGAGGAATTCCTCGCCGAGCGCGAATGGCGGATCCGCCGCCCGGACGCCGACGACGAGGACATCCGCCGCGCCGCCGACGCCATCCGCGCCGCCAAGCGACCGCTGATCATCGCCGGCGGCGGCGTGCTCTACGCCTACGCCAACGAGGAACTGGCCAAGTTCGCCGAGCTCACCGGAATCCCGGTCGGCAACACCCAGGCGGGCGTCGGCGTGCTGCCGTGGGACCACAAGTTCTCCCTCGGCGCGATCGGCTCCACCGGCACGACGGCGGCCAACGCCATCGCCGCCGAAGCGGACCTCATCATCGGCATCGGCACCCGCTACGAGGACTTCACCACCGCGTCCCGCACGGCGTTCCAGAACCCGGACGTGAAGTTCATCAACATCAACGTCGCCCCGATCGACGCCTACAAACACGGCACCTCCCTGCCGATCGTGGCGGACGCCCGCAAGGCCCTGGCCAAGCTGAACCAGGCCCTCGGCGGCTACCGGATCGGCGCGGACCTCGAACAGCAGATCGCGAATGAGAAGGCCCGCTGGAACGCCACCGTGGACGAAGCCTTCGACACCCGCTTCACGCCGCTGCCGGCACAGAACGAGATCATCGGCGCCACGAACCGCGCCATGGATGCCCAGGACGTCGTCATCTGCGCCGCCGGTTCCCTCCCGGGCGACCTGCACAAGATGTGGCGGGTCCGGGACCCGTTCGGCTACCACGTCGAATACGCCTACTCCTGCATGGGCTACGAAATCCCGGGCGGACTAGGCGTCAAGCGCGCAGCCCTGGCCGAAGCCGCGAAAGGCGGGACGCAGCGCGACGTCGTCGTGATGGTGGGGGACGGCTCCTACCTGATGATGCACACCGAACTCGTCACCGCCGTCGCCGAGCGGATCAAGCTGATCGTCGTCCTGATCCAGAACCACGGCTACGCCTCGATCGGCTCGCTCTCGGAGTCCCTCGGCTCCCAGCGCTTCGGCACCCAGTACCGTGCGCTGGATCAGGAACAGCACAGCTTCGACGACGGCGACCGGCTCCCGGTGGACCTGGCCCTGAACGCCGAAAGCCTGGGCGTGAAGGTCATCCGGATCGAACCGGGGGGGAAGGTCATCGCCGAGCTCGAACAGGCCATCCGCGACGCCAAGGCCGCCCCCGAAAACGGCGGACCGATCGTCATCCACGTCGAATCCGACCCGCTGCTGGACGCCCCCAGCTCCGAGTCGTGGTGGGACGTTCCGGTCTCCCAGGTCTCCGAGCTCGAGTCCACCAAGCAGGCGTTCCAGACCTATGTCGACCACAAGGGCCGCCAGCGCAAGCTGCTCGGCTGATCCCCCTTCGAACTTCAATCACTCAAGGAAGAGTCCCATGACTGCCACCACTGACCAGAGCACTCAGACCCAGAGCACCAAAACCATCCAGCACTTCATCAATGGCGCCGAAACCGCAGGCACCGGCACCCGCACCCAGCCCGTCTACAACCCCGCCACGGGCGCCGTCTCGGGCGAGCTGCGGCTGGCCAACCGGGAAGACCTCGACGCCACGGTCGCCGCCGCCCGCGCCGCCGCCGATTCCTGGGGCGACATCTCCCTGGCCAAGCGCACCGCGGTGCTCTTCAAGTTCCGCGAACTGGTCGCGGCGCACGTGGATGAGCTCGCCGAGCTGATCACTGCCGAGCACGGCAAGGTCCTTTCCGATGCCAAGGGCGAGATCGGCCGCGGCCTGGAGGTCATCGAATTCGCCTGCGGCATCCCGCAGCTGCTCAAGGGCGACTACTCGGACCAGGTCTCCACCGGCATCGACGTCTTCTCCTTCCGCGAGCCGCTCGGCGTCGTCGCCGGCATCACCCCGTTCAACTTCCCGGTCATGGTGCCGCTGTGGATGGCCCCGATGGCGATCGCGACCGGCAACGCCTTCATCCTCAAGCCCTCCGAGCGCGACCCCTCCGCCTCCATGCTCCTGGCCAAGCTCTGGAAGCAGGCCGGCCTGCCCGACGGCGTGTTCCAGGTCCTGCACGGCGACAAGGAAACCGTCGACGGCCTGCTGACGCACCCGGACGTGGACGGCATCTCCTTCGTCGGCTCCACCCCGATCGCGAAGTACGTCCACGAGACCGCCACCGCCCACGGCAAGCGCGTCCAGGCCCTCGGAGGCGCGAAGAACCACGCGATCATCCTGCCCGACGCCGACCTCGATAACGCCGCCGACCACCTCGCCGCCGCCGCCTTCGGCTCCGCCGGCGAACGCTGCATGGCGATCTCCGTCGCCGTCGCCGTCGGTGACGCCGCGGACCTGCTGGTCAAGAAGGTCGAAGAACGCGCCCTCGCCGTCAAGGTCAACAACGGCACCGCCCCCGGCGCCGACATGGGACCCGTGATCACCCCGGCGTCCAAGGAACGGATCGTGAAGATCGTCACCGAGGCCGAAACCGCGGGCGCGGCCATGGTGGTGGACGGCCGTGACCTCGTGGTCCCCGGCCACGAGGACGGATTCTGGGTCGGCCCCACCGTCCTGGACCACGTCAAGACCGAAATGACGGCCTACACCGAGGAAATCTTCGGCCCCGTCCTCGTGGTCGTCCGCGTAGAGGACCTCGACGCCGGCATCGCCCTGATCAACTCCAACCCGTACGGCAACGGCACCGCGATCTTCACCTCCTCCGGAGCCGCGGCCCGGAAGTTCCAGCGCTCCGTCACCGTGGGCATGATCGGCATCAACGTCCCGCTGCCCGTGCCGGTGGCCTACCACTCCTTCGGCGGCTGGAAGGCCTCGCTGTTCGGCGACAAGCACATCTACGGCCCCGAGGGCGTGTCCTTCTACACCCGCGGCAAGGTCGTCACCTCCCGCTGGCCCGAACCCACCCACGCCTCCGGCGCCTCCTACAACTTCCCCTCCAACTGACCCCCAACAACCATGATCGATTGCTTCGTAACTGCCGTTTTGAGCGTCCAAAAGGGCACCTGCGGAGCAATCGATGAGAAGGAATGGAAATGGCTGAGAACAAGCTGATCATCGGCACCGCGCCGGACTCCTGGGGCGTCTGGTTCCCGGATGACCCCAAGCAGACCCCGTGGGAACGCTTCCTCGACGAGGTCGCCGAATCCGGCTACAAGTGGATCGAACTCGGACCGTACGGTTACCTGCCGAACGATCCCACCCGGCTGGCCGAGGAGCTCAAGGCCCGCGACCTGAAGGTCACCGCCGGAACGGTCTTCACAGCGTTCCACCGCGGGCTGGACCAGTGGGAAACGGCGTGGGAGCCGGCCCGCAAGGTCGCCGAACTCACAGCGGCCATGGGAGGCGAACACATCGTGGTCATTCCCGCCATGTGGCGCGACGACGTCACGGGAGAGGCCGTCGAAAGCGGCAACCTTACCGAGAAGGCGTGGGGCGACTTGTTCGCCGGCCACAACCGCCTGGGCAAGACGCTGCTGGAGGACTTTGGCCTGAAGCAGCAGTTCCACTCGCACGCCGACTCCCATGTCGGTGCGCAGGAGGACATCGAGACCCTGCTCGCCGCGACGGACGCCAAGTACCTCAACCTGTGCCTGGACACTGGCCACGCCGAATACTGCGGGGCCTCCAGCCTTGAGCTGATCAAGAACTACCCGGACCGGATCGGCTACCTGCACCTCAAGCAGATCAACCCGGACATCCTGAAAAAGGTCAACGCGGAAAACATGACCTGGGCTGCCGCCAACCTGGCCGGTGTCATGACCGAGCCGCCGAACGGCCTGCCGGACTTGCGCGCCGTCATCGAAGCCGTCGAGGCGCTGAACCGGCCGATCTTTGGCATTGTGGAGCAGGACATGTACCCCGTCGCCTTCGACGTGCCCATGCCGATCGCCAAGCGCACCCGGAACTACCTGCTCTCCTGCGGCTCCCGCACGGCCGTCAACTAGAACTGAGGACAAGATCATGACCAAGACCCTCCGCGTAGCTGTCATCGGCGCCGGCCGTATGGGCGCAGACCACATCCAGCGGCTCAACACCCGCATCCACGGCGCTGAAGTCGCCGCCGTCGTCGACGTCGACCTCGCCCGCGCCCAAGCCGCGATCGAAGGCATCCCCGGCGCCGTCGCCCTCGCCGACGCCGAGGAAGCCCTCAACAACGGCGACGTCAACGCCGTGCTGATCGCCACCCCCGGGTTCCTGCACGAGGACATCCTGCTCAAGGCGATCGCCAAGGACATCCCCATCCTCTGCGAGAAGCCGCTCACCCCGGATGCCGAGTCGTCCTGGAAGGTTGTCGAGGCCGAGCAGCTGCTGGGCCACAAGCGCATCCAGGTCGGCTTCATGCGCCGCTTCGACGCCGAATACGCCGCGCTTGGCAAGATCATCCGCGACTCCGAACTCGGCGAACTGCTCATGCTGCACCACCAGCACCGCAACCCCACCACCCCGGCGGGCTTCACCAACGAGATGCTCATCAACGACTCCGTGGTGCACGAATTCGACGCCATCCGCTACTTCACCGGCGAGGAAATCACCTCGGTCCAGGTCCGCCTGGGCAAGGCCACACGGAACGCCCCGGCCGGGCAGCACGACCCGCAGCACGTGCTGATCGAAACCGAGTCCGGCGTCCTGGCCGACGTCGAGATCTACGTCAACGCGAAGTTCGGCTACGAGGTGGCCACCCAGGCCTCCTTCGAGGACGGCATCGTCAGCATCGGCGGCGACCAGGGCCCGTACACCCGCAGCAACGGCCGCTGGGGCGGCAATGTCACCCCCGGCTTCGAGGAGCGGTTCGGTGCAGCGTACGACGTCGAAATCCAGTCCTGGGTGGACGCCGCCCTCCGTGATGAGATCGGCGGCCCCACCGCCTGGGACGGTTACGCCACCGCCGCCTGCTGCGAGGCCGGCGTCGAGGCGCAGAAGAACGGCGAAAAAGTCGCCGTGAAGCTCAACGCCAAGCCCGCCCTCTACCGCTAGAACCTCTGTCGGCCGGCCGCCCTGTATTGCAGGGCAGCCGGCCGGCCGCACGCCCACCAGATCCACAATGGAGTGTCCACCGTGAAAATCGCCCTTGACCCCACGCCGTTCCACCACAGCCACGGACTCCTTGAGTTCCCTCGCGTGGTGGCCGACCTCGGCTACAAGTACATGCAGATGACCCCGCACGCCGATTTCATCCCGTTCTTCAACCACCCGAAGGCCGACGACGAGCTGGTGGGCCAGCTGAAGTCGGCCTGCAAGGACGCGGGAATCGAAATCGCCTCGGTGCTGCCCGTGCTGCGGTGGTCCGGGCCGGACGAGGACGCCCGCGAGGCCGCCGTCCGTTACTGGAAGCGCGCCATCCAGATCACTGTGGACCTCGGCGTGGGCACCATGAACACCGAGTTCAGCGGCCGGCCGGAGAAGGCCGAGGAATCCGAGCGCGCCTTTTACCGCTCCATGGAGGAGCTGCTCCCCATCATCGAGCGGGAGGGGATCGACCTGCTGATCGATCCGCATCCGGATGACTTCGTCGAGGAGGGCCTCGCCGCGATCCGGGTGATCCGCGGGCTGAACTCGAAGAACGTTGGCCTGGTCTACGTGGCCTCGCACAGCTTCCACATGAAGAACGAGCCGCTTGAGATCATGAGGGCCGCGGGGGACAAGCTTCGCCTGGTCCACGTCGCCGACACCATGAATCACCACGCCTCGCACGGGCTGCGCTACATCACCAACCCGCCCGGCAACCCGGTGCGGGTGCACCAGCATTTGAAGATCGGCGACGGCGACGTCAACTGGGACGAGTTCTTCGGCGGTCTGAAGGAAATCGGCTTCCTGGACCGCGAGGACACGGTCATGGTCTCCAGCGTCTTCGCCGAGGACGACAACGCCGCGGAGGTCTCCCGCTACCAGCTGGAGACGATGCAGCAGCGCGTCGCGAAGGCGAGCCTATGAGGGCGGGGGACAGAACGACATCCGCCACTACACAGTCGGACACAACAGAGCCCGCCTCAAGGGAGTTGACGGACCCGGCTCCGGGCGGAGCGTCCAATCCCAAGGGCTTCATGCGGCGGGTGGCGCTCTTCTCCACGTTCGGCGGTCTCCTCTTCGGCTATGACACCGGAGTGATCAACGGCGCCCTGCCGTTCATGCAGCGGGACCTCGGCCTCACCCCGCTGACCGAAGGGCTTGTAACCTCCACCTTGCTGTTCGGTGCGGCGTTCGGCGCCATCTCGGCAGGCAGGCTCTCGGACCGCTTCGGCCGGCGCAGGACCATCATGGGGCTCGCGATCATCTTCGCGGTGGCCACCATCGCCTGTTCCCTGTCGCCCAGCACCGAAATGCTCGTCGCCTCCCGCACCCTGCTCGGCCTCGCCGTCGGCGGCGCGTCGGTGATCGTTCCGGTGTACCTGGCCGAAATGTCCCCGTCAGCCCAGCGCGGGCGCATCGTGACGCAAAACGAGCTCATGATTGTCACCGGTCAGTTCCTGGCCTTCACGTTCAACGCCGTGCTGGGCAACGCTTTTCCTGAGGCCTCTCACGTGTGGCGGTGGATGCTGGTCATCGCCACGCTGCCTGCGGTCATCCTATGGCTTGGCATGCTCCTGCTGCCGGAAAGCCCGCGCTGGCTGGCCTCCGCCGGCCGCTTCGGCGAAGTCCTCGACGTGCTGCGCCGGACCCGTGCCGCGGAGGACGTGTCCACCGAGTTCGACGAGGTCCGGCAGGCCGCCCGGGAGGACTACCAATCCAAGCTCGGCACCTTCCGTGACCTCACGGTGCCGTGGATCCGGCGGATCTTCGTAGTCGGACTGGGCATGGCCGTGATCAACCAGATCAGCGGCGTCAACGCCATCATGTACTACGGCACCTCCATCCTCTCCAGCTCCGGCTTCGGAGACCAGGGCGCCCTGATTGCCAACGTCGTCAACGGCGTAACCTCGGTGGTCGCCGTCGTCGTCGGGATGTCCCTGATGTCGCGCCTTCCGCGGAAGTCCATGCTGATCGCCGGCCTGGCCGGCACGGCAACGTCCCTGCTGGCTATCGGCGTCATCTCTCTGCTCATCCCGGAAGGCATCCTCCGCGGCTACCTGGTCCTGCTGTTCATGGTCACCTTCCTCGCCTCGATGCAGGCCTGCATCGGCACCGTGACATGGCTGACCATGGCCGAAATCTTCCCGCTGCACGTCCGCGGCATCGCCATGGGCATCTGCGTGTTTGTGCTGTGGATGATCAACTTCCTGATCGGGTTCTTCTTCCCGCAGATGGTGTCCTGGATTGGCGTCTCGGCGACGTTCTTCATTTTCGTCGCGCTCCAGATGGCCGCCATCGTCTGGGTGAAGCGCGTGGTCCCGGAGACCCGGGGCAAGAGCCTGGAGGACCTGGAACACTTCTTCAAACAGGCCGCCGCCAAGCAACCCATCACCGTCTAACCGTACAAAGCGTCCAGCCGTACAAACCGAAAGCCCCGCCCCTCGGATGTCCGTGGGGCGGGGCTCTTCTGCGTTCTTACTGCGTTTCGGGCGAGGCGTGGCAGCGCTAGACGCCTACGTGCAGCCGGGGGAGGGCGTCCACCAGGGGTGCCAGTTCCGGCACTTCCTGGGCCTCGGCCAGCGCCCGCTCCAGCGTGGCGTCGTGGACCGGCCTGCTCTGCTCGAGCAGTGTGATGCCGCTGGGTGTGAGCTCGGTGTAGATCCCGCGGCGGTCATCCGCGCACAGGATCCGGGTCAGCAGCCCGCGGTCCTCGAGCCTGTTGACCAGCCGCGTGGTGGCGCTCGCGCTCAGCGCCGTGGCACGGGCCAGTTGCTGCATCCGCATATGCCAGCCGTCCTGCCGGCTGAGCGCGTCCAGCACGGTGTATTCCACCACCGAGAGCTGCGCCTCGGCCTGCAGGGAACGCTCCAGCTCGGCCTCGATCAGGCCGTGCAGGGCCGCCAGGGTCCGCCAGCCTTGTGCCCGGACCTCGACGGCGTCGTCCTTGATGCCCATCTGCTGATTCCCTTCAGCTCGCGTGCCCGGCGGGGTGGTGCCGGACACATCAAATAATAGTTGCTTGCGCGCTGTATCTGCTTGTGCAACAATTTGTTGTACATCAATAAATAACGCGTCTGCAATTACTAGCTTACGCGTCATACCCCTTTCCGTACAGCTTTGTAAGGAGCACCTCCATGCCTGTTGGCCTGATAGCCCTCGCCCTCGGCGGGTTCGGCATCGGACTCACCGAGTTCGTCATCATGGGCCTGCTGCCGCAAGTGGCCGCAGACTTCCACGTCACCGAGGCCACCGCTGGCTGGCTCATCTCCGGCTACGCGCTCGCCGTCGTGGTGGGAGCGCTTGGTCTCACCGCGGCCGTGACGCGATTCGAGCGCAAGCCGGTACTGGCCGTGCTGATGGTGCTGTTCATCGCCGGCAACCTCGTCTCGGCGCTCGCCCCCGACTACGGGCTGATGATGGCCGGCCGCATTATTGCCGCGCTGGCGCACGGGGCATTCTTCGGCATCGGTGCCGTGGTGGCCGCCAGTATGGTGGCGCCCAACAAGAAGGCCGGCGCGATCGCGATCATGTTCACCGGCCTCACGGCGGCCAATGTCCTGGGTGTCCCGTTCGGCACCATGCTGGGCCAGGCCGCGGGCTGGCGGGCCACGTTCTGGGCGATCACCGTCGTTGGCGTCGTTGCCCTGGCAGGCATCCTCGCCCTCGTTCCGAAAACCGGCTCCGGCGCCGCGGCTGACGGTTCTGCCACCGGCGGATTGCGCGGCGAGCTCCGGGCCTTCCGGTCCGGGCAGGTCTGGCTCTCCATCCTGGTCACCATCCTCGGCTACGGCGGCATGTTCGGCGCCTTCACCTACATTGCCTTCACCCTCACCGAGGTCACCGGCTTCTCCGCCACCACCGTCCCGTGGCTGCTGATCCTCTTCGGCGTCGGGCTCTTCATCGGCAACACCCTCGGCGGCAAGGCGGCCGACAAGAATGTGGACCGCACCCTGCTGGTGGTGCTCGCTGTCCTGGTGGTGGTGCTCGTGGCCTTCGCCCTGACCGCCGGCAACCAGCCGATGACCATCGCCACCATGGTCCTGCTGGGCGGCTTCGGTTTCGCCACGGTTCCCGGGCTGCAGATGCGCGTGATGAAGTACGCCAGCAGCGCTCCCACCCTGGCCTCCGGCGCCAACATTGGCGCCTTCAACGTCGGCAATGCCCTGGGGGCCTGGCTGGGCGGCGTCACAATCACCGCCGGCCTCGGCTACACCTCGCCGATCTGGGCCGGTGCCGGGATCACCCTGCTGGGCCTGGTGGTCATGGCGTTCGCGGCCGCGGCTGCCAAGAAGCACGACGCCGGCCGGCCGGCCGACGTCGACAGCTCCGAGGCTGAGGCAGAGACCGAGCTGCAGGCGGCCTAACGGCCTAACGGCCTAACAGCAGCGGGCCTATCGGCCGAACGGCAGCCGCGGGTCCAGGTCCTGGCCCTCCCAGGTCTGGCGGATCCAGCCGTGGTGCGGGTCGTCGCTTATGAGCCACTCGCGGACCGGGCCCGGTCCCGCCATGACGTTGAGGTAGTACATGTCGTAGCCGGGGGCGGCCATGGCGGGCCCGTGCCAGCCGTAGGGCACCAGGACGACATCGCCTGTCCGGACCTCGGCCGAAACGTCGATGGGCCGCTCATCGGAGGCGTAGACCCGCTGGTAGCCGATGGCGTCCTCGGCGCCCGGGCGCCGAGGCGCTCCGGGCGCCACGCGGGTTTCGAAGTAGTAGATCTCCTCGAGGCTGGTCTCGCCGTCTTTTTCCTCATCGTGCTTGTGCGGGGGATAGGAGGACCAGTTGCCGGCCGGGGTAAGGACCTCGCAGACGATGAAGCGGTCCGCTTCCAACGCCGCCGGGGTGCCGAAATTGTGGACCTGGCGGGAGCAGTTGCCCGCTCCGCGCAGTTCTACCGGCGTCTCGGCCGCGGTGACGAGGCGGACCGGGTAGGAGGCCTTGGCCGGGGCCGTGGCCACCGCCACCCGGCCGCCGTCGGCCGAGGCAATGGTCACCGCCTTGCCAGTTCCCGTGTAGAGCACATCACTGGGGCCGCTGAAGACACTGTCCCGGCCGGCCAGCGGATAGTCCTGGCCGTCCACGGTCGCCACGAAGGAGCCGTTGAGCGGGATCACGATGCGTTCCTCCGCCGCGGCCTCCAGTCCGACGGCGCCGCCGGCCGCCAGCGTGGCGACCTTCAGCCCGGTGTGCGCCCAGCCATCCACCGCCAATGCGGAATCGGACGTCCCGATCGAAATGTCCCACTTGCCTTCGGCGGCGGTGCCGAGTGGATAGACCCAATTGGCCATGGAAGCTGCCCTTTCGTTGTCGCGCCGGAGGAAGGCGCGTGTGTGCTGTCGGGATGGTTAGCGCCCGTCGTTGAGCGCTTATCCATGGGACCCGTTTCTCTAAACTCTTAGCGCTGAACGCTCACCGTTGAACGCTCACCGTTGAACGCTCACCTTTGAACTGTCACCTTTGAACCAGTGTCATTTCAAAGCTGTAGGAATCCGCACGGTAGACGTGGTGGCCGGTTTCCACCATGCGTCCCGTGTCGTCCACGGCGGTGCGCTCCATGGTGACCAGGGCAGAGCCGGGCGTGGTCTCAAGCAGCGGCGCCTGGTAGTCGTTGGCGATCATGGCGCCGATCCGCTGGGAGGCCAGGCGGAAATTCACGCCGCCGTTGCGCAGGATGGCGTAGAGGCCCTGCGAGGCCAGGCCTGCCTCGTCGATGGACGTGATGTCATCGCGCACCCAGTTCTCCATCAGGGCAAGCGGCTTGCCGCCCACCTTCCGGAGCCTGCTGAAGTGGTACACCTTGGCGCCGGCTGGAAGCTGCAGCGCCGTCCGGATCGTGGCGTCCGCCTCCTCATGCGAGAAGCTCAGCACGTCGGTAGTGGGTTTGCTGCCGTTGTTGCTGAGGTCGTCGTAGAGGCTCGAGAGCTCCAGCGGGCGGCGGACCTGGCTGGAGACCACCTGGGTGCCCACGCCGCGCTTGCGGACCAGGAGCCCGGAACGGACCAGCTCGTCCATGGCCTTGCGCATGGTGGGACGGGAAAGATTGAGCTGGGCGGCCAGGTCGATCTCATTTTCCAGCCTGCTGCCAGGCTCCAGCAGTCCCGTGTGGATCGCGGCCTCGATGCCCTGCACCACTTGGTGATACAGCGGTACGGGGGAAGAACGGTCGATCCGCAGATTTAGTTGATTCGCCACTGGGCGCGCTCCCTTGTGCTCCGCGGCGGCCGTAGTGCCGGCCTGTCCGCGCATGTCAGGCTATGTTCGCTTGATAGGACATACTGCCTTTTTCTGATAGTAGCAGGGCTGCCGTGGGCGGCCAAGGGTTGGTGTTCGACGCCGGGGGAGTAGGGGGTTGGTGGGCCCTTCCTGAATGATCGACCCCGCCAAAATGTCGACTGAATCGCGTTGCGTTACGTCAAAACATCCTAATGTCAGGACAAACTATTGACAACTGTGATCGGAGTCACCATGATCAGTGGAGAAGGCTCACGGACCGGCGTGATGAAGCGTGCGGGGTAGCCCGAATCAAAGGAGATTTATCGTGAAGAAGTTTTCCTGGCGGAAGGCGGCGCTGGTGGCCGCCGTCGTTCCGATGATGGCCCTTAGCGCCTGTTCCAGCACTGGCGGCAAGCCCGCGGACACGGGCAACGCAGCCGGCGGTGGCGGCCAGGCCGTCTCGACGCCCCGGCTCAAGGTCGCCCTCATCACCCACGCCTCGGGAGGCGATACCTTCTGGGATATCGTCCGCAAGGGCGCCGAGGAGGCATCGGCGAAGGACAACGTTGAACTCCTGTACACGTCCGATCCCGAAGCCGGCCGGCAGGCCCAGCTCGTCCAGCAGGCCATCGACCAGAAGGTTGACGGCATCGCTGTCACCCTCGCGACGCCGGACGCTCTGAAGGATGTCCTGAAGAAGGCCACCGACGCCGGCATCCCCGTCGTCAGCCTCAATGCCGGTGAAGGCGTCTCCCAGGCACTCGGCGCTTTCACCCACTTCGGTTCCAACGAGCAGCTGGCCGGCGAGGCCGTCGGCACCAGGCTCGCGGCGGAGGGCTACAAGCACCCGGTCTGCGTGATTCAGCAGCAGGGCCACGTTGGCCTTGAAGCGCGCTGCGCCGGCGTCAAGGCCAAGGTGCCCGGAACGGAAATCCTGTACGTCGACGGCAAGGACATGACCGCCGTTCAGTCCACGGCGACCGCCAAGCTCCAGGCGTCCAAGGACGCCGACGTCATCATCGGCCTCGGCGCCCCCATCACCCTCACGCTCCTCAAGTCGGTCACTGATGCCGGCAGCTCCGCCAAGGTAGCAAGCTTCGACCTGAACGCGGATCTCGCCCAGAAGATCGTTGACGGAGCTGTCCTTTTCACCGTGGACCAGCAGCCGTGGCTGCAGGGTTACAGCGCAGTTGATGCGCTGTGGCAGAACAAGCGCGGCGGATTCAAGCTGGGCGGCGGACAGTCGGTCCTCACCGGCCCGAGCATCGTAGACAAGAGCAATGCGGCTGATGTCCTGAAGTTCGCCCAGCAGGGTATCCGCTAACAGTCCGCTGGCCGGGCCGGCCCCGTGCCGGCCCGGCAGCAAGGAGAATCATCATGACCATCACCCAGACAAAGACAAAGTCGCCGGCGCCCGATGAGCGCGTCGCCAAGCGCAGTCCGTTCCAGAAACTGCTGGGACGTCCCGAGGTCGGTGCCCTGGTGGGCGCGATCGTCCTTTTCATCTTCTTCGCGTTGGTGTCCCCGACGTTCACCCAGCCCAACGCCTTCGCGACCATCCTGTACGGCTCCTCCACGATCGGGATCATGGCCGTCGGAGTGTCCTTGCTGATGATCGGCGGGGAGTTCGACCTCTCCACCGGCGTCGCGGTGATCACCTCGGCGCTGACCGCGTCGCTGTTCAGCTGGAACTTCAGCACCAACGTCTGGGTCGGCGTAGGCCTGGCCCTGGTGGTGTCCCTCTCGATCGGGTTCATCAACGGCTGGATCCTGATCAAGACCAAGCTGCCCTCCTTCATCGTGACCCTGGCGACGTTCCTGATGCTGACCGGCCTGAACCTGGGCCTGACCCGGCTGATCGGCGGCTCGGTGTCCTCACCGTCAATCTCGTCCATGGACGGCTTCGCCTCCGCCCATGCGGTCTTCGCCTCCTCGATCAGTATCGGCGGCGTCGAGGTCAAGATCACCGTGTTCATCTGGTTCGCGCTCGTCGCGGTGGCCACCTGGGTGCTGATGCGGACCCGGGTGGGGAACTGGATCTTCGCCGTCGGCGGGGACGCGAACGCGGCCCGCGCCGTGGGCGTGCCGGTCAAGGCCACCAAGATCGGCCTGTTCATGGCCGTGGGGTTCTGCGCCTGGATCCTGGGCATGCACAACCTCTTCGCCTTCGACGCCGTGCAGTCCGGTGAGGGCGTGGGCAACGAGTTCCTCTACATCATCGCCGCGGTGATCGGCGGCTGCCTCCTGACCGGCGGATACGGCTCGGCGATCGGCGGCGCGATCGGCGCGTTCATCTTCGGCATGGCCAACAAGGGCATCGTCTACGCCCAGTGGAACCCGGACTGGTTCAAGTTCTTCCTGGGCCTGATGCTGCTGCTGGCCACCATCGTCAACCTCATCGTCAAGCGCCGCGCGGAACTGAAGTAAAAGGGGCCCGGAAATGAATGCCAAAGAGATCGACCAGCAGACCCTGCTGCAGAACGAAAAAGACCCCCTCACCCACACCCCCGTGCACCTGCTCTCCTTGGACGGGGTCGCCAAGCACTACGGGAACATCATCGCCCTCTCCGATGTCACCATGGCCGTGGACAACGGCCGCGTCACCTGCGTCCTGGGCGATAACGGCGCGGGAAAGTCCACCCTGATCAAGATCATCGCCGGCCTGCACCAGCACGACGCCGGAACACTGAAAGTCATGGGCGAGGACCGGAAATTCACCTCCCCCCGCGACGCCCTGGACGTGGGCATCGCCACCGTCTACCAGGACCTCGCGGTGGTGCCCCTGATGCCGATCTGGCGGAACTTCTTCCTCGGCTCCGAACTTACGTCCGGGTTCGGCCCGTTCAAGAGCATGGACGTCGACAAGATGAAGGAGATCACGCTCAAGGAACTCGCCGCGATGGGCATCGACCTGCGCGATGTCGAGCAGCCCATCGGCCAGCTCTCCGGCGGTGAACGCCAGTGCGTCGCGATCGCCCGCGCCGTGTACTTCGGCGCGAAGGTCTTGATTCTGGACGAGCCCACCGCGGCGCTGGGCGTGAAGCAGTCCGGCGTGGTCCTGCGCTACATCCTCCAGGCCCGCGACCGCGGCCTGGGCGTCATCTTCATCACCCACAACCCGCACCACGCCTTCCCCGTCGGGGACCGGTTCCTGCTGCTCAAACGCGGCAAGTCGATCGGCTACTACGACAAGAAGGACATCACCCTGGACGAACTCACCGCCCAAATGGCCGGCGGCGCCGAACTCGCCGAACTCGCCCACGAACTCGAACAACTCGGCGGCCACGGCGACATCGTGAAAGAAGTCCAGGGCGAAGTCGCCGACGTGGCCCAGACGACCGGTAACACGTACGCGTAAGTACCGTCCCAAATCCTAGAAAGGACAGGCCTTTGGCTTACCTCAACCGCACCCCGTCCGACGCCGCGCAGCCCGTACGGATCGGGCTGATCGGCTCCGGCTGGATGGGCGCTTTCCACGCCGAGAGCATTGCCCGCCGGGTCCCGGGCGCCGTCCTGGCCGCCATCGCGGATCCCAACCTGGAATCCGCCGAGGCACTGGCCGGCACCCTGGGCACCGCGAAGGTGACCGCCGACGCCGCCGACCTCCTGGCCGACCCGGAGATCGACGCCGTCGTCATCGCCAGCCCCGCCCGGTTCCATTCCTCCCTGATCGGGCAGGCTGCGGCCGCCGGAAAGCACGTCTTCTGCGAAAAGCCCGCAGGGCTGGGGCTCCAGGAACTCGACGCCGCCCTTGCCGCCGTCGACGCCGCCGGGGTGCACTTCCAGATCGGCTTCAACCGCCGGTACGCCGACGACTTCCAGGCAGCCAAGAAGGACCTCGCCGCCGGAATTGCCGGGACGCCCCAGCTGATGCGTTCACTGACCCGGGACCCGGGCACGGGAAGCATCGGCCACGCCGCCAGGATCCCGGCGTGGACGGTCTTCCTCGAGACCCTCATCCACGACTTCGACACCCTCAACTGGTTCAACGAAGGCGCCGAACCTGTGGAGGTCTACGCAGTCGCCGACGCACTCGTGGAGCCGGGACTGCGGGACCAGGGCTTCCTGGACACCGCCGTCGTGACCATCCGCTACAGCAACGGCGCGATCGCCGTCGCCGAGGCAAACTTCAGCGCTCTCTACGGCTACGACATCCGCGGCGAGGTCTTCGGTTCCCGCGGCATGGTCCAGGCCGGACGGTCCACCGAAACCGCCGCCCGCCGGTTCACCGCCGAGGGGATGTCCGCCGACACTCCACGGCTGAACGTCGAACTCTTCCGGCAGGCCTACACCGATGAACTCGTGGACTTCGCCGACGCGGTGCGCGCCCGGCGCGACGGAACAGTGCCGCCGTCGAAGCCGTTCACCCTCACCCCGGTGGCCAATGACGCCCGGCGCGCGCTGGCCGTAGCCCTGGCCTGCATCGAGTCGGTCAAGCAGGGGGCCCCGGCAACGGTCAACACAGTGGCCGTCAACGAGAAGGCGGTCCTCTAATGCGGCTTGCCGTCTGCGCCGAGATGGTCTTCACCGACCTGCCTTTCACGGAGCGGGTGCGCCGGATCCACGAGGCGGGCTTCGACGTCGAACTCTGGGACTCGCGCTCCAAAGACATCGGCGCGCTCAAGGCCACCGGGGCGGTGTTTTCGTCCATGACCGGATACACCGCCGGCAGCCTCGTGGACCCGGACACGGCGGATGACGTGGTGCGGACAGCCGAGACCCTGATCCCCACCGCACTGGAGCTTGGCGTCAGCCGGCTGGTGGTCCACCCGGCCGAACTCGTCGACGGCCAGGCGGCACGGCCGGTCTACCGATCCAGCGGCCACATGTGGGCCACCGGCGCCCGGACCCTGGAACGGCTCGGAAAGCTCGGTGAGAAGCACGGCGTGACCTTCTGCCTCGAGAACCTCAACACCATCCTTGACCACCCCGGCATCCCGCTGGCCCGTGCCAAGGACACCCTGGCGCTGGTGCAGGCCGCCGGGCATCCGAACGCCAGACTCATGCTGGATCTATACCACGCCCAAATGGGGGAGGGGAACCTGATCGAACTCGTCCGGAGCGCCCTGCCGTACATCGGCGAAATCCAGGTGGCGGATGTTCCTGGCCGCTGTGAACCCGGGACCGGCGAGATCAACTACGCGGCCGTCGCCAGGGCACTCGCCGATGCCGGCTACGAAGGGACAGTGGGCATGGAAGCATGGGCCAGTGGAGACAGTTATGCGGCCCTGGAGGCCTTCCGCTCAGCGTTCACTGTGACCGCGAGGGCAGCGGCATGAGGGACGTCGTACTCGGCCTCGTCGGAGTTGGGCGGATCGGCGTCATGCACGCCAACAACATCGCCGCCCTCAACGAGGTCCTGAATCCGCAAGGGATCCACGTCCGGCTCCGGCTCACGGACGTCGCCGAAGTGCATGCCCGGGCCGTGGCGTCCGGTCTGGGCGCCGAATTCCTCCCGTCGGTCCAGGCCCTGCTGGGCTCCGGCCTGGACGGCATGGTCATCGCCACGGGAACCGGAACCCACCCCGAGCTCATCAAGGCCGGCGTGGACGCCGGGATCCCTGTGTTTTGCGAGAAGCCCGTGGCCCTGAACGTGGCCGACGCCCTGCCGGTGCTCGACTATGTCCGCGAGCGCCAGGGCGTGGTGCAGATCGGGCATCAGCGCCGGTTCGACGCCGGCTACCTCGAGGCGCGCCGCGCCTACCAGGCCGGCGAACTGGGCTGGATCCACTCCCTGCGCGCCGTCACGTGCGACATGACGCCGCCGCCGGTGGAGTTCCTGGCCAGCTCCGGCGGGTTGTTCCGCGACTGCTCGGTCCACGATTTCGACATCCTGCGCTGGCTCACGGGCCGCGAAATCGTCGAGGTGTACGCCAGGGGCTCCAACAACGGAGATCCGGCCATTGGCGAAGCCGGCGACGTGGACACGGCCCTCGCGCTGGTGACGTTCGACGACGGCACCGTGGGAACGGTCTCCGCCACCCGCTACAACGGGGCCGGCCATGACGTCCGGCTCGAAATCCAGGGCTCCCGGGGTTCGCTCATGGTGGGCCTGGACGACAAGACGGCGCTGGCCTCCGCCGAGGCTGGGATCACCTTCCCCGCCGGAAAGCCGCACCTGACCTTCGCCGAGCGGTTCGAGGCGGCGTACCGGTCCGAGATGGCCGCCTTCGTGGAACTGATCCTTGGCCGCCGGGAGAACCCCTGCACCCCGGAAGACGCCGTGGCGGCTTCCCGGGTGGCAGACGCCGCCCAGGAATCGCTCGCCACCGGCGTGCCGGTCCGCGTGGCCCTCAGCGTCGCCAGGTGAGCCTGGCCCTGAGCCCAGCCCCTGGGCCTGGCCCAGTGAACTGAATGCAGCTAAACGGAAACCCCGGGGCCGCGGCCCCGGGGTTTCCGGTTGGCTTGCCGGCCTTAGCGGCGGGCCCGGCACGCGTCGACGAAGGCCCGGAAGGGGGCGAGTCGCTCTCCGGCGGGGATTTCCAGCGCCTCGGGGTGCCACTGGACCGAGGCCACCCAGCGCTCCGGATCCTCCAGCGCTTCAATGGTCCCGTCCTCGGCCACGGCCGTCACCGTCAAACCCTCGGCCACCCGGGCCACGGCTTGGTGGTGGCCGGACGCGATCTTCACGCTCACGGCACCGGATTCGCTCCCGTACAAGGCAGCCACCCTGGAGCCGGCCTGCACGCCGACCTCATGCCAGGCCCACGGTCCGGCCCCGTGCACCGGCGCGGTCTCATGGTGCACGACTGTCCCCGGCGCCATGTCCTGGACCAGGGTCCCGCCATAGAGCACGTTGAGCAGTTGGTGCCCGCGGCAGATGCCGAGCACGGGCAGCCCGGCGTCGATCGCCTGCCGCGCCACCACAACGTCCAGCGCGTCCTGGGCGGGATTGACGTCGTAGCAAAGATCGGTTTGTTCCTCGCCGTAGAGGCCGGGGTCGAGGTCGCCGCCACCGGGAAGCACGACGCCGTCAAGGGTCGACAACTCCGCGGCGAGGCCGCCGTCGGACGGCTCCACAGCGGTGAGCAGCACCGGTTCGCCGCCGCCCTCCCGCAGCAGCTCCACGATGTACTCGAACAATCCGTTGGCCTCCGCCACACGCGGGTCAGGGTCGGCGGAGCTGCTGAGGCGGACAGGTACGCCGATGCGCGGCCGGGCGCCGGCGAGGTTGCGGGAAGTCTGCATGCCTCATTCTGCAACATGATCGCGGACTAGGATTGCCAGATGAACGCCCGTTATCTCGTGTCCCGCAGCCGATACATCCCGGCCGCCCCGGAAGCCATCTTCGAGGTGCTCGCCACGCCCGCCCTTCACAGCGTGATCGACGGCTCGGACACCGTGAAGGGCGCCCAGCCGCGCGGGCCCCGGCGGCTGTACCTCGGCGCCAGGTTCGGCATGCACATGAACATGCGGGTGAACTACAAAATCCTCAACCGGGTCTGCGAGTTCGAGGAAGGCCGCCGGATCGCGTGGCGGCACTTCTATGGCCACGTGTGGCGCTACCTGCTCGAGCCGTCCACCGGTGCCGACGGAACCGCCGGCACCATGGTCACAGAGCAATGGGACGCGCGGCGGGTCCACGGCAAGAGCCTTCTCCGGCTGGCGGGCTACCTGCGCCGCCATCCGGCCAACCTGGAACAGACGCTGGCCAAGCTCGAGGCGTACATGGCCGGGCCTGCGGGACTTGGGTAATGTGGATGGAAGCACAAAACGCGACTGAAGGTGGTAATCGGGATGGGCCGCAGGACTCTGGTCGACGAGCTCGTCGACGGCCTGCTGACCGAAATCCTCGATGGAAAGCTCCAGCCGCACAGTACGATTCCGCCGGAAGCCGACATCGCCAAAGCCTACGACGTCAGCAGGCTGACGGTGCGCGAAGCCCTCAAGGCACTCCGCGCCCAAAACATCCTGTACGTGAAGGCCGGCCGGGGAACCTTCGTCAACCCCACGGACAACTGGACCGGCCTGGACGCGATCTTTAAGGCGGCCTCGCACGGCAACGCGGCCGACCAGGTCTCGGTGGGACTGATCGAGATGCGCCGCATGGTGGAGACCGGCGCGGCCGCGCTCGCCGCCAAGCGCTACACCTCCGAGCACGCCGAGCAGATGCGCGAGTGCATCGCGGACATGAAGCGCTTCCACGAGTCCGGCGACCTGGACCGCTTCGTCGAGGCGGACATTGGCTTCCACGACGCCGTCCTGAGGGCCTCCGGCAACCCCTTTGTCCGGGCCCTGTTCGCCCAGCTGGGCCAGTTGCTGTACATGACCCGACGCGAGACGTCGGCCGTCGGCGTGATCCAGCAGCACGCCATCGATTACCACCAGCGGGTCCTGGACAGCATCCTGAGCGGCGACGCCGAGCGCTCGCGGCAGGCGATGGATGAGCACATGGACCAGACCAATGCGGACTACGAGCGGTACGTCCGCGGCGTCAAGTCCTGACGTCCGCCCCCAGACCCTTGACGTAATCCGAATCACATTCTAAGCTCGTGCCTAGTTCTTGAATCAGATGTCTGACATCTGACTCAAATAGACATCCTGCAACACTCGCAAACGGGCAGGATCTCCACTCCCTAATCCACCGACTTCCTCACCCGGCACAGCCGCAGGGCAGGAACTCACGTAAGAAGGTCGATGATGACTTCATTAGCCCCCAAGTCCTCCGGACTCGGCGAATTGGGCGACCGCACGCTCCGCAAGGTCCGCCGTCGCGTCATGCCCCTGATTGTCCTGCTCTACTTCGTTGCCTACCTGGACCGCAACAACGTCGGCTTCGCCAAACTCACCATGAGCGAGGACATCGGCCTGACCTCCGCCGCCTACGGTCTTGGCGCCGGCATCTTCTTCCTCGGTTACGCCCTTCTTGAAGTTCCGAGCAACGCGGGCATGTACCGGTTCGGCGCCCGCAAGTGGCTGGCCCGGATCCTGATCACGTGGGGCATCTTCGCCACCGCCATGTGCCTGGTGAACGGGGAAACCACCTACTACATCGTCCGGTTCCTGCTCGGTGCCGCCGAGGCCGGGTTCTTCCCGGCGATCCTGTTCTACCTGACGCTCTGGTTCCCCGCCGCACAGCGCGTCACCGTGCTGGGCATCTTCATCCTCGCCCAGCCCGTCTCCAACGCGCTCGGCGCCCCGGTATCCGGGCTCCTCCTGCAGATGGACGGCATCATGGGCCTGCAGGGCTGGCAGTGGCTCTACATCATCGAAGGCATCCCGGCGATCGCGCTTGGACTCCTGACCCCCATCCTCATGACGGACCGGCCGCGGGACGCCAAATGGCTCAACGTCGACGAGCGCAACTGGCTCGCCGCCACCATGGACGCTGAACTGGCAGCCAAGTCCCAGTCCGGAAAGCACAACTTCATGGCCGGGCTCAAGGACAAGCGCACCTTGGTCTACTCCGCCCTGTATTTCGGCCTGGTGTGCGGAATCTACGGCCTGGGCCTGTGGATGCCCACCATCGTCGCAGCCCTTGGCAAGTTCTCCACGGCCGAAGTTGGCTTCATCGTCTTCATCCCCTACGCCGTGGCCGCAGTATTCGTCTACTTCTGGAGCAAGCGCGCGGACCGGACCGGCAAGCGCGCCTGGCACACAGCGGTCAGCATGGTGCTCGCCGGCGTGGGACTCCTCGCCGCCGGCTACCTGCTGCCGGTCAACCCGTTCCTCGCGATGATCGGCCTGACGCTCTCGGCCATGGGGATCTACGGCGCAATCGCCCCGTTCCTCTCGATGCCCTCCGCCGCCCTGACCGGCGCTGCAGCCGCCTCCGGACTGGCCCTGGTGAACTCGCTCGGAAACCTCGGCGGCTTCATCTCCCCGTACGCCGTCGGGCTCCTCAAGGACGCTACCGGCAGCAACCAGAGCGGCCTGCTGTTCCTCTCCCTCTGCCTGTGCCTCACCGCCGCGGCCACCTACCTCTACGCCCGCAAGCGCCCCGAAGGCGACGCCGCTCTTGACCCCGCCGTCGCGGCGGCTGCCGCCGTCGTCGACCCGGCCAAAGTACCCTGATCCCGAACTCCCTGAAGGAACCTTCGCAATGACATCAATTACCCCGTTCCCCACTGAGCGCACCGTCGTCCTGACCGGCGCCGCGTCAGCCCGCGGCATCGGCCGCGCCGCCGCCGACCGCCTGGCCAGCGAGGGCTGGTCCATCGCAATCCTGGACATCAACGCCGAGGACGCCGCCGCAGCTGCCGCCGAGATCGGCTCCAACCGCGCGGTCAAGGCCATCGGCGTCGGCGCGGACGTGTCCGACGCCGCGTCCGTAGACCGGGCCATCACGGAGATCGAGGGCTCGCTGCCTCCGATCGTGGCCCTGGCCAACCTGGCCGGCATCAGTTCCCCGACGCCGTTCATGGACACCACGGTCGAAGAATGGGACAAGGTCTTCGCCATCAACATGCGCGGATCCTTCATCGTCTCCCAGCGCGTGCTCAAGGGCATGATTGAGCGCAAGCTCGGCAGGATTGTGAGCATCTCCTCGATTTCCGCACAGCGCGGCGGCGGCACCTACTCCAAGGTCGCCTACAGCGCCTCCAAGGCCGGCATCATCGGATTCACCCGGGCCCTGGCCCGCGAAGTGGGCGAATTCGGCGTCACCGTCAACGCCATCGCCCCCGGCCCCATCGACACGGACATCATGGGCGGCACCCTGAGTGAGGACCGCAAGGCGCAGATGTCCGAAGGGATCATGATGGGCCGCGTCGGCAGCCGCGAGGAAGTGGCGGCCCTGATCGCCTTCCTGCTCGGCCCCGACGCCGGGTACATCACGGCGGCCACGTACGACATCAACGGCGGCCTCCAGGTCTCCTGACCCCCAGTCCGCCCCCCGCACCCCCGTTGCGCTATCAGCTCTAGGCCTTAAACCCCCGGAATGGCCGCCAAGAGTGATAGCGCAACCGGAGGTGTAGGGGTGTTTCTGGCGTTTCAGCCGGTCAGAGATCCTTGCGGCACTGGGCGTGGCCGAGCTCGTAGAGCCCGTTCAGGTCACCGTCGGCAAGCCCGTCCGGGGCGCCGATCTCCGGGTACATCAGCTGGACCGGGTCATCCACATGCTCCAGGCCCATCACGTGGCCGAGCTCGTGCAGAATCACGGCCGTGGCATAGGCCCCACCCTGGCCGCGGTCCAGGTCTTCGGCGATTTGCGGGGCATCCAGTTCCAGGCTGCCTGTGACAAAGCTCTTGGGACCGTCGCCGAAACTGAAGTGGGTGCTGCCGCCCGTGCCGATCACCGGGCCTTTAAGCTGCGGGGCCTGTTCCGGTGTGGTCCAGGCGATCAGCAGCGGCGCCCACCGGTCCCCGTAGGCGTCCTTCTGGTAGGGCGCCCGGGTTGGCGAGGGAGTCTCCGTGGTGGGGCCATCGCTGATGAACTTGATCCCGGTGGCCTCCGAGATCGTCCGGATGGAATCTTCAACGAGCCGTTCGGCACCCCGCGGCGCCAGGGCGGCGTTGACCACGTAGTGCAGGGGCCGGCACGGCGAGTAACCCACCGGAGAGCCGTCGTCGTTCGTTGCGAGGAACTTGTACGAGGTGCTGGCGCTCTCCGATTTCCGGGGAGCGCCGAGGGGCCGGTCCTGCTCCTCGAGACCGGGCGGGGGAGTGTCGGCCCGGTCCCCGGTGGCAGGCACGGCAGGCTGGCCGGACTCCTGCCCGGACCGCGGCTCCGCCTGCACGTCCCGGCCGGCCGTGTGTCCCGTTCCGCGGCTGACCTCGAACAGGCCGGTGAATCGAGGATCGCCGTAGACCAGTCCGGCCGTGAGGAAGGCCCCGCCGGCGATCACGGCAGCTGCGGCAAGGTTTCTGACAACCCGCAGCGCGGTGGCGCGCCGGCTGTGCCGCGGCCCGCGGTCCCTAAATTCAGGGCCGTCCACTAACCAACCACGGCGCCAAAGACCAGGCCCAGCAGGTACGTCACGCCGGCGGCGCCCATGCCGATGGCCAGCTGTCGCAGGCCGCGGGTGGTCGGCGACGTGCCGGAGAGCAGGCCCACGACGCCGCCGGTAAGCAGCAGCGCCAAGCCGACGAGGACGGCCGAAACCACCAAGGCGGCCACACCTGTCATGCCCAGCAGGAACGGAATGATGGGCACGATCGCGCCGGAGGCGAAGAAGCAGAAGCTCGACGCCGCCGCGCCCCAGGCGGTGCCGACGGCCTCGTGCTCGTCCTCGCTTTCGGGCAGTTCCGGCCGCAGCGACAGGCTCGGATCGCAGTCGCAGTCCAGCAGGCCCATCCGCTCCGCGACGCGGTGCTCGGCGGCCTCCCGGGACATCCCGCGGGCCAGGTACACGAGCAGGAGTTCGTTGTGCTCGATATCCAGCAGCGGGGCTGCCGCCAACGTGATCTGGGTGGGGCGGGTCGCGGCGAGGAGCTCCCGCTGCGAGCGCACGGAAATAAACTCGCCGGCCCCCATGGAGAGCGCACCGGCCAGCAGGCCGGCGACGCCGCTGAGGAGCACCACCTGGCTGCCCACGCCCGACGCCGCCATGCCCATGACCAGGGACAGGTTGCTGACCAGCCCGTCGTTGGCACCGAAGACGGCGGCACGGAAGGTCCCCGCGAGGCGGTTCCGGCCCCGGGTGGCCAGTCCGCGGACTACTTCTTCATGGATCTGCTCATCGGCGACCATGGCCGGCGTGGCGAACGCTTCAGTGGAGTATGGGGAGCGGCTCTCGGCCCGCTGCGCCAGGGCCAGGACGAAGACCGAGCCGAAGTGGCGGGCCAGGAAGCCCAGGAACCGGCTGCGGAGGGAGGCATGCCGGTCCTTGCCAGCGTGGCCGCCGAGCAGCTGCAGCCAGTGCGCCTCGTGGCGTCCCTCGGCCTCGGCCAGCGCCAGCAGGATGGCACGCTCCTCGCCCGAGCGATTCTGCGCAAGATCCCGGTAGACGGCCGCCTCGGCTCGCTCGTCGGCGAGGTATTGGCGCCAGCGCTTGATGTCCGCGGGACTTGGGTCTGAATTCAGGCCGGAACGGGCTGCCGGGTCCGTGGTGCGGGCCGAAGAGGCTTGTGTCGAGTGTGGCTGCGAAGAATCGTTGCGGTTCGATTCGGTGTGCTGAGACACGAAAAACTCCTGGGTTTGGTCGGGCGTGGTCCGGCCCCATTGCGACTCCAGAGTACCGCGTATTTCCGCGTTTTTTCGGCTGGGTATCCTCAGCGGGAGGTTTAGGGAGGCCGTAACTGGATTGCCTCGACCGGGCCGCCAGCGACTGCTTTCCGGCGGCATTTGTGGGACCTTGACCGTCCGTGTCAGCGGTGTTCGAATGAAACCCAGGGCGGGCTCCCCGGGGCTTGCCGCCACCGAGTCGTACGGAGGTTGCACCATGGATATCACCGGATCACATCCCATCCAGCCGGCCCGGGAGTCCCTCGAGTCCGATCCCGCTTACGACTACGCCGAGGACGCGCCCGTGAGCGATGCCGCGGAGACCGGGGACGAGGAGCTCCTCGAAGAGGCCGACCGGCTGGTTCCCCTGGACGCGGAGGACTTCCTCGGAGACGAGAAGCCAGTGGTGCCGCTCGAAGGGGAGGAATTCCTCGAGTCCGAGGAGAATGAATGATTCACCAAAGGCTTTAAAGCCCGACGGCGGTGCCTCCCCTATGAGGGGAGGCACCGCCGTCGTTTACGCGGGGCCAGTAGACCAGCGGAACCTAGTGCACCGGAACCGTAATCGCTTCGTCCTCGGATGCCTCGCCGGCAACCCGCCGCTTCCAGTTCTTCATGACTGCGGGATCCGTCGGCTTGGTCAGCAGTGACACCGCGATGTAGACGACCGCGGAGGCCGCCAGGCCGTAGTAGATCGGCTCGTTCGCGTAGATGCCGTCCAGCGGAACCTCGGCGTTGATCTCCAGGATGATCATGGTCCCGAGCGTGATGACCGTGCCCACCGCCATGGACGCCGCTGCTGCGTGACCGGTGCCGCGCTTCCAGACCAGGCCGCCGAGGATGGCCACAAGGAGGCCGCCGACCAGAATGTCGTAGGCGATGGTCAGGGCGGCGACCACGTCCTTGGTGATAACGGCGATGATGATCGCCACGATGCCGAGTCCGAGGACCCACATCCGGTTGGCTTTGACGTCGTGTTCCGGGTTGTCCGTGTCGGCGGTGTTGATGTTCTTGCCGAACCAGCTGGCGACGAACGGCAGCACATCGGCGCGGGCCACGGTGGCCGCGGCGATCAGTGCGCCGGAGGCGGTGGACATCATGGCGGCGACGGCCGCGGCGAGCACCAGGCCGCCGATGCCGATCGGCAGGATCTGGGTGGCGACCTCGGCGTAGACAACGTCCTTGCCCAGGTTGGCGACGTCGATCTCCGGCAGCGCGACACGGGCGCCGAGGCCGATCAGTGCACCGGCAGCACCGTAGAGAATGCAGTAGACGCCGGCCGTGGCGCCGCCCCAGCGGGCAACTGTCGGGGTCTTGGCGGTGAAGACGCGCTGCCAGATGTCCTGGCCGATCAGCAGGCCCAGGGTGTAGACGACGAAATAGGTGATGATTGTCTGCACGCCGATGCCGTCGATCTGGAAGAAGCTGGCGTCAACACGGGCGCGTATGCCGTCGAGGCCGCCGGCGGCGTTGAGTGTGAACGGCAGCATCAGGAGGAAGATGCCGACCGTCTTGATGACGAACTGGACCTGGTCCGCCAGGGTGATGGACCACATGCCGCCGATGGTCGAGTAGATCAGCACGATCGAGCCGCCGACGGCGATGGCGAGCGCGCGGTCCCAGCCGAAGAGCACCACGAAGATGGTGGCGTACGCACTCGTGGAGGTGGCGCACAGCATCAGCGTGTAGGCGAGCATGACGATGCCCGAGGTCTGCGTGGACCTGGTGCCGTAACGCAGGGTCAGCATCTGCGAAACCGTGTAGATCTTCAGCTTCTGGATGGTGGGGGCGAAGAGCAGGCTCAGCAGCAGGACGCCGGCGCCGATCGCGACCACGAGCCACATGCCGGAGATGCCGAACTTGTAGCCCAGGCCGACGCCGCCGACAGTCGAGGCGCCGCCCAGGACGACGGCGGCCATGGTGCCGGTGTAGAGGAACGGGCCGAGGCGGCGGCCGGCGACGAGGAAGTCGCTATTGTTCTTGGTGCGGGACTTGCCCCACCAGCCGAACGCCAGCATGGCGATCAGGTACACCACCACAATGGCGATGTTGACGAAACTTGCGTCCATTTTAAGGGCTCCTTGGAGCTGGTTGGCAGCGTGTGCGGGGATTGCCGGGCCTCAACGATGCGTTCGGCAAGTCTGCTGCTGCGTGACGGGGTTGGAGGAGGATGTCCGTCGGAACCTCCGGTATTGCCCATTAGGCAACACATGTTGCCCAACAGAGTATGTTGTGACCCCGGTAACAGTCAAGATGCCCTGCGTGCCGTCGCCGCATCCGCGTCACGAAGGTCCGCTCCGGCTAGGATTGCTCCAATGAATGGGGCCAAGCGGCCGGCCGTGAAAGGTTCCTAAATGAAGGCTCTACCAGTTGAACCGAGCAACGTTCCCGTTGCCATCGGTTCGCGGATCCGCGCCGCCCGGCAGTCCCAGCGGCTCACCATTGAACAGGTCGCCGACGCCACCGGGCTCACCAAGGGATTCCTCAGCCGGGTCGAGCGGGACCTCACCTCACCCTCGGTCGCCTCCCTGGTGACGCTGTGCCAGGTCCTGTCCATCTCGATCGGCGATCTCTTCGCCGCCCCCGAAACGCACCTCACGAAGCAGAACGAAGGCCCCCGCATCTCCCTCGGCGGCGAGGGGATCGTCGAGCGGCTGCTGACTGCCCGCTCCGAGCGCCGGGTCCAGATCATCCAGGCCGTGATCGAACCACGCGGGCGCGGCGAGTCCGAGCTCTATGCCGTGGACTGCGACGTCGACGTCCTGCATGTGGTCAAGGGAAGCATCCGGCTGATCCTCACCAACGAGGAATTCGAGCTCAGCGCCGGGGACACCGTGACCTTCCCGGGCCGGGAACCCCACACCTGGGTCAATCCCACGGACGATGCCGTCGAGGTGCTCTGGGTGCTGGTGCCCGCAGCCAGCCGCTGAGGGCAGGACTGCAAGTAGCCAATCCGGGCAATCTGGAAACATAGAGGACGAGCGGAAACCGCTCGCGTCAGTTCAACTGGGGGATTCCATGAACCGCAAGAACGTCTTTCTGTCCCTGGCGCTGGCCGCCGCGCTCGCGGCCGCACTCGGCCTGAGCTCCTGCGCCGCGGCGGGCCAGCGGGCCGGCGAGACGGGCAGCGGCCCCGCCGGCTCCGCGACGACGGTCCCGGCATCGCAGGAATCCGACGCGGCACCGGCGGCTTCCTCCGCCCCGGCCGCCACACCCACCGCCAGCGCCACCTCCACTTCCGCCACGCCTACTTCCGCCACCGCCACGCCGACGGCGGGCGCCGTGGCCGGCGTGAAGGTGTTTACCTTCCCGGACGGGCACCTGTCCTTTTCGTACCCGAGCACCTGGTCGGTCCGGACGGTAGGTTCGGCCGGGAACGCCAGCAAGCTGCAGGGCGTGCAGGCCGTCATCGCCGATGCCACGGGCAACGAACTGGCGTCGATCGTCAGCAGCACCAACGCCAGCAATGCTTCCGGCCCGGTGGCCCGTACCGTATTGGACGCCGCTCCGGTGCCGGGGCTGAAGGATGTCGACGGCGAACAGCTGGCCTTCGGCTTCGCCTTTGATTCCTTCGCCGACCAGTCCGACTTCCACATGAGCGTCCGCAAGGAGCGCGACTTCGCACCGCCGGTCTCCAACTCCGGCTCCGCCTACATCAGCTTTGCCAACGGCGGAGCCGAGGCCAAGGTGCTCTTTGGCAGCCCCGCGTTCGCTTCCGTCGACTCCGCCAAGGCCTGGATGATCACCGAGCAGTACAGCCAGCTGAAGCGCCTGCTGCTCAGCCTCAAGTACAGCTGACCTGCACGGTTGGTGGCGGGACGGGCCACGGTGAGATGTACGTCACATTCCGGAAATCTGCCGGAAACGGCAAATTAATGCCCGGACCCGTCCCGTAACATCCCCGCAAGAATCGGAAAGCCTTCCTGAAACACGCCGTGGGTAGCGTCATCTGCGGGGGGACTGCAACAGTCCCAACGACTCATGGTCTCGCCGAATCGGCGCCCTCGGAGCGCCGGCACTCGAGGAAGGCTCCCGCAATGAAGTTCTCTGTTCTTGCAGTAGGAATGGAAGTGGATCCGCAGGTCCTTGACCCCGGATCGACAGCGTGGATGCTGACAGCGTCCGCCCTTGTCCTCCTAATGACCCCCGGGCTGGCCTTCTTCTACGGCGGCCTAGTCAGGATGAAGTCCGTCCTTAACATCATGATGATGAGCTTCGGCGCCATGGGCGTCGTCGCCGTCGTCTGGGCCCTTTGGGGCTACGGCCTGGCCTTCGGCCCGGACACGCTGGGCGGCTTCGTCGGCGATCCCTTCACCAACTTCGGCCTGAGCGGGCTGACCAGCACCATCGGCTCGAAGGCGCCAGGCCTGCCGGACATGATATTCATCGGCTTCCAGGCCACGTTCGCCATCATCACCGTTGCGCTGATCAGCGGTGCGGTGGCCGAGCGCGTCAGATTCGGCCCCTGGCTGCTCTTTGCCGCCCTCTGGGTCACGCTGGTCTACGCACCGATCGCGCACTGGGTCTGGGGCGGCGGGATCTTCGGGCCCACCGGCATCATCGGCAGCAAGATCTCTGCCCTCGACTTCGCCGGCGGTACTGTCGTCCACATGAACGCCGGCATTGCCGGACTGATGCTGGCGGTGGTGCTCGGCAAGCGGCTCGGATTCATGAAGGACCCCAACATCCGCCCGCACAACCTGCCGTTCGTCATGCTCGGCGCAGGGCTGCTCTGGTTCGGCTGGTTCGGCTTCAACGCCGGCTCGGAACTCGCCGCCGACGCCACGGCCGCGCTGGCCTGGACCAACACGCTGCTCGCCACGAGCGCCGCCCTGCTGGGTTGGTTGTTTGTCGAGCGCCTGCGCGACGGGCATGCGACCTCGCTCGGCGCCGCCTCGGGCGCCGTCGCGGGACTCGTGGCCGTCACCCCCGCCTGCGGGTTCATCGATCCCGTCGGGGCAATCCTGATCGGCACGGTCGCGGGCGTGGTCTGCGCCCTCGCGGTCGGGCTGAAGTTCAAGATCGGCCTCGATGACTCCCTGGACGTCGTGGCCGTGCACTTCGTTGGCGGCCTGTGGGGCACCCTGTCCCTGGGATTCTTCGCGCTTCCGTCCGCCAAGACCGGCGGCGGCCTCTTCTATGGCGGCGGACTGGCGCAATTCTGGCCACAGATCCTCACCGCGCTGATTGTCACCGCATGGAGCGCCGCCATGACCACGCTGATTGGCTTCGCGATCCACAAGACCATCGGCATGCGCGTTTCCGAGGCCGACGAACTCTCCGGCATCGATGTGACGGAGCACGCCGAGACGGCGTACGAACTCCTGATGGTCGGCGGCAGCTTCCACCCCGGTGACCCGCACGCAAAGGCCGACGCGGCCCCGGTCCAAACCCAGGCCCAGCCAGAAAGTGAGGCCGCCCGCGGCAAGGTGTCGACGTGAAGCTCGTGACGGCCATTGTGCGGCCGGACCGGGTTGACGCCGTCAGCGCAGCCCTGGAGCGGTCCGGAGTCAATGGACTGACGGTCAGCCAGGCCAGCGGCTATGGCCGGCAGCGGGGGCACCTCGAGGTGTACCGGGGCGCTGAATACAACTCGGACCTGTTGCCCAAGGTGCGGCTGGAGGTCCTGGTCAACGAGGACGCCCTGCGCGCGGTCCTGGCCGCCATCGAAGAAGGCGGGCGCACGGGCAGCTTCGGCGACGGCAAGATCTGGATCATTGACGTGCGCGACGCCGTCCGCGTCCGGACGGGGGAGCGGGGCGCCTCGGCCATCGCGTGAGGCGCCCCGCGGGGCCGCGGATTTCCGGGCTTTGGTAAACAAATGATGCGCAATGCGAAACTTCGAGTGTATGATGGCTGTCACAACCGTCGGTCAATCCTCGAAGGAGAGGCTTCTTTTGGAAGAGCTGCGCATCGAGGCCAATGGCAACCTTGGCCCCATCGATTCATCCCGCGTCCCGCGCTACGCCGGAGCTGCCACCTATGCCCGCCTGCCGCGCCTGGACCAGGTCGCCAAGGCGGACGTCACGGTGGTCGGCGTGCCGTTCGATTCCGGCGTCTCCTACCGGCCCGGCGCCCGCTTCGGTGCCAACGCCGTCCGTGAGGCCAGCCGGCTGCTGCGGCCGTACAACCCGGCCTGGGACGTCAGCCCCTTCGAGAACATCCAGGTGGCCGACGCCGGCGACATGGCGGTCAACCCGTTCAACATCAACGACGCCATCGAAACCATCCAGCAGAACGCGCTGGACCTGACGGCCTCGGGCAGCAAGCTGGTCACCCTTGGCGGCGACCACACCATCGCCCTGCCGCTGCTGCGCGCCGCCGCCGAGCGCGCCGGCGAGCCCATCGCCATGCTGCACTTCGATGCGCACCTGGACACCTGGGACACCTACTTCGGCGCCGAGTACACGCACGGCACCCCCTTCCGCCGCGCCGTCGAGGAAGGCATCCTGGACACCGAGGCCATCAGCCACATCGGCACCCGCGGCCCGCTCTACGGCAAGAAGGACCTCGACGACGACCACCGCTTCGGCTTTGGCATCGTCACCTCGGCGGACGTCTATTACCAGGGCGTCCTGGAGACGGTGGCCAAGGTCCGCGACCGGATCGGGAACCGTCCGCTCTACATCTCGGTGGACATCGACGTCCTGGACCCGGCACACGCCCCCGGCACCGGCACGCCGGAAGCCGGCGGCCTCACCAGCCGCGAACTGCTGGAAATCATCCGCGGCTTCCGCGGCATGAACCTCGTCGGGGCCGACGTCGTCGAGGTTGCCCCGGCGTACGACCACGCCGAGATCACCGGCGTGGCAGCCAGCCATGTCGCCTACGAACTCGTGACCCTGATGGCGGACCGCGCCGTCGAAGGCGACCGCTTCGGTGCCCCGACCGGCTACGCGGCCCAGGCCCTCGGCCAGGAATCCCGCCGTCCGGCCGGCTTCGGCAGCGCGGCTGCAAGCAACAAGTCGGCAAGCACCCCGGCCGAGTCCATCCGGATCACAGCACCCGCGGAGGCCCTCAAGTGATCGACTTCGACCCCGGTACTGCTGCCCCGACCAAGGGCACCAACGTCCGCAACGGCGGGGACCTCGTCGTCGAAACCCTCGAGGCCCTCGGTGCCAAGACCGTCTTCGGCATCCCTGGCCAGCACGCCCTGGGCCTGTTCGATGCCATGGGCCGCGGCAACCTGCACTTTGTCTCCTCCCGGGTGGAAAACAACTCGGCCTTCGCCGCAGACGGGTACTCCCGCGCCACCGGCGAGGTCGGCGTCCTGTTCCTCTCCACCGGCCCGGGCGCGCTGACGTCCCTGGCCGGGCTGCAGGAGGCCTACGCCACTGGCGTGCCCATGGTGGTCGTGGCGAGCCAGATCCCGCTCGAGGGCCTGGGCGCCCGCCGCAAGGGCATGCTGCACCAGCTCGATGACCAGAAGGCCTCGGCCGCGAACGTCACCAAGTCCCAGCGGCTGATCCAGCACGCCTCCGGCATCCCCTCCGCCATCCAGGACGCCTGGACCGAGGCAATCTCCTCGCCGCAGGGCCCCGTCTGGCTGGAAATCCCGCAGAACGTCCTGCTGGATCCCATCATGGTGCCCCCGGTGGAGGATGCCCTCGCCGAAGCGGCCGACAACCCGCCCCGCGTGGAGCTGGTCCGCGAGGCGGTCAAATGGCTCTCAACCGCGGAACGTCCCGCCATCATCGCGGGCGGCGGCACGCGCCGCGGGCGGGCTGAGAAGTCCCTGCTCTCCATCGCCGAGAAACTCCGCGCCCCGGTCATCTGCACGCCCGGCGGCAACGGCGCCTTCCCGTGGAACCACGAGCTCTCGCTGCAGTCCTGGATCGAAGACCGGTACATGACGGATCTGCTCGAGGACGCCGACGTGCTGATCGTGATCGGCTCGTCCCTGGGCGAAGTGACCTCCAACTACTTCACCTTCGAACCGCGCGGACGGATCATCCAGATCGACGCCGAACCCCGGGTGCTGGAGTCCAACCGCCCCGGCTTGGGCATCCGCGCCGATGCCGGCCAGGCCCTCGCCGCGCTTGACGCCGCCCTGACGGAACCGCACGCAGAGCGCGCGGACTGGCATGGCACCGCCCCCGAAGCCCTGGTCAAGGAGACCCTGGCCAAGGTCACGGCCCGGCTCGAATCCCAGGACCTGGCCAAGGAACTGAAGTTCATGGCCGACATCCGCGAGGCCGTCCCGGCGGACATGCAGACCTTCTGGGACATGACCATCTCGGCCTACTGGGGCTGGAGCTGCTGGGACGCCCGCGACGGCCAGTTCCACTCCGCACAGGGCGCCGGCGGGCTCGGCTACGGCTTCCCCGCGGCGATCGGCGGCGCCGTCGGGCTCGAAACCACCGGCACGCCCGGCGGTTCGGCCCGGGTGCTGGCCGTCTCCGGCGACGGCTCCTCCATGTACTCCATCTCCGAGCTCGCCACCGCGAAGCAGCACAACATCCCGGTCACCTGGCTGATCGTGGACGACGGCGGCTACGGCATCCTGCGCGAATACATGGTGGGCGCCTTCGGCAAGGCCACCGCCACCGAGCTGTCCCGGCCCGACTTCGTCAAGCTCGCCGAGTCCTTCGGCGTCCCGGCCGTCCGGGTCGCCCCAGAGGACGTCGGGGACGCACTGAAGGCCGGCTTCGCGGCGGACGGCCCCAACGTCGTCGTCGTCGAAACCCTGCTCAAGATGTTCGGCCCCACCCACCTGGCCACGTAGCCGGGCGGGCGGCACTGCCCTCAACAACTCAGCACGGCACAGCGGACCGGCCGGGTCTGCCCCTCACAGTGAGGGGCGGACCCGGCCGGTCCGTTTTGTCTTTAAGCGCCCTCTTAGCGCCGATTTCGGGGCTGCCCGGCACCCCTCTCAACAGAGTTAGTTTCCCGAAGTAACCATTTTAAGATATAGTTGCCTTGGGCAAACAAAAGAGGGGTGTCCATACATGTCAGTTGAATCCAACGCTGCAGCCAAACTCGTCTACCAGATCTTCGACCTCCAGCGCGCCGTCCGCTGTGTTGCCGCCGCCAGCCTGCGCGGGCAGGACACCGGGGTGGCGCTTCAAGGCGTCCTTCGCTTTGTGGGGGAGGGCGAATCCCGGGCCACGCACCTTGCGGAGCGGCTCGGCGTCAGCGCCCCGGTCCTCAGCCGGCACATCGCCGAACTCGAAGACCACGGCTATGTGGTCCGCCGGCCGGACCCCGAAGACGGCCGCGCGCAACTGATCGCTTTGTCCGCCAAAGGCGCGGAGAAGCTGCGCGTCATCGAGGACCAGCGCACAGCCGCCCTCCAGGGCCTGCTGCAGGACTGGAGCCAGGACGACGTCGAACTGACGGCGCGCACCCTCGAAAAACTTGCTGAGTCCCTCAGGACCTCAGCCCGGGCAACGACGGCCGGACCCACGAAAACGACCGAAATTGTTGAGGAGTAGATATATGGCTAGCCACGCTGCCGCCACGGGGCCGGAGACCGCGCCGTTGAAGACCGCGCCGTTGAACGCCCAGTCGGAGATTCCCCAGAGGGCGCCCCGCGCACCCCAGGCCGCCGCAGCACCTGCGGCGATGACCCACCGCCAGATCATGGAGGCCCTGACCGGGCTGCTCGCGGCGTTCTTCACGGCCATCCTGAGCAGCACGATCGTTGCCAACGCGCTGCCCACCATCATGTCCGAGCTCAAGGGAACCCAGACGGACTTCGCCTGGGTGATCACCGCCGCGCTCCTGGCCAACGCGGCCACCACTCCGATCTGGGGCAAGCTCGCGGACCTCTTCAACAAGAAGGTCCTCGTCCAGCTGAGCATCGTTATCTTCGTGGCCGGTTCCGTCATGGCCGGCCTGTCCGAGACCATCCCGCTGCTGCTGACCGCCCGCGTCATCCAGGGGATCGCCATGGGCGGCCTGACCGCCCTGGCCCAGGCCATCATCGGCTCGATGATCCCGCCGCGCGACCGCGGAAAGTACTCCGGCTACATGGGCGGCGTCATGGCCGTGGGTACGGCCGGCGGCCCGCTGCTCGGTGGCTTCATCGTCGACAGCCCGCTGGGTTGGCGCTGGACGTTCTTCGTCTGTGTCCCGCTCGCCGTCGTCGCGCTCATCCTGCTGCAGGTCACCTTGAAGATCCAGCACGTCAAGCGCCCCGCCAAGATCGACTGGCTGGGCTCCATCCTGCTGACCTCCGGCGTCAGCCTGCTGCTGATCTGGGTCTCCTTCGCCGGCAACCCCGACTACTACGACTGGTGGTCGTGGCAGTCGGTGGCCATGGTGGGCGGCGGCGTCCTGCTCCTGGGCCTGCTGGTGCTGGTGGAGTCCCGCGTGGCCCAGCCCATCATCCCGCTGAATATCATCCGGGAGCGGACAACCGCCCTCGCCATCCTCGCCTCGGTGGCCGTCGGCGTGGGCATGTTCGGCTCCTCGACGTTCCTGGGCCAGTACTTCCAGGTGGCACGCGGTGCCACGCCCACCGAAGCCGGCCTCCTCACGCTGCCCATGATCGCGGGCAACCTGATCGGTTCGGTCGCCTCGGGCATGCTCATCAGCCGCACCGGCAAGTGGAAGCGGTACCTGATCGCCGGCGCCATCGCGCTGATCGGCGGCCTCGGCCTGGCCGGCAGCATGGACCACACCACTGACCTCTGGCTGACCGGGATCTACACGGCCATCCTCGGCGTCGGCCTGGGCCTGCTGATGCAGAACCTCGTCCTCGCCGTCCAGAACACGGTCCAGGCCAAGGACATCGGCACGGCCAGCGCCTCCGTTGCCTTCTTCCGGTCCGTCGGCGGAGCTATCGGCGTCTCGGTCCTCGGCGCAGTGCTGGGCAACCGGGTCAAGGAGCTCGTGGTGGAGGGACTCGCCTCCGCCGGAATCCAGGTTCCGGCCGGATCTGCCGGCGCCAGCATGGACCTCAAGGACATGCCTGCACCGATCCGCGACATCATGCGGGCCGCCTACGGCGACGCGATCGCGGAGGTCTTCCTGATCTCTGCCATCATCGGCCTCGTGGCGCTGGTTGCCATCCTGTTCATCAAGGAACGTCCGCTGCGCCGCACCGTGGACGTCCGGCCGGAGCCTGCCGAGCACGCCGGGGACGCAGGGGACGCCGCTGCGGACGCTGCTGTGGCAGCGGCCGGGGGCGCGGCAGCGACGGCTTTGGGCGATCCTTTGCGGAACAGCCCGGACGACGCCGCCAAGGCAGCTTCCACCGCCGGCGGTACCGGCATCGTGGACCTGGACCGGGAATTCATCGAGGTCCTCAGCCGGGAGCGCGCCGAATCCCGTTTCCCCGATGCCGCCCGGCAGCGGGCACGGACCTTGCTGGCCGACGACCGGCCCGAGGCCGCCGACGTGCTGCCTGTGCTGCTGGAGACCCAGCGGTTGCTGGCAGAACAGCAGCTGCAGCTGGCGGACGCGCTGGGAGCAGTGTACGAACAGGCTGCGCAGCAGCGCGCGATCGCCGCGGAACAGGCCCGCGTTGCAGAGGAGCTCAGGGCCCTGCACCGGGCACTGGCCAAGCAACGGAAGATGCAGCGGGCGGCCGCGGAGTACATCGCCACCCACGGCCGGCACCGCACCGAATAGCGCCGGCGCCGTATTCCGAAGGCCCCGTGGCCGCCCCAGGGGCAGCCGCGGGGCCTTCTCGCGGGTCCATGGGGGACCCTCGTGAAGGGGCCCTCGCGGGGCCTTCTCGCGGGGCCCCCTCGCGAGTCCCTCGAGCGGCCAAATCGGACAGTTAAGTACGCCGTTTGGATGATATTCGGCGCCCCGTGTTCCACCCGAGCGGGGGATTTCGTACAGTTGGGTGGCTAAGGCTGTCGGACCCAAGGGATAGTCTTCAATCAGCTTTTCAACTCACTCCATTTATCTGCCTCTAAAATCGTTCGGACTTTCCATAGTCCGGTCTTCGTAAGGACTCGTGGGCATGCTCGTTACCCTCATGCGGCGCTATTCAAAGCCGTATCTGCCATACATCGCGGCCGTGGTCATCTTCCAGTTGGCGTCCACCATCGCGGCTCTGTACCTCCCCAGCCTCAATGCCCAGATCATCGACGAGGGCGTCTCCCGCGGGGACACGGACTACATCTGGCGCACCGGCGGCGTCATGCTCGGCGTCGCCCTGGTCCAGGTGGCCACGGCGATCGCCGGCGTCTACTACGGATCGAAGGCCGCGATGGCGTTCGGCCGGGACCTGCGCCGCGGCGTCTTCCGTAAGGTGAGCAGCTTCTCGGCCCGGGACGTCAACCTCTTCGGCGCACCCACGCTGATCACCCGGGGCACCAACGATGTCCAGCAGGTCCAGATGCTCATGCTCATGGCGCTGAACTTCATGGTGGCCACGCCCATCATGTGCATCGGCGGGATTTTCATGGCCCTGCGCGAGGACCTCAACCTCTCCTGGCTCGTCTGGGTTTCCGTGCCGCTGCTGGTCGTGGTGGTGGGCTACCTCGTGGTCCGCCTCATGCCGCTCTTCCGGTCCATGCAGGAGAAGATCGACCGGCTCAACGGTGTCCTCCGCGAACAGATCATCGGCATCCGCGTGGTCCGTGCCTTCGTGCGCGAACCCCATGAGGCCGAGCGCTTCGGCGCGGCCAACAAGGACCTCACCGACGTCTCGCTGAAGATCGGTTCCTTGTTCGTGCTCATGTTCCCCGCCATCGGCATGATCCTGCACATATCCACTGCCGCCGTACTCTGGTTCGGCGGCCAGCGCGTTGATGCCGGCGAGATGCAGATCGGCTCGCTGACCGCGTTCCTGCAGTACCTCCTGCAAATCCTCATGGCCGTCATGATGGGCACCTTCATGGCTATGATGATTCCCCGCGCCTCCGTCTGTGCCGACCGCATCGGCGAAGTGCTCGACGTCGAACCCTCCATCCACGAACCGCTCACCCCCGTGACGCCGGCAGCAAAGGCCGGCCGCGTCGAGTTCCGCAACGTGACGTTCGCCTACCCCGGCGCCGAGGCACCCGTGCTGAGCAACATCAGCTTCACGGCAGAGCCCGGCCAGACGGTGGCGATCATCGGCTCCACCGGTGCCGGCAAGTCCAGCCTGCTGGCCCTGCTGCCGCGGCTCTACGACGCCGAATCGGGCGAGGTCCTGCTCGACGGCGTCCCCGTCACCCAGCTGGACCGGGCCGAGGTCACGCAGCGCGTGGCCATGGTGCCGCAACGGCCCTACCTGTTCTCCGGAACCATTGAGCACAACCTGCGCTTCGGCAAGCCCGAGGCCACCGACGCGGACCTGTGGGAGGCCCTGACGGTCGCCCAGGCCGCGGACTTCGTGCGCGAAAAGAAGGGCGGCCTGGCCTCCCGAATCGCCCAGGGCGGCACCAACGTCTCCGGCGGCCAGCGCCAGCGGCTGTGCATCGCCCGCGCCCTCGTCACCGAACCCAAGGTCTTCCTGTTCGACGACTCGTTCTCCGCCCTCGACGTCGCCACCGACGCCAGGCTCCGCCGGGCACTCAAGGCCAAGACGGCCGATGCCACCGTGATCATAGTCGGCCAGCGCGTGTCCACAATCGCCGACGCCGACCAGATCCTCGTGCTGGACAACGGCCGGATCGTGGACCGCGGAACACATGAGGAACTGCTGGAAACCTCCAGCACCTACCAGGAAATCGTCGAATCCCAGCTGACCGCGGAGGCAGTGGCATGAGCACCAACGAGAAACTCTCCACCACGCCGCCCGAGGCAACTGATTCGACCGCGGCCGGGAGCGTCGCAACCGACGTGCTGGAGGACGACTTCGTCGAGGAGGAGTACACGCCCGGCGAAGCCGACGGCGGCATGTTCGGCGTGCCGGCGAAGAAGGCCCAGCACTTCTGGCCTTCGGCCAAACGGCTCATGGGGCTGCTGAAGCCCGAGCGCGCCGGCATCATCGTCGTGCTCGCAATGGTCACGGTCGCCGTCGTCCTCAACGTCATTGCCCCGAGGATCCTGGGTCAGGCGATGGACGTGATCTTCGCCGGAGTCGTTGGCAAGCAACTTCCGGCCGGGGCCACCAAGGAGCAGTTCATCGACGGACTGCGCTCCCAGGGCCAGGACAACTTCGCTGACATGCTCGCCAAGATGGACGTCGTGCCGGGCGCCGGCATCGATTTCCAGAAGCTTGCGTTCCTGATCAGCGTGGTGCTGGTGATGTACTTCGTCGCCAACATCTTCCTGTGGCTGCAGGGCTATGTCCTCAATGTGCTGGTCATGCGCGTGGTCCGCAAGCTGCGCGATGACACGGAGAAGAAACTCAACAAGCTTCCGCTGGGCTACTTCGATACCCGCCAGCGCGGAGACATCCTCTCCCGTGTCACGAACGACGTCGACAACATCCAGCAGGCGCTCCAGCAGGCCTTCGCGCAGCTCGTGAACTCCGCCCTGACGGTCATCGGCATCGTGATCATGATGTTCATCGTGTCCTGGCAGCTGGCCCTGATCGCACTCATCGCCCTGCCGCTCTCCGGGGTGGCCGCCGGCATCATCGGCGCCCGCAGCCAGAAGCTCTTCGCCGCCCAGTGGAAGAACACCGGTGAGCTCAACGGCCAGATTGAGGAATCCTTCTCCGGCCACGACCTCGTCCGCGTGTTCGGCCGCGACGCCGACATGCTGGCCCGCTTCGACGAACGGAACGAGGAACTCTACAAGGCCAGCTTCGGGGCCCAGTTTGTCTCCGGCATGATCATGCCGGTCATGCAGTTTGTCTCCTACCTCAGCTATGTCGGGATCGCGGTTGTTGGCGGGCTGCGGGTGGCCTCCGGCGCCATGAGCCTGGGCGACGCGACGGCGTTCATCCAGTACTCGCGCGAATTCACCCAGCCGCTGGGGCAGATGGCCGGCATGGCCAACATGTTGCAGTCCGGTGTCGCCTCCGCTGAGCGGGTCTTCGAGTTCCTCGACGCCGACGAACAGGACGCCGAGACGGCCACCGAGCACCTTCCGGCGAAGACCGACGGCCACGTCGAGTTCAACCACGTCACCTTCAGCTACACACCGGACAAGCCGCTCATCGAGGACCTGTCCTTCACGGCCGAGCCCGGACACACCGTGGCGATCGTGGGCCCCACCGGGGCGGGCAAGACCACCCTGGTCAACCTCGTGATGCGCTTCTACGAGCTCAACGCCGGCAGCATCACCCTGGACGGGGTGGACATCACCAAACTGAGCCGTTCGGAGCTGCGCGCCAAGGTCGGCATGGTGCTGCAGGACGCCTGGCTGTTCGGCGGGACCATCTACGAGAACATCCGCTACGGCAAGCTGGACGCCACCGAGGACCAGATCATGGCAGCGGCCAAGGCCACGTTCGTGGACCGCTTCGTCCGCGCGCTGCCGGATGGCTACAACACGGTCATCGACGAAGAAGGCAACAACGTCAGCGCCGGCGAAAAGCAGCTGATCACCATTGCCCGGGCCTTCGTGGCGAACCCGTCGCTGCTCATCCTGGACGAGGCGACGAGTTCGGTGGATACCCGCACCGAAGCTCTGGTCCAGAAGGCCATGGCCGCGTTGCGCACCGAGCGCACCAGCTTCGTCATCGCCCACCGCCTCTCCACCATCCGGGACGCGGACACCATCCTGGTCATGGAGGACGGGCAGATCGTCGAGCAGGGCCGGCACGCCCACCTGCTGGCACTGCACGGCGCGTACTACCGGCTGTACATGTCCCAGTTCGCCGGCGAGGACGCGGAGACGGCCTTGGAGGACCCGGCGGGCGAGGCGACGGCGGTGCGCAGCTGAGCGCCGCCGAGTCCCCAAGCGCGGAGGGCGCGGCAGGGGTGGGCCCTTCGGGGGCCGGCCCAGCCTGGGAGCCGCTGCGCCTGGAGGTGGAGGTGCCGATGCGTTGGGGCGACATGGACGCCTACGGGCACATCAACAACGTCCAGATCGTCCGGATCCTCGAGGAAGCACGGATCGCGGCCTTCGGACCGCCCCAGGGGGCCGGGCTGCCCGGAACCGAACCCCTCGTCCCGCTCTTCAACGAAATACCGGAGGGGACGCTGGCGCTCGTGGTGGAGCACAAGATCCGCTATGTCAGGACCCTTGAGTACCGGAACGTGCCCGCCATCGTCCAGCTGTGGATCGGGGCGGTCAAGGGCGCCAGTTTCGACATCCACTACCTGGTGCAGGACCCCGTCACCCGGGAGGACTGCGTCCGGGCCTCGAGCCACCTTGCCTTCGTCAATGAGGCCACGGGCCGGGTGCTGCGGCTGACGCCGGAGCAGAAGGAGCGGCTGGCCCCGTATACCCGCGTCCACCCGGTCCCATAGCCTCTACCCGGGCACCAGTGGGGCTCCTACAATGAACAATCCGGAGGCTTAAGGAGGCCTGGTCAGTGTGAACATGGGCAAGAAAATGCACGAGAAGCACTCCCGCAAGAAGAAGTGGAGCGAGCTCTCGCCGATGGCACGGTTCGGAACCATCGTGGCGGCCGTGGTCCAGCTGACGCTGCTCATTGCTGCCCAGCGGGATATCTCGCGTCGGCCGGCCGAGGAAATCCGGGGGAGCAAGGCGCTGTGGCGGGTTGCCTCCCTGGTGAACTTCATCGGCCCGGGAACCTATTTCGTCGTCGGCGTGAAGCGCCGTCCCGCAACGAAGTAGGCCCTCCAGACAGGCCGCCCGAGATCTACTGGACGGTAGCTTAGGGGCGGCGTTAAATGCGCGCGTTCAGTTTAAGCCTGTAAATTGAACGTATGACCCCAACCAAGAAACCTGCCCTGCACCGTGCCCTCGGTATCTCCAAGGAGATTGAAGACGCGGCGTGGTTTGTCTTGGGCCCGGGGTTGCTCGGCAAGGCCTCCGCCCTGGATGGCCGCACCAAAACCTGGTCCGTCCAGGCCGCCGCGGAGTTGCTGGAACGCCTGGAACGCGGCGTCCCGGACCCCAAGGCGCCGATGATGACCAACCTGCGCCAGAACCTGGAAGATGCCACCCGCGGGGCGAAGCAGCTGGCCGTGGAGCTGCTGTTCCTCCAGTCCCTGCCGTTGGCCCACGAGGTCAAGTCGCTGAAGGTGAAGCGGGCCCGTGTGGCCGAGGCGGCGTCTTGGCTGGAGCCCCCGCTGGAGCTCCCCGACGAGCTCTACGCGGGCATGACGGACCACGGCGTCATCCGGGACCGCACCGCGGAATTCAACTGGACCATCTGGGACCACCTGAAGTGGCTCTGCCGCTTCGTGCAGCACGTCGCACAGCGGCCGGCCAACGTCGTCCAGTCCGCGGTCAAGGATCCGCTGGCCTTCCACAAGCTGGTCGCCGGCACCCCGAACGACCAGCCGGCCATCCGCCGCAGCATTGAATTCCTGGTCTGGCCAAGCTATTTCGAGCCCGTTGTGGCCGACGTCGAACGCCAGGAGATCCGCGACGCCTTCGCGTCCCTGGTGGGCGGGGCCAAGGGCGACAGCGACGAGGACATTTCGGCGGACATCCACCGGATCCGCCTGCACCTGGACCAGCAGGCCGGGCAGCGGATCGACTGGTACTCCCGCCAACTGGTGAGCCAGTGGCGGAAGGTCGGTGATCCCGGCCGCCGGGCCTGGCTCCTGCGCACCCACCACGAGAACGCCGAGCTGCTTTCGGAGTGGCGGGAGGAGGAAGCGGTGACGCTCGACGTCGAACACCTCCGTCTGCTGGATCCCGGCGTTACCGCCGGGCTGGTCCAGAACGCCGTTGACGAGGACTACAAGCACCTCGGCTACGTGGAGCGCGAGGACACCAAGACGGCCGTGTTCGCCTTCCTGACCGTGATGAAGCCCGGCGACCTTGTCCTCTTCCAGAGCTCGGGCAAAGTCCGGATCGGCGTGGTCCTTGGCGAGCCGGAGCACGGAAAGGACAACCGCCGGCTCCGCCGCAAGGTCCGCTGGTTCGATGAGGAACACGACGTCACCGGGCTGCCCCGCCACGTGCAGCGGCAGCTGACCACCTCCGGGAACATCGTGGACATCACGCGCGTGATCCAGGCCCTCGAGGGGCTCCTGCCGGCAGAAGCCGAAGCCGAGGAGGGCGACGGCGCCGAGCCGGATGCCGCCGTCGAGCCGGCCCGTGACGGGTTCCGGCCGCTGACGCCGGAGTTCGCCGCGTCCCTGCACATGGACCTGGATCCGCTGCAGGAAATCGCTGAACTCCTCGAGGAGAACCGGCAGCTGGTGCTCTACGGTCCGCCGGGAACGGGCAAGACATACCTGGCCAAGCACCTCGCCGCCGAACTCGCCGGCGACACCACGGACGAGCGGGTCAAGCTGGTCCAGTTCCACCCCTCGTACGCCTATGAGGACTTCTTCGAAGGCTTCCGTCCGGACAAGACGGACGAGGGCCAGGTGTCCTTCAAGCTCGTGGCCGGTCCGCTGCGCCGGCTCGCCGAGGAAGCTGCCAAGCCGGGCAACGAGAACAAGCCGTACTTCCTGATCATCGACGAGATGAACCGGGCGAACCTCGCCAAGGTGTTCGGCGAGCTGTACTTCCTGCTCGAATACCGCGATGACCGCATCTATCTCCAGTACAGCCCCAACGAGCCGTTCACCCTGCCGGACAACCTCTACATCATCGGCACCATGAACACCGCGGACCGCTCCATCGCGATGATGGACGCGGCCATCCGGCGTCGGTTCTCTTTCATCGAGCTCCATCCCAAGACCGAACCCGTCAAGGGCTCGCTGCTGCGCTTCCTCCAGGCCCGCGACCTGGACACGACGCCGGCCCTGCTGCTTGACGCCCTGAACAATGCGATCGACGAATGGGACCGGGACCTCATGATCGGGCCCTCCTACTTCATGAAGAAGTCGGCCCAGACGCCCAAGGGCCTCCGCAGAATCTGGAAGTACGAGCTCATGCCGCTGCTGGAGGAGCACTATCACGGCCAGCTCAACCGCGCCCAGCTCGAGGAACGGTTCGGACTGGAAAACCTGATGGCCCGCCTGGCGCATGCCTAGGCTGCCGCTGACCGGTGACACCATGGCGTTGGCCGGCAGCGCCGTCGCCGTGGATCAGGGCGCGTCCGGGCGCGGCTTGTCCGTGCCCTCTTCGGATGGGCGGGGCTCGACCGGACGGGGCTCGACCGGACAGGTTGCATCGGGACGGGGTGTCTCCGGACGCGCCGGCGCCGAGCCGTGCCGGCACATAGTCCTCGACGAACTCTCCGCCGGCGTCGTGGAGCGGCTTGATCCGGACACGGCCGCCTATGTCAACGCCAGTGGCCTGGCGAAGGCCTCGCCGATGGGCATGGGCCTGTACCGGATCGAACCCGTCGGGACCGTGGGGTCGGTGCGCACTCCGACCGTGCAGCTGGAGGTGCGGCCGAAGGGACGGCTCGGGCTGAACCGGCTCCTGTTCCTGCTCGGCTACGCGGGGGACCAAGGCTTCCGCGACGAATCGGTTGCCGCCGTGGAGCATACCGATCTGTGGAGCGCCCTGGCCGAATCCCTGGCACAGCTAGCGGACCGGGCGCTCAGCCGCGGCGTGCTGCAGGGGTACCTCATGGTCGAAGAATCCCTCCGGACCGTCAAGGGCCGGATCCGGATGTCGGACCAGATTTCCCGCCGCCCCGGGATGCTGGTGCCGCTGGAAGTCTCCTATGACGAGTTCACCGAGGACATCGCGGAGAACCGGATCCTGCGCGCCGCGCTGGAACGGATGTCCCAGGTGCCGCGCGTGCGGCCGGAAGTCCTTAGCCGGCTGCGCCAGCTCAAGGGAAAGCTCGACGTCGTGACGCGCCTTCAGTCCGGCGCGCCGCTGCCGCAGTGGCGGCCCAGCCGGATGAACACCCGCTACCACGCGGTTCTCCGGCTTTCCGAACTGATCCTGCGGAACGCCTCCGCCGAGGCGGGCGACGGCAAGCAGCAGTCGGCGTCGTTCGTGGTGGACATGGCAAAGGTGTTCGAGGACTTCGTGGGGACGGCCCTGCGGGAAGCCATGGCCGCCTTCCCTGGAGAAATGCGGCTTCGCTACAACGCCTTGCTGAACGAGGCCGTCCGCGACTCGGACCGGATTGTGGTCCAGCCCGGAGCCGTCCACTTCCTCGGCGGCCAGCCGGTGATGGTGTACGACGCCAAGTACAAGGCCGCCGCCGACGCGGGAGCGTCGCTCTCAGGCGACCACTACAGGATGCTGGCCTACTGCACCTCCCTGCGGGTGCCGACGGCGTGGATTGTCTACCCCGGGTCAGGGGAGATCAAGCTGCGCCGGATTCTCAATACCGACATCGACATCGTCGAGTTCCCGCTGGACCTGTCCTTGCCGCCGTCGGAAATCCTGGCCTCCGTGGCAGACCTTGCCCAACAGTCGTGGGGCGAAGTGCTCCGGCAGGCCAGTATTGGCCGTTCAGCCAGCTAGCCGTTCGGCACGTTGACCGGCGGCTAACCGCCCAGCCAGTTAGGCGGATTCTTCCTGTTCGACGGCGACCGTGAGCATGTGGTCCAGGAGGGCCTTTTCCGGCTTACCCGGGTTGTTGGTGACGTGCCAGCGCAGTTTCTCCCGCACGTCCGCCTCGTCCGGGTTGGTGTCAGCGAGAACCTCGCTAATGATGGACATCGCCTGCCGGCGCAGCGGCTCCAGATCCGGGTCGGCTCCGCGGAACGGGCGCGGCCGGATGGCGCGGTGTGTGGTGTGGCCGAGGCGGCGGAACTCAAGAACTGTGGGACCGGACTCCCTGCGGCTGGAATCCGTGGGGCTGGCGTGAGTAGTGGTGGCTTCTCCTGGCGCAGCAACCGCGTTGGGCTCGTCATTGGACATCAGCAAGTGCGGCATCGTGCGCTCTCCCGTGTTTGCAGTACACAGCGGTACTGTCCGAATAATGCCTATAGTCCCCGGTGTCGAATATTAGCGGAGGCGGTTCAGCGTGCACTGGAAGCGGGCCGCGCGACACGCCAGATTTCTGCTGGTCATCGGACGTAGTCAGGCGTGTTTGTCCGGGATCGGGCCCTGAAGGCCCTGAAGGAAAGCGTCCAGACGGAGCTCCAGCGCCGTGGAATCCTTCAGCTCGCATTCCCACACCGTGAGCACCTCCCAGCCGTCGTGTTCGAGCTGGAGCCGCTGGGCGGCGTCGCGGTTCCGGGTTCGCGTGCGCTTGGTTTCCCAGAACTCGGCATTAGCCTGGGGTGCGTGTTGTCCTACCCGGCACTCGTGGAAGTGCCAGAAGCAGCCGTTGACGAAGATGACCTTGTGCCGGCCGGCGAAGACGAGATCGGGGTTGCCCGGGAGTTTGCCGCCGTGCGCGCTGCCGTGCAGGCGGTAGCGGTATCCCTTCGCGTGCAGCAGCCTGCGGACCATCATTTCCGGCTTGGTGTTCTTGCCGCGGATGCGGGACATGTTCCAGCTGCGCCGCTCAGGGGTCAGCTTGTCCGCCATGCTTTAAGTCTAGGCGGGTGACTGGGCGGGCGCGGCGGGACCCGGCGGCGGGGGCGGCCGGGACGCGGCGTCGGGCGTTAGATCTCCCGCTCGGGGTGTTCGCCGAACTGGAAGTGGCGTCCGCTGACCGACGTTGGCGTAATTTCGACGTAGAAGTCCTTCAACGTCGGAACCCAGGGCTTGAGTCCGAGGGCCTCGGCCTCGGCGATATCCGCCGATTGATCGAGGACGCGCGCAGTGCCCCGTAGGACCACGGACCACGCCTCCTCGGACAGGATTCCGTCGGTTTCGAAAAGCACTTTCGAGTTGATGGTGAGTTCCGCCAGTTTGTTTCCGGGGGCAGTGCGGAGGAACAATTTACGGCCGCTGGCCGCGTAGTTCACCGGGAATATGTCGGGTTCTCCAGCCACGGTGACCACAAGCCTGCCGTGTTTTGTGCTGTCGATAAGTTTCCAGGACTGCTCGTCGTCAAGCTTGAGGATGGGGTTGCCGTCTTCGTGTTCGAACATCATGGGTTCATTGTTCTGGCGACGGCAGGGGAGACGCTAGGGGCTAAAGGACTCAACGCAAGCTGGACTGCCGGATTCCGCGGTCTCCGACGAGGGTAGGGACCCTGCTGTGGATAACTTCAATGTGCAAAATGTGACGTCGGTTACCCTTAAGCATTGCTTGGACTCGCGCGTCTTGATTTCTATCGGGGGAGTAGCTGACCATGACATCCCGCACTTCGCTTTCCGGCCTGCGGCGCGTGTGCACCGCCGCCCTGATGTCGTTCTCCCTGGTCATGGTCGCCGCGTGCAGCGGGGGAGGCACCCCGCCTACAGGCACTCCACCGTCAGAGTCTCAAAGCCCCGCCGCCTCCAGTCCAAGCGCCGCCCCCACGCCCAGCGCCAGTTACAAACCCGCTGACGCGACAGGGAAGGCGCAGAACGTCCCGATTCCAGTTCTGCCCGAGGCCGCGAAGGCGGAGACGAAGGAAGGCGCTATAGCCTTCGCAAAGCATTGGTATACGCTACTGAATTACGCATATCAGACGGGGGAATTCCGGCTGATGGATGAGGTGACCGACTCATCGTGCAGGCTATGCGCCAAGGTGCGCCCGGGAATTGTGGAGTGGAATTCCGAAGGACGATGGATCGCGGGAGGGTTGGTCCAAGCGAAGGGGGCCTATACCAACTTCGTCAAGACAACCCAGGGTAGCTACCAAGTGACCACACAGTTGGAGCAATCGGCGGGAACGCTGTATCGAGCGGACTCAAGTGTCGAGAAATCCGTGCCGGCCTCACAAGTTCTCGCTGATATCATGATTCTCCGCTTCTCTGACGGTCGTTGGACGGCGATGGATATTGACCGGATCGGTGCATGATTCGCTTCCGGCCCTCAGCGCGAAGACGGTGGGGCATCGGGATTGTATTCGTTGCTGTCATTTCTTTTTCCCTAACCATTGGCCCTTCGGCCAACGCGGGGGCATCCGACGTTTTTTGGAACGAAACGGGCGTGGGTGTCTGGCGTTATGACTCGACGTTCGGAGTTTGGGTAGATGCGCCCGGGACTGTTCCGGAGAGCCCATTCCAGTACAGGTTTGACTACCTGTGCCTGATAGATAACAACAATTTCGATCTTCCTTGTCTCGCGGCGACGGCTGAATGTAATGCTGGCCAAAACGGTCGCCCTGTTCGATGGTGGTGGAAGCTAGTTGTTGCGGGACCGAACGATTGGAGCCGCATCTCGCCAGACCGCTGTGTCTACCTCGAGGAGCCCGTGGATGTCCTGGGCCAGATTGCCGCCCAGATTCAGACGAAATTTCAACAGCTTCCCATCAACGCCGGCAGCAGCGTCACGCAGCCGAGTCCGCACACGCTCCGGGGTGCCGAGACAAATCTCTACGCGGAAGCCGCCGAGCAATCATTCAGCGTGAACATGCTGGGTCAAGACGTCGCAATCATTGCGAAGCCGGTGCAGTACACGTGGAGCTATGGAGACGGCACTTCGCTGGGGCCGCAAACGGCCGCCGGGGCGCCCCTTCCGCAGGACCGCTGGGGTGAGAAGACCCTGACCAGCCACATCTACACCCAGACCGGCGACTTCGCGGTGGTGCTGACGACGCATTTCCAGGGCACGTACTCGGTGAATGGCGGACCGGCGCTGCCCATTCCCGGCCAAGGCCAATTCAGCTCGCCGCCACAGACCGTCAGCGTCTGGCGGTCGATCACCAGGAATTACGCAGATACCTGCCTGCAGAACCCTCAAGGCCAAGGCTGCCCCGGCGTCGCCCCGCCTCCGCCGTAAGCCTCCGCCGCCTCAAGTTCGCCCCGCCACCGCCCTTAGCCCGGGCTAAGCACGGGCGCCACAGTCCGTGGCTTGGGTGGCTAGGCTCGCAGCTCGCGGTCTACCCGGGCCATCCGGGCGTTCACCAGCTGGCAACGGGGATCGTCCGGTCCGATCAGCGCCGCCGCGGCGGCCGCGGTTGCCGTATCTGCGGACCCCATGTCGCTCGTGCACCACTGCAGCATCAGCCCGGCATCACCGCTGGAGCGTATGGACGCCCCCACGGCCGCGTTGAGCTCGTCGCGCATGAACCCGATCGCCAGGTTGGTCGACCGCGTGAGGAGTTGCGCCGGATAGGCCGCGAATGCCTCGGCAACCCGGCCCTCCCGAAGGTGGGCTGCCACAGCCGAGGCGTCCGTCACCGCATGAACGGTGGAAGAGAACCGGTAGGGGTTCGCCTCCAGGACCCCGCCCAGGATGTTGCGTATCCGGTGCATCTCGGTCCGGATCGCTGCGCCTGTGCCCGCGTCGCCATGGATCTCGCAAGCCAGTTCATCTGCACTCCAGCCCTGGTCACGAGAGGCCAGCAGGGCAAGGATTTCGGCGCGGCGAAGCGTCAGCGGGCGCTGGGGACCGCCGTCGACCGCCGCGGACGGCGCGTCCCCCAAAAGCCGCAGCATGAGCCGTGACCGGGCGCCGCCGTCGTGCGTTGTCCGCTCATCACGTCGGAACGGCTGCCCTCGGCGCCTAAATTCGGAGTCGGAAACAGGGGCCGATTTCAGCAGCTCCTCCGCAAGCCGCACTCCACAACGCACCAGCCGCAGGCTGTCCGGCGTGACCGACTCGAACGGGCCGGAGACATCGAGGACGCCGACGATTTCGCCGGTCAAGGGGTCGCGAATCGGAGAGGCAGTGCAGGCCCAGTCGTGATGGGTCCGCACCAGGTGCTCGGCCGAGAACAGCTGCGCCGGAGCGCCAGTTACCAAGGCTTCGCTGATGGCGTTGGTGCCCACCCCTGCCTCGGACCAGTCGGCACCCTCCACGAACTCCAGGGAGTCGGCAAGCCGCAGCGCCTGTTTGCTGCCAACGCGCCACAGCACTTCTCCGTCGTGGTCAGTCACAATGAGCAAATGGCGCCCGGTCGCGGTCTCATCGGCCAGCAGCTGTGACAGGGCAGGCATGACCGCGGCCAGCCGATGGCCGGCGCTGAGGGAGCGCGCCTCGGAGACTTCATGCCGGTGCGGCGGACGGTGCTGGTCCGGGTTGATGCCCAAGGCGAGGGAGCGCTGCCAGGATTTGATGAGCGCCGGCGACAGGCGGGAATCCGGGGTGCCGGACATGGTGGTCTCGTGCGCCGCGCGGAGAATTCGGGCGTACTCCGCCGGCGCGGAAAACCTGAGGTCTGAGGGATGCGTGCTGGAGCCATGGCCCTGCGGCATCCTCATTCTCCCAACTCGCCCTCGAATCGTCGCGCCCGGCTGGTTCCTCGCCGCCGTCGGCTGCCGTGTGCCGGCCGACAGCTCGAGAGCTCCGTGTAACCCGATTGTAACCCCCTGCGATCTTTACTTGTGATGCGGGTCACTGCGTGGTCTAGGCGTCACGCGACGGAAGCGGCCCACTGTCAGCAACGGAAAGAGGAATCATGCCTGAGACACCAAATGGCGTTGTCGGGGCGTGGTTGGCGCAGTTCGAAGAGGCACTGCGCGGCCACAACACGGACGCCGCACTGGAACTTTTCGACGACGATTCGTACTGGCGCGACTTCGTCTCCTTCACCTGGAACCTCAAGACCCTTGAGGGCAAGGAAGACATCCGGCGCATGCTCGACGCGACCCTGGATGACGTGCAGCCCAGCAACTGGACCCTCGCCGAAGACGCCACCGGGGACGTCGCCAACACCGAGGCCTGGGTGAACTTCGAGACCACCCAGGCGCGGGGCTACGCGCATCTGCGCCTCCGGAACGGCAAATGCTGGACCCTGCTCACCACCATGCAGGAGCTCAAGGGCTTCGAAGAAAAGAAGGGACCCAACCGGCCAAAAGGCGTCGCCCATGAAATCACCCAAGGCCGCAAATCCTGGCTGGAACTGAAGGAAGAACAGGAGGCGCGCCTCGGCTACGAAGAGCAGCCCTACACGGTCATCATCGGCGGCGGCCAAGGCGGGATCGGGTTGGCGGCGCGGCTGCGCAGGCTCGGAGTGCCCACCATCATCATCGAGAAGAATGAGCGCGCGGGTGACTCGTGGCGCAACCGCTATAAGTCCCTCCACCTGCACGATCCGGTCTGGTACGACCACCTGCCCTACATAAAGTTCCCGGACGACTGGCCCGTATTCGCGGCCAAGGACAAGATCGGCGACTGGTTGGAAAACTACACGCGGATCATGGAACTGAATTACTGGTCCAAGACCGAGTGCACCAACGCCCGCTTCGACGAAACGTCCCAGGAGTGGGTGGTGGAGGTGATGCGCGACGGCGCACCGGTCACCCTGCGCCCCAAGCAGCTGGTCTTCGCCCTGGGGGTTTCGGGGTACCCCAGCGTCCCCACGTTCGACGGCGCCGAGTCCTTCCTGGGGGAGCAGTACCACTCGTCCAAGCACCCGGGCGGCGGAGACTGGACCGGCCGGAAGGCCGTGGTGATCGGCTCCAACAATTCCGCCCACGACATCTGCGCCGACCTCTGGGAGCACGGGGCCGATGTCACCATGGTCCAGCGGTCCTCGACGCACATTGCCCGCAGCGAATCCCTCATGGACCTGGCCCTGGGCGATCTGTACTCCGAAAAAGCGTTGGCCAACGGCGTCACGACGGAGAAGGCCGATCTGCTCTTCGCCTCGTTGCCGTACCGGATTCTGCCCGAGGCCCAGATCCCCGTCTATGCCGAGATGGCCCGGCGGGACGCGGACTTCTACTCCCAGCTCGAGGCTGCCGGCTTTGACCTGGACTTCGGCGTCGACGGCTCCGGCCTGTTCCTGAAGTACCTGAGGCGCGGTTCCGGCTACTACATCGACGTCGGTGCCTCGCAGCTGATCATCGGCGGCCGGGTCAAGCTGGCCAACGGCGAGGTCAGCAAGATCACCGGCAACTCCGTGGTGATGGCCAACGGCACGGAACTTGAGGCCGACGTCATCATTTACGCCACGGGTTACGGCTCGATGAACGGCTGGCTGGCCGATCTGGTTTCGCCCGAGGTGGCCGACGCCGTTGGCAAGTGCTGGGGGTTCGGATCGGACACACCCAAGGATCCGGGGCCGTGGGAGGGGGAGCTGCGCAACATGTGGAAGCCCACAAACGTGGAGAACCTTTGGATCCACGGCGGCAACCTGCACCAGAGCCGGCACTACTCCAACTATCTGGCGCTGCAGCTGAAGGCGCGGATGGAAGGACTGCCGACCCCGGTCTTCGAGCTGCAGCCCACACACCACACCCGCTGACCATGCCCGCACCATGCCGGCTGACCAGCAAAGGCCGTGACAATCCCCGGCACGGCCACCACACTGGGGTTACGGCCCCGCTGTGAACATCCAAAACATTCCGTGGATGCGCCTGCCCGGGCGCATCCACGGCCTGGAATCCGAAGGTGAAACCCCATGAAAGCAGCACGATTCCATGCCCGCGAGGATCTCCGGATCGAAGACATCCAGGAGCCCGAGCTGCGTCCGGGAACGGTGAAGATCGCCGTGGCCTGGTGCGGTATCTGCGGCACCGACCTTCATGAATTTCTCGAAGGACCCATTTTCACCCCGCCGCCCGGCCATCCCCACGGGCTTACCCACGAGGCCGCCCCGGTCACCCTGGGACACGAATTCTCCGGCACCATCGAGGAACTCGGGGAAGGCGTCACCGGCCTGGCCGTCGGAGACAACGTCGTCGTTGAGCCGTACGTCGTCTGCAACGAATGCGGCCCTTGCCGCAGCGGGCACTACAACCTGTGCACCAAGTTGGGCTTCATCGGATTGGCGGGCGGCGGTGGCGGCCTGAGCGAAAAGATCGTTGTCGACACGCGGTGGGTCCATCCGGTCGGCGACATCCCCCTGGACGAGGCCGCCCTCATCGAGCCCCTCGCGGTGGCGTATCACGCCGTCGGAAGGAGCGGCCTCACAGCCGGGGACGTCGCCGTCGTCGGCGGTGCCGGACCCATCGGTCTCCTGACCGCCGCGGTCCTCAAGGGCATCGGCATCACCACGATCGTCACCGAGCTGTCGGCCGCCCGCAAGGAGAAGGCGACCTCGTCCGGCGTCGCGGATCATGTCCTGGACCCCAGCACCGACGACGTCAAGGCGCGCGTGCTGGAACTGACCGGCGGTGCAGGGGCCAATGCGGCGTTTGAATGTGCCGGCGTGAACGCGGTGTTGGACACCATGCTCGACGTCGTCAAGCCCGCCGGCGTCGTCGTCAACGTCTCCATCTGGGGCCACCCGGCCACTGTCGACATGCAGAAAGTGGTGCTGAAGGAAATTGACCTGCGCGGCACCATTGCCTACTGCGGCGATCACGAAGCCGCCATCAAGCTCGTCCAGGAAGGAAAAGTCGACCTGAAACCCTTCATCACCGGCAGAATCGCCCTGGATGACTTGGTGGACAAAGGGTTCGACACGCTGATCAACCACAACGACACCGCGGTAAAGATCATCGTCCACCCATCGTGATCCGAGTCTCAGATGGAATAGTTGCAGACGCCGCGCAGTTGCCGCCAGTGAACCCATTCACCGTGAAAGGAATTGCGCATGCTGTTTTCCCCGATGACCCTCGGCGACCTGAAACTGCCCAACCGACTCGTGATGGCGCCACTGACCCGCGTCCGCTCCGGTCAGGAAGGAATCCCGGGGCCGCTGGTAGTTGAGCACTACCGCCAGCGCGCCTCACTCGGCCTGATCGTCAGCGAGGGCACCTACCCGAGCCCGGCCGGCCGGGGCTTCCCGGGCCAGCCCGGGCTCGTCACCGACCAACAGTTTGAAGGCTGGTCCAACGTCACTTCCGCTGTGCACGCCGAAGGCGGCCGGATCTTCGCCCAGGTCATGCACGCAGGCCGCGTCACGCATGTGGACACCACCGGTGGCCACGAAGTCGTCGCGCCCAGCGCCATTGCGATCGACGGCGAAACCCGCACCTACGCGGGCAAGCAGCCGTTCCCCGTCCCGCGCGCCCTCACCACCGAGGAACTGCCGGGCATCGTCGAGGAATTCGTCACGGCGTCCCGCAGAGCGGTAGAGGCAGGATTCGACGGCGTTGAGCTTCACTCGGCCAACGGTTACCTGCTGCACGAATTCCTGGCTCCGTCCGCCAACCAGCGCAACGACGTCTACGGTGGCTCCCCGGAAAACCGGGCGCGCTTCGTGATCGAGGTTGCCCAGGCCGTCGTGGATGCGATTGGCGCGGACCGCGTCGGCATCCGCATCTCGCCGGAACACAATGTCCAAGGTGCCGTGGAACTCGACGCGGCGGACGTCCGGGCCACCTACGGCCACCTCGTGGACACCCTGGCTCCGCTGAAGCTGGCCTACCTCAGCATCCTGCACAAGGACCCCACCAGTGAGCTGGTCCAGGACCTGCGCGCACGGTTCAACGGCACGTTCCTGATCAACACCGGCTTCGGCGTTGTCACGACGCGCGACGAGGCCACCGCGCTGGTCGCCGACGGCCACGCTGACGCCGTCGTCGTCGGACGCCCCGCCATCGCCAACCCGGACCTGGTGCGCCGCTGGCGCGAAGGCCTGCCGGTCAACGAGGCGGATCCGGCCACGTTCTACACCGAGGGCCCTGCTGGCTACACCGACTACCCGGCCTACCAGAACTAGGTAGCGCGGAGTCAACGCGGTACGAGGGGCGCTGCGTCACTAAGTAGCGCCGGCACCACCACCGCTGGACATGTCCAGCCTTGGCCACAAAGAGTGGGCAGAACACCGTTCTGCCCACTCTTTGCCTTACAGAATGGGCATGTCCGGCGTCCTATAGGATCTGAACATGCAACTAGCTTCCTCCGGGAGTCGCCCTGAGGGCCATTCCGCGGGCCGTCCCATCAGCCGGCAGGTCCTCGCCGACCACGTCTATGAAGAGCTTCTGGCGTCGCTGATGGACGGGCGGCTCGAACCCGGGACCGCAGTGAGCATTGATGGAACCGCCAGGGAGCTCAACGTTTCCCCGACGCCGGTGCGCGAGGCGCTCGCGCGGCTCGAACACACCGGAATGGTCCGCCGCGTCGCACTCAAGGGCTACCGCGTTGCGCCGATGTTCACCCAGGAGGACTTCGCCGAACTCATGGAGGCGCGGCTGGCCATCGAGCCCGTTAACGCCCGCCTGGCGTGCGCCCGCCTGACGCCGGCGCACCATGCCGAGCTGGCCATGGCGGTCGCCGACCTCAAGAAAGCACCACGTGGCCCGTCGTTTGCGGAGTACCGCGACTATCTGGACGCCGACGAGCGCTTCCACCGGCTGATCGCGGAGCAGACCGGCAATCAGTTCATGGTGGCCGCCTACGCTGCCCTCGGCGGGCAGGTCCAGCGCTTCCGTCTGTTCGGCGGCGTCGGCATCACGGACGCGGAGCAGGCGATCGCCGAGCACCAGGCGGTCCTGGATGCGCTGTCCTCGGGCGACCCGGAGAAGGCCGCAGCTGCCATGGCCGAGCACGTGCAAAAAGTGCGCGGACGCGCCATCGCGGACGCTCCTGCGGAATAACCGCCAAGCACTTTTCCGGGCCTTTTCAAACGCGGATTAAATCCCTATAGGATCTTCGATTGTTGCCAATGTAGTGAATGTGACCTTGACAACACCCTTTCGATAGTAAATCCTATAGGAAACAGGATTCCACGAAGGAGTGAACCCATGGCTTACACAGCCGAAAACTGGCCCATCACCGCAGCGCTCCTGCAATTCCCGGGAACCGACGCGCAGGGTAACCACATCAACGACGCCGACGCCTCCGCCTGGGCCGAGGTCTTTACCGAGGTCAAGGAAGCCGGCTTTGCCGACGCAGACCTCACGGACAGCTGGGTCCGCCCCGGCGACCTGAGCTCGGCCCGCCTCGCCGAGTTCAAGCGGACCGCCGACAACGTGGGCATCGGCATCCCCGTCATCTCGGCCATCCGCCGCAGCGTGATCGAGGAGGGCAACTGGGAAGCCAACCTGGCCTACAGCCACCGCACCATCGATGCTGCGGCCGAGCTTGGCTGCGAGGTCGTCTCGTTTGGACTGCACCAGGCCATCACCGCCGAGCAGCTGAAGCAGATGTGGTTCTGGACCGTCGAAGGCTACAAGGACCCGGTGGGGGACAAGGAAACCTGGGGCAAGGCCGTGACCCGCCTGCGGGAACTCGGCCAGCACGCGGCCGAGGTCGGCGTACTGCTCTCGCTCGAAATGTACGAGGACACGTACCTTGGCACCGCGGATTCCTCCGTCCAGCTGGTCCAGGACATCGGCCTGGCCAACGTCGGCCTCAACCCTGACATCGGCAACCTCATCCGCCTGCACCGCCCGATCGAGGACTGGCGCGAGATGGTCGCCAAGACCCTCCCATACTCCAACTACTGGCACATGAAGAACTACATCCGCGACGAGGACGTGGCCCGTGACACCTACGTCGCGATGCCGGCCCCGATGGAAAGCGGCCTCATCAACTACCGCGAGGCGTTCAAGGTCGCGCTGTCCGTGGGCTTCCAGGGCATCCTGTGCACCGAGCACTACGGCGGCGACGGTCTCTCCGTCACGGCCAGCAACCAGGACTACCTCCGACGCCAGGTCCTGCCGAAAACCGACGGCTACGCCCTCGGCCAGAGCCAGGTGGCCCAGGGCCGGCAGCAGCCCGCAGCCACGGCACTCGCCAGCGTCTGACCCGGCGCCTGACACCGGAACGTGACACGGGAACCCGACCCGGCACGTGACACCGGAACGTGACACGGGAACCCGACCCGGCACGTGACACCGGGGTCCTGGTGCGGCCGTCAAGCCATTTGGGGGGCGGCCGCACCACCCCAGCTCTCTACCCACAGCATTAGTTCTCCAACACGGATTCAATGAGGAAACCATGACCCAGATCTTCGACAATCCCGCCGATTTCGCGGATGAGGCACTGGACGGCTTCGTGGCGGCCAACCGCGGCTACGTTGCCCGTGTCGACGGCGGCGTCGTCCGCTCCACTGAGGTCCCGGCCGGCCAGGTGGCCCTGGTGGTCGGCGGCGGCTCCGGGCACTACCCGGCCTTCGCCGGCCTCGTCGGACCCGGCCTGGCCACCGCCTCGGCTTGCGGCAACATGTTCGCCTCGCCCGCGGCCGGCCAGATCTACCGCGTGGCCAAGGCCGCCAACGCCGGCGGCGGCGTGCTGCTTAGCTACGGCAACTACGCCGGAGACGTCCTGCACTTCGGCCAGGCCCAGCTGCGGCTCAACGCCGAAGGCATCGAAACCCGCACGGTCCTGGTCACCGACGACATCGCCAGCGCCCCGCTGGAGCAGATCGAGAAGCGCCGCGGCATCGCCGGGGACTTGACCGTCTTCAAGATCGCCGGCGCCGCCGCGGAGGCGGGAATGAGCCTGGACGACGTCGAACGGCTGGCCATCCGGACCAACTACCGCACCCGCTCCCTCGGCGTGGCCTTCGACGGCTGCACCCTGCCCGGTGCCGACGCGCCGCTGTTCACGGTCCCGGCGGGGCACATGTCCCTCGGCCTGGGCATCCACGGCGAACCGGGCATCTCAGATCACCCCATGCCCACCGCCTCGGAACTGGCAGAACTCCTGGTCAGCCGGCTCCTGGCCGACAAGCCGGATGACGCCGGCACCCGCGTGGTCGCAATCATCAACGGCCTCGGAACGGTCAAGTACGACGAACTCTTCCTGCTGTTCGGCAAGGTCGAGAAGCTCCTTACCGCCGCAGGGCTTACCGTGGTGGAACCCGAATGCGGGGAGCTCGTCACGAGCCTGGACATGTCCGGACTTTCGCTGACCCTGCTGTGGCTGGACGAGGAACTCGAACAGTACTGGGCCGCCCCGGCGGACACCCCGGCGTTCCGCAAGGGAAACCTCGCGCCCCGCGCCCGCCGCGAACTCGCCGGTCCCGTGGCCGAAGCAGCCGCCGACGTCGAGCGCCCCACCGCAGCGGCCGCAGCCCTCGGCCGGCTGGCTGCAGACCTGCTCGGCCAGACGCAGAACGTGATCATCGAGCATGAGGAAGAACTTGGCCGCCTGGATGCCATTGCCGGCGACGGCGACCACGGCATCGGCATGCGGCGCGGCGTGGACGCGGCAGTCGCCGCTGCCGAGCTGGCCGCGGCGAACGACGGCGGCGCGTCGCCGTCGCGCGTCCTGACCTCGGCGGGGGAGGCCTGGAGCGAACGCGCCGGCGGCACCTCGGGCGCGCTCTGGGGCTCGGCAATCATCGCGGCCGGACAGGCCCTGGGCAACCAGGACAGCTACAGCGGCGAGGACGCGGCCGCCGCGGTCACGGCCTTCGTGGACGCCATCACCGAGCTCGGCAAGGCCGAGCTGGGCGACAAGACCATGGTGGACGCCCTCGTGCCGTTCCGGGACGCCTTCCTCACCGCGTTCGACGCCGGCACCCCCGTGGCTGCCTCGCTCGCCGCCGCAGCGGAAGCCGCCACAACCGCCGCGGACGCGACGTCCGAATTGCGTCCGCTCAAGGGCCGCGCCCGACCGCTCGCGGAAAAGAGCCTCGGCCACCCCGACCCCGGCGCGGTGTCCTTCGCACTCATTGCCACACGGATTTCTGCACACAACGAAACTTCCAGCACAGGAACCCGGCTCGCTACATCCGAGCCGGCGGAACAAGGAGTAACAGCATGAGCACAACACCAGGCTGGCGCATCGTCGTCGGCAACGATGAGGCCGGCGTCGAATACAAGAACGCCCTGAAGGCCCTGCTCGAAGCGGACCCGCGCGTCGCCTCCGTCCTGGATGTCGGCGTCGGAGCGGACGACTCCACCGCCTACCCGCACGTGGCCGTCGACGCGGCCCGCAAAGTCGCCGAGGGCGACGCCGACAGGGCGCTGCTGATCTGCGGCACCGGCCTGGGCGTGGCCATCGCTGCGAACAAGGTCCCCGGCATCCGTGCCGTCACCGCCCACGACAGCTACTCCGTGGAACGGTCCGTCCTGAGCAACAACGCCCAGGTCCTCACGCTCGGCCAGCGCGTGATCGGGCTGGAACTCGCCAAGAAGCTCGTTGGCGAATGGCTGAGCCACCGCTTCGATGAAAACTCCTCCTCCGCCGCCAAGGTGGACGCCATCTGCTCCTACGAGCCCGAATACACGAAGGCAGTCTGAACATGACCGAATCAACAGAAACCGCAGCCGCCATCAACGCCGCCCGCAAGATCGCCGTCGTCGGCTCCGGCTACATGGGCGGCGGCATCGCCCAGGTCCTGGCGCTCGGCGGCGCCCGGGTGGCGCTCGCGGACGTGTCCGCCGAAGTGGCGCAGAAGAACTACGAGCGGCTCCTGGCCGAATCCGACGAATTCGTTGCCGCGGGACTCTTCCCGGCAGGCTCCACCGCCATCCTGAAGGAAAACCTCTGGGCCGCCAAGGACATTGAGGAAGCCGTCGCCGACGCCGACTTCATCGAAGAAGCCGTCCCCGAAGTCATCGAGATCAAGCACCAGACCCTAGCCCGCATCAGTGCGGCAGCCCGGCCGGACGCCATCATTGGCTCCAACACCTCCACCATCTCCATCGCGGACCTGTCCGGGCCGGTGTCCAACCCCGAACGCTTCCTGGGCGTGCACTTCTCCAACCCGTCCCCGTTCATCCCCGGCGTCGAAATCATCCCTCACGCCGGCACCTCGGCGGCCACGGTCGGCGCCGTCCGCGACCTCGTGCACGCCGCCAACAAGCAGACCGCCGTCGTGAAGGACGTCACCGGGTTCGTGCTCAACCGGCTCCAGTACGCGCTGTTCCACGAAGCCGCCCAGCTGGTGGAGCAGGAGATCGCGACGGCGGAGGACGTCGACACCCTGGTCCGCACCACCTTCGGCTTCCGTCTTCCGTTCTTCGGCCCCTTCGCCATCGCCGACATGGCCGGGCTGGACGTCTACAACTTCTGCTACAAGTCACTCCAGACCGATTTCCCGGAACGCTTTGCGACGCCGAAGATCCTCACCGATCTCGTGGAGGCCGGAAAGCTGGGCACCAAGACCGGCGCAGGCTTCCTCAATGTCCCGGCAGAGCGCACCCCGGAACTGATCGCCTACCGGAACAAGGCGTACGTGGCCATGCAGAAGCTCATCGACGAACTCGGCCCCGCCCCCATCAACTGAGTCCGCCTCTTTCACTTTCACTTCAGGAGCATTCCCATGAGCATTTTCCCCGCAGAACGCACTGCCATCATCACCGGCGCAGTGTCCGAGCGAGGCATCGGCCGGGCCACCGCCAGCTACCTGGCGGCGCAGGGCTGGAACATCGGCATCATCGACCTCGATGACGCGCGCTGCAAGGCGGCGGCCAAGGAACTCGCCGCCGAATACGGCGTCCAGGCCTTCGGCGCCGGCGCCAACGTTTCCGACGAAGCTTCCGTCCGCGCTGCCATCGACGCCATAGAAGCGGAACTGCCGCAGATCGTTGCGCTCGCCAACGTGGCCGGCGTCAGCTCACCGGTTCCCTACCTGGAGCTCGACGCCGCCGAATGGGACCGCGTGCTGAACATCAACCTCAACGGCGTCCACTACGCCACGCGCCGCGTCGCAGAATCCATGGTCAAGAACAGGATGGGGCGCATCGTGAACATCTCCTCCGTCTCGGCGCAGCGCGGCGGCGGCACCTTCTCCAAGACGCCGTACTCGGTGGCGAAGGCCGGCGTGATCGGCCTGACCCGTGCAACGGCCCGCGAACTGGGCGAATACGACATCACCGTCAATGCCATCGCCCCGGGCCCCATCGACACCGACATCATGGGCGGCACCCTCAGCGAGGAGCGCAAGGACGAACTCACCCAGGACCTCGTGGTCAACCGCGTTGGCTCCACCCGGGACATCGCAGCAGCCATCGCCTTCCTCATCAGCGAGGACGCCGGGTACATCTCCGGCCAGACGCTGAATGTGGATGGCGGACTCTACATGCACTAAGGAAGAAGCAACGTGGCCCAACACAGTCAAACCCCCGCCGCCTCCGGACTCGCAGCCTGGAGCAAGGGCCGGAAGATCTACCTCGCCGTCGGCATCCTGGCCTGCCTGGCCGGCGTTCTGATGATGGTTTTTTCACGCTAGGTTCCTTGGCCTGGTTCCGGCCCTGGCCTTGGCTTTGCTTTGCCTTGCTTGGCTTGGCCGGCTCCGGCCGCTCACCACGCACCTGATTCACCCCCTGAGTTACACCACTGATTGCTCGACGAGGAGTTTTTGATGTCCGTAACAACAACGTCCACCCGGGACCTACTGGAGACACCGGTCCTAAAATCGGCCATCTCCAAGGCCTCCCGCCGGCTGATGCCCATGCTGGTGATCCTGTATGTGGTCGCCTTCCTGGACCGCACCAATGTGGGCTTCGCCGAAGCCGCCCTCGGCGTGGACAAGGGCATCACCGCCGGCGCCTACGCCCTGGGCGCCGGGATCTTCTTCATCGGCTACGCCCTGTTCGAGATCCCGAGCAACCTGCTCCTGACCAAGTTTGGGGCGAAGGTGTGGCTGGCCCGCATCGCCATCACCTGGGGCATCGTCTCCGCCTGCTTCGCGTTCGTCCAGGGCGAGACGTCCTTCATCATCCTGCGCTTCCTGCTCGGTGTCACCGAGGCCGGGCTCTTCCCGGGCGTCATCATGTTCCTGGCCGCATGGTTCCCCAACAAGGTCCGCGTCAAGATGTTCGCCATCTTCTACCTGGCCCAGCCGTTCTCGCAGATGATGGGCGCCCCGCTGTCCGGCTGGCTGATCAACATTGGCGACCAGGTGCCCGGAGTCCAGGGCTGGCAGGTCATGTTCTTCGTCGAAGGCATGCTGGCCGTCATCGCAGGTATCGCCGCATACTTCTTCCTCATCAACAGCCCGCAGGACGCCAAGTTCCTGGACAAGGACGAGAAGAACGCGCTCCTGGAAGTCATGGAACTCGAGGACACCGTCAAGGAAGAATCCGGGCCGCGCGGCGTCCTGGCTGCTATGAAGAACGGCAAGGTCTGGTACTTCACCGTCATCTACTTCTGCCTGCAGATCGCCGTTTACGGTGTCACGTTCTATCTGCCGCAGCAGGTGGCGCAGCTGACCGGCCAGAAGGTGGGCATCGCCGTCGGCCTCATGGCAGCCATCCCGTGGTTCTTCGGCATCTTCGCCTGCTACTTCATCGGCAAAGCCGCCAACACCGTGGTCCGCCGCCGGGTCTGGGGCACCGGGCTGTTCATCTCCACCGGACTCTGCATCTTCGGCTCCGCATGGGCCGGCGCCAACCACATTCCGGCGCTCGGCATCCTCTTCATCACCCTCGCCGTGTGCAGCTTCCTCTCCATCGGCCCCATTGCCTGGTCCTACCCGACGGCGTTCCTCACCGGTACAGCGGCAGCCGCGGGAATCGGCCTGATCAACTCGCTCGGAAACCTCGGCGGCTTCGTCGCGCCGATCCTGCGGACCTCGGTCAACCAGTTCACCGCCTCGGACACCGGCGGCGTTTACGCCCTGGGCGTGCTCCCGTTCCTGGCAGCGGCCATGATGTTCGCGACCCGACGCTTCAAGAACAAGGCCGACGAACTGCTGGAGCAGTAACGCCTCCCGGCCCCGTCATCCATTCCCATCCGGGTTCCAGTAACTGGATCCAGCAGAAAGCACCAACACATGCAGCACAGTCCCGCCGGCCAGACCTCCAGCACCCGCATCCTGGTGGGGGTCAGCACCAAGATGTACCTCGGCTACCGGGACAGCCTGGACTGGCTTGGGCGGCTGCGGCACGAAGTGGACGCCCGTCCGGCCCTCGCGGCCGGGCGGGTTGTCCCGTTTGTCATTCCATCCTTCCCCGTCCTGCCCGCGGCGGGCCGTCTCCTGGCGGATTCTCCGGTGCTGCTCGGGGCACAGAACTGCGGCTGGGCGGACGGCCCCTGGACCGGGGAAGTGGCGCCGACCATGCTCGCGGAACTCGGCGTCCGGCTCGTGGAGATCGGCCACGCCGAACGCCGGCGGCACTTCAAGGAGGACGATGCCATGGTGGCCCTCAAAGTCCGGGCAGCGGACGACGCCGGGCTCACCCCGCTGCTGTGCGTGGGGGAGACTGAGCGCGGGGAGCCGGCGGTGGCAGCGGACTTTGTGTACCGCCAGATCGAGTCGGCCGTCGACGCAGACTGGGACCTCGCCGGGTGCTTGGTTGTGGGGTACGAACCGGTTTGGGCCATCGGGGCGGCCGAGCCCGCTGCCGCCGCCTACGTGTCCGACGTCGTTCAGCGGCTCCGTGGGCGCCTCGCCGCGGCTGGCGTTCCGGGGCTGCCGGTCATCTACGGCGGGTCGGCCAAACCCGGACTGCTGCCAACACTTCAGGGTGTCTCGGGCCTGTTCCTCGGCCGATTTGCGCACGACCCCGCGAACTTCGGCAAAGTGCTGGATGAAGCACTCCTGCTGGCCGAAGGCTTCCCTGCGCCGGAGCCTGCCACCGTTGGGCATGTCCTCCCCTGATTGTGAACAACCGCGGGGCATGTCCAGCCTTAGCCGCGAACAGTGGGCAGAAGACCCTCGTGCCCACTGAGGGAGGCTACGAATGGGCATCTCCGTCAGACTGGCTAGGTCCAACCAAGGGACATGTCCAGCCTCGGCCGCGAAGAGTGGGCAGAACACCTTTGTGCCCAGTGTTCGGGGCGAAGAATGGGCATGTCCCACGGGCTGGTCAGGCACGACCAAGGGGCATGTCCAGCCTTGGTCGTGAAGAGTGGGCAGAACACCTTTGTGTCCAGTGGGCGGGGCGAAGAATGGGCATGTCCCGCGGGTGGTCAGGCACAACCAAGGGCGTGTCCCACGGAGTGGCGGGTGAGGCTTAGGAAGCCACCGATCGCTGGCACAGGCCGATGAAGCCGCCCAGCTGTTCCATGCCCTCCGGATGCGTGGGCAGGTAGTTCGTCAGTTCCGGCGCTCGGACGATCACTGCGCGCCACTGTCCGCGGGAGACCGCCACATTGATCCGGTTCCGCGAGAGCAGGAACTCCATTCCGCGCGGAGCCTCGGCCACCGCCGAACACGCCATGGACACGATCACCACTGCGGCTTCCTGCCCCTGGAACTTGTCCACCGTTCCGACGCGGACCTCGGCCAGGCCGGCGGCTTCCAGAGTTTCGCGGATCACGTTGACCTGGGCGTTGTAGGCCGCCACTACCAGAATGTCCGACGCTTCCAGGGGCCGGGTGCCCTGATCGGTATGCCACGGCAGCCCCAGATGCCGCCGCACCTGGTGGACCACTTCGGTGGCTTCCTCAGGCGAGGACGTGGTGTTGCCCGTGTGCTCCACCAGGACAGTTTCTATCCCGGCAGGAACCCCATCCAGGTGTCGGAGCCCCGCGGCAGGGGCGGACCGAAGTTGACCCTCGTAGGCGAGTTCGGACACGGCCAGGCACAGCTCGGCATTCATGCGCCACGTGTCGGCCAGGAAATACCCGAGTTCCGGCGGAAGCGTGGCATGCCCCGCGGAAATCCAGCCCAGGGCGGACTCGTCGACCGGCTCCGGATGCGCGCCCTGGCTGACCTGCGGCAACTGTTGTGGGTCGCCGAGCAACAGCAGCCGGCTGCTGGCCTGCGCGACCGCAAGCGTATTGGCCAGGGAGAACTGGCCGGCCTCGTCGATTACCAGCAGGTCCAGGGACCCCGCGGGAACACTGGACCCCGTCATGGTCCAGGCCGTGCCGCCCACCACTGCTCCGCCGGGCGAACCGAGGAGCCGGGCGACGTCCTGCGCCGACCGCTGGTCCCAGGCAAGCGGCTCCCCGTGCTTCACATCCTTGGCGACAACCGCGGGGTCCACTCCGGCCTTCACCACGGCCGTCCTCAGCAGGTTCTCGACGACGGCGTGGGATTGGCCCACGACCCCGACCTTCCAGCCGCGGGCCACGAGACGGGCGATCACGTGGGAGCCCACATGGGTTTTGCCGGTCCCGGGCGGACCCTGGACAGCCACATAAGAGTGGTCCAAAGCAGTTACGGCTTCGGTGATGGCGTCGATGTAGCGGTCCTGGCCGTCGCTGGGCATGGGCAACGGATGCCCCGTCATAAGCCGCGGCGGCACCCGCCGCACCAGATCCAGGGCAGGGTGGTGCGGGAAAGCAACACGGGGCGTCGCGTCGTCCGGGCTCTTGCCGCCCTTGGTCGACCGGCGTAAACCGTCGGCGACAACATCGGCCAGGCCCGCCAGCGCCTCCTCGAGGCTCTTGGTCTGGATCGGCTGGTCTTCGGTCAATGCGATGGGTAGCTGCGGGTACGGTTCGATATTCCTTCGGAGCTTGTCCCGGATGACGACGGTGTCCTTCCCGTCCTCGTGGCCGAGCTCCAGGATCTCGGTTCCGAACCAGCCGTTGCGCCCGGTCCCGTCGATGCCCGTGCCTTCGAGCCCGGCCGGAAGCGGTGGCTCATACATGCGGAACCAGGTGCTGCCCTCGCGGAGGTCCGAGCCAGGGCTGACGGTGCCGATCAGTTTTACCCGGCGTTCGGGCAGTTTGGCGCCGTCCTTCCACCAGTCCTCCAGCACCACCGCATCCTCGACCAGGAAGACGTTGCGGTCCTGCTGGTGGTGGGTGTCGGGGCCGTTCTCGCAGCGGTCAAAGTGCGCCCACCAGAACGCCTTGCGCTCGCGGCGGTGATAACTGACGGCTGCCGCCAGCATGGCGATGGCTTTTCGATCGTCCTCGGCCAGCCCGCTCTCCGGAAAGGCGAACGCGGCCAACGCCACTTCGGCGGAAGTCAAACCCGTGTCCACTGCGTCACCGTCATCCCCGGCGCCGGATTCCCTCGCGCTGATTTTCCTGGTGCCGGAGTCCTTGCCGCTGGTGGCGTTGGTCGGGGCGAGGGCGCCCTGGCTGATCCCGCGCTCCTGCGCCAGGCCCAGGAGCCAGTTCCGGAGCTCGAGCGTGGACAGGCAGTCGTATTCGTTGTAGTCCGAGATGCTTGCCAGGATCTTCTCTGCTTCCTCGGGCCGCTCATTGTCCCGGGCGTCGCAGTAGTGGGCGTAGGCAACCACGGAAGCTCCGGCGTCCTTGACGTCCCCGGAGCGCAGGTTGGTCCCCATGTAGAGCGGCTCGAGCTTCTTGATGCTGTAGGAGTTTTCGGAGATCCGGATGCTGTTCCGGACCGTCTGGTAGAGGTCCACCAGGAGTCCGTCCCGCAGCCACTGGTCTACGGTGTCCTCGCCGGCTACGTGCATCACGGAGAGCTTGCGGAGGGCCGTTTTCTCGTAGGCGGCGTAGTGGTAGACGTGCATGTCCGGGTATTCCTGCCTGCGCTTCTCCACGTAGGCGAGGAAGTTCAGGAAGGCCTGCTTCTCCGCCTCCCGGCTATGGGCCCAGAACGGCCTGAAGATTCCGGCGGCGCCGGGCTGGGTCGGCGCTTCGATGACGCCGAACAGGTACTCGAGCCCCCAAATCCCGGTGGCGCTTTCCTGCCAGAGCGGATCGCCCTCAAAGTCGAAGAAGATATCGCCGCAGCTGGGCGGCGGCAGCTCGGCAAGGGTGTTCTCCGGGATGACCGCGTAGCGGATCGAGTGCTCCTCGCCGTCCTTGACGTACCGGACGCCGCCGTCGGATCCGCCGATCCCGCTCTGCATTCTCGCCTGCTGCTGGAGGCGCAGGAGCGCGGCATTGGCCGCTGGGAGGGTTGCCTGCGCGAGGTCCTTGACCGAATAGATGCCCTGCTGGTGCAGCTTCTTGCGCTGCGCCGAGTTCATCCTCGCCACCAGGAGAACGTCGTCGGTGGCCTTGACCATCTCCTGGCAGTAGTCGCAGCGGCCGCAGGCCGTGAGGCCGGCCGCACCCCAGCGCACAGGGCCGGGCTGCGCCCTGTGGCCGGCGGTCAGGGCGAGGAAACGCTCCCGGCGTTCCCGGAACACCGGCAGGATGTCGGCGAGTTTGTGGTGGCTGCGGACGTAGTCGAACCCGCCGTCGGCCAGCTGCACCGTAGCGCCCAAAACGAGTGTCACCGCCGGATCCACCGGGATTCCGGCCCTCAGGAGTTGGTCCCCGTAGGCCGCAAGCTGGAGCAGCGCCGTCACCTTCGCATGGCGTGCCAGTTTGGTGTCGAACACGGCGTAGCTACCGTCCGGCTGCCGCACCAGGAAGTCCGAGCGCCCATGGAACTGCCCGTCGAAGAAGGCTGCCTGGAACACGACGTCGGCTCCGGAACGCAGCGCTTCAATGGACTCGGAATGCTTGGCCAGGAGAGTGGCGCGGTCCATGCCTTGGGCCGGGACAACGTCGTAGACGCCGCGGGCGGTGGCCGGATCCCACATCCCGAACTCGGCGATGAAGGAATCGAGGACCCGGTGCTCGTGGACGTCACCCAACACGGCGGCATGCCGGAGCATCTCGTCATCCTCGAAGGCAGCCTTCGGCGTGCGGCCCAGCTTCTCATCGAGCTTCCGGAGCAGCTGGTACTCACAGCTCGCGGCCACCACAAGATCGCTCGCCGAGTAGACCAGGTCCGGTGATGAGCCCGGAACCTCAGGTTCAAGGAAAAACACGGTGCCCCCGTTGTTGTTGCCCTCTGTTGATTGGGCGCTCTGTTGATTAAGCCTGCATGAGCCGAGTCCGGCCTTCCTCGTTCAAGCTATCAAAGACCTCCGACAATTCAGCGGGCGGAGCAGGAGCAGGCGCCCCGGCAACCCGGAATGGCAACCGGCGAAATCCTCTCTGGTTCCTGTAACGAGATCCTCTCTGGTTCCTGTCGTAGGTTCGGCGTAGGGTCTGGGCCATGACCGAACAGCAGCCCTTCGAACTGGTCCGGCGGTTCGCGCACTTCGAGCTGCGTCGATATCCCGCGCATGTTGTGGCCGAAATACAGGTCACCGCGACGTTTGACCGGGCCGGGAATGCTGCCTTCCGGCACTTGTTCAATTACATCAGCGGCAGCAACACCGCCCGTCAGGAGCTCGCGATGACGGCCCCGGTGCTCCAGGAACTGGGTTCTTCGCAGAAGCTGGCGATGACAGCCCCGGTCCTCCAGCGCGGTCCGTTGCCGGGAAGCGATGTGCCCGCCGAGTTTGTGATCGCCTTTGTGCTCCCCGCCGGGTTGACGGCGGAGACTGCCCCGGCCCCGGCAAACTCCGACATCAAGATCCGGGCCATCCCCGGGTCCCTGGCGGCTGCGCTGCGGTTCGCCGGCAGCGGGTCGGAAGCGGCCTTTGAACGTCACAACACAGGCCTCCAGGCGGCACTCGTGGTAGCCGGATTGAAGGCCGTGGGGCCGCCACGATTCGCCCGCTTCGATCCGCCGTTCAAGCCTTCGTTCCTCCGACGGAACGAGGTCGTCCAGGATGTCGAGGCGCCCGAGTCCGGATCCGGCACTGCCGGGGCAGGACTTGGGTAAGGCAAAATGGGCAGGGTGACTCAACTCCCGCAGCGCCCTTCCCCTGCAGCTCCCGCAGCCCCTTCCGCACCGCCCCGGGCGGCGACGCGTCCAAAGGCAACGTCGCCCCAGGCCACGTCTGCGCACGCGCAGGAGTCCGGCATCGCCACCCAGATCGCCGCGGAACTCGGCGTCCAGGCCTGGCAGGTCACGGCCGCCGTGGACTTGCTCGATGCCGGGTCCACCGTGCCTTTCATCGCCCGGTACCGTAAGGAAGCCACCGGCACCCTGGACGACACGCAGCTCCGCGACCTGGAGGAACGGCTGCGCTACCTCCGCGAGCTTGAGGACCGCCGCCGGAGCATCCTCGAAGCGATCGCCGGCCAGGGTGCCTTGACCCCGGAAATGCAGGCCGCCGTCGTCGGGGCCGACACGAAGTCCCGGCTCGAGGACATCTACCTCCCGTTCAAGACCAAGCGGCGCACCAAGGCGCAGATCGCCCGCGAAGCCGGGCTGGAGCCGCTCGCAGATGCGCTGCTGAAGCGTCCGGAGCTGGACCCGGAACGCGAAGCGGCCAAGTATCTCAACGCCGAACACTCGATTGGGGATGCCGCCGCGGCGCTCGCCGGTGCCCGGTCCATCCTGGTGGAGCGCGTCGCACAGGATGCCGACCTGGCGGAAACGCTCCGGGAGCGGCTGTGGACCCAGGGCCGGATGGTGTCCCGCGTGAAGAAGGGCAAGGACGCCGAGGGGCAGAAGTTCAAGGATTATTTCGAGTTCTCCCAGCAGCCGGCCGGGATGCCCTCGCACCGGGTCCTGGCGCTGCTGCGCGGTGAGAAGGACGGCGTGCTGGAGCTGGATCTCGCCGAGGCTGAACCGAACGACGACGCCGCCCTCACCGCCGCCCGCGGCCGCTACGAAGCCGCCGTGGCCAGGTTCCTCGGGGTTGCCGACCGGGGCCGGCCCGCCGACGCCTGGCTGCTGCAGACCGCCCAAGTGGCGTGGCGCTCGCGGGTGTTGGCCCGGCTGACGGCGGACCTGCGCAGCCGGATGTTCGCCGCTGCGGAGGACGAGGCCGTGCGGGTCTTCGCCGCGAACCTGCGCGACGTGCTGCTCGCCGCGCCTGCCGGGAACCGCGCCACCCTGGGCCTGGACCCGGGCCTGCGCACCGGTGTGAAGGTCGCGGTGGTGGACGGCACCGGCAAGGTGGTCGCGACGGACACCATCTACCCGCACGCCCCGGCCCGGAAGTGGGACGAGGCGCTGCGGACGTTGGTGGCCCTGGCGAAGAAGCACGGCGTGGAACTCGTCGCGATCGGCAACGGCACGGCGTCGAGGGAGACGGACAAGCTCGCCGCCGAACTGCTCAAGCAACTCGCCATTGAGCCCGCCGCTGAGCCCGCCAATTCGGCCACCAAACCGGACACCAAACCGCAGAAGATCGTGGTGTCGGAGGCCGGGGCTTCGGTATATTCGGCGTCGGCGCTCGCCGCCGCGGAACTGCCCGGCATGGACGTGTCCCTGCGGGGAGCCGTCTCGATCGCCCGGCGGCTGCAGGACCCGCTCGCGGAGTTGGTGAAGATCGAGCCGAAGTCGATCGGCGTCGGGCAGTACCAACACGACGTCACGGCGGCGAAGCTGGACCGCAGCCTGGACGCCGTCGTCGAGGACTGCGTGAACGCAGTGGGCGTGGACGTCAACACCGCCTCACCCGCGCTGCTGAGCCGGGTGGCCGGCGTCGGGCCGCTGCTGAGCGAGAACATCGTGGCGTACCGGAACGAGCACGGGCCCTTCAACAAGCGCAGCGAGCTGAAGAAGGTGCCGCGGCTGGGCGCCAAGGCGTTCGAGCAGTGTGCCGGCTTCCTGCGGATCACCGGGGGAGCGGAACCGCTGGACGCCTCCAGCGTGCACCCGGAAGCGTACCCGGTGGCCCGGAAAATCAAGGCTGCGGCCGGAAAAACGCCCGCCGCCGGAAGCTATGCGGCGTTGAATCCACAGGAGTTCGTGGACGGCACCTTCGGGCTGCCCACGGTGCAGGACATCATCGCCGAGCTCGAGAAGCCCGGCCGTGACCCGCGGCCTGCCTTCGCGGCGGCGGCGTTCTCCGAGGGCATCGAGAAGATCTCGGACCTCAGGCCCGGGATGGTGTTGGAGGGGACCGTGACCAACGTGGCGGCGTTCGGGGCGTTCGTCGACGTCGGCGTGCACCAGGACGGCCTGGTGCACGTGTCCGCGCTGGCCAACCGGTTCGTCTCCGACCCGCGCGAGGTGGTGAAGTCCGGGCAGGTGGTCCAGGTCAAGGTGCTGGAAGCGGATCCGGAGCGGAAACGCATCTCCCTGACGCTAAGGCTCGACGACGAACCGGCAGCTTCCGGGGGCGGCGCACCATCTGCCCGGCAAGGTCAGCCTCAGCAGCAGTCCCGGAAAGGGCAGCCAGGGCAGCCCGGGCAGGGGAGCCCCGGACAGCAGCGGCAGGGGCGAGACCGACAGCAGCAGCCCCGCCAGGGGCAAAACCCGAAGGCAACCGGACGGCAGCAGCAGCCGCAACCGGCTGCCTCCCAGCCGAGGCCCACGCCGTCGCCCGTCAACACCGCGATGGCCGAGGCGCTCCGGAAGGCTGGCCTGGGCAAGTAGCGCCCTCAGCACCCCCCGGACAGCGCTCGCTGCCGGGGGCTTCTGCTCGGAAGCGCGCCCGCCGCTTATCGCTGAAAACCTACCGCTCGGCGCATAACTAGTACGTTTGCTGACGATCTGCACCATGATTGCCGGAGGCCACGGTCCGGTCAGAGGTCCATTGCCTCAATGTGCCGGACACCGACGTCGTTGACGAGCAGGGGAGCATTCATGGGCTGGCTGGACCGCGAACAAACCATCGCCCCGCCGGTGGCTCAAGAGGTCTCCGGTGACCGACCGTTCGCGGCGCGTGTGCCGTTCACAAGCCCGGAGCCATTCACTACCCGGCCCACCCTGCAGGGCACCTTCGGGATGAGTGCGTCCACGCACTGGCTCTCGACGGCGGCTGCACAGGCGGTGCTTGAGCGCGGCGGCAACGCCTTCGACGCCGCGGTGGCGGGGGCGTTCGTGCTCCACGTTGTGGAACCGCACCTCAATGGACCCGGCGGGGACATGACTGGTGTTTTCGTCACCGCGGACGAACCGGACCAGCCGATAGTCCTGATGGGCCAGGGCCCGGCGCCGGCAGGGGCCACCGTGGAGCATTACCTGGCCGAAGGCCTGGACCTCGTTCCGGGCTCGGGTGCGCTGGCTGCCGCGGTGCCTGCCGCCGTCGACGCCTGGTTGTTGTTGCTGCGTGACCACGGAACGTGGGAACTGGACGCGGTGTTGGAGTTCGCGATCGGCTACGCGCGGGACGGCCATCCGATGCTGGGCCGGGTCGGAACCACCATCGCGGCGGTGTCTGCACTGTTCCAGACGCATTGGCCCACCTCGGCCGAGCTGTGGATGCCCGGCGGCAGGATCCCCGCCGAAGGTGAGTTGGTGTGGAACCCGGCCTATGCCCGCACGCTGGAACGGCTTGTGCAGGCCGGAGTCAAGGCATCCACCCGCGAAGCAGGCATCGATGCCGCCCGCCGCGCGTGGCGGGAAGGCTTCGTGGCCCGGGCGATCGTGGATTCGGTGCAGGCCCCGCACCGGCACTCCTCGGGCACCGACCACCGCGGGGTGCTCGCCCTGGACGATCTGGCCGGTTTCGAAGCCGGGTACGAGGACGCCGCCACCGTGGAATTCCGCGGCCACACCATCGCCAAGACCGGGCCCTGGGGCCAGGGACCGGCGCTGCTGCAGACCCTGGCCATCCTGTCCGGGTTCGATGACCGTTACCTCGATCCGTCCACTGAACTGGGGGCGCACACCATCCTGGAAGCGCAGAAGCTCGCCCTCGCGGACCGGGAGGCGTACTACGGCGACACGGACGTGCCGCTGGAGTACCTGCTCTCTGCTGACTATTGCGCCGGCCGGCGGGCCTTGATCTCGGAGCGGGCGTCCCACGATTTCCGGCCCGGCACGGTGCCAGGTCGGGAACCTTACTGGCCGCCCCTGCGCACCGACTACACGCCGACGGCGCTCGCTGGGGATGGCTCAGCAGTCGCCGGGGCGTCCGCGGCGGGGCTCGGCGTCGGCGAGCCGACGGTGACACCCGCGGGGGAGACGCGCGGCGATACGTGTCATATCGACGTCGTGGATCGGTGGGGAAACATGGTCTCGGCCACTCCGTCCGGCGGCTGGCTGCAGTCATCCCCGGCAATCCCTGAGCTTGGCTTCTGCCTGGGTACCCGGCTGCAGATGACCTGGCTGGAGCCCGGTACGCCGTCCACCCTGACGCCCGGCAAACGCCCGCGCACCACGCTGACGCCGACCCTCGTGCTGCGGGACGGCCACGCCGTGGCCGCGCTGGGTTCGCCCGGCGGCGACCAGCAGGACCAATGGCAGCTGCCGTACCTGCTACGCACGATCGTGGGCGGGTACTCGCCGCAGCAGGCGATCGACGCGCCGACGTTCCATACGACGTCGATGCCCGGGTCCTTCTGGCCGCGCACCTGGGAGCCGGGTGGGGCTGTCGTCGAGGACCGGCTGGGGGAGGACGTCATCGAAGGACTCGAGCGCCGAGGGCACATCGTCACCCGGGCTGGTGACTGGGCGCTGGGGCGGCTGTCCGCCGTCGTGCGGGATCCCGAAACGGGGGTCCTGCAGGCTGCCGCGAATCCCCGCGGCGCGCAGGGGTACGCCGCGGGCCGGTAGCGGGTGGGCGTCCGTAGCGCTGGAGCTGAGGAATGTTCGCTTCCTAGCCCGAAGCCCTGAGCCGGTCCATAAAACGCAGCGACTCTGCAACTATCTGCTGCTGCGCCTCGTTGCGGCGGATGCCCGGCTCGCCGTCCCCGGGCTGCTCACCGTAGTCCCCGAAGAACGCGTGCACGCCGCCCACCACCGTTGCGTAGGTGGTGGTTGGCGGGAGCAGAGACCTCGACGCCGCGATCTTCTCCGGGGTGCTCAGGGCATCGTTTGAGCCGGAGATGGAGAGTACCGCGAGGCCCTGCGCGTCCTTCATGTTCTCTGCGGGGTAAGAAGCAAAGAGAAGCAGCCCGGCGACGTCGTGATTCGACGCCGCGAAGGATGATGCGCTCACGCCTCCCAACGAATGACCACCGACGGCCCAGGAAACGATTTCGGGATGCCGGTCCATGACTGCACGGGCCTGGTCGGTGTCCAGCAGGGAGACGCCAAGGGGTACTTTCAGGATGACGACTAAATGACCCGCGGCCGCGAGCGGCTGCAACAGGTCCTGATAGGCGTGCGCGTCGACCCTGGCGCCGGGGTAGAAGACGAGGCCCGTGGTGGCTTTGCCCGCCGGGGCAAGGGTGATCGAAGTGGCGTCTTCTGTGGCACTTGACCCGGCGGTCGCGGTCGCGGTGGGTCCATTGACCGGGACCGTCTTCCCGAGTTCGGGGTGGTGGGGGAACGGGCTGAGCCATATCAGCGCCGCCACGAAACCGAGGATCGTGAGCCTGCCTGCGATCCCTCGGACCAGTTGCCAGGTGGAAATAGCGCCGCTGCGCTGTTGTCTGTCGCGGAACAACCGGCGTCGGACCAGGACCAACGCCCAAACGCTCCCCAGTGCGACGGCCGCCAAGAGGAGAGTCGGCAGGGCGGGGTGGCCGCCGACGACAGCCGGGTTGCTGAGCAGCATCCAGAGCGGAACCACAATCAGGGCAGCCGCGGCGAGAGCGCCGCTCCAGTTCAGGATCGAGGACTTCCACAAAGTGGGGTTGGGCCCTGTGGGGACGGGACCGGGGGCTTCGGTGGGGTCCTCAGGACGAAGAGGTTGGCCTTCCTTCACGGCTTGATGATATCTCCGTGGCGGCGGAACCCGATGGTGTCCCGGCGCGAGAAAACCCGGCACCGGTCCGATCAGAGGCCGCTGCGCCCCACCCACAGCCCATGCAGCAGCGGAAGCACCGACGCGATCATCAGGACATTGCCGAGCACCATGTCATCCGCGCGGACCACGGAGCCGGAAACCAGGAGAGCGCCGAAGATCAGCGCCGCTGCCGATCGCTGCGCCGTGCGGTCGAGCCGTGCCAGCTGCCGCTCAAGGCGCGGATTGACCACCGACAGTGAACCCTCCTCGACCCGGGTGAGCACCCCATCCAGGCGTTTCGGCAGACCCAGCGCCATCCCGGCTGCATCGAGCGCCTGCTGGGCAACGTCCTGCACGATGTTGCCGCGCTCGTCGCGCAGCAGTTGCGCCGCATAGGGTTCGACCGAGTCCCACAGATTGAAGCGGGCGTCCAGCGAGCTGCACACACCAGAGGTCAGGGACATGGCCCGGATGATGAGCAGGAAGTTTTCCGGGAACTGGAAAGGCAAGGACCGGACAGTGTCGCCGAACTCCACCGCGAACTCCCGGAACTCTCGGGGGTCCACTTCGCGCAGCTCGGCGAAGCCCATCCCGCCAAAGCGGGCGAAGAGGTGGGTCATTGCTCGCTCAAGCTCCGCAGTGTCGGCCGAAGGCACCAGCACACCGACGTTCCGGATGGCGGCCACCAGGCCCTTGCCGTCACGCGAAGCGGCCGCGATGAGCAGCTTTCGCAGGCCGCTGCGTGTGCTCGGCGGGATCTCGCCCATCATGCCGAAGTCGATGAAGGTCAGCTTCCAGGGGTGCGCTGCGGATGGATGCGTAGCCGGCGTGACGAAGATGTTGCCCGGGTGCGGATCGGCGTGGAAAAACCCGGTGGTGAACATCTGGTCGAACATAACGGAGGCAAAAACCGGGGCGACCTGCGCCGGGTCGATACCGGCGGCCAGCAGCGCCACCGAATCCGTGATTTTGATCGCTGTCACGTCTTCGAGGGTGAGCACGCGGCGGGTGCTTCGCTCCCAGACGACGCCGGGCACCTCCACCCGGGCGTCATCGGCAAAATCGACCCCGAACCGCTCCGCATTCGCCCCCTCATTCAGGTAGTCGATTTCCTCAAGGCTGGTCTGGGCAAACTCCTCGACCAGGGCGGGCATGTCAGCACGATCGGACACCAGGCGCACGTGGCTGAGCCATCCGCCCACTTTGCGCAGTGCGGCAAGGTCGACGTCGACAATGGCGTTGATGCCCGGCCGCTGTACCTTCAGAACCACGCGGTCGAGACCGGTGTCGGCGGCATCGTCCGGGCGAAGCCTGGCCCGGTGCGCCTGCCCGAGGGACGCTGCCGCGATCGGTGTCTCCTCGATGGAGGCGAACAACCGCTCCAGCGGCGCGCCGAGTTCAGCTTCGGCGAGGGTGCGGATCGCGGAAAAGGAAACCGGGGGCACTTCGTCCTGCAGCCCCTCGAGTTCCTTGGTGATCTCGGGCGGCAGCACGTCGAGCCTGGAGGACAGGAACTGTCCGACTTTGATCATGAGTCCGCCGAGGTCCACCGCCAACGCATGGAAGCGCTGCGCGAAGCGCCGCATCCTCTTCGACCTGCTGCGCTCGGCAATCCTCACCAGCCCGATGCGGGGGAGGAGCAGCTCAAACCACCAGGTCACCGCGAGATGCCACGCGGCGAAACGCAGGATGCGGCGGTAACGGGCCCGGTGGTTCCCGGCGCCGGGGACCGGAGCTGCCCGGTCCCGGCTATCGGATGTCACTCCTGTCAGCCCTGGGCGAGGATAGCGTACAGCCGGCGGCGCGCGTCATTGAGCACCGCGACGGCCGCCTGCACCTGCTCCGGCGTGCCGGTGCGTCCCACTTGGGAGGCGGCCTGCGCGAGCTCGACGCCCGCCCTGGGCAGCGCCGCGAACCCGGCACCCGATGCTGGACCCGACGTCTCCCAGGGCGCCGACATGCCGGCAGCTACTTCCTCGCGGCCCGCCTCCGTCAGGGAATAGATCTTGCGGCCGTTGGACTCCTCAGCGCGGATAATTTCCTCGTCGGCCAGCAGTTGGAGGGTTGGATAGACGGAGCCAGCGCTCGGCTTCCAGGTCCCGCCGCTGCGTTCCTCGATTTCGCGAATAATCTGATACCCGTGCATTGGCCGCTCGGCGAGCAGTCCCAGAACAGCCGAGCGCACCTCGCCGCGCCCCGCCCGGGATCCCGAGCGCTTCTCGAACTTCGAACGCAGTTCCTCGACGGCCTGCCACATGCTGTCGATATTGTTGCCGCCAAATCCGCCTGCCGCGTGTGAATTGCGCATCATGCTCTCCTCGGGAAGATCGCGAACGATATACAGCGATAGTCAACGATACATGCGAAAAAATGCGAAACCAAGAGGGACGGCGGCCCGCTCAGGGGTCAAGAAGCGGCCCCTGTAGTTGGCCATGGCGGTTTACCAGCGCCGGCAGTGCCACCCGACCCGGGTCAAGGACTGTCGGGGTGCCGAGCCCGGCCCAGGGGTCGGTCTGGTCGGGGGGCGTCAGTTCAGCGCCCGGGTGCCTTCCGGGAGCACCCCGCCGGCCAGCAGTTCCGCCGTCGCGTCGGCCAATGCCGTCAGCGCCACGCGCTGGGTCCACGGGCCGTAGGAAATGCGGGCCACGCCAAGTTCCTGCAGTTTCGTAGGCGCGAGGGAGCCGGGCACGTTGATGACCGAAATCTTGTTCCAGCCGATTCCTTCCACCAGCGCCGTGACGGTGGCCTCATCCAGCAGCCCGGGCACGAACACCGTCGTAGCACCCACGTCGAGGAACGCCCGGCCGCGCTCAATGGCATCGGCCAGTACGGCGGCCGGGTCGCGGTCGCCGGCCTTGAGGAAGGCGTCGGTGCGGGCGTTGAGGACGAAGTCGATGCCCTCGCTCTCGGCGGCGCGCACGGCCGCGCTCATCTGCTCGACGGCCTCGGCGAGCGGGCGCATCTGGTCTTCGATGTTGGCTCCGACAACGCCGGCGCCGATCGCCTTGCGCACCGTTTCCCCGGGGTTCCCGTATCCGGCTTCGAGATCGGCGCTGACGGGCAGCGACGTAGCGGAGGCAATGAGCCCGACGGCGGCGATCATTTCGTCCACCGGGATGTGCTCGCCGTCCTCGTAGCCATGAGAGGCAGCGATGGAGTGGCTGGCCGTGGCCAACGCCTTGGTTCCGGGAACGTGGGCGACCACTTTCGCGGTGATCGCGTCCCAGACGTTGATGACCTGGAGGATCTCCGGGGCGTAGTGGAGACGGAGCAGTTCTGCGGCTTTGGGGGCATGGGAACGCACGTTTTCTGTCATCCCCCGAGCCTAACCGGGGTCCGAAGCACCCGAAAGAGTCCCTAGCCGGCCGCCGAAGAGGCCGTGGAACCCGCGGGCTGAGTCTGCCAGGGCCACCGCCCGGTGATTTCGAGCTCGAGCGAGAAACTCAAGAAGGTCCGGATGAGCACGATGATGGCCAGCACGCCAACGCTCTCGAAGGTTGGCGTCACGGCAACGGTGCGGATGATGTCGGCCGCGACCAGCAGTTCCAGGCCAAGGAGGATGGAGCGGCCCAGCAGCTGCCGGTAGGACCGGTAGACGGAGAGCGGCTTGGATCCCGCGGGCAGGCGCCTGGGCTGGATTCCCCGCAGCGCCATGGGGATGGACACGATGGCGCCGATCACCATGACGGCGACGCCAGCGAAGTCCATGAAGCCGCCGACCGTCTCAATGATGTGCTGAAAATCCATGGTCCTCCTCAGGGAAAGTGGGCGGCGAGCTCAAAAGGGGCCTTACGGGTGCCGGACGCCGGTGCCGGCGAGAATGGCTCGGTAGCCTTCCCGGAAACTCGGGTACTGAAATTCGAAACCTGTGCTGCGAAGCAGCCCGTTGCTGGCCCGCTTGTTGCCGCCGCGCGACGGTTCGCCGCGCGCCGCCGAATTCTCTCCCGACGCCGGGCCACCGCCCGTCGTATCCACAAACTCCGACGCCGGCCGGGGGAGTCCCAGCTCTTCCGCCAGGAAGCCCAGCACTTCGCCGAGCTCGGCCGGTTCGTTGTCCACGCCGAGATACACGGGCCCGGGAACAGAGTCCATGGTGCACAGGTGGACGATTGCGGCGGCGGCGTCGTCCCGGTGGATTCGGTTGGTGAAGCGCGACGCCGCCGGAATGACGGCGCTTCCGCCGCGGACCTGGTCGATCAGTCGCGTCCGTCCCGGGCCGTAGATCCCGCCGAGCCGGAGCACCACCGGGGTGATACCGGTGCCGCGCAGGCGGCTATAGAGGAGCTCCTCGGCTTCGCGGATGATGCGGCCTGAGAATCCGCCGGGTTCCGGCGTCGTGCGTTCATCAATCCAGCCGCCGCCGGCGTCGCCATAAACGGCGGTGGAGGACACAAAGAGGACCCGGCGGACGCTGGGACCGGACGCCAGGACTGCGTCCAGCACATGGGCGAGACCGTCCACATAGGCGGTCCGGTAGGCGTCCTCGGTCGGGGAATCCGCGGCGATCGCGACGACGACGGCGGTGGTGTCCGCCGGGATGGGCGGCAGCTCGCCGGAGCCCAGGTCGGCCGCAACCCCCTGGATGGCGGCCGGAAGTTTCTCCGGCGACCTGCGCCATCCCACCACGCGGTGGCCAGCCGCCGCGAAACGCAGCCCGGCCTCGGTGCCTAGATCGCCGCAACCGGCCAACAGAACAGTCATGAGGCCAGTCTGCCAGCCTTCAGGAATCCCCACGGACAGGCTTGAGAAAATCTTGAACTGATCTTGTCGCCCACTGCGGCCTTGCCTTGAAGGAGCCCCGGCATTGTTGTAGGAGTCAGCCAGGGGGCTGGCGGACACAACATACGTCGCCCGGCCAACCACGGCCGGCTCCACGAAACGGAAAATCCCATGGGTCTCAACCTCAAGTCCACGTCCAGCAAGGTCCTGGCCTCCGCCGCCCTCCTCGCCGCAGCTGCCGGTGTGGCCGGGATGGGTACCTACGGTGGCTTCACCGCCAGCACCTCGGCTTCCGCCGCCGTCAATTCAGCGACCGTAAATTTGGCTGGTGGTGCCAACGACCGACTCAATGTTGCAGCCTCCGGAACCATCCCCGGTGACTCCATCCAGCGGGCTGTCACCTTGGTCAACAACGGCGATCAGAACCTGACCGGGATCACGCTCACGACTTCCGCCACAACGTCATCCATCCTGGACACGGACGGATCGAACGGCCTCCAGATGCAGATTGACAGCTGCCCTGTGGCCTGGACCGAAGCTGGCACGGCTCCTTCCTTCACTTACACGTGCTCATCGGGTACTCCCACCACCGTCCTGTCCGCTCGTCGGGTGGTTGGGGTCAACGCGCTGCCGGGCACCCTGAAATCCCTGACTGCGGGCAGCACCGACTTCCTTCGCGTCACCATGTCGGTTCCGGCATCGGCGGACAATACCTTCCAGGGCAAGAACAGCTCCATCAAGTTCAGCTTCGACGCCGCATTCCGCGCCGCCACCAACAAGTAACTAGGCTCCGGGGGCTCAATCCGGCCCGGTCTCGGCCGGACTGGGCCCCCGGTTTTTATTCGTACTATCCACACCGGCAGGAGGAACGATCCCGTGAGTGCAGCAATCAACCTGGGTCCGAGGGAATCAATTGACCTCCCATCGGCAGGCGGGACCGTCCGTGAGAGCGCCGTCCGTGAGAGCACAGTCCAGGACGCTCCACGGCGGATTCATGGACGACGCCGGGCCGGACGCCCGGCGCCTGCTCGCGGCGGCTTCATGCCCAAAGCGGTTGGCTGGGCCGCACGTGGACTCTTTACGGTCGTTCTCGTCGCCGCCGCACTGGTATTCCTCTTCCTCGCCGTTGGTCCGCGCTTCCTGAACTACCAGACGTCCACCATGCTCACCGGAAGCATGTCGCCGGGGATCAACCCGGGCGACGTCGTTGTCAGCGTGAGGACGCCGGTCTCCGAGCTGAAGGTTGGGGACGTCATCACCTACAGCATCCCGATTGACGATCACCGGATCGAAACCCACCGGGTGGCCAGCATCAAACGCGACAACGCCGGTACCGCGTCCGTGACCACCAAGGGTGACGCCAACCCGGGGCCGGATCCCTGGACTGCTGTCCTGTCTGAGGACTACGTCTACACCCAAGCGGGCGTCGTACCGTATCTTGGCGACGGCATTAGGGCCTTGCGCCAGCCGCTGGTCCAGTCCGTGCTCCTTTACGGCGGGTCTGCGCTGCTGGTGATCGTCGTGCTGTCGGCGATCTGGCGGAAGCCTGCCGACGTGGCTTCCGAAGGGACGCCCGCCACGGAAGCCGTCAAGGGCGCCGGCTCTGAAGAGAGCAGGGGATGACCGGCCACAGCCTGGTCCTGGATACCCGGCAGATCGACAAGCTCTCCTATGAACTGGATTCCCGGTCCTTCGCCGAAGGCTTCGTTGGCCGTTTCCTCGAAGCCTTGCCGGACCGGCTGGAGACCATTCACCGCAGCCTGCTCGAAGGCAAGAGCGAGGGGGCCCTGGTCGCGATCCTCAGCGTGGCCACCTCGGCGGCGATGGCCGGAGCCACGCAGCTCGAAGGCAGGAGCCGTGCGATCGAGCGGAGCCTCCGGGCCGGCGACCTGGATTCTGCCCGGAGCGGTGCCAGGGTTCTGGACTCCAACGCTGCGGACTTTGCCCGGCAGGTGGGCATTCTGCTTAGTTCCGCGAAACCTTAGGTCCGCAAAGCCTGCCTAGTTCCGCGAAGCCTGCACAGCAGGGGACGTGGCCTGTGCTGCGGACGCCTGTGCCGAAGCGGGCAGCGTGACCACCACGGTAGTGCCGCCGTCGGGTCCCGCACCGATCTCCAGTCGTCCGCCATGCGCCTTTGCGATCCGCAGGCAGGTTGCCAGTCCCAGCCCGGAACCCGGCGGATCGTCGTCGCGGTGCAGCCGGGCCAGCGGTTCGGTAACGCGGTCCCGGTCCCGCACCGGGATGCCCTTGCCGTTGTCCGTCACCCGAACCTCGACGCCGTCGGGGACAGCTGCTGCCGTGACGAGGATTCTCGGCGGGACGCCCGGGCGGTGGTAGGCCATGGCATTGTGGATGAGGTTTTGCAGGAGGACACGCAGTTGTCCGGCGTCGGCTTCCAGGACGAACTCTGTAACTTCGACTTCCGCCCCGGCGTCCTTGAGGGCCAGAACCAGATCCTCTTCAATGTCCCGGACCACGCCCCGGAGCGACACGGGCTGTAGGCGGAGCGTTCCGCCGATGCGGGAAAAGGACAGAATGTCATCCACCATGGCCAGCATGCGGCGGGACGTCCGGCCAATGATGCCGAACTCTTCAGCGTCCGCGGACTGCTGCAGCTCAGCCAGCTCGGTGAACCCGATGATGCTGGTCAGCGGGTTGCGCAGATCATGGCTGATGCGGCCGGCAAAGGATTCCAGCAGATCGTTGCTGCTGCGTGCCTCTGCCAGGCTCCGGGCGAGCATCCGGGCGTGGTGCTGCAGCTCGAGTACGGACACCACTTGGGCGGCGATGATCTCAAGGGCAGTCTGCTTTTCGGGGGAGAGTCCGGCGGGCGCGAGCGAGAAGACACACAGCGACCCGAGCACGAATCCGCTCGTCGTGGTGAGCGGGACCGATGCGTAGAACCGGATGGCAGCAACCTGTCCCGTGACAAAGGGGTGGTCCCGGAACATCGGATCCTGCGACGCGTCAGGCACCACAGTGGTCCCGCCGCTGAGGAAGACGCGGCTGCACATCGACTCTTCGCGTGAACACACCCCGGGGTCGATCCCCATGGCGGCGATGTGATGCTGCTCGTCTTCGGTAATGATGTTGACGACGCCGAACGGGATTCCTGTGGTGGTCGTGGCAAGGCTGAGTAGGTTCTGGAGTTGTCGTCGAGTGTCGGGGGTACTGGCTGCCAACGCGGCGGTCTGCTGTTCAAGCTGGGGCAGGCCGTACTCCGCGAGCACGGACCGGCGCAGGGGCCCGGCTTCGTGGTCCCGCGGGGCAGGGGCTGGCGGTGACGCGGCCAGCTAGCCCACCCCTTCGGCCGGGGCCATCCGATATCCGACGCCCCGTACCGTGCGGATGAACCGTGGTTCGCGGCCTTTGTCGCCCAGTTTCCTGCGCAGGTTGCCGATATGGACCTCCACGAGGTGCTCGTCCATGGGCCACTCGGTGCCCCATACCTTGGTCAGCAGGGCCTTTCGTGTCCAGACCCGGCGCGGCGCGCCGGCCAGGGCTTCCAGGAGATCGAATTCGGTGCGCGTCAGCACCAGTTCGACGCCGTCCAGCGACGCGGCCCGGCCTTCGACCTCCACCACGAGCGGACCGTGACGGACGACGCCGGCGTCGTCATGCCGGCGGTCATGACCCGCTGCGACGGCGGGGTTGCCGGCAGGAGCGGCGGGCGGGTTGCCGGGCGGGTTGTGGGGTGCTGCGTCGCTTGCCCGGCGACGGGGAGGCTCTGGCGGGGCGGACGCGGCGTCGGCAACCGGCACGGCATCGCTTGCCCGGCGACGTGGTGTGCCGTTCGGGCCGGCTGGCGTCCCGGCGTTCATCCCGGCTGATGGGTCGGTGGCCCGGGGCATGAAGTCAGTGGCCCGGCGCTGCGGTGTGGGGCGTTGCGGGGTTGGCCGGTGGCGGCGCAAGACCGCCGTCACCCGGGCCTGCACGGTGCGGGGGCTGAACGGCTTGCTGATAAAGTCGTCGGCGCCGGTTTCCAGGCCGATCAGTTCGTCGATCTCGTCCACCCGGGCCGTAATCATGAGGACGTAAGCCTCGGAAAACTTCCGCATCCGGCGGCATACTTCGACGCCGTCGAGATCGGGAAGGTTGAGGTCCAAAGTCACCACGTCAGGGCTGTTTTCCTGGATGCTCACCAGCGCGTCGGACCCGGAGGCCGCCTCAAAAACGGCAAACCCCTGCATCTCGAGTGTCCGGCGCAGCAGCAGCCGAACGTCGGCGTCGTCATCCACGACCACAGCCCGCAGTTGACTCACGGAACCACCCAAACCCCAGCTTCTAAGACGATGAGACCTCTTGTGCGGCTGTGACCCCTTGAGTCACAGCGTGTGACACAAGCCCCAAGGGCCACGGTGGATTTAGGCTAACACGGTTTTCTTGAGCAAATGTTGAAGTTTTTCGCGGCATTGGGTTGAAACTGCCCTGCCAGAGTAGGAGCTATTGGATCGCCAGTTCTGACAGGAAGCGCAATCAGTGAACGTCGCCCAGCCCACTCCGGCAGCCCCGCGGGTCAAGCCCGCCCGGCTGGCGCGACTGCGCGGGCTGCTCGCCGTCCCGGTGGCCGCGGCTCTGGTCCTGGGCGCACCCGGCCTGGCTTATGCGGCGTTCACAGCCAAAACCACCGCCTCCCTCAGCGTCGGAACGTACAAGGTTCCCGCGCCGGCGTCGATCGATGGCACGCTGCAGTGCAACGTTCGTGGAGCGAAGGGTGCCGGCATCACGTTCACGGTTTTTGCCGAGGTAGACCGTGCCACGGGCTATACGGCCACGCTGACGCCGCCCACCGGTTCGCCGTCGGTGGTCCCGCTGACCGGGTCAGGCCAGAATCAGGTGACCATGGGTTCCAACATCGGCAAGGGAACCTATACCTTCACCCTGACGGCGAAGGTCGGTTCCTGGACCGGGACAGCGCTGCAGCAGACCGTCACCTGCTGACGGGTCCTGAACTGCCGCGTGTGGCGCCCGACGCCGGCGCCACGTCGGGCGGCCACCTTGCCCGGGTGTCGGGCGGTTACGTTGCCGGGGCGGCGAGCGGCCACGCCGCCCGCATCGCGTCCGCTACCTTGCCGGAATCGGGAAGAACGCCCTCGGGTCCTGCAGCAGGGCGGGGTAATCAAAGGCGGAACGGTCCACGATCTCGTCCACCTGGAAGTTGCGGGCGAACTGGCCGTCCACGGTGATCGGACGGCCCAGGACCTTGCCGATGGCGAAGGAACTGCCGCCATTGACCGGGATGGCGACCACGGAGTTGCCGGGAAGGGTGGTGAACGCCTCTTCCTGCTGCTGGCGCTTGCGGGTGGGCTTCTTGACAAGCTGCTTCGGGGGCACCTTGCGGACCTTCGGGCGGCGCGAGCCGGAATCGGCGTAGACGAACTGGTAGTCGTCCTCGTCCGCGGCCTTGGCGCGTCCCACGGGCGGCAGGCTGATGGTCTTCAGCTGCTCGGGCCCGGTGTCGCCGAGCGGCAGGCGCAATACCCACATGCGCTCGCCGGCGGGATCCTCGGGCAGGAGCTCGTGCTTGGGCTCGGGCCAGACGTATTCGAGGTCCGGATCCGTGCCCGGGAAAACTTTGGAGTAGAACCGCGGATCCTTGGCAACGAGCCGGGAGCGGTGGCTGAGGTGGAGATCCTCGTTGCCCAGCCACGGCGGCATGGGGATTTTGGCGGCGTAGCCGGGGTGGGCCGCCTGCGGGGCGAACTCCATGATCTTCTCGCGGGTGGTGTCCTCGCCGCCGCGGGACGTCCATTCATCCACCATGGCCAGGCCGTACATGGTCAGCGCGGGAACGTACCCCATCCACATCCGGATGGCCGGGTGCGAGTGCCAGCCGTACTCCGGGATCACCAGCGCACGCAGGATCTGCAGCGCCTCAACACGCTGCTTGCCGAGCCGCATGCGGTCCAAAGCCGCGGCACTCTGCTGGAAATCGGGGAAGGGGAGGAAAGTCTGCATCTCTCCAGTTTGAGGCCACGGGACGAAACCACCAATTGCACGGGACCGCGCGTGCGCATGTTCACATTTTGGAATGAAGCAGACAGCTCATTACGGAAGGGCGTAATATAGCAGGACCCCAACAATGCCGCCCGGAGGACACGCCATGAATCCAGCCCCCGTTTTGCCGTTTGTGCCGAAATACGGCCAATTGCTCGGACCGGAAGCGAACGGCATCCTGGTGCTCGAGGAAGTCATCCTTGACCCGGTGGCAGCCCGTAAGGAACAGCATGGGTTCCGTGCCGCAATGGCATCGTTCGCGCTGACCATGCGGCGGATAGTGGCGCTGCGCCTCTGCATCGCCGTTGTGGCGATCGCCAACCTGCCCCTCTTTCTGCTCAACACGGGCTGGTGGATCTACGCGGTGTCACTGACCCTGGTGGTTGGGGTCCACGCGGCGGTGTCCTGGCTGAACCGCCACGAGCCGCGGATCCGGCAGCGGCGCATGCTCGAGCTGCATCTGCACCGTGAACGGAGCGACAACTACCGCAAAGTCCGGGACGCAGTGAAGTACGTCATCGACGCCCCTGCCCGGGTGAACGAAAACCTTTACCTGGAGCTCCTCGCCGCGAAGCGGGTGGCACTGCACCTGGCCATGGGCACGGTGGCCCTGTTGGACACGAGCGACGACTCCGCGTGGAAACTCCAGATTGTCCGCGAACTACCGCAGGCCGCCTGAGCTGCACGGCTCACCTAAGCTGCACGGCTCACCCAGGCAGCACAGCTAACCAAAGCACCACGACGCCGGAGCGTCCCCTTGCGGGATCGCTCCGGCGTCGTACTTTAAGGCGTCGTGCTTTGGCCGGAAAGCCCTAGGCGGGAAGCTGCAGCACCTGGCCCGGGAATACCAGGTGGGGGTTGCTGATGGTCGCAACGTTCGCGTCCGCCAGCGACTGCCATCCACCGGCGATGTTGAGCTTCCCGGCGATCGTGCTCAGGGTCTCGCCGCTCCGGATGGTGTAGGTGGCACCACTCACAGCCACCGGTGCCACGTGGCGTGGTGCCGGGAGGGCTGCCTTGGGCGCTGCCTGCCGGACGGGCACTGTGGCTTGCGTGTAAGCGGCGGCGGGCTGCCGGGCTGCGGCTGCGCCCTGCGGAGCTGCCGCGCCGCCGCGCAGGCCCAGCTTCGCGGCACAGGCCGGCCACGCGCCCCAACCCTGCTTGGCCTGCACTTTCTGTGCAACGGCGATCTGCTGTTCACGGCTGGCGTTCGCCGCGGATCCCGTGCCGCCATGGGCCGCCCACGTACTCTGGCTGAATTGCAGGCCGCCCGCGTAGCCGTTCCCTGTGTTGGTGTTCCACTTGCCGCCGCTTTCGCACTGGGCAAGCGAATCCCAGACGGACGCAGTGGTGTGCGACGGGACAGCAGCGTTAGCGGAGGTTGCGGAGAGTGCGACGGCGGCCAGCGAAACTGCCGCCAGGGTGATGCCGCGGCGCGCGGCAGTGCCATAGGTGAGATTTTTCATGGTCGGATGCTCCTGAGGGCCACCAGCGCTCGGTCCGTCGCGGACGTTGTCGCGCCACTGCCCGCCCCTGACAATAGAGGTCATATGCGGTGTCTACCGGTCGGGCAGTATCTGGTGGTGGTAGCACCGGGCATGCAATGCCCGGTTGCCGGGCATGGAATCAGATTAAGCGAGGCACGGTCCGTTATCAAGACGTTATTTTTGATGGTTTTGCCGTTATCATCTCGTCGCCGGGCGCAGGCGATCATGTTCGCGTGAATCAGCTGCCGAGCATCGCCGCCAGGTACGGGGCGGTCCGGCTGAGCTTGGAACCAGCGACGGCGTCGGGAGTTCCGGTCGCGATGATCTGGCCACCGGCGTCCCCACCCGCCGGGCCGAGGTCGATCACCCAGTCCGCCGCAGCCACCACATCCATGTCGTGTTCGACCACAATGACGGTATTGCCCGCGTCCACGAGCCGGTGGAGCTGGGCCATGAGGAGCTGGACATCGGCCGGGTGCAGCCCGGTGGTGGGCTCGTCCAGCAGGTACAGGGAGTGGCCCCGCTGGGCGCGCTGCAGTTCGGTGGCGAGTTTGATGCGCTGGGCCTCGCCGCCGGAGAGTTCGGTGGCCGGCTGGCCGAGGCGAAGATACCCCAGACCCACCTCGCGCAGCGTTTGCAGGCTGCGCGCCGCTGCCGGCACGCCGTCGAGGAATTCTGCGGCGGCGTTGACCGTCAGGCCCAGCACCTCTGCCACGTTCTTGCCGCGGTACGTCACCTCGAGGGTTTCCGGGTTGTAGCGCGAGCCGTCGCACTCGGGGCAGGGGCCGTAGCTGCCGGGCAGGAAGAGCAGCTCCACGGCCACGAAGCCTTCTCCCTGGCAGGTCTCGCAGCGGCCGCCGGCAACGTTGAAGGAAAAGCGGCCGGCGCCGAAGCCCCGTGCCTTGGCCTGGTCCGTGGCTGCGAACTCCTTGCGGACTGAGTCGAAGAGGCCGGTGTAGGTGGCGAGGTTGGAGCGGGGGGTGCGGCCGATCGGTTTCTGGTCCACTTTGACGAGCCGGTCCAGCTGGTCCAGGCCCGACACCGGTCCAACACTGGCCGGTCCAACACTGAGCGCGCCGGCGGACGCACCGGCCTGGGCCTCCAGGTCCTCAACAGCGGGTGCCGCCTCGGCGCCGGTTTCCGGGTGCAACCGGGCGCCGACCACGTCGGCCAGGACCTGGCTGACCAGGGTGGACTTGCCGGAGCCGGAGACGCCGGTCACCGCGGTCAGCACACCGAGGGGGAAGTTGGCGTCGAGGTCTCGCAGGTTGTGCCTGCTGATGTCGCGCAGTTCGAGCCAGTCCGCGGCCTCCCGGCGGCTGCCGCCGCGGCCAGCACCGCCGCCGTCAGCGTTGGCGCGGCCGGCGGCGCGGCGAGCACCGCCGTCGTCCGCACCGCCGTCGTCCGCGCGCGGGCCCCCAGGTGACCCGTTCGGGAACAGGAACGGCCGGGTGACGGAGGAGTCGACGTCGGCGAGGCCGGCCACGGGCCCGCTGTAGAGCACTTCGCCGCCGCCTTCACCGGCGCGGGGACCCACATCCACGAGCCAGTCCGCGCGGCGGACGATGTCCATGTTGTGCTCCACCACGAACACCGAGTTGCCCGAGGACTTGAGCTGGTCCAGGACGGCCAGTAGGGGCTCGGCGTCGGCGGGATGCAGACCGGCCGAGGGCTCATCCAGCACGTAGATCACGCCGAACAGGCCGGAGCGGAGTTGGGTGGCGATCCGGAGCCGCTGCATTTCGCCGGGGGAGAGCGTGGGGGTGGCCCGGCCCAGGGCGAGGTAGCCCAGGCCGAGGTCCAGCAGCACCGTGACGCGCTGCAGGAGGTCGCGCGTGATGGCGACGGCCACCTCGTTGCCCTCGCCGGAGGACTGCTTGCGTGAGGCGGTTCCGGCCTTCGTGAGCTCGGTGGTGGGGCGGATGATGTCTGCCAGTTCCGTCAGGGGGACGGCGTTGAGCTCGGCGATGCTGCGCCCGGCGAAGGTGACGGCGAGGGCGGCGGGCGTGAGGCCGCTGCCGAGGCAGACCGGGCACGGGCCGGTTTCCATGAAGCGCAGTACCTTCTCGCGCATGGTGGTGCTCTTGGAATCGGCGAGCGTATGCAGCACGTAGCTCTTGGCGCTCCAGAACCGGCCTTTGTACGGCTTGGCGACCCGGTCGCGCTGGGGCGTTACTTCCACAACGGGCTGCTCCTCCGTGAACAGGATCCAGTCGCGGTCCTTTTTGGGCAGCTTCCGCCAGGGGGTGTCGACGTCGTGGCCCAGGTGGGTGAGGATGTCGCGCAGGTTCTTGCCCTGCCAGGCGCCGGGCCAGGCGGCGATGGCGCCGTCGCGGATGCTCAGCGAGGTGTCCGGGACCAACGAGGACTCGGTGACGGTGTGCGCGATTCCCAGGCCGTGGCATTCGGGGCAGGCGCCGGCGGCGGTGTTCGGGGAAAACGCGTCCGAGTCCAGCGGGCCGGCTCCCTCCGGATAGCTGCCGGCGCGGGAGAAGAGCATGCGCAGCGAGTTGGACAGCGTGGTGAGGGTGCCCACCGTGGACCGCGAACTCGGTGTCCCGCGGCGCTGCTGGAGCGCGACGGCGGGCGGCAGCCCGGTGATCATTTCCACCTTGGGGTTGTGCCCCTGCTGGATGAGGCGGCGGGCGTAGGGGGCTACGGATTCGAAGTAGCGGCGCTGTGCCTCGGCATAGATGGTGCCGAAGGCCAGCGAGGACTTGCCCGAGCCGGAGACGCCGGTGAAGGCGACGATCGCGTCGCGGGGCACGTCCACGTCCACATTGCGCAGGTTGTTCTCGCGGGCACCGCGCACCCGGACAAAGCCGTCCGTCGGCCTGCCGGGAACCAGATCAGGAACCAGATCGGGAACCGCGTCAGGAACCGCTTCGGGAAGGGGCGGCTGCGGCACATCGGAAGCATGCTGGTTGCTTTGCATTGATTCGACTCTATCGGTGATGCCCGGCGGGCATATCCTTACCGGATGGAAACGAACGACGCCGAGACTCGGCTTACGGAGACAGAGCCGGAAGAAGAACCGGAAGCGCCCGAGGCCGGCGAACCGCTCGCCCTCCCGGTCGCGGAACTGCACCTGCATATTGAAGGAACCCTGGAACCGGAGCTGATCTTCGCGCTGGCGGAACGCAACGGGATCCAGCTGCCCTATGCGGACCTGGACGAGCTGCGCTCGCGCTACGAGTTCACGGACCTGCAGTCCTTCCTGGACCTGTACTACGCCAACATGGCTGTGCTGCAGACGGAGCAGGACTTCGCGGACATGACCCGGGCCTACCTGACCCGGGCGGCGCTCGCCGGCGTCAGGCACGCCGAGATCATGCTGGACCCGCAAGCCCACCTCTCCCGCGGGGTATCGCTGGAGACGTGCGTCAACGGCGTGGCGTCGGTGCTGGCCGGATCCCGTGAAGAGTTCGGTATCTCCACCCTCCTGATCGCGGCCTTCCTGCGCGACCTCACCGAGGAATCGGCCCTCGAGGTGCTCGAGCAGCTGCTGGCGATGGACGCCCCCATCGCCGGAATCGGGCTCGACTCGGCCGAGGTGGGCAACCCGCCGGCGAAGTTCGAGCGGCTCTTCGCCCGGGCCAAGGAAGCCGGGCTGCACCGGATCGCGCACGCCGGCGAGGAGGGCCCGCCGTCGTACATCATCGATGCGCTGGACATCCTCGAAGTGGAGCGGATCGACCACGGCATCCGCTGCATGGAAGATCCGGACCTGGTGGAACGGCTGGTGGACGAGCTCGTGCCGCTGACCGTGTGCCCGCTGTCCAACGTGAGGCTCCGGGCCGTGGACACGCTGGCCGAGCACCCGCTGCCGGCGATGCTCGCGGCGGGGCTGAACGTCAGCGTGAACTCGGACGATCCCGCGTATTTCGGCGGGTACGTGGACGACAACTTCGCGCAGCTCAAATCGGTGATCGGCCTGTCCGAGTTCGACTGCGTGCGGATGGCCGCGAACTCGATCCGTTCATCCTTCGCCAGCGAGGAACGCAAAGCCGAGCTGCTGGCAGACCTGGCCGCGTCAGGGCACTAACCCCGCGTTGCCCTATCAGATAGGGTCCCTAAAACGGGCGGATAGGGACCATAGCTGACAGGGCAACGGAGCTAGGTGTCGATCGTGCCCATGTTCGGATAACGCGATCCGGCTGCCACCCCGGCTGGCGCGAGTTCGTCCAGGCGGGTGAGGTCCTCGGGGGAGAGTTCGACGTCGGCAGCGCCCAGGTTCTCCCGCAGCCGGTCGCGCTTCTTGGTGCCCGGGATGGGAACGATGTGCTCGCCTTGGGCCAGCAGCCAGGCCAGGGCCAGCTGCCCAGGGGTGCAGCCCTTAGCATCCGCCAACTCCTTGACCCGGTCCACGAGCTGCAAATTGCGGGCAAAGTTCTCCCCCTGGAAACGCGGGGAGTGCCGGCGGAAATCGTCCGCCGCGAAGTCATCCGGGCTGCGCAGTTGGCCGGTCAGGAAGCCTCGGCCCAGCGGGCTGTAGGGGACAAATCCGATGCCCAGCTCGGCCAGGACCGGGAAAACTTTGGTCTCCGGCTCGCGTTCCCACAATGAGTATTCGGTCTGCAGCGCGGTGATGGGGTGCACCGCGTGGGCTCGGCGGATGGTGTCGGCGCTGGCCTCGGACAGGCCAAGGTGCCGGACTTTGCCGGCCTGCACCAGCTCAGCCATGGCTCCGACGGTTTCCTCGATGGGGACGGTCTTGTCCACCCGGTGCTGGTAGTACAAGTCGATGTGGTCCACGCCCAGCCGCTGCAGGCTTGCGTCGCACGCGGCGCGTACATAGTCCGGGGAGCCATTGATGCGCACCCAGGATCCGTCGGCCCGGCGTTCATTGCCGAACTTGGTGGCCAGGACCGCGTCGTCCCGCCGGCCGGCAATGGCCCGGCCCACCAGCGCTTCGTTCGTGAACGGGCCGTACATGTCCGCGGTGTCGAGCAGGCTCCCGCCGGCGTCGAGAAAGGCCTGAATGGTGGCGATGGACTCGTTTTCATCGCTTTGGCCGTAGAACTCGCTCATTCCCATGCAGCCCAAACCCAGGGCCGAGACGGTGAGCGAACCGAGCGTACGGGATTCCATGGATATATCTCCTGAATCAGAAAAGTGGGGGGCGGCCGCCGGCCTGTTCGTGCAGGGGGACGGCTCGCAGTTGGCAGACCGCCACTCTAGGCCTATCGGGCGTGGGGCACAACGGCTGGTCGATGTAACGCGGGCTCACCCTTGCCGGGGGATGCGCCGGGGTGTGCCGCGCGGCAGAGTGCAGATATGACCAACACCACCGGACAGCGGCGCAAGGGCCCGCTGCGCCAGGTGATGCCGGGACTCGACGTCGCCGCCGCGTACCAAAAAGACTGGCTCGGCAAGGACATCATCTCCGGGATCGTCCTGGCGACGCTGCTCGTTCCCCAGGGCATGGCCTACGCAGAGCTGGCCGGACTTCCTGCGATCACCGGGCTGTACACCACCGTCCTGTGCCTGGTCGCCTACGCGGTCTTCGGCCCGTCCCGCATCCTCGTCCTTGGGCCGGACTCCTCACTGGGCCCGATGATCGCGGCCACGGTCCTGCCGCTGGTCGCGTCCGGCGGGGACCCGCAGAAGGCAGTGGCGCTCGCGTCGATGCTCGGGCTTATGGTCGGGGCCATCATGATCCTGGCCTCGGTCGCCAAGCTCGGCTTCATCGCTGATCTGATCTCCAAGCCCACGATGATCGGCTACATGAACGGCCTGGCGCTCACCATCCTGGTCGGCCAGCTGCCCAAGCTCTTCGGGTTCAAGGTGGACAGCGACAACTTCATCGGTGACCTTGTCGGCTTCGTGCAGGGGTTGGCCAGCGGTGAGACCGTGCCGGCCGCGGCCGCCGTCGGCATCAGCGGAATCGTGGTGGTCCTGGCACTGCAACGGTGGCTGCCCAAGGTCCCGGCAGTACTCGTCATGGTGGTGCTCGCGATCGCGGCCACCACGGTTTTCAGCCTCGCCGACAAGGGTGTCTCCCTGGTCGGGGAACTCCCGCAGGGCTTCCCGCCGTTCACCATCCCGCACGTGTCCCTGCAGGACATCGGGCTGATGTTTGCCGGCGCCCTGGGAATTGCGCTGGTCTCGCTGACGGACACGATTTCGACGGCGACGGCGTTCGCCGCGCGTTCCGGCCAGGAGATCCGCGGCAACCAGGAGATGATCGGGATCGGTGCCGCGAACCTGGCCGCTGGCTTCTTCCAGGGCTTCCCGGTGAGCACCAGCGGCTCCCGGACCGCCGTGGCAGAACGTTCCGGCTCCAAGACCCAGCTCACGGGCCTGACCGGTGCCCTGCTGATCGTCCTCATGCTCGTGCTGCTGCCCGGGATGTTCCGGAACCTGCCCCAGCCGGCCCTTGCCGCCGTCGTGATCACTGCGTCCGTCTCGCTCGCCGACATTCCGGGCACCGTGCGCCTCTTCCGCCAGAGCAGGACCGAGTTCGGCCTGTCGCTCGCGGCCTTCCTCGGGGTGGTCCTCCTCGGTGTGCTGCCCGGCATCGGCATCGCGGTGGGACTGTCCATCCTCAACGTGTTCCGCCGGTCTTGGTGGCCGTACCAGACGGTGATCGGGCGGGTGCCGGGCCTCGAGGGATTCCACGACATCAACGTCCACCCGGATGCGAAGCACCTGCCCGGCCTGGTGATCTACCGGTTCGACGCGCCGATCTTCTTCGCCAACGCCACCACCTTCCGGGACAACATCCGGCGGCTGGCGCGGGTCGACCCCAGTCCACGGTGGATCCTCATCGCGGCCGAACCCATTACGGACGTGGACACCACCGCCGCGGACATGCTGCTGGACCTGGACCGCGAATTGAACGCGCAGGGCACCTCGCTGGTCTTCGCGGAACTCAAACACCGGGTCCGGGCGAAGGTGGAAAAATTCGAGCTGACCCGCGAAATCGAGCCGCAGCACTTCTACCGCACCATTGACGCCGCGGTGGCGGCCTATTCCGCCCAGACCGGCGCGGATTGGAGCGCCGGGGACTAGTCGACGCCTGGCCGCCACGGGGCCGCACGAGGTCCCGATGTAGAGCGGACCACAAACAAAGCCTACGAACGCGCCTCCTGGCGCTGCTCGGAGGTCTTGCGGGCGCTGCGGGTGATCCACCAGCCCAGGGCGGCCATCGCCAGGCCGATCGGAATCCCGTACGGGGGCAGGCCCACGTTGAAACCCAGGGCCCCGGCGACCACGAACACGGCACCGGTCCACGCCGGGAACATGTGCGTCCGCCAGCCGACGATGCCGAAGATAATCCAGCCGAGCGCAAACAGCACGTAGCTGGAGAGCGCGCCGATCACCAGCATCCCGGACCCGCCGGCGAGGATGGCACCGGGCGCGGTGTCGGCGATCCACGGCCCGGCAAACCCGTCGAACCACATGTTCCCGGCCATGTCCATGGTGCCGACGAGGGCGGCGCAGAACCCGACGACGCCGAGGGCGCCGGCGCTGTCCGCGTACCTCATGTAAACGGACACCAGGGCGAGCATCAGTCCGATGAAGACCACGAAGTAGAACGCGTTGGCCAGCTGGAACGGCGTCTGGCGCATCATTTCGATGCGCTCGAGGCTGTGGTCGGCAGCGGCCAGGCGCCAGAGGTCCTCGGCGGCGAAGGCCAGGCCGGCGGCCAGGGCGATGGGCCCGGCATGGGCCGGCAGGGGTGAGGACATGGTTTCTCCCTAGCGGTGGATTCGATCCGTTCCGGATGCGCCGGAAGGGAGCTGCACCGAGTCGATGGCGGAGGCAGGCGCCGTGCGCCAGGCGGCCCGGTCCAGGAGAACGGTGGTGAGGACGGCCAGGACCACGACGGCGAAGTAGATCAGTTCCGCCCGGTCGGCGTCGGCACCGGTGAAGCCGAAGGAACCCACCGTGAACGTGCCCTGGGCGTTGTGGAAGAGGTACGTGAGCAGCACGCTGCCGCCGGTGCGGTTGAACAGCCACACGTAGAGGAAGGTGATGACGAAGGTGGTGGGCAGCCCGATCAGGCTGAGCTGCCCGAACACGACCAGCGGCAGATGCCAGAGGGACACCACAACGCCAAGGAGCGCCGCGGACCGCAACGGAGTCCACCTGGCTTGCAGCAGGGGCGCGGCATACCCGCGGAAGCCGGGCTCCTCTCCCAGCGGTCCATCCAGCGGATTGACCAGGCGCACGGCAAAGACGGCCAGGAGCCCGGACCAGGTCACCTCGGCCAGCCCCGGTGCCGGGGCGCCGAGGGCCATGGTCGCGAATCCGGTGAGCAGCGCCATCGCGGCCGGGAGGAGGAGGGCCACGGCGTACCAGACCCAGCCCACCCGCCACCGGATCAGCCGCCGGCCCCACGCGCGGTAGCCGGCTCTGCCCTCGGCGAGCCCAATGACGATCAGCGCCGCCGCGAGCGGACCGATCGGCAGGAACTCGAACTGCGGCATCAGTCCGGCCGCATAGAGAGGCCAGGAACACCAGGAAATCGCGAAGGCCAGGACAAAGAACGCCGGGAGGCGGTGACGCTGCAGCCAGATTCTGAAACGGGCCATGAAGTCTCCTGGGCAACAGGGACGTATGCGGCCCATTGTCCGCCTACGGCCGCCCCCGATCCAGCACTCCCCAAAACCAACGCGGGGTCACTTACGGCCGGCCTCGGCCTTTGATGAGCCGTAAGTGTCCCCGAGCTGGGTTTTCTACTCGTGGGTAGCGGTGAGTTGGACCCTCATTCACCCCGGTGGGCCCTGTCATAGTGGGTCACGACACATAGAGTTAACGAAATCCACTCGCAAAATCTCACCTTTCCTTGGCAAAATGCAGGTGGATCAATTGCTTCTAAAGGAGACCCATGGGCGCGAACACCGCGGAAAACACCAACCTTCGGCTTAAGGCCGTGCTGGATGTCCTCGCAGAGGAGGTTTGGACTGGCGAGAAGCTGAACGCCGGAGCCGTACTGGGCGAGGCAATCGCACGGGTGCCCCTCAACGACCACGAGGGTGAACTGCTCAGCGGCGGCATTCCCCGCGGCCACAAGACGCTGACCACGGCCACGGGAAAGCTGGTCAAGGCTGGCTGGCTGGTCAAGGGACGCTCCGGCTGGTCAATCACCGACGACGGCCAGCGCGCCACGGTTGCTTTCGCCGAGCCTGCCACCTTCAGTTCCGCGCTCGACGCCGGCACCGCGGTTCCGGCCGGCACGCCGCTGCCGTCCGCTCCGGCCGTAAAGCCCGTAAAGACAGCAAAGCCGGAGAAGGCAGCAAAGCCGGCCAAGGCCGACGAAGCGCCGTCGAAGACGTCCAAGGTTGCCGGCAAGGCCGCCAAGCTCGTCGAGGAGGCCGTGGCCCCGGTGGCCAAGGCCGTGCGGAAGCGCAAGCCCGCCGCCAAGGCCACGCCTGCAACAGAGGCAGAAGCCCCGGCGGCACCGGCCGTCAGCGTCGAAACCATCGAACAGCCGGAAGCCGTCGCGGTTGCCGGTGACTTCAACGTCCTGATCGGTGCGCCGGCCAACTGGGCGCCGCAGTATGACGAAGCCCAGATGGAACTGGACCACGTGGACCAGCTCTGGAAGATCGCCGCGGACGTTCCGGCCGGCTTCTACACCTTCAAGATCGCCCTGAACCGCTCGTGGGACGAGAACTACGGTGCGTTCGGCGTCTTCGACGGCCCCAACCACGAGGTGCACCACGGCGGCGGCCTCCTGGTCATCCAGTACGATCACCGCACGCGGGACATCGTCCTGCCGTAGGCACCGACACCCAAACATCCTGCCGACACGCACGTGACCCTGCGACGCCCGAATTCCGGTGTCGCAGGGTCATTTGCGTGTCGCGGGCGGATTTGCGCGTCCTGAGCCTGCCCGGGGACGCCGGACCCACCTAGCATTGCCTCATGGATACGGTCGAGGTTGCGGGCCTGCGAATCCGGTATCAGCGGGCGGGCCAGGGTCCTCCGCTGGTCCTGCTGCACGGCGCCTACGAGGACAGCCGGATCTGGCGCCGGCAGCTCGACGGGCTGTCGGATGAATTCACGGTCTTCGCCTGGGACGCGCCCGGGTGCGGCGGCTCGGACGATCCGCCGCCGGACTTCACCGGCGAGGACTTGGCCGGCGCCCTTGCCGGATTCCTGCGGGAAGCCGTGCCGGGCGCCCCGCACCTCCTCGGGCTGTCCATGGGCTCCGGGATTGCCCTGGAGTTCTACCGGACCTACCCGTCAGTGCCGGCGTCGCTGCTGCTGGTCTCGGCGTATGCCGGCTGGGCGGGATCCCTGCCGCCCGAGGAAGTGGAGCGCCGCTACGCGCAGGTGCTGGCCGAACTCGAGCAGCCGCCCGAACAATTCATCCCCGTGTGGATTCCCACGTTGTTCACGGACCGTGCTGATCCCGCGGACGTCCAGGAAACCAGCGCCATCATGGCCGACTTTCATCCCGGCGGCATGCGGGCACTGTTGCACGCGAACGCCCATGCCGACTATCGCGATGTCCTGCCGGGCATCGCGGTGCCCACCCTGCTGCTGTACGGCACGGCGGACGTCCGCTCACCGCTGAGCGTGGCCCGCGAGATGAACCGCCAGATACCGGGCTCCACGCTCGTGCTGATTCCCGACGTGGGACACATGGCAGCGGTCGAAGCGCCGGAGGCCTTCAACGCCCAGGTCCGCCGGTTCCTTCACGGCGTCGCCGGCGGATGACGGTCCCTAGAACCGGGTCGGGTCCGGCCGAGGGGGCACCGGGCCGGGGTCCGGAATCGGGAGGGGATTGGGCGTCGGGAACGGACCCGGAGCCGGTGACGGCGTGGGCGCGGGACCGGGCACCGGATCTGGCCCCGGAACCGGCGGCGGCGTGACCGGGCCGGGCTCGGGCGGGAACGGGTCCCCGGGCTCAGGCGGCGGCGTGGTGGGGCCCGGTTCCGGCGGAAACGGGTCGGGTTCGGCGGGTGGGGGAATGGTCATAACTGGCTTCCTTTCTGGGCCGGCGATTTCGTGGCTGGCGTTCCGGCTATGACGATCAGGCGCCGCTGCGCCGCCGCAAGACCCGCAGTTCCCAGGGCCGCAGCCGGATCGCGCCGGCCCGCACGGCAGGGGCGCCTGAACCGCCGCCGGAGGTACCGCCGTCGAACGTGCCGGCGTCGGACTGGTAGTTGCCCAGCACCAGCTCTGAGTCATCCCAGCGCTGATCGCCGAGCTCGATGCCGCGTTCGTCACCGGAGAAGTTGCCCACCACCAGCAACTCCGCAGTCGCGGTGCCGTCCGCGGGGGCACCGGCGGAATCCGCCAGCGCCCGCGTGAACGCGTAGACGTGCGGGTCATCCGGCAGCAGCATGGTGAAGGTCCCGTGCGAGACCACCTGCTCAGCATGCCGCAGGGCTATCACTCTGCGGTAGAAGCTGAAGACCGAATCCGGATCATCCACCTGGGCGGCGGCGTTGATGTGGTTGGCGTTCGGGTTCACCGCGATCCAGGGAGCCCCGGTGGTGAAGCCGGCGTGCCGGGAGGCGTCCCATTGAACCGGGGTGCGTGCGTTGTCCCGGTTCAGCGGCGCGAGCGCGGCGAGGACTTCGGCGTCGGTGTGCCCGAGGTGCGTGGTGGCTTCGCGATGGTGGTTGAGGACCTCGATGTCGCGGTAGTCGCTGATCGCGCCGAACGTCATGTTGGTCATGCCGAGTTCTTCGCCCTGGTAGACGTAGGGCGTGCCCCGGTGCAGATGCAGGATCCCGGCCAGCATCTTGGCGGACAGCTCCCGGTACTGGCCGTCGTCGCCGAACCGGGACACGGCGCGGGCCTGATCGTGGTTGCCCCAGTACAGGCTGTTCCAGCCGGTCTCGGCCAGGCCTTCCTGCCAGCGGCACAGGGTCTGCTTCAGCTCGGTGAGCAGGAGCTTCTTGGGCCGCCACTTGTCGCCGTACTCCTGGTCCAGAGCCACGTGCTCGAACTGGAACACCATGTCCACCTCGGCCCGGGCGGGGTCGGTGTACAGGACGGCGTCCTCCACGGTCACGCCGGGCATTTCGCCGACCGTGAGTAGTTCACCGGTGCGGCCGGCGAAGACTTCCTGGTGCATCTCCTGGAGGAACTCGTGCATGCGCGGGCCGTCGATGTAGAACGGAGTGCCGTCGCCAAAGAGCTTGCCGTCGGCAACGGGCCCGTCCGGCAGCGAGGTGTCCTTGGAAATGAAGTTGATGACATCCATCCGGAAGCCGTCCACGCCCCGGTCCAGCCACCAGTTCATCATCTCGTAGACCGCCGCCCGGACCTCGGGGTTCTCCCAGTTCAGGTCCGGCTGCTTCTTCGAGAAGATGTGGAGGTAGTACTCCCCGGAGGCCTCGTCGAACTCCCACGCGGGTCCGGAGAACGCCGAGCCCCAGTTGTTCGGCTCCGCGGCCGTCCGCCCTTGGGCCCCGGCTCCGGCGTCCCGCGGCTGCCGCCACCAGTACCAGTCGCGCTTCGGGTTCACCTTCGAGGATCGGGACTCCACGAACCAGGGGTGCTCGTCCGAGGTGTGGTTGACCACCAGGTCCATCACCAGCTTCATGCCGCGCGCGTGCAGCCCGTCGGTCAGTTCGCGGAGCTCCTCGAGCGTGCCGAAGAGCGGATCGACATTGCGGTAGTCGCTGATGTCATAGCCGTTGTCATCCTGCGGCGAGGTGTAGATCGGGGAGAGCCAGACGACGTCGACCCCCAGCTTCTGCAGGTAGTCCAGCTTGCTGATGATGCCGCGGAGGTCGCCGATGCCGTCGCCGTTGGAGTCGGCGAAGCTGCGCGGATAGATCTGATAGACGACGGCGCGTTGGAACCAGTCGCTCGCAGTGGCCTTGGGTGTTTCCGCGGGTGCTTGTTCGACCGTCATGGGGGACTCCTCAGCTGGTCCGTCAGATCGGGGCAGCGCGTTGCTGACCCGCCAACGTCTGATTATTGACCAGTTGGGGAGGGCTGGGAAGACCTGTCCGGCCCTGCTGTTGGGTGATGCTATTGGGTGAAAGCTCAGTTCTGCGAGGCCACGGCGTTGTCGCGGTCCTCGAAGACGTCATCGCCGGGACCGGAGAAGGCCTTGGAACGCTGGATCGCCTCGATGGACCCGGTGAACAGCTGGGAGTCCTGGGGGTCTGCGTGCCGGTGGTGCTCGGCCGTCGCGCCATCCTTGACCGACCGCCGGGACCCCGTGACGGCGTCGGACGCGTCGGATCCGGTGGATCCCGGCGCTGCCGACGGCAGTGACTCGAGGCGAATGTGGGGCAGTGCGGTCGGGTGGTCCTGCTGCAGGAACAGCACCAGTTCCTCGCGGATCAGGCAGCGGAGGTCGAACAGGGCAGCGCTGTCCGCGGCGCTGACCAGGATGCGCACCCGGACAAAGCCGGCGGTGGCGTCAGTGATCTGCAGGATTCCCACGCGCTTGTCCCACAACGGCGTCTCGGCCAGGACCGTTTTCAGTTCGGCGCGCATCGCCTCGACCGGGGCCCGCCAGTCGAGGTCGAACTCCACCGTGCCCATGACCTCGGACTGCCGCCGGGTCCAGTTCTCGAACGGGGTGGTGGTGAAGTAGGTCGAGGGCAGGATCAGCCGGCGGTCGTCCCAGATGTGGACCACCACGTAGGTCAGGGTGATCTCCTCGATCCGGCCCCATTCCTTCTGGACCACCACCACGTCGTCCACCCGGATGGCGTCCGTGAAGGCGAGCTGGATGCCGGCGAAGACGTTGACCAGCGAGGTCTGCGCGGCGAGGCCGGCGACGATCGAGATCACGCCGGCTGAGGCCAGGAGCCCTGCGCCGAGGGCCTGGATGGCGGGGAACGTGAGCATCATGCTGCCCAGGGCCACCACCACGATCAGGGCGACGCCGATCCGCCGGGCCAGGATCACCTGGGTGCGCAGCCGCCGGGCGCGGCGGTTGTCCGCGACATCCACCCGGTACCGGGTCAGGACCATCGCCTCGACGATCAGCAGCATGGCGATGGCGAGCCAGGCCAGGGAAGCTATGAGCGCAATCAGCAGCAAGTGGTCCAGGCCGTGGCGCCATTCGAGGTCCCCGGTGGCGGTGGCCAGTGCGATCCGGACGGCGATCAGGCACAGTGACAGCCGCAACGGCATCCGGGCCACGCGGGATGTCTCGCGCAGTTCGGGTTTGCTGCGGTTGAGCCGGAGCACAATCTTGCGCACCAGCCAGGACAGGACGAGTCCGGCAACCGCGGCGAGGGCCATGGCCAGGAACGGCATTGCTTGTGTCAGGAACTCTTGCATTGTTTAAGCTCTAGCAAGCTTCCGGAGGCAATTGAAATCGCCGGGATGTCAACGTGGGTCCGGTCACGCCGCTGCGGACGGGGGCAAGGCCCGCCTCCGCCCCGGGAAGGCCCGCCCCCGCCCCGGGACCTTTGGCACTTGTTTGTCACCCCTGACGTTCTAGATTGGTCGGACCACTTGAATCCCGGGGGGAGGGTGACATGCGTCGATTCAGCGTGATCGGCTCGGCAGTATCGGCCGGTTTCTTGGTTGCGGCACTGCTTGGCGCCTGCGGCGCGCCCGCGACCCCGGCTCCGACGTCGCCGGCGATTCCCTCAGTCCCCCCGCTGACGTCCGCGCCGGGCAGCAGCGATGCCGCCCCGACCGAGGCGCCGTCCTCGCCGGCCACGCCCGCACCGACGGCGGCGGACTGGCAGATCTTCACCACCGCGGACGGGAAACTGCAGTTCGACCACCCGGCCGAGTGGACCGTCAAGGACCGCGGCGCCGAGACCACTCCCGGCGCGGTGTTCGTGGAGGTCCTCACCGCGGCCGGCAAGTCAGTGGCCACGCTGCGGACCAACGTGGCCACCGGCGCGGAATGCCCGCAGCGGATCCCGTACTCCGTGTTTGACCTGGTGCCCGTTCCGGCCCTGGTCCAGCAGGGGGTCACGCCGCACTTCATCTTTGAGTTGCGGCTGTACCCGGCGGAGAAGGACCCCACCAAGGCCAACGTCATGGCTTACGGCATCAGTTCGGTGCCTAAACCGTCGGGGCCCGATGCCTGCCCGATCTTCCAATTCTTCACCTGGCCGCCTAGTGGAGCGTCATTCGGAGGCGTCTACAACCCCCTTGACGCCACGCCAGGCAACGAGCCCAATATCGACACTCCCGAGGCGTACCTGGAGACCTCCGAGTACAACGACATCAGGAAGATGATCACCTCGCTGCGTCCGGCCGGGCAGTAGGGCGCCCGGGCTGATGGTGAAGCAGCGGCAGGAAAGCGGCACCGGGGGCGAGGCGGTGCGTATGAGGCGGCGACCCGCGGCATCCGTGCCACCGTTCGTTCCGGCGCCGGTCCTGGCGGCCCTGATGTTCGCAACCCTGCTGCTGGCCGGTTGCGGCTCGCCGGCGGGGCCGCCTGCGACCTCCGGTGCCGCTACAGCGCCGGGCGCAACGTCCGGAGCCCCGGCTCCGGGAACCACCCAGCCCGGAACGCAGGCAGAGGGGGCCGCGTCTCCGGGGGCCGCCTCGGAAACAGCAACGGAATCCACGCCGGGAACAGCGCCGGGAACAGCGACCGGAACCACGACGCCGGCAACCTCACCGCCGTCGGGGGCGGCGCCGTCGTCGTCCGCCTGGAAGACGTTTACGACGTCGGACGGGACGCTGAGTTTCGACTATCCGGCCGCGTGGGTGATCCGTGACCCGGCCGGGGAGGCGCCGCTGGGCGGGGAGTTCGTGGACGTGGTGAACGCCGCCGGGAAGCAGATGGCCGCGCTGCGCACCAATGTGGTCACTGGCGCCGAATGTGGCGACCAACAGCCGTACATGCTCATCGATTCCGAGCCGATGCAGGCGCTCGCCGAACCCGGCGCGGCGGACCAGAATGTGCCTCGCTACGTCTTCGAGGGCCGCGGGGACGTCACAGCGGCGAAAGCGTCGCCGCCCACGTACGCGTCCTATGGCATCACCATGATGCCGGAGGTGACCGAACCGGTGTCGTGCCCGATGTTCCAGCTCTTCCTCTGGCCGCCCAGCGGCGCGCTGTTCGGCCAGACCTATGATCCGGCGAACAACACGACTCCGGGGGACCCTGGGCTGCCGTATCTGGAGAAGGCGAAGCTCTATGTCACCACGGCGGAGTACCAGGACGTCCGGCGGATGATCACCTCGCTCCGGCCGGCTGCCAAGGATTCGAGCACGGGCGCCGCGACGGAGCCCGCGAAGTAGATTCGGGCGGCGGGCTCCGGCTGGGCGGCGCAATAGCGGCCGGCAGCACGGCCGGCCGTCGAACTGGATTCGCGCTAGACGGCGGGCAGGTGCCGGTGGTGGTGGTGAATTGCCGGTGTCTGCGAAGCGGTCCTCGTGCTTTGATGATCAGTGCCGTGATGACCGGCCCAGGGGGTGGTGCTGCGGACCTCCCGGATCAGCCCGGTGCCCGCGCACTCGCGGACGGCCATGATGCCGTTTGCCGCCTGGCGTTTGTCCTCAAATGCCCTGGAAATGGCCAACACGGTCCCGTCAGCGGCGAGTAGCCGGAACCGGATGTTTGCTTCCGCGTCGGTGAAGATTTCGAATTGTCCAGCCATTGTCGAGTCCTTTCGGGCAGTTGTAACTGCCGGTGGAGGGTGAGAGCACTTCAATGTGTGGTTGCCGGATCTTCGACAAGCTGATGCAGTGCAAAAAACAGCTTTTCGCGCTCGACGGGGGCTCGAAAGAGCCAAAAGTCCCTTTGTGTCTGGGCGGTCAGACTGGGCCCGGATGCCTGCGCCTGCATGACTGAACCGTGTAGGACTAAACCCTGTATGACTAAGAACTAGGACGCCCCGCGGGCGCTAAATTGGGAGCATGACGGAGAAACGCCCCGCGCAGTTTCCGGCCGATTCCGGCGAACCCGTGCGGCTGAACGCGCGGGTGTCCGGGGTGGTCCAGGCCGTGGGCTTCAGGTACTGGACGGTCCGGAAGGCGGAGGAGCTGGGGCTCAGCGGCACTGTCAGGAACAACATCGACGGCTCCGTGGGCATCGTGGCCGAGGGGCCGCAGTCCGTGGTGCTGGAGTTGCGGCGCTGGTTGCGCTCGCCGGAGGCACCGGGCCGGGTGGAGCAAGTTGAAGAGTCCGTCTCGGCCGCGACCGGTGAGTTCGCCGGATTCGACGTGGCGTACTAGGTCCCGGGTTCGGGGCGAAGGACCCTCGGCAGCGCGGCGCGAGGCGAGTAGCGTGTGCCCATGCAGAAAATATCGATCGATGCCTTAGCCAGGCAGCAGGTCGCGGCTGCCCTCGCGGCAGGGAGCGGACGGGCCGCGGACACGGTGTTCGGCGGGCACGAGAAAGTTCTGCGCCAGACCGTCATGGCGTTCAAGGCCGGAACGCAGCTGAGCGAGCACCAGAACCCGGGCGAGGCGACCGTGTTTGTGCTCCGCGGCTGTGTGCGCCTGCGGGCAGGCAACGAATCGTGGCAGGGCAAAACCGGCGATCTGCTGATCGTGCCGGACGGGCTGCACAGCCTGGAGGCCGAGGAAGACTCGGCGATCCTCATGACGGTGGCCAAGATCAAGACCTGAACCGGCCCGATTCCGGGTGGCCCGCAGCCATTCGACGAGGCGAAGGAGAGGCCGAAAGTGAATTCCAGGAAGGCCAGGGAGCCCGGGCATTTGCGCGCCAGGCGTGACAGGGAGCGCGCGGCGGGTGCCGGGTGGGCCGCCGTCGTCGTTCTGCAAACCGGAGGTGCGAGATGACTGCCGTGCCTTCCCTGGAAGAGGTTCCGGAAACCCGGCGGTGGTGGGCCAGGGGGGCCTATGCCGCCGTCGTCCTCGCCGTGGCTGTCCCCCTGGTGGCTGCGGGGTTCGCCGGCACGATTGCTCTGGTGGTGACCGGACTCGGCGCCGTGTTGGTGTCCGTGGCCGCGATCTACTGGTTCCTCATCAGCCGCGGTTTTCTGCGCTGGTGCGCGCTGGCGCTGGCGGTGCTGGCCCCGCTGGTGGTGGTGGTCCTGTACATCCAAGCCAGCCTGCTCCGGGAGGTGATCATCTCCCTTGCACTGGTGTTTGTTGCATTGGTCTGTGCCCGCGCCGCCCTCCGGGAACGGGGGGAGGGCAAGGCGATGGAGGAGCACCCCGCTCCCACCTGGGAGCACGCCTTCCTGGTGATGAATCCACGGTCCGGCGGAGGCAAAGTGGTGAAGTTTGACCTCCAGCGGAAGGCGGAGGAACTCGGTGCCGAGGTGGCCCTTCTTGAGGGGCCGGGGCCGGTGGATGTGGATGCGTTGACCCGGCAGGCCGTGGAGCGCGGAGCCGATCTGCTCGGCGTCGCCGGTGGTGACGGAACCCAGGCCCTGGTGGCGGGCATTGCGGCCGAGCACAACCTGCCGTTCCTGGTGATCAGCGCCGGCACCCGCAACCATTTCGCCCTGGATCTCGGGCTGGACCGGGAGGACCCGAGCGGCTGCCTGGATGCCCTCAAGGACGGGGTGGAGCTGCACGTCGACCTCGGCAAGATCAATGGCCGCACATTCGTCAACAACTCATCGTTCGGGGTGTACGCCGAGGTGGTGCAGAGCCCGGCGTACCGCGATGACAAGGCCGGGACGGTGCTGCAAATGCTTCCGGACCTGATCAAGGGCGCTAAGGGTGCACGGCTGCGGGCCGAGGTGGGCGGCGTAACCGTTGACGGGCCGCAGGCAGTCCTGGTGAGCAACGGTCCCTACGGCAGCAACGACCTCGCAGGCCTGGGCCGCCGGACCCGGCTGGACCGCGGCGTTCTTGGCGCCGTGGCGCTCTCCGCGGCCAGCACCCGGGAAGCGGTCGGCCTGCTGCGTCGGGCCACGAAGCATGGCCTGATCCAACGGACCGCGCCGGAGGTGGTGGTCGGTGCCGACGTGCCCGAGATTCCCGTCGGGGTGGACGGCGAGGCCCTGCTGATGACCACGCCGGTCCGCTGCACCATCGAACCGCGCGCGCTGCGGGTCCTGGTTCCGCGGAATCGTCCGGGCGTCCCGCCGGCCCAGCCATCCCTGGACCTGGTCCGGCTCCGTGAGCTGGCGTGGGGGCGGCACCTGAACGCGCCCGCGCCGTCCACTCCGGCGTCGGCAGGGGAGTGACGTCGCCGTCGGCTGACATGTCGGTCTTTGCGGGGCAGGCGTCACGTACAGCAGACTTTCCGGTGCCGCCCGCCGGGTCCGCCGCGGTTTCCCGGGAGCGGCCCGCTGCCGCCGCGTCCAAAGTCTGCCCTGCGTGACGCGCCAACCCGCCCGACGCCGCGGCGTGTGTCGCCTGGTTCGATTTCGGCTGGCGGGGTAGGACAGACTGTTGCCGTGAGCAACTCTCCCCGGACAGGCCTGGCTGTCGCCGGACTCAGCCTCGGCACGTCCTTGAACCCGCTGAATTCCTCGATGATCGCCGTCGCCCTGGTGGTGCTGCGCGAGGACTTCGGGCTCGACGTCGCCACGGTCACCTGGGTGATTACCGCGTTCTATCTCACCTCCGCGGCCGGCCAGCCGCTCATGGGCAGGCTCGCCGACCGCTTCGGGCCGCGGAGGCTGTTCCTGCTGGGCATGGCGCTGGTGGCAGTGACCTGCGCGCTGGCTCCCTTCGCGCCGAACTTCGCGCTCCTCTGCGTGGCCCGGGCCTTCATGGCCCTTGGCACCGCGACCGCCTACCCGAGCGCCGTCGTCATGGTCGCTGCACTGGCGCGGGAGGCGAACGTGAAGTCCACACGGCCGCTGGGCCGGATCCAGATGGCGAATACCTCGGCCGCCGCCGTCGGGCCCGTGGTGGGCGGGCTGCTGGTGAGCCTGGTGGGGTGGCAGGCGCTGTTCCTGATCAACGTCCCGCTGTCCCTGGTGGCGATCTTCGTGGTCCGGCGGTTTGCCCCGGCTGACGGTGTCCGGGAACGCGGGCGGGTCTCGGAGCTGGTCCGGGACTCGGACCTGCCGGGCATCGGGGCCTTCATTGGCGCCCTGGTGCTGGTGATGATGGCGCTGCTGAATGTGCTGCCCGACTACCGGTGGTGGCTGCTGGGCGGAGGGCTGGTCCTCGCGGCGCTGTTCGCGTGGCGGGAACTGCGGTTCAGGCCGCCGTTCCTGGACCTGCGGCTGCTGGGCCGGAACCGGCCGCTGCTGCTGGTCTACCTGGGCTTCGCGCTGTTCAACGGCGTCTACTACTTCGCGTTCTTCGGCCTGCCGCAGCTGCTGCAGACCGCGGGCGGCTACGATCCCGGCGTCGTGGGCATCCTCATGCTGCCCCTCGCCGCGATCTCGGTGGTCGGGACGCCGTTCGCGGTCCGCGCGATCGACAGGTTCGGCGTGCGGCGGGTGCTGATCGCCGGCGTCGGGCTGCTCATTTTCGCGTCGGCGTGCATGTGGCTGCTGACGGTATCCCTCGCCGTCCCGCTGGTGATTGCGCTGACCGCGTTGCTGGGGCTGCCGTATTGCGTGGTCGCCATTTCCTCGAGCCAGGGCATGTACGTGTCCACCCGGCCGGAGGAGCGCGGGGTGGCCGCCGGGATCTTCCAGACCTGCCGCTACCTGGGCGCGATCACGGCCACCGTGCTGATCGGCATCTTCTACGGCAGCGGCGTGACCCAGGCGAACTGGGGGCTGATGGTGTTCGTCATGCTGGGGCTGGGCGCCGTGGTTTTCATGGTGTCGCTGGCGTGGCGGGAACGGCGGTAGCGCAGGTTCGGTCAGAATGAATCCGGTTCGTGGATTCTTGGGGGGGAATGCCGTCTGTTGACGGTGAGCTGCCGCCCGGGCGCGGGCAGCATCCTCACCTCACCGAAAGGGCACCAGCATGACCCAGCATCCCGAACCGACCAGCGGCGCAGCCGAACCGGCCCATCCCGTTGCACCCGCTGATGGCGCCGTCCTGCCGAACGAGTCAGCGCAGCCGTACGGGTCAGCGCAGCCGTACGCGTCAGAGCAGCCGTACGCGCCGGCGGCTCCGATTCAGTACCCTCCGGTCGCCCCTCGGCAGTACCAAGAGCAATATCCCGTCCAGTATCAGGCTCCCCAGCAGTATCAGCCGGCGATGCCTCCGCAGCCGTACCCGGGCCAGCAGTACCAGGGTTACCCGCCTAAGCAGCCGCAGCATCAGATGCAGTACCCCCACATGTCACAGCAGCCGCCGATGCCCCATCCGGCCTACGGTTACCTGCAGCCAAAGTCCCGGCTTGTCGCCGGGCTCCTGGGCATCTTCCTGGGCGGACTGGGAGTCCACCGTTTCTACCTGGGCTACACCACGGTCGGCATCATCCAGATTCTGCTGACCGTCTTCGTCGGCATCTTCACGTTCGGCCTCGTCGGGCTGTGGGGCTTCGTGGAGGGCATCATGATCTTCGCCGGTGCCTCCTATTTCAGGAATGACGCTACGGGAATCCCGCTGCGCGACTGACGGTGGCCGCTAGGCGTTCAGCGTTCGGAAACCAGCGAGGTCGGGGGCTCCGCGGCGGCATTTGTGAGCGGCGTCCGGGGCCGGGCCAGCCCACCCACGGCGGCTACCACCAGGGTGAGCGCGGCCGTCAGCAGCACACCGAAGCCCGCATGAACGTGGAGCAGGGCTGCGCCAGCGGTTGCGCCGGCCAGGATGAGGACCACGGCGCCCAGCCGCCTGCCCCAGTGCGCTCCCGTGCCGCCGCCAAGGCGGGAGTCGGCGGCCAGGCCCGTGAGCGTGGACGTCACCACCACTGTGGTCACGTCCTTGACGCTGAGGTGCCGTGCCGTCGCCGCCTGCAGGCCCATCGCGACGGCCAGGGCTCCCGTGATGGCCAGGGTTACGGGATCGCCGGCGTGGGGGGCATGGGCAAACAGTACGACGGCGACTGCCGCCATGGAGATGCCGACGGCGGTGAGCAGGGCCGTGGTCCGCCTGCTCCAGCCGGCGGCCTCGGGCTTGAGGAACCTGCCGGCGATGATGGCGCCGAGCACGAATCCGGCCAGGGCTATGGACGGGCCGACGACGGGCAGATTGTCGGCGCCGATCAGTGCCATGCCAAGGATCACGACGTTGCCGGTCATGTTGCCGGTGAAGACCCGGTCGAGGCCCAGGTAGCCGACGGCGTCGATCACGCCCGTGGAGAACGTCAACACGAGCATGAGGACCAAATGGAGCCGGGCGGGCTCGGCGGACTTGAGGCGGCTAAGCATGGGAAGTCTTTCGTCGATGGAGGAGCGGCCCGCTGGGGCGGTTCGCCACGGTGATGAGCCGGGGTGATGAGCTCGGCGTCGAGGTTGACGGGATGCACGCCAGAATAGCAACGCGGGGTCACTTAGCGCCCATCACGGCAGCGCAGAATCATACGGTCGTTGCAACATCTGATTTTTGGAGGTTGCCATGCCGAGTGGTTATCGGGCGCCCGATGCGCTGAAGGATGAGTTCTTTTCACTTCTGCGGCAGGGGATGGCGGTCACGCAAGCCTCTGCCCGGATTGGGGTGT
>NZ_JBFTIA010000007.1:0-174331 GCF_056394525.1 Arthrobacter sp. 10N43 | reverse complement strand
AACCACGTCGGCAAGGAAATCGGCCCGATCGCCAAACCCAAAACCATCCTCATCGTCCCCGAACTGCCCAAAACCCGGTCCGGAAAAATCATGCGCCGCCTCCTCAAAGACGTCGCCGAAGGCCGCGACCCAGGCGACGCGACCACCCTGGCGGACAACACCGTCATGACCCAAATCGCCCAATCGCTAAGAAAATAACCCACCCGCGATCGGTATGCTCGCTTGTGTCCGCACGAGTGGGCTCCCGCGCATGAGAGGTGGAGACCGTGATCCTGTTCCTGACGATTGTCAGCGGCCTGGCCTGGACCGTGGTCTATGTCGATGCCATCCGGATTGGTTTCAAGGACAGGAGCTACGCGATCCCGGCCGCCGCGCTCGGGCTCAACTTCGCGTGGGAGACCATCTACGCCGCCCGCTCCGTCGCGACCGGAATTGACGCGCAGGGGGTCTTCAACATCGCGTGGGGACTCGCCGACGTCGTGATTCTGTACACCTTCTTGAAGTTCGGCCGATCCGAACTTCCGGCGTGGGTGACGCGGCGGCTCTTCGTCGGCTGGGCGCTCCTGCTGGGCGTCACGTCCTTCGCCGTGCAGCTGCTGTTCGTCGCAGAGTTCGGCTGGGATGACGCTTCGCGCTATGCGGCCTTCCTGCAGAACCTGCTGATGTCCGGGCTGTTCATCGCCATGTTCGTTACCCGCGGCGGGCCCCGGGGCCAGACCCTGCTGATCGCCGTGGCCAAGTGGATCGGCACCCTCGCGCCCACGATTGTCTTCGGCTGGTACCGCGGTTCGCCCCTGATCCTGGGAGTGGGCCTGCTCTGCAGCGTCTTTGATCTGGTGTACATCGGCCTGCTGTGGCGGTCCCGGCGCCGGCTTAGGCCTAGAGCGTGACGACGATCTTGCCCTTGGCGTGGCCCTGTTCGAGCGCAGCGAAGGCCTCCGCGATCTCCGCGAACGGGTAGGTCCTGTCCACAACCGGCTGCACGTGGCCGCTGTCGACCAGCGCCGCCAGAGTGCGCAGATCATCCCCGCTGGGGTGCATGAACAGGTAGCGGTAGCCGGCCTTCGCCCTGCGGGCGCGGCGGCGGATACCCATGCTCATCAGCCAGAACGCGGCGGTGATCAACGGCGGCGAACCCAGGTCCTTCGTCGCCGTGCGGGGCTCCGGAACGCCGGCGATGGAAACCACCCGGCCGCCGGGCCGGAGGATGCGGAAGGAATCCCGGAGGGTCGTCCCGCCGACCAGGTCCAACACGGCGTCGAAATCGTGCAGCACCTCGGCGAAATTCTCCCGGGTGTAGTCGACGACGCGGTCCGCCCCCAGCCGACGCACCAGTGCCTCGCCCCGGACCGATGCCGTGGTGGTGACCTCGGCCCCAAAATACTGGGCGAGCTGGATGGCCAGGGTTCCCACGCCGCCTGCGCCGCCGGAGATGAAGAGCCGGGTGCCGTGACCCACGCCGAGTTCATCCCGGAGGGCCTGCAGCGCCGTGAGTCCGGCCAGGGGCAATCCGGCGGCGTCGGCGAATCCGAGCGACGCCGGCATGGCGGCCACGAATTCCTGCTGTACGCACACCAGCTCGGCAAACGCTCCGAGCCGCGTCTTATCCACCCGGGCGTAGACGCGGTCCCCAATGGCGAAGCGGCTGGGCCCGGGTCCGACTGCTTCCACCGTCCCGGCGACTTCACAGCCGGCGACGATCGGCAGGCGGACACGGCTGATGGGACGGAGCGCACCCTGCCGGAATTTGAAGTCCACCGGGTTCAGCCCTGCCGCGGAGACTTTGATCCGGACATCGCCCGGGCCGGGCTGGGGCGCCGGAACGTCGCGGAGTTCCATGGCGTCCGGGCCGCCATAGCGGGTGAGGACGTAGGCACGCACGCTTAGTCCCGGGTGGGCTCTGGTTCGGCGGAGGCAGCCTCGTAGGAGAGGTTCTCGTAGTCGGTGTCGTCCGCCTCGTCGAGCATGTCGTCCAGTTCGGCCAGCAGCCACGGGTTGATCCGGGCCAGGATCTTCCGGGTTTCCTCGACCGGGACGGCGGCATAGAGCACCGGGCGGGCCTCGTCGTAGCGGGTCACCGGGGGCTTGTCCGGCCACTTTTCGGCCAGCGCCTTGACCCGTTCCGGCAGCGAATTGTGCGCATTGTCGGCGATCTTGACCAGGGTGGCGTCGTGGTCCTCGGCGATGTAGCGGATGCCGGCCTGGTAGTCGTCCGGGTTCTCGTGCAGGCGCTTCGTGACCCGTTCGATGATGTCCACGGCCCGCTCGGAGACGCCCATGTCCAGCAGCGCCTGCCGTGTCATCGGGGTGTCCTCGGCGATGTCGTGGAGGTACCCGGCGATCCGGATATCGTCGTCGAAGTCCGCCAGGGCATCGCCGACGGCGAGCACATGCTCCCGGTAGGGCCGCTTGAGCTTGTCCTTCTGGCGGTTGTGGGCCACCTCGGCCAGGACCTTGGCTGTCTCAACGGTGAAGCGGGGCTGGGGGTGTGCGGGCTCGGTCATGAATCCAGCCTACGCGCCGCGGCTGTCCGTTCGGGGCGGGACCCCGGCTGCCGGGAGGGCTGCGGGCACCCCGGGCCACACCCAGGGATCGCGGGGCAGCGCTGCGGGGTCGAAGGCGGCAAGTGCATGTTCCAGCCCGCCGGGCGGGAGGCCGAGAGAGGCCAGCAGCATGTCCCGGACCTGGTCCGCGGTCACGCCGGCCAGCTCCAGGTCGGCGAGGGTGACGGCGCCGTCGCGCTTGGCCAGCCGGGCGCCGTCGGCGTTGAGTACCAGCGGCACATGCGCATATTCCGGAACAGGCATATTCAGGAGGGACGCCAGGTACGCCTGCCGGGGCGTGGAGGGCAGCAGGTCGTCGCCGCGAACCACCTGGTCTATGCCCTGCTCCGCATCGTCCACCACCACGGCCAGGTTGTAGGCGGTCACGCCGTCGTTGCGCCGGAGCACGAAGTCGTCCACCACCCCCGTGTACCCGCCGTGGAGCACGTCCTGGACCGTCACCTCGGCCACTGTGGAACGGAGCCGGACAGCAGGCGGCCGGGTGGCCCGTTTGGCGGCGCGCTCGGCGTCGGTGAGGTTCCGGCAGGTCCCCGGGTAGGCGCCCTGCGGGGCGTGCGGCGCGGACGGGGCTTCCTGGATTTCGCGGCGGGTGCAAAAGCACTCGTAGGTCAGGCCGGCCGCCGTCAGCTGCGCGATCGACCCGGCGTACAGGTGTTCCCGGTCCGTCTGGCGCACTATGCCGCCGTCCCAGCCCACGCCGATCGCGGCGAGGTCGCGGAGCTGCCCGGCCTCGGCACCGGCCCGGGCACGGTCCAGGTTCTCCACCCGCATCAGGAACTTCCGCGCCGTGGACCGGGCGAAGAGCCAGGCCAGGATGGCGGTCCGGAGGTTGCCCACATGCAGTTCGCCGGAGGGACTGGGGGCGAAGCGGCCGGTTGAGGTCATGGGATAAGCCTATGCGGGGGCAGCACAAGAGCCCCTCAGCTACCGATGACTTCGGGAATCCGACGTCGGTAGCTCAGGGGCTCTTGCCGCGTGGTGGTGCGTTGTGCGGAATGACGATGCGTGAACAAGAGTCAATCAGCGGCGGGTTCCTTGCGGGAGCCTCATCCGGGGTCCGGGTGGTGTGCCGGGGTTTCCGTAGCCTTCGGGACCGTGGCGGTGGCCGCGTCCCCTTGTTGTCACCATTTGAGCAGAAGCCCTACAGTTGGTGCAACGGACCGGCGCCGGAGTGGTCAATCTGATCAACTTCTGCCGGGGCGGTGAACAGGAAGTGGTCATTTTGCAGGAGCTCGACGCGACGGACCGGCGGATCCTCGCCGCGCTGGACGAGGATCCCCGCGTGCCGGTCATGGTGCTGGCGCAGAAGCTGGGCTTGGCCCGCGGAACGGTCCAGTCCCGGCTGGAGCGGATGTCGGCGTCGGGCGCGCTCCGCCCGAACAGCAGCCGGGTCCTACCGTCGGCCCTGGGCCGGGGCGTGGCGGCGGCCGTGAGCGCGGAACTGGACCAGAGCCACCTCAACGAGGCGATCGCGGCCCTGCGCAACATCCCGGAAGTGCTCGAATGCCATGCGCCGGCCGGCGACACCGACCTCCTGATCCGGGTGGTGGCCAAAAGTCCGGATGACCTCTACCGCGTGTCCGAGGAAATCCGGCTGTGCCCCGGCATCGTCCGGACCTCAACCAGCATGTTCCTGCGCGAGGTCATCCCCTACCGGACCACGGGACTGCTCGGCGCCTAAGATGCCTGACGCCTCCGACTAGACGGGCGGACCCACGTTGGTCTTGAGGTTCTTCATGACCAGGGTTGAGGTCAGGCGCTCGACGCCGGGCAGCGAGGTCAGTTCGCTGTCGTAGAAACGCTGGTAGGACGGCAGGTCCTCGGCGATGACCTTGAGCAGATAGTCCGGTGAGCCGAAGAGCCGCTGGGCCTCCACGATGTTGGGGTTGTCGGCCACCCGGTTCTCGAAGATCTCCATGGTAGAGCGGTCCACCTGGCGCAGCGTCACGAAGACGATGGCCTCGAAGCCGAGACCCACGGCGGCGGGATCGACGTCCGCCCGGTAGCCCCGGATGATCCCGGCGGCCTCGAGATCGCGCAGCCGGCGGTGGCACGGGGCAACGGTCAGCCCCACCTTGGCCGCCAGGGCCGTGGCAGTCATTCGCCCGTCCGTCTGGAGGTGGCGCAAAATACTTCTGTCAATGTTGTCGATCACGCAATTATCTTACCCAAAAGCCGCGATTCTCCAGTAAATAGGCGAACACTTCCGGGCCGATTTTGCCTAGAGTTTTCCCTGTACCCGCAACGAGGGTGCCGCACCCCTGGAGCCGCCATGAACCCCCAGCTTTTCCTCGCCTTCCTGGTTGTCGCCGTCGCCTTGGCGTGCACGCCCGGCGTCGACTGGGCGTACTCGATTGCGGCCGGGCTCAGGCAGCGCAGCTTCGCGCCCGCCGTCGCCGGGCTGTGCGGCGGCTACGCCCTCCACACGGCGCTCCTGGTGCTGGGCCTTGCGGCACTTCTGGCCGGGTTGCCCGGCGTGCTCGGCTGGCTGACGGCTGCGGGTGCCCTTTACCTGCTCTGGCTGGGATTCAGCACCCTGCGGTCCTGGCGGGGCGCCAGCTTCAACGGCCCCAGCTTCAGCGCGGGCACCTCGGCTCCCCCGGCGGCCGCGCCCCCGGGCCAGCTCCGGATCTTCCTCCAGGGCGTGGGTATCAGCGGGATCAATCCGAAGGGCCTGCTGTTCTTCGTGGCCCTGGTGCCGCAGTTCGTCAGTCCCGAGGCCGCGTTGCCGGTTCCGGTCCAGTCAGGGCTGCTCGGGCTGACCTTCGTCCTGCTCGTGGCGGTCATCTACAGCTGCGTGGCACTCCTGGCCCGGAAACTGCTGCACGCCCGGCCGGGCGCAGCGCGCCAGGTGACACTGGCCAGCGGGATCATCATGCTGGTCCTGGGTGCCCTGCTGCTCGCCGAACAGATCGTGCCCGCGGTCGGCGCAGCACTGTCCCGCGGGTAAGCCCGGGAACTCGGGGCCGGCGCTACTTGCGCTGCATGTACCACTCGGTGAAGGACGACGCACGGCCGTCTGCGGTCAACTGGATGATCCACAGGTTGTCATAGCTTCGGCTGTTGCCACGGTAGGTTGTCAGGCCCTGCACGAACGCCCTGCCGCCGTCGACCCCCAGCAGTTTCCACTCAAATGTCCAGTCATCCGGCTCATCGCGCCCGGCAATCCAGTGCTCCACGATGTCATCCCGGCCCTGCCACGGTTCGGCTTCCTGGGGGCTGGTCGCATAGACGGCGTCCTCGGTAAACAGGGCCCGAATGTCCTCCGGACCATTCGTTGTCCACGCCGTGATGTAGTGCTGCATCCAGCGCTCCACCGCATCTCTCATGCCTCGTTTGTACTCCCCGGCATGGGGGCCCGCAAGAGTAGTGGTTACGTGTATTTGGCGCTGATCCGGCACGTAATCCTGTCAGTTCTCGTCAGGTTTGCCGTATTCGCGGTCCCAGAGTTCGTGCATTTCCGCGTCTTTGCGGATGGCCTTCACGGCCTCCAGCTGGGCCGGTTTCCGGCGCTGCCAATCCCGGGCTCCGAAGGTCTTTCTGCCAGCGTCCAGCAGGAGCAGGGCACGGTCCGTCAGCGCGTCGCCGCGGAGGGTGAAGTCCGTCTTCCTGCGCCGCAGGACCTCCTGCAGAGCGGAGCGGGAGGCGCTGTAGGACCGCAGCCGGCGCAGCGACCGGGCACGGACCAGCAGCAGCGCGGCGGACAGATCGTCCGCATTGAGTAGCCCCTCGGTGTCCGCTACCACTTCTACGTCGCGTCCCAGCTCGGCGGCGAGCGAACAGCGGGCCAGGGCCAGCGGCAGCGACGGCGGGAGGCCGGCCAGCGCGGCAAGCGCCGCCTCCGTCTGGCCGGTCTCGCGCAGGGAATGGGACAGGGCAAGGAATACGGCCTCCTCGCTGAACAGCACCGGGACCTCGATCCGCTCGGCCACCTCCACCCTGGTGACCACGCCGGCCAGGTAGACGGCCGCGTAGCGGTTGGCGTCGGCGTCGTTCCGGAGGCTGAGGCCATGCTGCAGGAGCTCGGACGCGCGCAGGTGCCCGCCGTGGGCGTAGGCCAGTAGCCCGGCCATGAGGTAGCAGAGTCCGGCCCAGCCGGGGTACGTGCGGGCCAGGGTGATCAGCCGGTCCGGCTCGGTGCTGCCAAAGATGGCGGCGTGCACCGCCTTCGCGGTCTTGGCCGAGGTCCGGCCGCCCACCTTGCCCAGCCGGGGAACCCCGCCCTCGGCGGCCAGCGTCCCGGGCTTCCGGCCCGCCATGAGCCCGGTCACCACGCCGCCCACGTTGCCGGCCAGGCCGCGGACAGGCGTCCGGATTACGGGCTTGCGGTAGGGCGTCAGGTCGCGGGTGTCGGTGTACGGTCTGCCCGTGCCCACGGGCGTCTGGCCCGCGGACGTCCGGTCCGCGGCAATCTGCCCGGCGGCAAGGAGGTCGGCAGGGATTTGGCCGATGGTGATGTGGGTGGCAGATTCGCCAAGTCCGGCGCTCATTCCCTCATGGTAGTAGGCTCCGCGGGCCGCTGCTAGGCTGCCGAAGCCACCCAGAGCCCGATCACCCAAGTGCTCGCGGCGAGGCACGCGAGGCCGAATTCCACGATCATGCCCAGGCCGGTGGCCTTCAGCGCCGCCCAGCTCGAGGCCACCGCCGTTCCGAACGCCCGTGTGCGCAGCAGCTCGCTGAGCAGGAGCCCGGCCGCGAACCCCACGAAGAGCCCCACCACGGGGATGATGAACATGCCAGCCACGCCCAGCACCAGGCCCACCACCACCGAACGGCTCGGGATGCTGTGTTCCTTGAGTTTCCGGCCGGTCAGGACGGCACCGGCGGCCATGCCGGCCAGGACGAACACCAGCCCGATCCCGAAGACCACCCAGCCGGTGGTTCCGGCGCCGCCCCACAGCGCCCAGGCGAGCAGGCTCAGCCCGATCAGGATGCCACCGGGCAGCACGGGGATGATGGTCCCGGCCACGCCCACCAGGATGGCAAGGCCGCAGAGCACAGTCACGGCAATCTCGGGGTTCATGGGCCAAGTCTAGGCGGCGAGGCCCGGCCCGGCGCTCCGCGGCGCTCCCCAACCAGGCAGGCGACGGCGGCCCTGCACAGTTAGATCCACAGCAGGCAGGGCCGCCGTCGCCGTTTGAGCGCGGCGTTGCGCGGGTTTACTCGGCTTCCACCGCCGCGGCGACTGCTGCGGAGACGGCAGGCGCCACGCGGGGGTCAAGCGGGCTGGGCACGATGTAGTCGGCGGTGAGGTCGTCCTCGGCCAGTTCGGCGATGGCCCGGGCCGCGGCGAGCTTCATGGCCGGCGTGATCCGGCGGGCGCCGGCGTCGAGGGCTCCGCGGAAGATGCCGGGGAAGGCGAGGACGTTGTTGATCTGGTTCGGGAAGTCGCTGCGCCCGGTGGCGACGACGGCCGCGTACTTGCTCGCGACCTCCGGCAGGACTTCCGGGTCCGGGTTGGACAGGGCGAACACGATCGAGCTGTGGTTCATCAGCTTCAGGTGTTCCTCGTCCAGCTTGGCGGAGGAGACCCCGACGAACACGTCGGCGCCCAGCAGTGCCTCTCCCGGGCCGCCGGTTACGCCGCGCGGGTTGCTGCGGGCGGCGAGTTCGGCCTTCTTGCTCGCCGGATCGGCGGCGATGTCCGCACGGTCGGCGCTGATCGCGCCGCGGGAGTCCAGGAGGACGACGTCGCCGATCCCGGCGGTCAGCAGGATTTCGGCGACGGCGATTCCGGCCGCGCCGGCGCCGGAAACCACCACGCGCAGGCTGTCGAGCGTCCGGCCGGTCACCTTGGCGGCGTTGGTCAGGGCGGCGAGGACCACGACGGCGGTTCCGTGCTGGTCATCGTGCATGACCGGGCAGTCCAGTGCCTCGATGAGCTTTTCCTCGAGTTCGAAGCAGCGCGGTGCGGCGATGTCCTCGAGGTTGACGGCGCCGAAGCTCGGGCGCAGCCGGACAAGGGTCTCGACGATTTCGTCGACGTCGGTGGTGTTGAGGACCAACGGGATGGAGTCGAGTTCGCCGAAGGCCTTGAAGAGCGCGGACTTGCCCTCCATCACGGGCAGCGAGGCGCTGGCGCCAATATTGCCCAGGCCCAGCACGGCCGTGCCGTCGCTGACGACCACCACCAGGCGCTGGGCCCACGTGAGCGTCTTGGCGAGCTCGGGGTTGGCATGGATGGCGCGGCTGACCTGGGCGACGCCGGGCGTGTAGGCGATGGAGAGGTCGCGCTTGCTGGCGAGCGAGACGGTGCTGGAAATCGACAGCTTGCCGCCCTCGTGGGATGCGAAGATTTCCTCGTCGCTGAGCACGGTTACCGTCTCGGCCGGGGAAGTGGAATCGGCGGGAATGATCGTTTCAGTGGACACGTCTTTGTCTCCTGGGATTCACCGTGGGCGCACGGCTCATGAAGCTCAAGCACAGGGGTGCTCAAGTTGGTCTGTCGGGGGCATCGCAACCAGTGGTGGTGGTAGGGCAGCCCCCGGAATTGCTGGCGTCAGCCGGATCCGGTCCAGCAATCCTAAACAGGGCGCTCCCCCGGTTACGTCGGGTCGGGGCGCTATCGCACGATGGTTAAACGTTTACGCATCGTATCAAGTGACCCGTATCACACGAGGAAGACGTTTTTCGGGGCCGCTGGTCTAGACCGGTTACGCGGCCTGCTGGGCGCGCTGGAGCAGTGAGCAGGCCTTCTTGAGGTCCTCCTCCGCTTCGAAGAGGGACAGCCTTCGGCAGCGTACGGCCTGGACCAGCCCCGTGACCGTCAACAGCAGGACCCGGGCCACGGCGGCGTCGCCGCACGCGGCTGCCACGGCTTTCTCGGCGGTCGCATCGATTTCGCGGAGCAGCCGGGTGGTGTCGGTGTCCTTGACGTAGACCGCCCGGTTGAGGCACTGCTCCACGGCGGGCTGCATCAGGCGCATGTGGAAGATCTCCATCACCACTCCCGCCAGGGCCTGGGTGGCAACCTTTCCCTCCGCCGAGCTTCCTGCGAGCAGTTCGCCCAGTTGCTTGCGGTACAGCGCCAGGACCAGCTGGGTGGAGGAGGGAAAGTAGCGGTACAGCGTCCCCAGGGGCACATCCGCCTTGGCCGCCACCTCGGACAGGACCACGGAGTCCAGGCCCTTGCGGGCAAACCCGGCGGCGACGTCGAGGATCCGAATGTAACGGAGCCGTTGCCGGGGCAGAGTGGGGGGAGGGGCCATCGGTGGAAGATCTGAGTGAAAGTCAGGCATCAGCAGCGTTCCGGGAGTCGTTTTTCTCGGCAGCCGGGCGCCATCCGCCCACCGCGCTGCCGCGGCAATTGCCGTCCACTATACGCCACGAAACCGGGCATTCGGCCCGTCGGGCAGGGCCCCAGCGGCCCCAGGAGCCGGCCGCGGCCGGCTCAGTCCACGCCCTTGATCTTCACCACGAACACGGCACCGAGAAGCCCGATCACGGCGGCCGCCACATACAGCGCAACATAGCCGCCCCAGAAGGCTACAAAGGGGTACGCGATCAGCGGGGCGAGCACTTGCGGCAGTGAGTTGGCGACGTTGATGACGCCCAGGTCCTTGCCGCGGTCCAGGGCCGTGGGCAGGACCTGGGTGATGAGGGCGAAGTCCACCGCCAGGTAGCAGCCAAAGCCGATGCCCAGCACCGAGGCGCCGATCAGCGCGCCCGGCCAGGTGGGCGCAAACGCAAGAATGAGGGAGGCCACGGCGATCACGGCCGAGGAGATGATGACCAGCGGCTTCCGGCGGCCCATCCGGTCGCTCAGCCGGCCGCCGACCACGCTGGTGAGAATCACCATGACCGCATAAAGGCCCGTCAGGATCAGAACCCCCAGCGCGGGCTCTATCCCTTCGGTGTCGCGGAGCCGGACGGCGTCGTTGAGGAAGAACAGCAGGTAAAGGGTGACCATGTGGTTGCCGATGTTCACCAGCAGTCGCGTCAGCCAGGCCCAGGCAAAGTCCGGGTAGCGGGCCGGGGAAATCCAAAAGCCCCGCAGGAAGCCGGCCAGGCTGAACGGCGGGCGGGCCTGCGCAGGCAGCGGAACGTCGTCGTTCTTGAAGAAATAGAGCACGACGCCGGCAAGCAGCGCCGCCGCGCAGACAAAGTACCCCGCGGCGAAGTTTCCGGCGACGGCGGCGGCGATCACCGCCCCTGCCAGGATTCCTGCCGTCTGGCCCATGGCAGCCAGTCCACCCACAGTGCCGCGCTGCGGGACAGGAACCCGGTCCGGGATGGCCGCGGTGATGGCCGCGTACGCGCCGTTGCAGCCTGCCTGGACGAGGCACCACAGCAGCGTCATGGCGGCGATGCTCGGGGCGCCCGCCAGCGCGATGAGTGCCGCCGCGCCCAGGACGGCGCCGAAGAGCACCCACGGAACCCGCCGGCCCCGGCGTGAGGTGGTCCGGTCGCTGAAGGCGCCGAAGAGGGGGTTCGCGACAAGGGACACGGCCGCGCCCGCACCCGTCACGAGGGCCAGGATGGCTTCCTTGTCCGGTTCGCTGAAGGCCGCCGCCTGCTGGCCGAGGAGCACCTGGATCGGGCCGAAGAACGCCGCGTTGATGCCGACATTGACCAGCACCACCCCCGCGGTCCAGACGGGCCGGACGCGGCGTTCGGGTTCGGCGAGTGCCGGCGCGGTGGTATCGGACATGCTCATGGTCCCCCCTGGAACTGATGATCAGGCAGATGTATCAGTGCGGAGCCAGACTATCGGGACTCGGCAGATCTGTTCGCTATGTGCGAGTCTCGGTATGAACACGCCGCCCACCCCTGCATCCGAGGAGAACCCGTGAACGCTTCCGCCGTCAATACTGCCGACCTTTACGATGAGCGCGGCGGGGAGCTGGACTCCGTGTCCCTGCAGTTCCAGTCCCTGGGCGGACACAGCCACTTTCGCGGGCCGGTCCGGACCATCCGGTGCTTCGAGGACAACGCTCTGGTCAAGTCCGTGCTGGCCACTCCCGGCAACGGCTCCGTGCTGGTGGTCGACGGCGCCGGCTCCCTGCGCACGGCGCTGATGGGGGACCTGATCGCGGCGAGTGCCGTCGCGAACGGCTGGGCCGGCGTCGTCATCAACGGCGCCATCCGGGACCGGATCGCGATCGCGGGGCTGCCGCTCGGGGTCAAGGCGCTGGGCAGCAACCCGCGCAAGAGCGCCAAGGAAGGCGCCGGGGGAATCGATGTGCCGCTGGAGATCGACGGCGTGGCCATCCGCCCCGGCGCGATGATCTGGTGCGATCCGGACGGAATCCTGGTCGAACGCTGAGGACATTTTTCGCCGGGATGTAGTGGCGGGAACATTTGAGCCAGTAACATAGTTACTGAAAGCAACTATCCGCTTAATTCCCACACTTCACCTTGGAGCAGTCATGTCCAAAACCACCTCCGTGCGCGCCGCGGGAGAGGTCCTGACCCACCGTCAGACCGTCACCGTCATGGTGGGGCTCATGCTCGGCATGTTCCTGTCCTCGCTGGACCAGACGATCGTGTCCACCTCGATCTACACGATCGCCAACGACCTCGACGGCCTTTCCCTGCAGGCCTGGGCCACCACCGCCTACCTCATTACCTCGACGGTGAGCACGCCGCTCTACGGCAAGCTCAGCGACATCTTCGGACGCCGCCCGCTGTACCTCATCGCCATCCTGATCTTCCTCGCCGGCTCGCTCTACGCCGGCTCGGTCCACTCCATGACCGAGCTCGCCGTTGCCCGCGGCATCCAGGGCATGGGCGCCGGCGGCCTCCTGGCCCTCGCCCTGACCATCATCGGCGACATCGTGGCGCTCAAGGACCGGGCCAAGTACCAGGGCTACTTCATGTCCGTCTTCGGCATCTCCTCTGTCCTGGGCCCGGTGGTCGGCGGCGCCTTCGCCGGCACCGAGACCATTCTCGGCATCGACGGCTGGCGCTGGGTCTTCCTCATCAACATCCCGATCGGCCTCGCGGCCCTGGCGGTGGTGTTCATGTACCTGCACCTGCCGGCGAAGCACGTGAAGCAGAAGATCGACTACTGGGGCGCCGCCGCCATCACCCTGGCGATCGTGCCGCTCCTGCTCGTCGCCGAACAGGGCCGCAGCTGGGGCTGGAGCTCCACCAACTCCTACCTCTGCTACGGCCTGGGCGTTGTGGGCATCATCGCGTTCCTGCTGGCCGAGCGGCGCGCCGGCGACTACGCCCTGATCCCGCTCCGGCTGTTCCAGAACATCACCTTCGGGCTGTCCTCGCTGCTGAACTTCATCATCGGCATCGGCATGTTCGGCGCCATCGCGATGCTGCCCATGTACCTGCAGCTGGTCAAGGGCCTGACGCCCACCGAGGCCGGCCTCATGATGATCACCTTCACCGTGGGCATCCTCACCGGATCCATCACGGCCGGCCGGACCATCTCCGCATCGGGCACCTACCGGATCTTCCCGATCCTCGGCACGGCGGTCCTGACCGCCGCCGCCGTCGTGATGGGCCTGTCCCTCGGCGTCGACACGCCGCTCTGGGTGCCGGGCGTCATTGCCGTGTTCTTCGGCCTGGGCCTGGGCTTCTGCATGCAGCCGCTGACGCTGGCCATGCAGGTCTCCGTTCCGTCCAAGGACATGGGCGTGGGCACGTCCTCCGCCGCGTTCTTCCGCTCGATGGGCGGTGCTGTCGGAACCGCCGTGTTCATCTCGATGCTGTTCAGCCTCGCGGCGGACAAGATCGCCACGGGCATGAAGGACGCCGCGCAGAATGCGGACTACCTCAAGGTGCTCAAGGACCCGGCCGTCGCGGCCGACCCCGCCAATGCCAAGCTCTACGAGTTCTTCAAGAACGGGGCAAGCAACGATTCCCTGAACGACACCAGCTGGCTGCACACGGCCAACCAGACGCTGACCCGCCCCATCACTGAGGGCTTCGCGCAGTCGATCGACGCCGTCATGCTCACGGCTGCCGTACTCACGGGCATCGCCTTCCTGATCACCTTCGCCCTGCCGAACAAGAAACTCACGGACCCGAAGGCAGCTGCCAAAGAGGCAGTCGCGGCCGCCGCCCACTAGGGCGGTCCCGAACACCGGCAGGCCCACGTCACGGCAGGCAGTCTTTTGGACTGCCTGCCGTTGTCGTCTCCCGCAAAACCGGGGTTGGGGAGGGCGTCCGACGCCGAAAGGCTGCCCTGCGTGACGCCTGCGGATCCCGGCCGGGCAGGCAGTGTTGCAGGCACTTTCGCAGGCACAGTTGATGGCCGGAGCAGTGTGCGTGTTTAGTCTCACTTTCCGAGGCCTGTGATTCGCCGCACGCCGGGCCGGGTGTAAGACTGGGTAGTTGCGGCCGAGGCCGTGGACCGCGAACTGCCAAGGGAGCCGTATGACCATCACCCAAGACCAGACCGCCGCCAAGATCCCCAAACGGGTCATTTGGCTGGCCGTGGCGGGCGCCGTCGGCGGCTTCCTCTTCGGCTTTGACTCCTCCGTCGTCAACGGCGCCGTCGACGCGATCAAGGACGAATTCGCCCTCAGCGAGGCCGTGACCGGCTTCGCCGTCGCCGTGGCGCTCCTGGGCTGCGCGGCCGGCGCCTACCTGGCCGGCAAGGTCGCCGACCGCTACGGCCGCATCCCGGCCATGAAGCTGGGTGCGCTGCTGTTCCTGGTCAGCGCCATCGGCACCGGATTCGCGTTCGGCGTCTGGGACCTGATCTTCTGGCGTCTGGTGGGCGGGCTCGGCATCGGCCTGGCCTCGGTGATCGCGCCGGCCTACATTTCCGAGATCTCCCCGCGCCACGTCCGGGGCCGCCTGGCCTCGCTGCAGCAGCTGGCGATCACCACCGGCATCTTCGCCGCCCTCCTCTCCGACGCCCTGTTCGCGAATTCGGCAGGCGGGGCTGACCAGGCCCTCTGGTTCGGCCTGGAAGCGTGGCGCTGGATGTTCATGGCCGCCGCCGTCCCCGCGGTGGTCTACGGCTGGATCGCCTTCACACTGCCCGAGTCACCGCGGTTCTTGGTCTTCCAGGGCAAGAACGAGGAGGCCCTCAAGGTCTTCAAGTCGATCGCCCCGAACGAGGACTCGGACCGGCATCTGCGCGACATCAAGAAGGCCATCGACGAGGACAAGCTCGCCGGCCAGAAGGGCTCCCTGCGCGGCAAGGCCCTGGGCCTGCAGCCGGTGGTCTGGATCGGCATCATCCTCTCCGTGCTGCAGCAGTTCGTCGGCATCAACGTGATCTTCTACTACTCCACCACCCTGTGGAAGGCCGTGGGCTTCCAGGAAAAGGATTCGCTCACCATCTCCGTGGCCACCGCCATCACCAACATCCTGGTGACGCTCGTGGCGATCGCCCTGGTGGACCGGATCGGCCGCCGTCCCATCATGCTGGCGGGTTCGATCGGCATGGCCCTCTCGCTCGGCACCATGGCCGTTGCCTTCGGCTCCGCCACCGGCTCGGGCGATGCGATCTCCCTTCCCGGCGCGTGGGGTCCGGCCGCGCTGGTTGCCGCCAACGTTTTTGTCATCAGCTTCGGCGCCTCGTGGGGCCCGCTGGTGTGGGTGCTGCTGGGCGAGATTTTCCCGTCCCGCATCCGTGCCCGTGCCCTGGGCCTGGCCGCGGCGGCACAGTGGATCGCCAACTTCGCCATCACCCTGAGCTTCCCCGTCATGGCCGCCGCCTCGCTGCCCCTGACGTACGCCATGTACGCGCTGTTCGCGGCGGCGTCGTTCTTCTTCGTGATGTTCAAGGTGCCGGAGACCAACGGCATGTCCCTGGAACAGGCCGAAACACTGTTCGTGCCCAAGGGCTCTGCGAAGGATTCGGCCAAGGATTCCCTCAAAGCCTGACCCGGCGCCTGGAAGTGGCAACAAAAAMGCCCATGTTCTGCGGAACATGGGCGTTTCTGTTGCCTCGGCTGCTAGACCACGTGCGGCTCGTGCGCGGCCAGGTAGCGGCGTCCGCCGAACACCACGGCGATTGCGACCACCATGGCCAGTGCGCCGGCGAAGAAGGGGACCTGCGGGCCGAAGTGTTCGCCCAGCTGCGCGGCGGCAAAGGGTGCCAGGGCGCCGCCCATCCAACGCACGAAGTTGTAGCCGGCGGAAGCCACCGGCCGCGGCGAATCGGAAACGCCCATGGCCAGCTCGGTGTAGATGGTGTTGTTGACGCCCAGGAGCGCCCCGGAAATGACTACGAGGACCACGACGGCTGGCACCGAGTGCCCGGCGGCCAGGCCCAGCCCCAGAAGGTCCAGCATCAGCACGAACAGGGTGCCGGTGAGCACCCGGACGGCGCCGAAGCGGTTCTGCAGCACGGGGGCAACAAATACCGAGAAGAGAGCCACGGCGACGCCCCAGCCGAAGAACACCCCGCCGATCCCGTAGGCGTCCATGCCGAGGATGAAGGGCGTGAAGGCTAGGACAGTGAAGAAGCCGTAGTTGTAGAACAGGCCGCTGGCCGCCGTCGTCCTGAGCCCCTTGTGCCCCAGGGCCAGCAGCGGGTCCCGGAGCCGGACTTTCCGCTCGGGCAGCGGGGTCTTGGGCAGCAGGGCAATGAGCGCGATGAACGCCGAGGCCATCAGCACGGCGGTGCCGAAGAACGGGGCGCGCCACTGCCAGCCGCCAAGCAGCGCACCCAGGAGCGGGCCGAGGGAGATGCCCAGGCCGAGGGCGGCCTCGTACAGGATGATCGCGGTTCCGGCACCGCCGCTTGCGACGCCGACTATGACGGCCAGCGCGGTGGCCACGAACAGGGCGTTGCCCAGTCCCCAGCCGGCGCGGAAGCCGATCAGCTCAGCCACGCTGCCCGACGTGCCGGACAGCGAGGCGAACACAACAATCACGGCCAGTCCGATCAGCAGAGTCCGCTTCCCGCCGATGCGGGAGGAGACGTAGCCGGTGATCAGCATGGCGACGGCGGTCACCAGGAAATAGCTCGTGAAGAGCAGCGATACCTGGCTCCGGGAGGCATCCAGGTTCTTGGCGATCGCCGGCAGGATGGGATCCACCAGGCCGATGCCCATGAAGGCGAAGACGGCCGCGAGTGCCGTCGCCCACACCGCCTTGGGCTGTTTGAGTAGCGAGGCCTTCTCGGCCTCGAGGGTAACTTCGGCTGCCGGCAGGGTGTCGGCGGGCTGGCCGTGCATGGGGGTACTCCTAGGGGATTGGGAATGAAGTGTGAAGATCAGGCCTGGAGCGTCGCGTTGATCCGGCCAATGACCGGCAGGGCAGCGGCGAGGGCGGCGCGGTCATCGTCCGAGAGGGACGAGAGGACGCCGGCCATGACGGCGTTGCGGCGCTCATTGGCGGAGGCGACGGCGGCGAGGCCGGCTTCCGTCAGGGTCACCCGTACGGCGCGGGAGTCCTCGGGATCCGGTTCCCGGCGGGCGAGGCCAGCGCGCTCGAGCTTGATGATCTGCTCGGTGGCGCTGGGTACCTTGACGCCGAGATTCCGGGCGATTTCGCCCACGCGCACGCCGCCGGGGGAAGTACTGCCGGCCGCGGCCGGCCCGGTGTCGATCAGCATCTTGAGCGTGCTGAGCTGGGCGGCGCTGAGTTCGCCGTCTGCGTCGAGGCGGCGGACGAGGTAGATGCTGTGGCGGAGAGCCTCGCGGAAGTCCTGGGCGAGGGCGAGGAGGCCGGGGTCAACCGGATCATTGGCGCTCATAGTTAGGTAGCCTAACAGTTAGGCTACCTAATGGTCAAGGGCACGGGTTGCCCTCTCACTCTTGGTTGCCAAAACCGGCAAATGGCAGCCCTAGCTGATAGCGCAACGGGGGTGACGGTGGGCGCTCCTCTGCGGGGGGGCTTAAATACGCCGACGCCGGAACTCCTGTGAGTTCCGGCGTCGGCCCAGCTAGGGCGTTGATCAGACCACCGTTTTGGCTTCCTCAACGAGGGAGGCGACGGCGGCGAAGAGCGGATGGTCCGGCGCCAGGCCGGTGATCTTCTCCGTGGCCTGGTCCGGCGTGGACGCGGAGAGGATTTTCGCCAGCTCCACGGCCTCCGCGTCCGCCGGATCATTGAAGCGCAGGGCCGCGGCAATCGCCCCGAGCAGCGCCTCGGGGACAATACCGCGTTCGGCCAGCTCGGCAGCGGGACCGATGAAACGCTCGTTCCGGCTGAGCTTGCGCAGCGGGGCGCGTCCCACCCGGGTGACGGTGTCCGGCAGGTGCGGGTTGGAGAAGCGGCCCAGGATCTTCTCCACGTACGCCTCCTGATCCCCGCGGTTGAAGCCGTGCTTGGCCACCAGGAGTTCCTTGGTTTCGTCCAGGACGGAGCGCACGTCGGCGGCGACGTCCTGGTCGGCCATGGCCTCGGAAATCTTGCCGAGGCCTGCCTCGAAACCGAAGTACGCCGCGGCAGCGTGGCCGGTGTTGACGGTGAACAGCTTCCGTTCGATGTACGGCCCCAGATCGTCCACGAAGGTCGCGCCCGGGATCACCGGCTCCTTCCCGGCGAACGGGGTACGGTCGATCACCCACTCATAGAACGTCTCCACGGTGACATCCAGGCCCTGGCCGGGCTCCTGGTTGGGCACAATCCGGTCCACGGCCGTATTGGCGAACACGGCGGCGGCGTCCAGGGATCCGGCGGCCGGATCCCACTGGGCGGCCACCTCGGCCTTCAGGATGTCGGTCGCGTTGATCGCGTTCTCGCACGCCATCACCTGCAGCGGCGCCAGCCCGGCGGCGCGGGCGGCGATCCCCTTGGCGATCAGGGGCGCCACGAACTTCAGGATGTGCGGCCCGACGGCGGTGGTCACGATGTCCGCCGTCGCGATCTCCGTGACGACGGCGGCTTCCTGCGTGCCGGAGTTCAGCGCACGGAAGTTCTCGACAGTGCGGACGGCGGGGTGGTCGCCCACCTCGTGGACCTGGTAGCTGTCCGCCGCGGCCAGCTGGGTGATGAGGGCGTCTGCGACGTCGGCGAACACCACCTCATACCCGGCGTCGTGCAGCAGGAGCCCCACGAAGCCGCGGCCGATGTTTCCGGCTCCGAAATGCACGGCCTTCACTAGGAGTTGACCTTTCCGAACAGGGCCAGGACTTCGTCGACGGTGGTGGCCGCCTCGAGCTGGGCCACCTGCGCCTTGTTGGTGAAGACCTTGGCGATCGAGGACAGGATGTGGAGGTGCTCGTTGTTGACGCCGGCCACGCCGACCACGAACTTCACTTCCTTGCCGTTCCAGTCGATGCCGTTGGGGTAGCGGATCACGGACACCGCGGACTTCATGATGTGGTCCTTCGCGGCGTTGGTGCCGTGCGGGATGGCCAGGAAGCTGCCCATGTATGTGGAGACGGATTCCTCGCGTTCGTGCATGGCGTCCACGTAGCCGGAGTCGACGGCGCCGCGGTCCAGTAGGAGCTGCCCGGCCTCGTCGATCGCGGCGTCGCGCGTGGTGGCGGTGCCGTTGAGGACGACGCTTTCGGCCACCAGGATGCCTGCAGGGCCTTCCTCGGCGTCCTCGGGAGCCTCGGCAGAGGCCTCCGGGGTGCCGACGGCGGTTGCACCGGCGGCGGCGCCCGCCGCGGCCGGGGCCGCTGCAGCGTCCGTGCCGTCTGCCTCCGTGTTGCTGGCCTTGACCAGCTCCACGATCTCGTCATAGCGCGGGCTGTTCATGAAGTTGTCGACGGAGACATGCACGGCGCTGGCCGTGGCGGGCTTGGCCCGCTCGGTCAGGTCCTGGTGGGTGATGACGACGTCGTAGGTGTCGCTGAGGTTGGCGATTGCGGAGTTGGTGACCTTGACCTCCGGGAAGCCGGCGGCCTTGATCTTGTTGCGGAGCACGGAGGCGCCCATCGCGCTGGAACCCATACCGGCGTCGCACGCAAAGACGATGTTCGTGATCGGGGTCGCGAGGACGGCGACGCCGCTGGCGCCCACGCCCTCACCGAGCAGGGCCGCGGAAACCGAGCTCTTCTTGCCCTTCAGGGCCTCCATCTTGTGGGTGGCCTGGTCCAGGTCATCTTCCGCGGGCGCCTTGCTGGCCTTCAGGATCACCGATCCAATCAGGAAGGACACCGTGGTGGCGAACAGCACGGAGAGCGTCACGCCGACGTAGCTGTCGCGTGCGGTGGAGGCGTAGACCGCGATGATGCTGCCCGGGGCCGCGGGGGACCGGAGTCCGGCGCCGGTGACCACCAGGGTGAAGATGCCGGTCATGCCGCCGCCGATTGCCGCGAAGATCATCATCGGCTTCATCAGGACGTACGGGAAGTAGATCTCGTGGATGCCGCCGACGAACTGGATCACAGCCGCGCCCGGAGCGGACGCCTTGGCCAGGCCCTTGCCGAAGAACGAGTAGGCGAGCAGGATGCCGAAGCCGGGGCCGGGGTTGGCTTCGAGCAGGAACAGGATGGACTTGCCCTGCTCGAGCGCTTGCTGCGTGCCCAGGGGGGTGAGGATGCCGTGGTTGACGGCGTTGTTCAGGAACAGGACTTTGGCGGGCTCGATGAAGATGCTGGTAAAGGGCAGCAGGCCGTTCGCGACCAGGAATTCGACGACGGCGCTGGCACCGTTGCTGAAGGCCTTCACCACGGGACCGACTATCAGCATGCCGACAACTGCCATGATGGCGGCCAGGATGCCGGCCGAGAAGTTGTCGATCAGCATCTCGAAGCCGGGCTTGACGCGGCCTTCCCAGATCTTGTCCGCTTTCATCATGAGCCAGGCCGTGAGCGGGCCCAGGATCATGGCGCCGATGAACATGGGGATGTCCGTACCGACAATCACGCCCATGGTGGCCACCGCGCCGACCACGCCGCCGCGAACGCCGTAGACCATGCGGCCGCCGGTGTAGCCGATCAGCAGCGGGAGCAGGTACGTGATCATCGGACCGACCAGCTTGCCGAGCTCCGAGTTGGGGAAGAAGCCCGCCGGGATGAAGAGCGCTGTGATGAAGCCCCAGGCGATGAAGGCGCCGATGTTGGGCATGATCATGCCGGACAGGAACGTCCCGAACTTCTGGACGTGTACCCGCGCGCTGGTGCGTGGTTTCGCAACTGTCTCTGTTGCCATGTGAATTCCTAACCGTCGTTCCCGCTGCTTTGCAGGATGGTCCGATAATTTCGCCGAGCTAGCTGGTGGAGCTGTTGGAGATCCGGTGGAGCCATTCGAGGAAGAGCTTCAGTTCCGAGCTGGAAAGCTGGTCCGAGTGGGACGCCTGGAGTGCTGCGTTCAATGCGATGGCCGCCACAACCACTGAGGATTTTCCGTTGTCGACAGAACCGTTGTCCCGGGCCTGCTCGGTGGAAACCGCAAAGATCATGGCGTCGCGGGTCATGGTGGAGAGCTCGAGGTTCCGCTCTGGCACCTTTTCCGCGATCAGCATGAGGGTCACGCCCACGTTGGCCGCCAGGATGGACCTGGCTGCCTCCCTGGGCGGGACGTTGAGCTGCCCGGAGACAGCCGCCTTGTTCAGCATCTCCTCCATGAGGGCCTCGGCATCGGCGACGATCGCCGGCCGGCTCTCAGGGCGGATATTGCCAAACATGACGAGATACAGTTCGGGCTGTTTCAGCCCGAACTGGACATGGTTGTCCCACATCCTCCGGATGTCCTCCAGCGGTTGGCCAGAGGGCGCGAAGTCACGTTCGCCCGCGACATATTCGTCAAAACCTGCTGCGACGACGGCGTCGAACAGCCCTTCCTTGTCACCAAAGTGGTGGTAGAGGGTCGGTGCGGTAACACCGGCCAGCTGTGTGATCTGGCGGGTCGAGACTGCGGATCCGCCCGAGTTGGCCAGCAGCTCGGCGGCTGCGCGCAGCAGCCGGGCCTTGGGTGGTAGCTGGCCATCGATACTCATAACCGCTACCCTAGCACCTATAGCAACGCTATATGAACTGCATCACATACAATTTTTCCAGGTGCCGTGACCAGCCCGCTGACGCAGCAGTCGGCCGCGGTCAGCAATGACCAGCACGGTCATTGGCGGCGCCTGGCTTACCGGCTTACTGGCCACTGGCCTACGACAGAGAATGAGGACCTTCAGTGCAGAACTTCCCAGGAGTAGGCGTCAGCCCCGGCCGCATCATCGGCACCATCCGGCAGATGCCCAAACCGATCAGCGAACCGCCCGCCGGAGAGCAGCTTCCCACCGGCGTCACGGCGGAGGAGGCGACGGCGGCACTGAAGGCCGCCGCGAAGTCCGTCCACGACGAACTCAAGGGCCGTTCCGAGACCGTCACCGGCGACGGCAAGGCCGTCCTGGAGGCCACGGCGCTCATGGCCACCGACACCATGCTGCTCAAGTCCGCCGCCAAACTGATCGGCCGCGGCACCTCCGGGCAGCGGGCGATCTGGGAGGCCGGCGCCTCTGTCTCCGAAATGCTGCACAACCTGGGCGGCTACATGGCCGAACGTGCCACGGACGTCCTGGATGTCCGGGCCCGGATCGTCGCGGAACTGCGTGGGGTTCCGGCGCCGGGCATCCCCGTGTCCGCCACCCCGTTCATCCTCATCGCCGAGGACCTAGCCCCGGCCGACACCGCCACCCTGGATCCGGAAAAGGTCCTTGCCCTGGTCACCGCCGGCGGCGGCCCGCAGTCCCACACGGCCATCATCGCCCGCTCGCTCGGCCTGCCCGCCGTAGTGGCCGCTGCCGGAGTGGACGAGCTCGCTGACGGCACCGAGGTGTACGTGGACGGAGCGGCCGGCCTCATCACCGCTGAACCTGACGAATCCCAGCGCGCGGCCGCAGCCCACTGGGCCGCCACGGCGTCACTGCTGGCCGCCTTTGACGGGACGGGCACGACGGCGGACGGCCACCTCGTTCCACTGCTCGCCAACGTCGGCGGCGCCAAGGACGCCGTCAAGGCGGCCGGCCTGAACGCCCAGGGCGTGGGGCTGTTCCGGACCGAGTTCTGTTTCCTGGAGCGGGACACCGAGCCCACCGTGGAGGAACAGGCCGCCGCGTACCAGGGCGTTTTTGACGCCTTCCCGGGCAAGAAGGTGGTGCTCCGCACGCTCGATGCCGGTGCGGACAAGCCGCTGCCGTTCCTGACCGACGCCACCGAGCCCAACCCGGCCCTCGGCGTCCGCGGGTACCGGACTGACTTCACCACGCCCGGCGTCCTGGAGCGCCAGCTGCAGGCGATCGCCCAGGCCGAGAAGGCATCCGAGGCCGACGTCTGGGTGATGGCACCGATGATTTCCACCGCCGAGGAAGCGGCCCGTTTCGCGTCGCTGTGCGCCGCGGCAGGGATCAAGACCCCCGGCGTCATGGTGGAGGTCCCCTCGGCCGCGCTGACGGCAGAGTCCATCCTCCGCGAAGTCGGCTTCGCCAGCCTGGGCACCAACGACCTCACCCAGTACGCCATGGCCGCCGACCGCCAGCTCGGCCCGCTGGCCGCCCTGAACACCCCTTGGCAGCCGGCCGTGCTGCGGCTCGTGCGCCTGACAGTGGAAGGTTCAGCGGCCGAGGGCCACAACAAGCCGGTGGGTGTGTGCGGCGAGGCTGCGGCTGATCCGGCCCTCGCCGTCGTCCTCACCGGGCTTGGTGTCACCACACTGTCCATGACGGCGCGATCCATCGCGGCCGTCGCCGCCGTGCTGAAGACCGTCACCCTGGCCGAAGCGCAGGAGCTGGCCAAGCTGGCCCTCTCGGCGCCGAGCGCTACGGATGCCCGGGCCTGGGTCCGGGCAAAGCTGCCGGTCCTGGAGGATCTGGGGCTGTAGCCGCCGCTAGGATGCACTCATGGCACTGATAGCTCCCCGGGTGACGGCCGGCCTCCCGGCCGAGGACGCGCAGAAACTCAAGTACGCCCTCGACGGCGGCGATGACATCACGGTGTTCGTTGACGGCACCGTCCACCGGCTGCCGCCGGCGGCGAGGGACGCCGTCGTCGACCTGCTGGGCCGCTTCAGCCGCGGCGAGGCAGTTACCGTCAGCAGCGTCGAGGAGATGCTGACGACGTCCCGGGCCGCGGAGCTTGCGGGGATCTCGCACACGTACCTGCGGAATATGACCGATCGCGGCGAGATTCCGGTCGAGTACCGGGGAACGCACCGGCGGATCCGGCTGGCCGACATCATGGCCTGGCTCGAAACGCAGAAGAAGAACGGTTCGGGCGCCGGGTCGCCGGGCAGCCAGACCGACGGCGGCGCAAATGACTAGCGACCTAAATGACTAGCGACCTAAATGACTAGTGACCAGTTGCTTCATGACGCAGTGATAAGGATCAAGCAACGATCCCTCCCTTGCGCGGAAACACTGATATGCCGCGGGTTAAGCTTGGTTTGTGGGTAAATTCAGAGGGTGGCACATCATGGCAGGCATCGCCGCGATGCTCCTCGCCGGCATCCTCGGAACTGCCATGGGCCTGAACAATACCGCCACCTATTTGGCCAGCGGCGTCGCTTTCGTTGCGGTGTCATTGTGGGTGGACAGCCGGATTTCTCGGCACCGCGACGCCGTCCGCCGGGCCGCCCCCGACACCGCCGCCGAGGCCGGCGCGGGACTGTCCCTCGACACCGACTCCCCCAAGCGCGAGGGCTGAACCCTAAATCCGGGGCCGGCCCGCCCAGCGCCGTGCCTTGAGCGCGGCATGCAGTTCCAGCCGCACCATTCCCTTCAGCGGGTCCACGCCCAGCAGCTGGCGGATCCGGCCGAGCCGGTTGTAGATGCTGCTCCTGTGCAGGTGCAGTTTGGCGGCGACCTCCTGGACCGAACCGTCGTTGTCATAGAACAGCTCCAACACGGGCAGCAGCTCGTGGTTGCGGTCGTGGTCCTCGAGGATGCGGAAGTACACGGATCCCGCGTCTGCCCAGGCTCCCGCCCCGCCGCCGGCCGAGGCCAGGAGCTGGTACACGCCGGTGGAGTGGCAGTCGACCAGTTCGCCCAGCTGCGGATCCACGGCCGCGGCCTGCGCTGCCCGCCGTGACTGCCGGTAGGCCTCGGCGAGTTCCCGCGGCCTGGCAAATCCCTCACTGGTGCCCAGGATGATCCGCCGGACAGTCCGCCCGGAGCGTTTGGCCAGTTCGAGCTGGTAATGGACCAGCACCTGGGCATGGTCCGCACGTCCCGTGGATTCCTTGAAGAGCACCACCGCATGCGTTTCAGTGCCAGCGCTGAAGAGTGCGGCGTCCACGCCGATGGTGGCCTGCAGCGCGGCGGAGCGGTGAATGAGCGTGTCGGCGATGGGGTCCGAGCCTCCGGCCCAGCCGTCCGCGTCCAGGACGGTCACCAGCTGCCAGGGCCCCTTGCCCTGGACCTCTTTCCAGCCCGCCACGGCCGCCACAGCGTTGGCCTCGCCGGCGCAGGCGGCCAGGAATTCCTGTTCGCGGCGGCGGCGGAACTCGGACTCGGCCGTATTGGAATCCAGCAGCAGGAAGGAGAGCTGCTCCAGGTCCGGGGCCACGTCCTGCAGCTGGGCGAGGACGGTCGCGGCGCTTGGCTCCTCGGCGTCGAGCTGGACCCACAGGTACCCCACCCTGAAGCCCCGCACCAGCAGGGGCACGCACACGCGGCCCAGCATGCCAAGATCCGCATTGGCCGGCACGACGACCGGCCGGACCGCCGTCGCAATCCCGTGGGAGAGCTGCCAGGCGATGACGTCCACGGGGACCCGCTTGCTGAGCAGGAAGTTCACCCGGACGCGGTCCGCATGCGACTGGTTGGAGCTGTAGGCCAGGAGCAGGCCGTCGAGGTCCTCGAGGGAGAGTCCGCGGCCCAGCCGTTGCGCCACCTGCTCCACGAGCTGCTCCACGTCCTGCTGCTGCATCCTGCCAGACTACTGCCCCGGCCCGCCGCACTGCGAATACATCCGGCGACGGACACCAGCCGACACCTGACGCCCGCTCAATCGACAGATGTCTACCCCCGGATTTGAAAAACCCCGGAATCATGCGGCAGCCGCGCAGCACCCGCCGGCGGCTCCTGTCGCGTGCCTCACAGCGGGATTTATTCTGGAAGTACGAAATCCCCCGCTCATCCAGGCCCACGAGGCCTTCACTACTGGAGCCAACAAATGATCATCGGTGTACCCAAAGAGATCAAGAACAACGAATTCCGCGTCGCCATCACAGCAGCCGGCGTCCACGAATTCCGCACGCACGGCCACGTGGTCCTCGTCGAGCGCGGCGCGGGCCTGGGCTCGGGCATCACGGACGAGGAATACGCGATCGCCGGCGCCGAGATCGTCGCCGAAGCCGACGACGTCTGGGGCCGCGCCGACATGGTGATGAAGGTCAAGGAGCCGGTCAAGGCCGAATACCACCGCTTCCGCAAGGGCCTGATCCTCTTCACCTACCTGCACCTGGCCGCCGAGCCGGAACTGACCCAGGAACTGATCAACTCCGGCGTCACCGCCATCGCGTACGAGACCGTCCAGGAAGGCCGGTCCCTGCCGCTGCTGGCCCCGATGTCCGAGGTTGCCGGCCGGCTCTCCGTGCAGGTGGGCGCCACCTCACTGATGGCCCCGGCTGGCGGCAAGGGTGTGCTGCTCGGCGGCGTCCCGGGCGTCCGCCCGGCCAAGGTTGTTGTCCTGGGCGCCGGTGTCGCCGGCACCAACGCCGCCGCCATGGCCCTGGGCCTGGGCGCGGACGTCACCATCCTGGACATCAACATCAACCGCCTCCGCGAACTGGACGCCCAGTACCAGGGCCGCCTGAAGACGGTCGCGTCCAACAACTACGAGATCGAGAAGTCCGTGGTCGACGCCGACCTCGTCATCGGTTCAGTCCTCATCCCCGGCGCCAAGGCCCCGAAGCTGGTCACCAACGAGCTCGTGTCCCGGATGAAGCCTGGCTCCGTGCTGGTGGACATCGCCGTGGACCAGGGCGGCTGCTTCGAGGACACCCACCCCACCACGCACCAGGAACCGACGTACAAGGTCCACAACACGATCTTCTACTGCGTCGCCAACATGCCCGGTGCCGTCCCGAACACCTCCACGTACGCGCTGACCAACGTCACCCTGCGCTACGCCGTGTCCCTGGCGAACCTGGGCGTCAAGGCCGCGTTCGAGCGTGACGCGGCCCTGGCCTCCGGCCTGAACATCGCCGGCGGCAAGGTTGCCCACCGCTCGGTCTCCGAGGCGCACAACCTGCCCCTCGTCTCCGACTGGCACGAACTGGTCTCCGCGTAACCCCTGCGGAGTTAGCATCGGCTGCTCCGTAACCGCCCTTTTGGACCCCCAGAACGGCAGTTACGGAGCAGCCGATTGCTGTTTAAGCCCCGCTAGGCGCGTTCGGCCAGTTCCCGGGCCTGCTCGATCAGGCGCAGGACCTCCACCGGGCCCGCGGGATCGACCGGGACTGGCAGCCCCGAGACGGCGCCGCCTTCGGCGATCTTTGCGGCCAGGATCCGGTAAAACTCCGGGTAGGCGCCGCGCTCGGTAGGCAGCCGGTCCAGGTGCCCGTCGCGTCCCAGCAGCCCGGCCCACTCCGGATCCTCGACACCGTAATCGGCGTCCAGCGGGCTTCCGCCGGCCACGATGTAGGGCTCCTGCGGGTCCACTCCGTGCTTGGTGAAGCCGCCCTCGCTGCCCAGGATCCGGTACCGCGGCCCCTGCTGGGCGCACAGCATGTTCATCCACAGGTGGCTGATAACCCCGGAGCTGTGCTGCAGGGCCACAAAAACGTCGTCGTCAGCGTGGGCTCCGGGGCGCCGGGCTGCCAGTTCCGCGTGCGTGACCGTGGCCGGGCCAAAGAGCTGTACTGCCTGGTCCAGCAGGTGGGTGCCGAGGTCAAACAGCACGCCGCCGCCGTCGTCCGCCGTGGCAGCGGCCTTCCATGCCTTGGGGACGTCCGGCGACCACCGCTCAAAGCGGGACTCGAAGCGGGCCGCGGTGCCGAAGACGCCGCTGTCCAGCAGTCCGCGGACCGTGAGGTAATCGCCGTCCCAGCGCCGGTTCTGGAACACGGTGAGCACCCGGCCCAGGCGCGCGGCGAGGTCAATGAGTTCCTGCCCCTCGGCGCTGCGGACGGCGAACGGCTTGTCCACCACGACGTCGAGCCCGGCTTCCAGGGCCGCTTTGGCGAGCGGATAGTGCGTGGCGGGCGGGGTGCCGAGCACCAGCAGGTCCAGTTCGCCGGCGAGCTCCAGGAGGTCCGCCGGGGTGTCGAGGATCCGGGCCGCCGGGTGGCTTTGCGTGGCGGCAGCCTGCCTGCCGGCGTCGGAGGTGGAGATGGCGCGCAGCGAATAGGCGGGGTTTGCGGCGATGAACGGTGCGTGGAAGACGCTGCCGGAGAGGCCGAACCCGGCGACGGCGGTGCGGATGGGCCCACTTGTTTGGTCGGTCGCTGAATCGTTGCTCATGGTGCCTAGGCTACCGCCGTGTTGGTCGGACCCGGCGGGTTGGTTAAGCAGCCGGCCTGCTATGCGACGAGCCTGTTAAGCGACAACCCTGTTAAGCGAACGTGGCCGGCGCCGCCCGGATGCTTCCGGTGGCGCCGGCCGCGGCCGTGCTGCTGCTATTGCTTGAGGTTTGTCAGTGCTAGCTCTTCTGCCAGCCGACGACACTCCAGTCCGGAGTCTGGAACAGGGCGGCGCCGTAGTTGGCCAGGCCCGTGCGGGCGAAGTAGATCTGCGGGCCGTTCATGATGACGCCCATGGAGAAGTACTTCTCCATGTGCTTCTTCTCGACGTCCATGGCGGCCTTGTTGCGCTGGGCGTCGTCCTGGATGGAGGCGAGGTCCTTGATGGCCTTGTCCAGGTCGGCATCGCCGAGTTCGTTCTCGTTGGTCTTGGAGTCGTAGTACTGCTTGACGGCGGCGGTGGCGTCGGCGCCGACGGAGTAGCCGCTGATGGTGAGCTGGAAGTCGCGGCTGCCCACCACCTTGCCGAAGTCGGCGTCGCCGCGCTGGTCAATGCCGACCTCCATGCCGGCGGCCTGCAGCTGCTTCTGCAGCGTCTGCACCGTGGCGAGGGCGGTGGGGTCGTCACCGAAGTTGGTGATCTTGAACGACGCCGGAACGCCGTCCTTTTCCATGATGCCCTTGGCGTTGGCCGTGTAGCCGGCCTCGGTCAGGACCTTCTTGGCGGCGTCGGCGCCGGTTTCCTTGACCGGGTAGTTGTCCTGGTAGTACTTCGAGAACGGCATCAGCATCATGGAGCCGGAGCTGTTCTCCTCCCAGTTCAGGCCGCCGAAGCGGACGGCGCGGATGGCCGGACGGTCGACGGCGGTGAAGATCGCCTTGCGGACTGCGACGTCGGTGAGCGGCGCCTTCAGTGCGTTGAGGTTCAGTCCGCCGGCGAAGAGGCGCTGGCCGCGGCGGACCTCGGCGTTCTTGGTGCCTTCAAGCTGCTTGTACTTGGTCAGCGTGCGGCCGTCGGCCATGTCGACCTCGCCGTTCTTGAAGGCGGCGATCTCGGCGCTTGCCTCCAGCTGGCGGAAGATCACCTTGTCCAGGACAGGCTTCGCTCCCCACCACTTGTCGTTGGGAACAAGGGAGACGGTCTTCGCGGCAGAGTCGTACTTGTCGACCTTGAACGGGCCGGCCATCCACTCGGGGTGCATTTCGCCGGTGAAGCCGGTGTTGAAGAGCTCCGGGGTGTTGACGGCCTGCGGGATGAAGCCGCCGAAGATGTCGCTGAGGGGGTACACCGGCTGGGTGGTGGTCACAACGACTTCCTTGTCGCTGCTGCCGGCCTTGACGGAGTCGATGAACTCGTACGCGCCGGACGAGACGATGTCGATGTCCTTGTTCTGGCCATTGAGCATCTTCCACGTGTTCTCGAACGTGGAGGCGTTGATCGGAGTGCCGTCGTTGTAGGCGGCCTTCGGGTTGATCTTGATCGTGATGGTCTGCTTGCCGTCTTTGACCTCGCTCTTGAAGTCTTCGCAGAAGTTTTTGTTGAGGCTGGCGGTGCCGTCGAAGTCCAGCTTCCAGCAGCCCACGTAGCCGGCCTCGTCTATCGGGTAGTGCAGCTCGGTGTTGTCCGCCGAGTTGCCCGCGTTGGAGAAGCCGTTGAAGTCCGGTCCGATGTTGCCCAGGGGCAGCGTCACCGTGCCGCCCTGCTTCAGGTCTCCGGCCGTCTTGGCGTTGACGCTGACCAGCTTGCTGAGATCGCCCGAGGCATCCTGTGCCTTGGCGCTCTCCGCGGTAGTGGAGGCGCCACCGCTGCCGCAGGCAGTCAGAGCGAGTGCGGCCACGACGGCGGTGATGCCGCCGATCTTGGTCCGATTCTTCATTGTGATCCCCTTCATTTTTTTCGTGCGAGTGTGATGCATGGGAGTCTCTGGCGGACTGGTGGTCCGGGTGCAGCGTGCAGTTCTGCTGTTGGTGTGGGCTGCTGTTGGCGCGACTCAGGTGGTCTCGTGGACAACCAGCATGTCCGCGTCCAGTTCGCCGTCCGGGTAGAAACAGGCGAACCGCTGGTCGGTGGCGGCCGGTTCCAGGGCAGGCTCCAGGGTCAGGCACTTCTCCTGCCTGGCCGGCGGCAGGGCCGCGAACACGGGACAGCGGGTGGCGAAATTGCAGCCAGCCGGCGCCTCCAGGGGCGAGGGCAGGTCGCCCTGGAGGATGATCCGTTCGCGGGTGCGCTCCAGCTCCGGATCCGGTACCGGGATCGCCGAGAGCAGGGCGCGGGTATAGGGGTGGCGGGGGTTGTCGAAGACGGCGTCGACGTCTCCGATCTCCACGATCTTGCCCAGATACATGACGGCAACGCGGTTGGAGATATGCCGGACCACGGAGAGGTCATGCGCCACCATGAGGTAGCTCAGGCCGAGTTCGGCGCGGAGCTTGTCCAGGAGGTTGATGACACCGGCCTGCACTGACACGTCGAGGGCGGAGACGGGTTCGTCCAGGACAACCAGACGGGGGTTCACGGCGAGGGCCCGGGCTATGCCGATGCGCTGGCGCTGGCCGCCGGAGAACTGGTTGGGGAACCTGTTGACGTGGTCCGCCTGCAGGCCCACCAGCTCCATGAGCTCCATGATCCGTTTCCGGATGGCCGGCTTGGGCATGCCCAGGTTTTCCATCGGCTCGGCCAGGACCTCGTAGACGGTGAAGCGCGGATCCAGTGCCCCGGTGGGGTCCTGGAAGACCATCTGCAATTCCCTGCGCATGGCGCCCTTGGCTTTGGCGTCGGCGGCCTGCTTGTTGCTCAGCCCGCCAATGACAACCTCGCCGTCCTGGTCCTTGTGGAATTCCATGATTTCCAGCAGCGTGGTGGTCTTTCCGCAGCCGGACTCCCCCACGATCGAGAAGCACTCCCCCTCGCGGATATCGAAGCTCAGCCCGTCCACGGCTTTCACAGTGCCGATCCTGCGCTTGAGCAGGGCGCCTTTCAGGAGCGGGAAGTGCTTCCTGACGTCACGGAGTTCCAGGACGGTTCTGCGCTCGTGCCGGGGAAGCGAGTCAAAGCGGGATACCGGAACGGCCGGGACGGCAAAAACCGTCTGGACGTCGACGTCGGCGAGGGCCTCGGTCTTGATGCATGCAGCGCTGTGTCCCGCGCCGGGTGCCACGGCCCGAAGGTCCGGTTCCCCGTCGAGGCAGTCCTCGCCGGCGAGCGGGCAGCGGGGCGCGAACGAGCAGCCTGTGGGCGGCTGGGTCAGATTCGGGGGGATGCCCTCGATTGGCACCAGGGAGGTCTTTTCCGCGATGTCCACGCGCGGGACCGCGCCCAGCAGGCCCATGGTGTACGGCATCCGCGGGTTGTAGTAAATCTCGTCCACGCTGCCGGTCTCCACCGGTTTGCCGGCGTACATCACCATGATGTCGTCAGCGATGCCGGCGACCACGCCGAGGTCGTGCGTGATCATGACGACGGCGGCGCCGGTCTCCTCCTGCGCGGCGTGGAGTACCTCGAGGACCTGCGCCTGGATGGTGACGTCGAGCGCCGTCGTCGGCTCATCGGCGATGAGGACCCGCGGGTTGTTGGCGATGGCGATGGCGATCATGACGCGCTGTCGCATGCCGCCGGAGAATTCGTGCGGGAAGGCCTTGAGCCGGTCCTTCGGGCTGGGGATGCCGACCAGGCCCAGGAGTTCGACGGCGCGGGCCTCCTTGGCCTGCTTGCTCATGGCCGGGTTGTGGACGGTGAGGGCCTCGATAATCTGGGTGCCGACCGTGTAGACGGGGGTCAGGGAGGACAGCGGATCCTGGAACACCATTGCGAGGTCGTTGCCGCGGTGGGCGCACATGGCCTTGTCGCTGAGCCCCAGCAGTTCCTTGCCGTTGAGCCGGACCGAGCCGCTGATTTCCGCCGTCGGGGGCAGCAGGCCCATGATCGCCATGGACGTGACCGATTTGCCGGAGCCGGACTCGCCCACGATTCCGAGGGTCTTGCCGGGCAATACGTCGAAGTCGATGCCGCGGACCGCGTGCACCACGCCGTTTTCGGTATTGAAGCGGACATTGAGGTCACGGACGGAGAGGACCGCGTCGGTGGGGGCGTGCAGCCCGACGGCGCGGAGGCGCCCGGCGGTGCCCTGGGCGGCGTTCCAGGCGGTGGTGGTCTGGGCGGTGGTGTTGCTGGTCATTTGGTCTTCTTCTGTGTTTTGCCAGTGCTGGCGTTGCCCCGCTTGGCGCGGCCCACGGAGCTGGAGCTGGGGTCGAACGCGTCGCGGAGGCCGTCGTTCATCATGGCGAGCGAGCCGGTCAGCAGGAACATCACGGTCAGGGGGGCCCAGAACATCCACGGGAACGTGGAGACCTGCGAAGTGGACTGGCCGATCAGCACGCCCAGGCTCACGTCAGGAACTTTGATGCCAATGCCGATGAAGGAGAAGGCGACCTCGGCGAGGATGGCGCCGGTGACACCCCGGGTGACTTCCAGGACCAGCAGGGAACCGATGTTGGGGACCAGGTGCCGCCAGACGATCCGGCGCGGCGGGACGCCCATGTACTGCGCGGCCTTGACGAAATCGCGCTGCATGAGGGACATCGAAAGCGACCGGATGAGGCGCGCGGTGCCCATCCAGCTGAAGACCAGCAGGACGATGATGAGCAGCATCCAGCTCGGGACGGTGTTCTTCAGGCCGTTGGCGCCGCCGCTCGTGGCCACCGCGACCACCAGCAGGGCCGGCATCATGATCAGGGCTTCGAGGATAAACAGCATGACCTTGTCCACCCTGCGGCCGAAGTAGGCCATGGTGCAGCCGTAGACGGCGGCGACCAGCACCGAGACTACGCCGACGACGACGCCGATCAGGATGGAGACGCGGGTGCCCTCGACGGTGAGGGCGTAGAGGTCGATCCCGGCCTGGGAGGTGCCCAGCAGGTGGTCGGCGGAGGGCGGCATGCCGATGTTGAAGGGGTCGATGGTTTCCTTGTCCCAGCTGCCCAGGAACCCGCCGATGAAGGAGAAAAGGGTCAGGGCCAGGAAAATGATGAGGCCGGCGACGGCGGTCCGGTTGCGCAGGAAGCGCCGCCGGATGATCCGCGACTTGCCGATGACGACGTCGTCGTTTTCGATCTTTCCTTCGTCGAGGACGGCGGCCGGGTCAATCGTGTTGAGGTTGGTCATGGTTACTGCACCCGCACTCTCGGGTCGACGAGCGTGGTGGCGAAGTCGGCGAGGATCGCCCCGATCGCGAAGATGACTGAGCCGTAGGCGAGGGTGGCGGTGGCCGCGTTGACGTCCTGCAGCCCGATCGAGTCGATGGACCAGGACCCGACGCCGTGCCAGGCGAAGATCTTTTCCGCGAAGAAGCCGCCGGCGAAGATGGCGGGGATGGTGAACGCGATGCTTTGCGCCACGGGTATGAAGGACACCCGCAGTGCGTGGCGGCTGATGGCCTGGTTGCGGGTCAGGCCCTTGGCCCGTGCGGTCCGGACGAAGTCGGCGTTGACGTTGTCCAGCAGGTACTGGCGCTGGGCGATCTGGTACGCGCCCCAGCCCACCACGGTGATGGCGAACGTGGGGACGGCGTAGTGGGCGAGCATGTCGACGAACTGGGCCCAGCCGTCGCCGTCGAGGCCCGGCGTGGAGATGCCGGTGACAAAGAAGACGCGCTCCCCGACCGTTTCGTTGATGTTGATGGCGCCGAGCTGCACCAGGAAGTAGGCGATGGGTGCGGGGACGATGTACATCAGGTAGCTGTACGAGGTGATGGCGCGGTCCGAGGCCTTGTACTGGCGGGCGGCGGTGTAGACGCCGAGGGCGACGCCGATCACCAGGGTCAGGATGATCGAGGCCAGGAACAGCCGGGTGGAGATCCAGACCCGGTCGCCGAACTCGGCGTTGATGAACGCGCCGTTGGGGCTCCGGCCCCAGTCCCAGCGGGTCACGATGCCCGTGAGCCAGTCAACGTAGCGCTCCCATGGGCTCAGGGTGGGGTCCAGGCCCTTGAGCCGGAAGGAGTTGACTACCTGTTCAGGGGTGGGCTTCGGAATCCGCTCCTGTTCGAGCAGAGCCGGCTGCAGCGTGCTCACCGCCAGGAGGTAGCCTGCGCTGGTGGTCAAAAAGATCATGAAGACATACGTGATGGCCCGTTTGGCGAGGTATCGAAGCATGAATCGGTTAGTCCCGAATCGCCGTTGCCCGAGTGGATCCGGGCGTCGGGGCGGCGGCCTGACGAGCCCGCCTGCCTGCCGGGATGAGAAGACAATTCACAACTTCGGTCCTTCCGCTCTCCCCATCCGGCAGCGGGTTCCGCCGCCGGTTTGGGATCATGGGCCAGCTGGTTTCCGGCCGCCCGCCAGCCTTGCGGCTAAGTCCTTGTGGGCTATGCGGCGGGTCACATTCCAGAGGAAGCTATCACATATGCCCCTTCGCGCCGCGGTCCTTGCCGCCGCGACACGGCGGCTCCACAACCAGATTGTTATGGATAACTCCGGGGAATGGACTTTGCCGCGTGAAAGCCGCGGCGCCGCGCTCTCCTAGCGTCCGCCCACGATCCGGGTGACGAGCTCGCGCCAGTTTTCCGTGAGCCGCTCGGGCGTAATTGCGTGCACGCCGACGGAATGGAGCAGGAATTCCGGCTCCAGGGCGGCGCCGAGGGCCGACGCCATGAGCCACGGGTCCGCCGTCACGCCGGCTTCGCGCAGCAGCATCTCCAGGTGCCGGTGCCAGAGGACCGCCGGGGGCACGTCGAACCTGTTGTACGCCGAGGCATCCGCTGCCCGGGCCAGCTCCCCGAACTCCAGGGTCCAGGCGATGCGGGCGGCACCGACGGCGATCAACCGCTCCAGGGGCGGCGCACCGGGACCCACCGGAGGCGGACCGAACATGAACCGGCCCTGGAATTCGGCCTCCGCGTCACTCAGGAGCGCCACCATCAATCCCGCACGGCTGCCGAACCGCCGGAAAACGGTCCCCTTCCCAACGCCGGCACGCTGCGCCAGCCGGTCCATGGTGAGGGCCTCGACGCTGGATTCCTCAACGATTTCCCGGGCTGCGCAGAGCAGGAGCTCCCTGTTGCGCACCGCGTCGCGGCGCCCGGATTCCGCGGCGGGCGGGACGGCGCGCCCACCACCGGGCTGGGCGCCGGGACGGATCGGGATGAGGCTCACACCGCTGATTCTAGCGCCTCGGAATATAACCGGACCGCAGTCCGTTTAGCATGGATGAAGGCCCCCCAAGCCTCCACGATCCGCCAGCCGCCGGAATCATCCAGCGGCGTGATGCACAGGAGTACACATGTCCAAGAAGACCATCCTCACCCTCGTCGGCAGCCTTCGCGCCGGCTCCACCAACCTGCAGCTGGCCGAGGCCATCCAGCTCAACGCCCCCGAACAGGTGGACGTGGTCATTCACGAGAGCCTGGGCAACATCCCGTTCTACAACGAGGACATCGACGTCGAAGGCCAGGTTCCCGCAGCGGCCGCCGCCCTGCGCGCCGCCGCCAACGACGCCGACACCATCCTGCTGGTCACCCCGGAGCACAACGGCACCGTCCCGGCATCGCTCAAGAACGCCATCGACTGGCTGTCCCGCCCGTTCGGCGCCGGCGCCCTGTCCGGCAAGCCCACCGCAGTTGTCGGGACCGCCTTTGGCCAGTTCGGCGGCGTGTGGGCCCAGGACGAGGCCCGCAAGGCCGTCGGCATCGCCGGCGCCCAGGTTCTTGAAGACGTCAAGCTGGCAGTTCCCGGCTCGATGGTCCGCTTCGCCGAGGTCCACCCGAAGGACGACGCCGAAGTTGTCGAGCAGATCAAGGGCGTGTTCGACGCGCTGGCCGAGGCCCGCACCGCCGAAGCCGCGTAAGCTCTCCGCACTTAGCGACACCGCACTCCCTTCACCACAGATGGCCCCCGGCAGCACGCAGCTGCCGGGGGCCTTTCGGATTCCGGCCATCTCGGATTCCAGCCACCCCTGGGCATGAGCCCGGACGCACGGCATGGGCCAAAACCCTCCCCCAAAAACAATCGTTTCCCCCCGGACAACAAGGGTAGTATCCTTGGGACTGTGACCCACGAAACACTTGATGCCGCCGCAGCAGTACTTCCGGCCGAGGCCATTGACGCAATCGAACGTGCGGCTACGTCCGCCCACCGCCACGAGATCCTGTTCTCGGAGCGCGCAGCAAATATCAAGCAGTCGGCAGTCCGGGACGTTTTCGACATCTCGATGCGCCCCGGCCTCGTTTCCCTCGCCGGCGGAAGCCCCTACCTGCAGTCCCTGCCCCTGGATCGCCTTGGCCAGACGGCCGCGAAGATCATCGCCGAACAGGGCATGACGGCCCTGCAGTATGGCAGCGGCCAGGGCACCGAAGAACTCCGTGCCCAGATCTGCGAGGTCATGGCAGCAGAAGGAATCCTGGACGCCGACCCCGCGAACATCGTGATCACGGCCGGCTCGCAGTCCGCACAGGATGTGGCCACCAAGGTCTTCTGCAACCCGGGAGACGTGGTCCTCGTGGAGGATCCTACCTATGTGGGCGCCCTCAACACGTTCGAGGCCTACCAGGTGGAAGTCCAGGCCGTGCCGATGGACGACGACGGCATCATCCCGGATCTCCTCGAGGCCAAGATCGCCTCCCTGCAGACCGCCGGGCGGAACATCAAGTTCCTCTACACGATCCCCAGCTTCAACAACCCGTCCGGGATCACCCTGTCCGCGGAACGCCGGCAGTCGGTGGTCGATATATGCCGGCGATCGAATATTTTGGTCCTGGAGGACAACCCGTACGGCCTGCTGCGCTTCGACGGCAAGCCGCTGACGCCCCTGCGGGCAGCCAATCCGGATGACGTCATCTACATGGGGTCCTTTTCGAAGATCTTCGCCCCGGGCCTGCGGATCGGCTGGGCCCTCGTTCCGGCCCACCTGCAACGCCGCTACTACCTGGCGTCGGAAGCCGTCACCCTGTGCCCGCCGACGCTGAACCAGATGCTGGTGTCGGCCTATCTGCGCGACTATGACTGGCTCGGCCAGATCGAGACTTACCGCGGGCTCTACAAGGAACGCTGCGAGGCAATGCTTGCCGCCCTGGCCGAGTTCATGCCGGACGGACTGAGCTGGACGCACCCGGACGGCGGCTTCTTCGTGTGGGTCACCCTGCCCGAGGGCGTGGACACGTACCCGTTGCTGAAAAAGGCGATCGACGCCGGCGTCGTCTTCATCCCGGGAGCGGCCTTCACTTCCTCGGACGACACGTCGAACAAGATCCGGCTGGCGTTCAGCGCGGTGCCGCCGGAATCGATCCGCGAGGGCGTCCGCCGGCTCGCGCCGGTCCTGCGGGAAGCAGTGGCTGCACTGTAACGTCAAGGCAGCAACGTCAAAGCAGCAAGGCGAAAGCAGCAACGTCAAACTTGGCGCGCCAGGACCGGTAGCGTGTAGACCGGCCGGGCTCATTGAACGGCATTACTCATCGACAGAGGGAGCGGTCCATGACCGGAATTATCGTTGTCGGCGTCGACGGCAGTGAGACTGCCCTGCGGGCGGCGCACACTGCGCGCGACCTCGCAGTGTCCGTGGGGGCGACACTTCACGTGGTCAGCGCCTTTGACAGCGACAGGACCGAGGTCTTCGGCAGCGGCAGTGACCAGTGGATCGTTTCTGACGCGGGCAACGCCGAGAAGGTCGCGCGGACGGTGGCGGACAGCCTGCGCCGCCCGGACACCAATGTCACCTACGCCGCCGCGCGGGGCAAGCCGGCCGAGGCCCTGATCCGCGAAGCCGAACGGACCAGTGCCCGGATGATCGTGGTCGGCAACCGCCGTATGTCCGGGATCGGCCGCGTCCTGGGGAGCGTTGCGAACAGCGTGGCCCACAACGCCCCCTGCGACGTCTACATCGCCAAGACCGACGTCGGCTAGGGCGCTACTGCTTCTCTGGCACCGCTCGATTCTCTGGCGCCGCGGCCGGCTCTGCCGTCTTGAGCATCCGCCGCAGGATTTTTCCTGAGGCGGACTTGGGCACCGCCTCGATGAACTCCACGCGGCGGATCTTCTTGAACGGCGCCACCTTGGCCGCCACGAAGGCCATGACACTCTCCAGGTCCAGGGCGTCGCCCTCCGCGCCGGGCTGGCGCACGACGAACGCCTTGGGCACTTCCTGGCCGTCGGCGTCGAGGAATCCGATCACCGCCGAGTCGGCAATCCCGGGGTGGGTCAGGAGCAGCGCCTCAAGTTCCGCCGGGGCAATCTGGTAGCCGTTGTACTTGATCAGTTCCTTGAGCCGGTCCACGATCGTCACAACGCCGTCCGCCCGCACCGTGGCGATGTCCCCGGTGTGCAGGAAGCCGTCCGCGTCCAGGGTGTCCGCGGTTTCCTGCGGCCGGTTCAGGTAGCCGAGCATCACGTTCGGCCCGCGGCACAACAGGTGCCCCGGCGCGCTGGATCCTTCCGCGGGCACGTCGATGTCCTCGCCGGTGGCCGGGTCCACCAGGCGGCACTGCATGTTCGGCACGGTGTACCCGACGGAGCTGACGGGCACGTCACGGCTGTCGCGCGGAATGAGGTGCGACACCGGGCTCATCTCCGTCATGCCATAGCCCTGCAGCACCCGGCAGCCGAGGCGTTCGGCCAGTCGGCTGCCCAGCTCGCCGTCCAGCGGCGCGGCGCCGGAGAGGGTGGTGTGAACCGAGCCAAGGTCGTACTCGGCAACCAGCGGGTGCTTGGACAGCGCCACGGCCACGGGGGGTGCGATGAACAGGTAGCTGCACCGGTGGTCCTGGATGATCCGCAGGAACTCGGGCAGATCGAACCTGGGCATCGTGACGAGCCTGGCCCGCTGGCGCAGTGCAAGGTTCAGCAGAACGGTCAGCCCGTAGATGTGGAAAAACGGGAGCAGCGCCAGCAGCCGGTCCTCGGGGCCGACGTCCAGCAGCCCCCTGGCCTGTTCCACGTTGGCGACCAGGTTTCGGTGGCTGAGCATGACGCCCTTTGGCCGTCCCGTGGTGCCGGAGGAGTAGGGCAGCACGGCCACATGCGTGGCGGGATCGAACGAGACGTTGGGCGCCGGGGCGCCTGCGGCGAGCAGGTCGGCCAGCGCGGGGTGGCCGTCCGCGCCGTCGAGCACCACGAGCCGCGACGCCGGGATCCCCGTCCTTTCGGCGGCCTCCAGGGCGGCGGGCAGCAGCGCCGAGATCGTGAAGAGCCAGTCCGCGCCGGCGTCGGTCAGCTGGTTGGCGATCTCGTCCGCCGTGTACAGCGAATTGATGGTGGTGACCGTGGCGCCCGCCCGCAGCAGGCCGTGGAAGACGGTGGCAAAGGCGGGGATGTTGGGGCACAGGATGGCCGCCACGCCGTTCACGCCGAGGCCCTGGGCGGCCACGGCACCGGCGAGGGCGTCGATCTGCCCGCGGAGCGAACGGTAGGTGGTTTCCGCACCGCTGGCGCCGTCGACGACGGCGACCCGGTTCAGGTCCTCCTCCGCAAGGGCGCCGAAGAGGTAGTCGTAAATGCTGAGATTGGGAACATCGACGTCGGGGTACGGGCTTGAAAACACGCAACATCTCCTTTGATCCGCGTCCGCCCGGGCTGTCGGCGGCTGGTGCCACTCTAGTGGCGGCGTGTCCCTTCGGGACAGGATGGCGCGGTTCTGCCGTGACTGTGTCCGGACTTGATGAGGATCACCCGGTCCCGTGGGCAGCCTCACCGCCGATCAGCCTCCCGGGCCGGGGCGGATCGGTAAAATGGGAAGTGCCCTGCGATGGTGCGGACATCCAAGAGCCCCACCTATCAAGGGAGCCCAATGCTCACTCTTCAGCGCCGCCAACTGGTTGGCCACGACATCCTGCTGGCCCGTCACGGCAACCACATCAGTGCCATGCGCGTGGACCGCGGTGCCGGGCGCGTTGTGGCGTTCCTCGATGACGGTTCAACCGACAGTGCCCCCAACCTGATTGCGCCGGGCCTGCGCATGCCCGACACCGTGCGCAGCGTGCTCCGCGAGGACTGGAGATTCCTCACCGGGATCAGCGCGTGCAGCCTGGGGCTCGGGGGCCTGATGTTTGCCGCCTCGGCGGCCCTGGCCAGCATGAGCGGCGATCCCGCGATGGCCCAGGTGCTGGCCGCCTACTCGGGAACCTGAGCCGCGCCGGCCATTCGGCCTGATCAGCCGCGGTCTGACACACCCCGCCTGACGCACCCCGCCTGACAAAGACTCCGCCTGACAAAGACAGAACCCCGCCGCTGACTCGTTCAGCGGCGGGGTTCTGTCGTTTCGTGGCTGGCTTGCCGGGTGGCCCGGCTGTTTAGTCCAGCAGAAGTGCAGGCTCTTCCAGGATGGCGGCGACGTCGGCCATGAAGCGTGCCGAGAGGTCTCCGTCCACCACGCGGTGGTCGAAGGAGCCGCCGAGGGTGGTGATCCAGCGCGGGATGACTTCACCGTCCAGGACCCAGGGCTTTTGCTTGATGGTGCCGAACGCCACAATCGCGACTTCGCCGGGGTTGATGATCGGGGTGCCTGTGTCGATCCCGAGGGCGCCGATGTTGGTCACGGTGAGCGTGCCGCCCCGCATCTGGGCGGGCTGGGTCTTGCCGGCGCGCGCCGTGGTGGCGAGCTCGTTCAGGGCCAGGGCCAGCTGCTTGAGCGAGAGGTCCTGGGCGTTCTTGATGTTGGGCACCATCAGGCCGCGGGGCGTGGCGGCGGCGATGCCCAGGTTCATGAAGTGCTTGACGTGGATCTCCGCGGAATCGCTGCCGTCCGGGTTGTCCACCCAGGTCGCGTTGACGCTCGGGTTCCGGGCCGCGGCCCAGATGACTGCCTTGGCCAGGATCAGCAGCGGGGAGACCCTGATGCCCTCGAAGTCGCGGGAGGCCTTCAGGCGCTTGACGAATTCCATGGTGCGGCTGGCGTCGACGTCCACGAAGATGCTGACGTGCGGGGCCGAGAACGCCGATTCCACCATGGCTTTCGCGGTGGCCTTGCGGACTCCCTTGACCGGGATCCGTTCGATCCGCTGGTCCTGCGGCCGGCCGGACTTGCCCCAGAACGAGTCCGCCTGGTCCACCTCGGCGTCGCGCTGGGCCTGGTAGCTCACCAGGTCCTCGCGGGTCACTTCCCCGCGGGCGCCAGTGGGTACGACGTCGGCCAGGTTGATCCCGAGGTCCCGGGCGATCTTGCGGACCGGCGGCTTGGCCAGCACCTTGCCGACCAGGCCGCTGATGGCACCGCCTAACGTGGGGCGCGCGTCAAAGGAGTCGGCGGTGCCGGCGGCCGGGACGGCAGTCTCGCCCGCGGTCTTGGCAACGGTCTCAGCAGTGGTCTCAGCAGCGGTTTTGGCAGTGGCCGCGGCAGGGGCGGCGCCGGGGTTTGCCGGGGCGGACGGGGCTTCCTGGCCCTGCGCCGCGGGGGCTGAGATCCGCCGCCGGCGCTTGACGGCGTCGGCCTTGGGGCCGGATCCCACCAGCGGACCGGCGGCCGGGCGGCCGGCTGCTTCGCCGGCGTCGGACGGGTCGGCCGGCAAGGTTCCGTACATGGGTGCCGTGACAGCGGGGGCAGGAGTGGCCGGGGCTTCGGAGGCCTGAGCGGCCAGTGCCTGAGCTACGGCTGCCGGGGCTTCGGAGGCCGGAGCTTCGACGGCGTCGCTCACGCTGATGATCGGCGTGCCGACGTCCACCGTGACTCCCTCGGGAACCAGCAGTTCGGTGACGGTTCCCGCGAATGGTGAGGGCAGTTCCACCAGGGACTTGGCCGTCTCGATCTCGCACAGGACGTCGTTGATGGCCACGGTGTCGCCGGCCTTGACCTTCCAAGCGACGATTTCGGCCTCCGTCAGCCCTTCGCCGACGTCGGGAAGGTTGAACTTATTGAGCGTCATGGGTCCTCGTCAGTACGCCAGGGCGCGGTCCAGCGCCTCAAGGATGCGGTCGATGTCCGGCAGGTAGTCCTCTTCGACCTTGGCCACGGGATAGGGCATGTGGAATCCGCCGACACGGATGACGGGGGCCTCCAGCGAATGGAATGCCCGCTCGCTGATCCGGGCGGCAATTTCGCCGCCGATGCCGCCGAACGTGGGGGCCTCGTGGGCCACGATCAGCCGGCCGGTCTTGCGGACCGAGGCTGTGACGGTGTCGAAGTCGATCGGCGAGATGGAACGCAGATCGATTACCTCGACGCTGTGGCCGTCCTCGGCGGCGGCCTCGGCCGCAGCGAGGGCCACGGGCACCAGCGGACCGTAGACGACGACGGTGGCGTCGGTTCCCTCGCGGAGCACGTGTGCCTTGAAGGGGTCTGAGGACGCGCCCGGGGTCTCGGTGTCCACCTCGCCCCGGAGCCAGTAGCGGCGCTTGGGCTCGAACACGATCACCGGATCCTGGCAGTCGACGGCCTGCTGGATCATCCAGTAGGCATCGTGCGGGTTGGACGGCGTGATGATGCGCAGGCCGGCCGTGTGGGCGAACAGCGCCTCCGGCGATTCGGAGTGGTGCTCGATCGAGCCGATGCCGCCGCCGTACGGAATGCGGATGACAACCGGAACAGTCAGGTTGCCGTTGCTGCGCGAGTGCATCTTGGCCAGCTGGGTGGTGATCTGGTTGAACCCGGGGAACACGAAGCCGTCGAACTGGATCTCGCAGACCGGCTGGTAGCCGCGCAGGGAGAGTCCGATCGCGGTGCCGATGATGCCGGATTCGGCCAGCGGGGTATCCACGACGCGGTCGGCGCCGAATTCGGCGATCAGACCGTCTGTGACGCGATAGACGCCGCCGAGGGCCCCGATGTCCTCGCCCATGAGCAGCGAGCGGGGGTTGTTGTTCAGAGTCGCGCGCAGGCCCTCGTTGATGGCCTTCGCAATGGTCATGGTGGTCATCACTGGGCCGCCCCTGTTTCTGCCTCGGCCGGTTCCGCCTGGTCGGCGAACCCTGCACTGTACTCCTCAAACCAGGCCAGCTCCTCAGCCACCAGCGGGTGCGCCTCCACGTAGGTGTTGGCGAAGGCAGTCCGGATGTCCGGGGTTTCCAGGTCATGGGTGGTCTTGCGGACATAGGCGGCGAGCTCGTCGCCGTCGGCCCTGACCTCCTCGAAGAAGGCGTCGTCCGCGAGGCCCTCGGCGCGGAGGTACTTTTCCAGGCGTTCCAGCGGATCCTTGGCCCGCCACAGGGTTTCCTCGGCGGATTCGCGGTACTTCGTGGGGTCATCGGCCGTGGTGTGCGCCCCGACGCGGTAGGTGAACGCCTCGATCAGCACCGGGCCCTTGCCTTCGCGGGCCCGCTCCAGCGCCCACTCCGTGACGGCGTGCACGGCGATTACGTCGTTGCCGTCCACCCGGATGCCCGGGAAGCCGTAGCCCTTGGCGCGGTTGGCCAGCGGGATGCGCGTCTGCACCGAAGTCGGCACCGAGATGGCCCAGTGGTTGTTCTGGCAGAAGAAGACCACGGGCGCCTGGTAGGACGAGGCGAACACCATGGACTCATGGACATCCCCTTCGGAACTGGCGCCGTCGCCGAAGTACACCATAACGGCGGCCTTCGGCTCCGCGGCCTGTCCCGTTTCACCGCTGGCGATGGCGTTGGCAGCCGCCAGCTTCTGATCCCGCTGGATGCCCATGGCGTAGCCGACGGCGTGCGGGGTCTGGGCGGCCAGGACCAGCGTGTAGAGGTGGAAGTTTGTGTCCTTCGGGTTCCAGCCGCCGTTGGAGACGCCCCTGAACTGGCGCAGCAGCTCGGCCAGGTCCACATTGCGTGTCAAGGCAACGCCGTGCTCGCGGTAGGTCGGGAAGATGTAGTCCTGCGGCTGGCTGGCCCGGCCGGAGCCGATCTGGGCCGCCTCCTGGCCCGTGAGCGGAACCCACAGGGCCAGCTGGCCCTGCCGCTGCAGGGCGGTGGCCTCCACGTCGAACCGGCGGATCTTGGCCATGTCCGCATAGAAACCGCGCAGCGTATCCGGATCGAGCCTTTCGGCGTACTTCGAGAAAACCGGGTCAGAGCCCAGGGTGCCGTCAGGGCCCAGCAGCTGCACCATCGGCTCGGCCGGTGCGCCCAGTTGGGCCTCGGCTTCCGCCTCGAGCTGGTCATCCATCTCGGTTCCGTCGAACTCGGTAGAGGGCAGATGTGTGGCGCCCATACCGTCTCCTTGCTTGCCGCATCCGAATGCGCCGCAATCGCTGGGATATATGCCGGACTGGAAATACATTCCCGGTCCGGCATATATTTTGGCTTACTCGTCCTTACTTTATCCGCACGGGGCGGCCAGGACCCGTCATGTTAAGCGCTAGGAACGCCGTGGCGGTTTTGTATAGATCGCACAGAGCTCCAGGAACCGGGTGTTGGCTTCCGGTTCGCCGATGCTGACCCGCACGCCCTCGTCGCCGAAGGCACGCACGGAGAGCGCCCGTTCCGCCGCCAGGGCGGCGAATTCCGCACTGTTTGCGCCCAGATTGAGCCAGACGAAGTTGCCCTGGGCCTCCGGAATGAACCATCCGAGTTCCCGCAGTCCGGCCGTGACCCGGTCCCGTTCGTCAACCAGGCTTTGTACCCTTTCTACAACGTCAGCGAAGTGCTCGAGCGAGGTGACCGCCGCAGTTTCGGCGATTTGGGAGACCGCGAAGGGTGTGGCGGCGACCCGCAGGTGCTGCGTGAGCTCGGGCCGGGAGACGCTGTAGCCCACGCGGAGCGCGGCAAGGCCGTGTGCCTTCGAGAACGTCCGCAGGACGACGACATTGGGGTACTTGCGGTACATCGCGATGCCGTCCACAGCATCGTTGTCGCGCACAAATTCCTGGTAGGCCTCATCGATGACCACCACAACGTCGGCGGGAACGGCCTTGATGAAGCGCTCCGTTTCCTCGGACGTCAGGATGGGGCCGGTCGGGTTGTTGGGCGTGCACAGCAGGACCATCCTGGTCCGCGCGGTCACTGCGGCCGCCATGGCCTCAAGGTCATGCCGCCCGTCAGCCGTCAGCGGGATGCGGACGCTCTCGGCGCCCGCCAGTCCGACGCAGATCGGGTAGGCCTCGAATGAGCGCCACGCGTAAATGACCTCGTCGGCTTTGCCGTCGTCGTTCTGGCCGGCGAAGGTGGTCAGCAGCTGGTTCAGGGCGCCAAGGCTGCCGGCGCCCGTGACGATGTCCTCGGCGGGGACGTCCAGGAAGCGGGCGAGCGATTCACGCAGCTTGCTGCTGAGCGGGTCGGGATAGCGGTTGAAGTCAGTCTGCGCGGCGATGGCCTGCTGCACTGCAGGAATCGGGGGCAGAGGGTTTTCGTTGGAGGAAAGCTTGTAGCTGACCAGGCCCTCGACGGGGACGGGCGGTTTGCCGGCCGCGTAGCGGGGCAGGAGGTCTACCACCGGACGGGGCCTGATGCCCCCGGCCGGGTTCTCTGATGAAGTCATGCCAACTAGCCTACTTCGGGTCGCTGCCGCCATTGGAGGATATGGTCCCTGCCGCCGCGGCCGGGCGTATGACAGCATGGGGCCATGCGCTCATTCATCGTTCGAGTCATCATCAACGGGCTGGCCTTGGCAATCGCCTGCTGGATCCTCACCGGCCTGGATATTTCCACCCAGGGTGACGGCACCATCAACGTTGTGCTGGGCTACCTGTTCATCGGCTTGATCTTCGGCCTGGTCAATGCCTTCGTCAAGCCCATCGTGAGCATCCTCTCGCTTCCAATCACCATCCTCACCCTGGGCCTGTTCACGGTTGTCATCAACGCTGGCATGCTCTACCTGACGTCCTGGATCAGCAGCTACACCACTGTGCACTTCACCATCGACTCGTTCTTCTGGACCGCGGTGTTCGCCGCCATCATCATCAGCGTGGTGTCGCTTGTGGCCAGCTTCCTTCCCGCCCTCGATCGCTAGGGGCTCCCGGGCCGCCCCGCGGTCCCGGGCCTGCGCGCGCTTCCCGTAGCGCCGGCCGGCCCTCGCGCCGGAGCGAAAACCGGGTCACGGTCGCCGCACCTCCTGTCCCCACGACTGCGGCCAGCGCCGCCGTGGAGACCCGCAGCGTGTTGTCCCGGCTAGCCGAAACGAGCGCAGCCCCCTCGGCATAATTCTCCAGCCGGTGCCCTGGCCCCAAACCGAAGTCCTTTAGGGGCGGCACGGCCAGCGGGTTGGTGAGGGTCACGGTCACCCGGTCCCTGGTATCCGGATTGGCCAGCCCGTCCGCCCCGGGCACCCAGTCCTGTTCGTGTTCCAGGTGCAGGCTGCGGATCCCCGGCTCCGGGTTGATTCCGCCAACCGGAGAACCCGCAGTCAGCACGAACTTGAGATCGTACTCGGCCAGGAAAGCTCGGTCCTTGCTCAGATTCATGGCGTGGATCCCACCCTGGCTGTAGCCGACGGCCACTAGCTGGTCACCGGCCTGGGCTCCGGCCTGCCGCAACGCCTGCCGGATCGCCTCAGCTGTCGATGCCGAGTCATAGCCCAAGGCCTCGGCGATTCCGGCGGGGTCAAAGGGGTTGGTGCCCTCCGGCAGGCCGCCCTGCTGCGTTCCGGGAATGATCACCACCCACGCGGGCCGGCTCCCGCCGCCGGCCTCGATGACCTCGATCCGACCCTCCTGCTCTCCCACCGCTCCGGCCCGCCGCAGCAGCCCGGCCGGCGAGAGATCGACGTTGGCCGAAAACGTCTCGCGACCCACGATGTCGACGGGCCGGGGCTTGAGGAACGCGAGCCCCGGCGAATTCGAGGCGTCCCGAACCATCCGGCGGACGTCAGTGGGCCCGCTGACTGCTCCGGCCACGGCGGCCAGGGGCAGGGGCAGGCCAAGCAGCGCGGCGAGGTTCCCGGGCGCCATGGCGATCCAGGCTTCAACGGTGCCGCGCACCCCGGGCAGGGCGAAGGGCTCGGGTGCTGCGCCGTACACCGGGCCGTGCAGTCCCATCCGCAGCAGCAGGGCATTCCGGGCCTCGGCATATTCGTACTCGCGGTGGCTGGCACGGACGTCGCCGCCGATGCGCCCGAGTTCTGAGCGGACGCGGCCGACATCCCGGCCGGCCTCCCCCACGGCAATGATGGCGTTGCTGCCGCTGGCATAGGAGTCGGACTGGTAGGGGAACAGTGCCCGCCGGACGGAATCGGCTTCGGTTTCAACCCATTGCAATTGCCGGACCAGCCCGTCCAGTGCGGCGGCGCCCGCCAGCAGCTCCTCAAACTGGAAGCTCACCCCTCCGATTCCGCCCCGGATGCGCAGGCCGCCGTCAGCCGGTGGCGCGGAAACCCCGGGGGTGCCTCCGGAGCCTGCCGGCGTCACCTCGGCCATCAGGGGCCGGTCCGGTCTGCGAGCGTCACGTTCCGGGCATGCCGGAGCACGACGGCCACGGCGTCGAGCAGGGCGTCCCGGCTCCGGCGCAGCGCCGCCGCGTGCAGGGCCAGCGTCAGCCGGTAGGCGCGACCGGCCGGCGACTGCCACGTCTGCAATTCCAGGCGCGCGAGGCTGGCGATCACGGCGTCAACTTCATCTGCGCACCTCCCAACGCGTGCCGCGAGCTGCTGGACTTCATAACTGCGCGAAGCACACTCGAGGGCATCGGCGGCCGTCACGCCTAAAACTGCAACGCTGCCCGCCGGTCCGGGTGATATCCAACTGGACTGTGATATCGAACTGCCCTGTGATGTCCAAGTGCTCTGCGTCATTCCACTGCTCATGAAGCGACGCTAACGGGCGGCCGGGACCGGCTGAAGGGCGCCGCCCGGCTATGTGGACAACCCCCGGAGGGCCGCCGGCGTCGGCGGGAAAGTCAGACGGCACTGTCATAAGAAAAGGTGCGCTTAAGGCCCGGCCGCACTTCGTGAAAGAATCGGCACATGCCTGAAACTGCCGCCACAGCTGATACCCGCACGCCATCCGGACGCCTGGCCCTCGCCGCGTCCGACCACCAGATCGCGCTCGGCCCGCTGGATGGCCGCTACCAGTCCGCCGTCGCGCCGCTGGTGGACTACCTTTCCGAGGCGGCCCTGAACCGCGACCGTGTGGCCGTGGAGGTTGAGTGGCTGATCCACCTGACCGCCAACAGCGTCCTGCCCGGGGCCGGCCCGCTCACGGCCGAACAGCAGCAGCAGCTGCGCGCGATCGTCACCGAGTTCGACGCCGCATCCGTCTCCGAGCTGGCCGAGATCGAGGCTGTCACGGTGCACGACGTCAAGGCGGTGGAGTACTACATCGGCCGCCGCCTGCCCGGCATCGGCATCGATCACCTGACCGCCATGGTCCACTTCGGCTGCACCTCGGAGGACATCAACAACCTCTCCTACGCCCTCGGCGTCAAGGGCGCAGTGGAGGACGTGTGGCTGCCCGCGGCCCGCGCCCTCGTTGCCCAGATCAGCGCCATGGCTGAGGACAACCGCGCCGTGCCGATGCTCTCCCGCACCCACGGCCAGCCCGCCACCCCCACCACGCTGGGCAAGGAACTGGCCGTCATTGCGCACCGCCTCAACCGGCAGCTGGACCGGATTGCCCGGACCGAGTACCTCGGCAAGATCAACGGCGCCACCGGCACGTACGCGGCCCACGTTGCCTCCGTGCCGGGCGCCGACTGGGAGAACGTCTCCAAGGGCTTCGTCGAAGGCCTCGGCCTGACCTGGAACCCGCTGACCACCCAGATCGAAAGCCACGACTGGCAGGCCGAACTCTATGCCGACGTCGCGCGTTTCAACCGCATCCTGCACAACGTCTGCACCGACATCTGGAGCTACATCTCGATCGGCTACTTCGTGCAGATCCCGGTGGCGGGCGCCACGGGCTCCTCGACCATGCCGCACAAGGTGAACCCGATCCGTTTCGAAAACGCCGAGGCCAACCTCGAGATCTCCTCCGGCCTGCTGGACGTGCTGGGCTCCACCCTGGTCACCTCCCGCTGGCAGCGCGACCTCACCGACTCCTCCTCGCAGCGCAACATCGGCGTGGCGTTCGGCCACTCGCTGCTCGCCATCTCGAACGTCGCCAAGGGCCTGGACCGGCTCAAGGTCGCCGAGGACGTGCTGGCCGCGGACCTGGACACCAACTGGGAAGTCCTCGGCGAGGCCATCCAGATGGTCATGCGCGCCGAGGCCATCGCCGGCGTCGAAGGCATGGAGAACCCCTACGAGCGGCTCAAGGACCTGACCCGCGGGCAGCGCGTGGACGCTGCCCGGATGCAGGAATTCGTCCAGGGCCTCGGCCTGTCCGCCGACGCCGAAGCCCGGCTGCTGGCCCTGACTCCGGGCAAGTACACGGGGATCGCCGACCAGCTGGTGGACCACCTCAAATGAGGCTCCTGCTCATCCGCCACGGCCAGACCCCCGGCAACGTCCTTGGCCAGCTGGACACCGCGCACCCGGGGCCCGGGCTGACAGAACTCGGCGAACGCCAGTCTGAGGCGTTGTCCCGCGTCCTGGCGAACGAGCGGATCGACTCCCTTTACGCCTCTACCCTGATCCGGACGCAGATCACGGCCGCGCCCCTCGCCCGGGTGCACGGGCTGGAAATCGAGGTGCTCCAGGGCATTCACGAGATCGAGGCCGGGTCCCTGGAGAAGATGACGGACCACGAATCGCACAAGCGGTACATGGGCACCATTTTTTCCTGGGCGGACGGCGACCTGGACCGCCGGATGCCTGACGGTCCCAGCGGCCGGGATTTCTTTGAGCGCTACGACGCCGCGATGGCCAAGATCGCTGCGCGGGAAAACGGTTCGGGGAACTCAGGATCCGTCGCCGTGGTCAGCCACGGCGCGGCCATCCGGGTGTGGGCCGGCATGCGGGCAGGCAACATCGGACCGGACTTCGCCATCAAGCACGCGCTGGACAATACCGGCATCGTTGCGCTGGACGGCGACCCGGACAGCGGCTGGGAGCTCATCCACTGGGACGACAGCCCCGTGGGCGGCCTCGCGCTGGCGGATCCGACGGCGGAGGATCCCACCGGCCGTCTCGCGTAGCGGGCCCGTCAGTCCCCGGCGGGCGAAGCCTGCCCGCCGGGACTGGACTGGACTGCTAACCGGAACGCGGCGATGATGAAAACAGGCGTGGGGACAGGATGGTCGGCCGCGGCAAGCGGTTGGGCCCGCGCCGTGGAGGCGCAGGCCCATGTCACGCAAATCGGTACACCCCGGGCACGCTCCCACCAGCGTCTTCCCCGGCTTCGATGAACAGTTCCTAGCGGCCTACTACGAGCACGCTGCGCCGGAGGACCTCCAAGGCTACAGTCCGGAAAACCTGGAGCAGCGCTCCAGGCACCATGCGGAACTTGCGGACAGCCGGCCGGCAGGCACGGCGGCAATCGACATCCTGAACGAAAGTGACGCCAGCGTCCTGCTGGTGGTTGCTGACTCCACACCGCACCTGATCCATTCGCTCACCGCGGAGCTGGCCCGCCAAAACGAGTCCATTCGGTTGCTGGTGCATCCCAATTTTCTGGTGCGGCGTGATCCGCGGACTGATCAGTTGGTGGAAGTACGGCATGGATCCCCGCAGCCCGGACCGGCGGGCCGAAGTGCCGGCATGCCCGTCAACGCGGCGACAGGCACCGTCCAAGATCCGCCGGGGTGGAGATCCGAAACGTGGGTGGCGGCAGAGATAGGCCGGCTGCCGGACTCACGGGCCATCGCGGAACTCACCGCAAACGTGGGGCGTGTCCTGGCGGACGTCCAGCTGGTCGCCGATGACACTCCCGCCATCCACGCCCGTCTCGCACGCACCATCAAGTCCCTGGACCGGCTGCCCGCCGGCGCGGTGCCGACTCCTGAGCAGCTCGGTGAGCTCCTGGACTGGCTGGATCGCGGCAACTTCATGTTCCTGGGATACGGCGAATATGAATACCCGACGGCGGACCGTCCGGATGTTGTGTCGTTGCTTCCCGGCGCGGGACTCGGCCTGCTCAGGGACGGGCGGCCGGAGGCCCGACAGCCCGTTACGGGACTGCCCCATCCGCAGGTCCTCACCATCTCCATTTCGGATCTGAGATCGTCCGTCCCCCGCCCGGCTTACCTGGATGAAATCCTCGTCCGGACGTTCGGCAGCGCCGGGAAGGCCACGGGAGAGGTCAGGTTTGTTGGCCTCTTCGCCCCGGGTGCCACGGGCCGGTCCGTGCGGCGCATCCCGGTCATCCGGGACAAGGTGCGCGCCATCCAGGAGGGCTTTGGCTTCACCGAGGCCTCCCACCCTGGCAAGCAGCTCATCGCCGTCCTCGAGTCATTCCCCCTGGACGAGCTGTTCCACCGGGACCTCCATGAACTTGCCGGGCTCGCCCGTGAAATCCTGCGCCTGCAGGCCCACCACCAGACACGGGTGTTCCTGCGCGCCGACAGCTACGGGCGTTTCATGACCGCGCTGGTGTTCCTTCCCCGGCACAGGTACAGCACGGCCGTACGCCTCCGGATTGAGCACGAGCTTAAACAGGCCTGCCGGTCCTCCTCGCTCGAGTTCGAAGTCAGGCTAAGTGAATCCCCGATGGCCCGGGTCTTCTTCCGGATCCTGTTGCCCGCCGGTGGGATGCCCGACGTCGACCCCGCCGCAGTGGAGCGAAGCATTGTTAGCGCAACGCGGACCTGGGCCCAGGGCCTGGACGAGGCGCTCCGTGACAGGTTGCCGTCGGCGGAGGCCAGCCGTTTGTCGGCGCTGTGGTCCGCCGCCTTCCCGGCCAGCTACCGGGCTGATTTTGAAGTCGAGGACGCCGTCGAGGACATCAAGACGTTCGAGCGGTTCGATCTCGACGGCACGGGCGGCCGGCAGCTGAACGATCCCCAACTGGCCGTCTATGTCCGCACCGATGCCTCCCCGACGCTGGCCGAAGACGCACGGATCCGGCTTTACCTGACCACCGCCCACAGCCTGACGCGGATCCTGCCGTTCTTCCACAACCTCGGACTGGAGGTGCTGAACCAACGGCCCTTCGATGTGGTGCGCGGGAGCGACCGGGCTCTGTTCCTCTATGACCTTGGCGTCCGGTACCCGGCCGGCGTGGATCCCGCCCGGACCAGCGGGCTGCTGGGGGATGCCTTCGGAGCTGCCATGCGCGGTGACTCAGAATCGGACCGCTTTGACGGCCTTGTCCTCCGGGAGGGCATCGAATGGCGGCAGGCGGCCATCCTGCGCAGCTACGCCAAGTACCTGCAGCAGTTGGGCACCACAACCTCCTATGGGTTCATAACCGACACGCTGCTGGCCAATGCCCGGGCAACCCACGCTCTCCTGGCACTGTTCAGGGCCAAGTTTGATCCCGATCTGGAGGCGCCACGCCGGTTCAGGGACACCGACGCGGCCCGGAGGGACCTGCTGGCCGCGATCGAGGACATTCCCGTCCTCGACGCCGACCGGCTGCTGCGCACCTTCATGAACCTGGTGGAATCCACGCTCCGCACGAACTACTTCCAGGCCAGGCCCCACCTGAGTTTCAAGCTGAACCCTTCCGCGATCGCGGGTGCGCCGCTCCCCCGTCCCAAGTACGAAGTCTGGGTGTATTCGCCCCGCGTGGAAGGCGTGCACCTGCGCTTCGGGGCACTGGCAAGGGGTGGGTTGCGTTGGTCCGACCGAAGCGAGGATTTCCGCACCGAGGTTCTGGGCCTGGTCAAGGCGCAGAACGTTAAGAACTCGGTGATCGTACCCACCGGCGCCAAGGGCGGTTTTTATCCCAAACAGTTGCCGGACCCGTCCTTGGACCGCGACGCGTGGCTGACGGAGGGCCTGGAGTGCTACCGGATATTCGTCCGCGGGCTGCTGGATGTCACCGACAACCTGGTCGCCACCGCGAACGGCGAATCGGTGGTTCCCCCGCCGCGCGTGGTGCGGCACGACGTCGACGACTATTACCTTGTGGTGGCGGCGGACAAGGGAACGGCGTCATTTTCCGATGCTGCGAATCGTGTCGCCGCGGAGTATGGCTTCTGGCTGGGCGATGCCTTCGCGTCCGGCGGGACCGTGGGCTATGACCATAAGCAGATGGGCATCACGGCCCGCGGGGCCTGGGAATCGGTAAAACACCATTTCCGCGAGCTCGGGATGGACTGCCAGGAAGAGGACTTCACCGTAGCCGGCATCGGCGATATGGGCGGCGACGTCTTTGGGAACGGGCTGCTTCTCTCCCGCCACATCCGGCTGGTAGCGGCTTTCGATCACCGCCACATCTTCCTTGACCCGGCACCGGATGCGGAGGCCTCCTTCGAGGAACGGCGGCGGCTCTTTGCCCTCCCCCGCTCGTCCTGGGCGGACTACGATCCAGCGCTGATCAGCGACGGCGGTGGTGTCCACTCCCGCCGTGCCAAGTCCATCGGCATTACCGAACAAGTCAGGAGCTCACTCGGCCTGGAACCGGGCACTGTGTCGCTGCCGCCCCATGGATTGCTTCAGGCCATTCTCCGGGCGCCCGTGGACCTCCTGTACAACGGAGGCATCGGAACTTATGTCAAGGCCTCGTCGGAGTCCAGCGCGGAGGTTAGCGACAAGGCCAATGACCCTGTCAGGGTCAACGGCAATGAGGTGCGGGCGAAGATCATCGCCGAGGGCGGGAATCTGGGAATCACGCAGCTCGGGCGGATTGAGGCCGCCTTGTCCGGCGTCCTGCTCAATACCGATGCGATCGACAACTCAGCGGGCGTGGACTGCTCGGATCATGAGGTAAACATCAAGATCTTCGTGGACCGGATGATCGCGGCGGGAAAGATGCCGCCGTCGGATCGCACCGGCTTCCTGCAGTCCCTCACGGACGAGGTGGCCCGTCTTGTCCTGGCCAACAACGCGGACCAGAATGTCCTGCTTATCAACGACCGGCACTTGGTGCGGGAGTGGAGTCCGGGCTTCGAACGGACCATGGATTGGCTGGAAAACGCCACCGACCTTGACCGCAGGCTGGAGGGCCTGCCTAGCAACGACCAACTCCGGGCACGGCTGAAATCAGGGGAGGGCCTGACCGCGCCAGAGCTGTCGGTGCTGGCCGCATACGCCAAGATCGAACTGGCGGCGGAACTCAACGCCAGCGACCTTGCCGAGGACCCGTGGTTCCGCCGCGTCCTCCGCGGCTATTTCCCGCCCCAGCTGTCCGAGCGCTTTGAAGCAGAGCTGGAAGATCATCCGCTGCGCCGCCAGATCGTGTGCACCGTGGTGGCCAACGACATGATCAACCTCGGCGGAATCACGTTCGCCTTCCGCGCCGTCGAGGAGACGACGGCGACGGCCGCCAGCGTTGCCAGGGCCTTCGTGGTGGCGCGGGAGGCCTACGACCTGCCGTGGATCGTCAACCGGCTGGCCACACTCCCCGCCGAATATCCGAACGACTGCGTCGCCGAAGCGACCCTGCACATGCGGAGGGTCCTCGACCGGGCCACGCGGTGGTACGTGACGCACGACCATCGCGACCAGCCGGTGGACGAGGCCCTGGGCAGGATCATGCCCACACTGGAGATGCTGCGGACCTGCACCTTGGACTACCTCCGGGGCTCCGACCTGGACCGCGCGCAAGAGCGGCTCGCGCATTGGGACGCCGTGGGGATGCCCCGTGAGCTGGGCCTGCGCTTCTCGGACCTGCTGGAGAGCTTCGGGCTGCTGGACATCTCCCTGATCTCTGAACAGGTCCGTGAACCAATCGCCACCATCGCCGACGTGTACTACGCGGTGTTCCAGCGAATCGGCGCCGCGAACCTGCTGCTCAGCATCACCGACCTGCCGCGGCACAGCCGCTGGGACGCCCTCGCGCGGGCCGCCTTGCGCGATGACGTGTATTCCGCCGTAGCGGACATGACTGTCTCTGTGATGGAGACTACCCGGGGCCCTGGCGCCGCAGACAACGGCACGTCCGATTCGGTGGAGCGCATCGTGGTGTGGGAACGCGGGCATCAGGAGCAGCTGGGACGGATCAAAGACACCTTCGCGGAAGTGACCAAACCGGGGCAAGTGGATATCGCCTCGATCTCCGTGGCCCTGAAACTCCTGCGGACACTCGTGCGCCGCTAGGCAGCGGCCGTCCCCAAGCCCACCCGGAAGTCGAGCCGAAAGACGGAACTGCACCGCCATCCATCCATACACAGTTCTCCCGACTCTTACCGGCAGGAAACACAGCCGAAACCGCTGGTGCCTAGCCTTGGACTGCATAACACTTCGGCGAATCGAGGCAGTCATGCAGACCAACCCGCGGCTCAACATCCGTCAGGTCACCTGGGCGAATCCCGTCGGTGCGGACCTGAGGGCCGCCCAGCAGGCGGAACTCGAGGCCCGTTTCGGCCGGCCGGATCACGAACCCGGGCCGCCGCCGTCGGAAGCGGACACGGCGGTGTTCCTGGTGGCACACGACAAGGCCTCGGGCCAGCCGGTGGGCTGCGGCGGCCTTCGCGTGCTGGACGCCCGGACCGCCGAAATCAAACGCCTCTACGTGCTGCCGTACACCCGCGGCTCCGGAGTGGCGAGTTCCATCCTGGCGGCCCTCGAAGCCCACGCCCACGCGCTGGGGATCACCACCCTGACTGCGGAGGCGGGCTCGGTGCAGACCGACGGACGGCAGTTCTACGAGAACTCGGGCTTCGCCCCGGTGCCGAACTTCGGACCGTATATCGGCGTGGAGCACTCGTACTGCTACGCGAAGCCGATCGATTCGCACAGCGCCGCGCACACCGCCATGGCGTGAGGCTGCGCGGCACCGCGCACCGTCACAGAACGCCGGTCCGTCCCGGAGTGGGCTAACCTCGCACTATGGAATCGGCCGACATCACTTTCCGCACCCGCAAATGGGTGCGGCCGGAGGACCTCAACGCCAATGGCACCCTGTTCGGCGGGAGCCTGCTGAAGTGGATCGACGAAGAGGCCGCGATTTACGCCATCCTGCAGCTGGGCAACGGCCGGGCCGTCACCAAGTACATCTCGGAAATCAACTTCGTAAGCTCCGCCGTCCAGGGCGACCTGATCGAAATGGGCCTGACCGCTACCCGCTTCGGCCGGACATCGCTGAGCATGCGCGCCGAGGTCCGGAACATGATCACGCGCCGCAGCATCCTCACGATTGAGGAGATCGTCTTTGTGAACCTGAGCCCGTCCGGGAAGCCCGAGCCGCACGGATACACCGAAATCACTTACGACCGGGACCGGATTCCGACGCACCACCTGACCGAGACCCTGGACCAGGACTAGGCCAGGGCGAACGGATTTGTTTGGTCAGGTCCAGAAATCGTCTGCCTTGGCCGTATCCTCGAAGAACTCCCGCCCTTCGGTGATCTTTCCGTCGCGGACCACAAACGTGATGACGGTGGCCATGTCCAAGGTCTTGCCGTTGTTTTGTGCGCGGGTCTTCTGGATGGCGACGGTGTACTTTTCCCCGCCGACGATGTCCTCGAGGTCTGCCTGGAAGGAACCCTGGGTACGCGCGCCCAGTTCACCGAAGTACGCCAGGACGGCGTCCCGGCCCTGTTTTGTTCCGGACAGCACGCCGCTTCCGGCAACGTGCCAGACTGCGTCCTCCGCGAACATCTCGCTGAGGGTCGCCATATCCCCTGCGTTGAAGGCCGTGTACCCGCGTCGGACCAGTTCAACATTCTCTGCGGTTCCCATGATCGTGCACCTCTCCGTCATCTTTGTCGGGTCATGCTGGGACGGTTCAAGGGTAGTCCTGGCCCCGGTAGCTGTCGATGGAAAACATGCACCGCGGAAGGACCCTCAGGCAGGACCTCGGGCTCGGCCCTATCGGTCGCCCGGCCAGCCCGTATAAGCCTCCGCCAGATAGGCCCTGCCATGGCGGGATGACACCACGGACCGGAGCTCGCCAAGCTGGCGGGCCCGGGAAAAGTCGTCGGCGTCGACGGCCGTGTGCAGCATGGAGGTCATCCAGTAGGAGAACTGCTGGGCTTTCCACACTCTGCCGAGGGCGCGGTCGCTGTAGGCATCCAGGAGCGCGGTGGAGCCGGTGGAGTAGAAGCTGTCGAATCCTTCGAAGAGGACTTTGACGTCGTTCAGCGCCAGGTTCAGCCCTTTGGCCCCGGTGGGCGGCACGGTGTGCGCGGCGTCGCCGGCGAGGAACAGCTTGCCGTGCCGCATGGGGGCCTGGACAAAGCTGCGGAATTTCAGGACGGTCTTCTCGATCACGGGCCCTTCCTTCACCTCGAAGCCGTTGCCGTTGACGCGGCTGCGAAAGGCGTCCCAGATGCGTTCTTCGTCCCAGCTATTGGCGTCCTCGCTGGGGTCGCACTGGAAGTACATCCGTTGCACCGTCTCGGTTCGCTGGCTGATCAGGGCGAAGCCGTTCGCCGAGTTGGCGTAGATCAGCTCCTCGGAGCTGCGCGGGGCCTCGGCCAGGATGCCGAACCAGGCGAAGGGGTATTCGTGGAAGTACCTATTGCGCCGTGCCTCGGGGATCCGCGCGCGGCAGTGGCTGCGTGAACCGTCCGCGCCGGCGATGAAGTCGGCCTGGAGCTCGTAGTCGATGCCCTCCTCGTCGGTGAACCAGACCTTGGGCGCGTCCTCGATGTCATGGATGGTGGCCTCCTTGACGGCGTACCGGACGTCCCCGCCGTCGGCCTTCCGGCGTGCCGAAAGATCCAGGAACACATCCGTCTGCGGGTAGAGCCACACCGATTCGCCGACGAGGTCCTGGAAGTCGATCCGGTGGCTTTCGCCGTTGAAGCGCAGTTCGATGCCGTCATGTCGGTCGCCCTCACGCAGCACACGGTCGGAGACACCGCTGTCTACCAGCAGGTTGACCGAGCCGTGCTCCAGGATGCCGGCGCGGACCGTTTCGGAGATCTCCTGGTGGCTGCGGAGCTCGACGACGGTGGATTCGATGCCGGCTTTGGCCAGCAGGTGGGACAGCATGAGCCCGGCCGGTCCGGCGCCCATGATCGCTACCTGGGTGGTGATGACTTTCCGCTGTGCCATGTGCGTCTCGCTTCGTCGCGGGGTCCGGGCGGGCCCGGAGCCGTATTCGTGGTCCGGCTAACAGTGTGCCCCCGCAGGCGTGATACGCGTTACATGGATCCCGTTGAATGGAATCCGCCAGCCTCGCGGGGCTCGCCAAGCCGCCGACCGATTCCGCGGGCCGCAGTCTGGAGGGCCGGGACCAGCGCCTGCAGGCGCATCTCACGGAGGGGAACCACGACGCCGAGGGCCGCCACGGCCCGCTTCCGGCGGTCCAGCACGGGGACGGCGATCCCCCATGTGTCCGGATCGACGACGCCGGCCAGCTGCGCATAGCCCTGGCGGACGGCCTCATCAAGGAGAGCACGGAGCTCGGCCGGGGCCAGCCGCCCGGCCGGGTCGCTGAACGCTTCGAGATACTCGGCCTGGACGGTGCCGGGCTGGTTGGCCATCAGCACCAGGCCGGCGGAGGACACGTGCACGGGCATCCGGCCGGCCACCTGCGCACGGTTGACTGCGGAGCCCCGGCGGGACAGCCGCTCCACAAAGAGCACCTCGGCGCCGTCCAGCACGGCGAGATTCACGTTTTGGTTCAGCACCTGCTGGATGTCCTCCATGAACGGCAAGGCCGCCTGGCGGAGCTCCAGGGTGGGCGAACTGCGGTTGGCGAGCTCCCAGAGCCGCAGGCCCAGGCTGACCGAACCGCCGGGGCCGACGTCGAGCAGGCCGTGGCCGGCAAGCTGCCGGGCCAACCGGTGCGCGGTGGTCACGGGAAGTTGCGCCCTCGCGGCCAGCTCCGAGAGCTGCAGCGAGGTGACACCCTCCGGAAAGGCCGCAATCAGCCGCAGGACGCGGTCCACCACTGAGTCGCCGGAGTTCGAATTGGCCATCACACCCCTTCCGTTGAATGGTTTTAAGTGTCCCACCCAACACCCTCGGGCGATAGGACTCTCACAATAGGAAGGGGCTGGCCAGCAGGGCCCGGCCATACGGAATCCCGTAGATACTAGCTCGTCAGGCGTCGCCAGGCGCCGGGCGCCAGCACGACGGCGATGCCGACGGCGGCCCCGATGATCGTTTCGACGATTCTGTCGCGGAGCAGGATGCCGGGCGGGATGGGTGCCACGAGCAGCGTCGAGGTCAGGGCCAGGGGCGTGACAAAGACCTGCGCCAGCATGTACTGCCGCGCGATGAACATTTCGGCACCGAACTGGCAAGCGGCGATCACCAGCACCGTCTGCCAGGGGTTCGGCTGCAGGAGCAGGATCCCGGCGAGCAGGACCAGTCCCAGCGCAGTCCCGGCGATGCGCTGCAGGCCCCGGCTGACCCGGTGCCGCGTGGTGTGGCCCACGAGCGGGACGACGGCGGCCACCATCGCCCAGTAGTTGTGGCCAACGCCGAGCCATTCGCCGGCCAGGGTCCCCAGCGTGCCCGCCAGGCCTGCCGCCACGAGGTAGCCCCCGCTTTCCTGCCACGCGGCGCGCTTCTGGCCCGGTGTCAGCCTTAGGGGTTCCGGCCACACCCACGGGGTCCGGCGGCTCCTGGCCACACGCGATGACAGCCCGATGAGCAGGGAGAACGCGACCGTCAGCACCGCCACCAGCATGGCCTGCCACAGCGGCGGCTGGTTCGGGATTGAGGCGATGGCCGCGAACGCGAAGATATGGAAGAGCGAGCCCGAGGGACGAAGGCGCCACAGGGCGACTACCAGGGAACAGGCGCCGGCCACCAGGGTTGTGGTCCCGACCAGGACCCAGGTGGTGCCCGCCGCCGACAGCCCGGCAAGGGCATCCACACGCGCGGTGAGGGCGGCCAGGAACATCACCAGGAGCATCAGGCCACCGGCCCGCACCTGGAGATTCAGCCGCCTGGCGTGCGGCTCATTGCGGCCATAGATCCCGGTGAAGGCACCGAAGGAGGCAAAGATTGCCAGGTCGAGGCGGTCCAGCAGCACCAGGGTGATCAGCGGAACGAACACGCCGATGGCGCAGCGGAGGGCAACCTGATGGTCCTTGTTGGCCGGCGCGATGGTGAGCATCCCGGCGAGCAGCTTCACAGTGCCGGTCCCACGGGGCCAGTGTCGCAGCGCCCACTCCACGGCCGGATTAGTCCCTGGCAGGCATTCATGGGCTTGTCATCACGGGTTGGGGGTCCCTTTCGCAGCGGTCGGAATGGTACGACGGCGTCACTGGCATCCACGACGGATGTTACTCCGGAAGCCCGCGGCTGACGCATCGAATCCCGTTCATTGGGATCGGCCGGGCGCGCCGCGGGGTGGTAGCGTCTAGCGGTTGAATCACGCAAACAACCGGAGGTTCCCCATGCTCAAAGGATTCAAGGATTTCATCCTGCGCGGCAACGTGATCGAACTGTCCATCGCCGTCGTGGTCGGCACTGCCTTCACAGCCCTGGTCAGCGCGTTTACCTCAAACATCGTCAACCCGGTCCTCGCTGCGGCCGGCGGCGTCGAGACCCATGGCCTGGGCTTTTACGTCTGGCCGGGCAACGACAAGACGTTCGTCAACATCGGCGCCGTCGTGACGGCCTTCCTGACCTTCCTCATCACCGCCGGGGTGGTGTACTTCATCTTCGTGGCACCCATGAACCGGATCAACCGCATGGTCAAGAGCAGGCTCGGCGCCGCCGAGCCCGAGGAAGAGCCGATCCCGGCCGACACCGCGCTGCTGGCCGAGATCCGGGACCTGCTCACCACACTGGCGGACCGGGAACACGACGGCGGCCCCGGCCGTGCCGGTTTCGATGGGAACTTCGAGAAGAACCCCGCGCGGAACGTTGATGACAACGCGGGGAATGCGGCGGAGTTCGTGGACGAGGACCGCCCGCGCCACGCCGCCAGCCGCTAGCTCTACTGCCCGGGCAGACGCCTTCGGGCGCTGGTCCGAAACTGTCACCCGGCGGCAACCCGGCCGAAACAGCCGGCCGGAATCATGGGAGCATGACGCGCAACGCCGCAGGCAAAAAACCAGGCAAGGCCCACTCCCCGGCCACCTCCGAGCTCAGCTGCGAAGTGTGCGGCCAGATGCCCGAACCGACCAAGGCGCGGCTGACGCTGGCCAACATCGCCGTGATGCTGCCGATCGAACTGCTGGTGCACGCGGCGGTGGTGGAAACACACCTGCCGTATGTTGCCAAGGTCGTGGTGCTGACCCTGACCGCGACCATCCTGGTGATCTGGGTGGCCGAACCCTCGGCGGCCCGGATGCTCAGAAGCTGGCTGCATGCGCCGGCCCTGCGCCACCGGAAGCGGCTTGTCGCCGCGCCGGCCCTGTGGCGGGCGCGGACCGTCCTGAAAGACAAGCCGGGATCGCTGCAAAGACTGACCCAGGCCCTGGCCGGACTCAACACGAACATCCTGAGCATTCATGTCCACCCCGTGGCCGGCGGCGTGCTGGACGAGTTTGTGCTCTCGGCGCCGGGTGAGGTCCGTGAGACCGAGCTGCTCCGGGCACTGCGGGCAGGCGGCGGCGCGGATCCGCACGTCTGGCCCACTACGGCCCTGGCCATGGCCGACGGGCAGACCGGTGCACTGAGCCTTGCCGCCCGGATCGCCGCCAGCCCCGAGGAGCTGCCCCTGGCGGTCGCGGAACTGCTGCGGGCCCGGATCATCCCGGGGCCCGCCGCCGGCAGCCCGGAGTCGCCATCCCCAGCCGACGCGGACGGGACCGTCCTGAAGATCCCGACGGCGTGGCAGGGGCCCATCGCGTTTTCAAGGCCCGGCGAGCCGTTCACGCCGGCCGAGTCCGCCCGCGCGCACCGGCTGGCCGAACTCGCTGAGATCCTCGCGCACCGCCCGGACCACACCGGACCGGGACGGTAGCCCGGCCGGCCCGGCACTGCGGGCGGCGGGTCAGATGGCTGTCATCCGGATGCTGAGGACCCCGGGCTCCACCGTGACGCTGAGGTGCTTGGCCTTGCCGAGCGGGTCGCCGTCGAGCTGGAAATCCTGCTCGTGGGCGAGCTCGATCTCAGCCGACTTTCCGGCGAAGTATTCCACCGAGGCATCCTTGGGCTTGTTCCGGCCGAAGACCCCGGCCAGCACTCCCAGCCAGCCCAGGCGGCCGACGGGCGCCAGGATCACGACGTCGAGGATTCCGTCGTCGATCTTGGCTTTGGGGAAGATCTCCACGCCGCCCATGATCTTGCCGCAGTTGCCCACCATCACGCTGCGGATCCGGCGGCGCACGGCGTGCCCTCCGTCAATGCTGATCCTCGCCCGGATGGGCTTGCCCGGCAGGTGCCGGATGCCGGCTTCAACATAGGCGAGCCAACCCACGCGGTCCTTGAGTTCATCCACGGTGTTCGCCATGATGGCGGCGTCGTAGCCAAGCCCTGCCATGACAAGGAAGAGGTGTTCGTCCTCGGCGTGGTCCAGCCTGGCCTTCACCACGTCCACCTTGACGTCCGTGCCGCTCAGGACGTCGTAGCTGGCGGCCACGGGGTCGGTGATGTCGACGCCCAGATTGCGGGCCAGCAGGTTGCCGGTGCCCATAGGCACCAGGCCCATCGGTGTGCCGGTGCCCGCAAGGACCTCCGCCACGCAGCGGACGGTTCCGTCGCCGCCCGCGGCGATGACGACGTCGACCCCGGCGTCCAGGGCCTGGCGCGCCTGGCCAAGCCCGGTGTCCTCTTTGGTGGTTTCCAGCCACAGCGGCTCGGCCCAGCCCTGGGTCTCGCACAGGCGGAAGAAGGAGGCCCGAAAGCTCTCGCCGGGAGATTTCATCGGGTTGATAACCACTGCGGCCCGCAGGGAGGCGGTGGTATCGGGGGTCTCCGGCGTCGCCGTTTTGTTCTCTGTCATGACGTCCTTAGGGCAATTAGGCGGGAGAAGTCCCTAACGTGAAATCCTAGCCGCAGTGTCCGCGCAACCTCCGCAGCACCGGCGCCAATCGTGGACGTCGGCTCGTGTGCCTCACTAGACTGGGCTTCGTGATGTGCCGGAGCCTGCGCTCCGGACGCCGAAAGTGGGAGCAGATGACTGAACCAGAGAACTATTCGGCTACCGCTGAATCCTCCAGCATGGATCCCCATGACTGGGGCCGGGCGATGGCCCTGGCGCTCACCCGGCTGGCCGAGCAGCTGGCCCCCGGCGACAGCGAGGACATCCATTCCTCGATAGTGGGCCGGGGACTGCATCTGAAAATCAGTGACGAACCCGGGGGCGTCACCATCACGGTTTCAACAGGGCCCGTCCCGGATTCCGCCCCCTGAACTGACGGCGCTCTTCCGGCCGTCCTGTCGGAGGGGTGTTTCACCGCCCCGAGGTCAGGTCCTCCGAGATGAGTTCCGCCGTTGCCACCGTCGCGTCGCGCACGGCATCGAGGTAGGCAGCGGGGTCGGGCTGTGCCGAAACGCTCTGGGCCTGCAGCGAGACGTTGATCGCCGCCACCACTTTGGGCCCGTCATGGACCGGCGCCGCGATGGACATCAGTCCCAGCTCGAGTTCCTGGTCCAGCAGGCACCAGCCCTGGGCACGGACAGTGTCCAGTTCCGCCAGGAGTGCGGCCCTCGTTCCGATGGACCCGGGGGTCAGGGGCCGGATGTCGGCGGCCGCGAGGTACTCTTCCAGCTTCGCCGGGGCCAGGGCCGCCAGCAGCACCCTGCCCATGGAGGTTGCGTAGGCGGGGAAGCGGGTGCCCACCGTGATGCCCACCGTCATGATCCGCCGGGTGGACACCCGCGCGATGTAGGCGATGTCGGTGCCTTCGAGCACCGCTGCCGACGTCGACTCCCCCAGCTCGAGCGAGAGCTCCTCCAGGTGCGGTTGGGCGAGCTGCGGCAGGGACAGTCCGGACAGGTAGGCGTAGCCGAGCTGCAGCACTTTGGCGGTCAGGGCGAAGATCTTGCCATCGGTGCGGACATAGCCCAGCTCCACCAGGGTGTGCAGGAACCGCCGGGCCGTGGCCCGGGTCAGTTCGGTCCGGGCCGCCACCTCGGTCAGCGTCATTTTGGGGTGTTCCGTGTCGAAGGCACGGATCACGGCAAGCCCGCGCGCCAGCGATTGCACGTATTGGTCGCTGGCCGCGGGCGCGCCGCCGCTCCTGGCTGGCTCAATCATTTTTCGCCTTTCGGTCCCGCATCACTTTAGCGGGGCGCAAGGTCTCCGGCCGCAGGACTGTCAGCGTGGATCCGCCGGACGCAGCGGCACGGGGACCATGGCCTGGAGTTCCTCGAGGGTGCAGCCGAACGTCTCGCGCACCTGGACGCCGTCGGGCCCGGTCAGGAAGACGGCCTTGTCCGTGTAGACGCGGGTGACGCAGCCGATCCCGGTGAGCGGGTAGGTGCACGCCTCGACGATCTTGGATGCGCCGTCGCGGGTCAGAAGCGTCATCATGACGAACACGTCCTTGGCCCCGGTGGCGAGGTCCATGGCGCCGCCGACGGCGGGGATCGCGTCCGGGGCGCCGGTGTGCCAGTTGGCGAGGTCACCCGTGGCGGAGACCTGGAAGGCGCCAAGCACGCAGATGTCCAGATGGCCGCCGCGCATGATCGCGAAGGAGTCTGCGTGGTGGAAGTAGGATGCGCCCGGCAGTTCGGTCACGGGGATCTTGCCGGCGTTGATGAGGTCGCCGTCGATCTGGTCCCCGGCGGCTTCCGGGCCCATGCCCAGCATGCCGTTCTCGGTGTGGAGCGTGATGTTCTGCTCCGGCTCGAGGTAGTTCGAGACCAGGGTGGGCTGGCCGATGCCGAGGTTCACGAAGGATCCGGGCTCGATGTCGCGGGCCACGAGGCGGGCGAGATCGTCCCGGCCCAGGGGTTTGTCGGAGGTCTGGATCGTGGTTTGGATGCTCATCTCAGGCCACCTTCACAATGCTGTTGACGTAGATTCCGGGGGTCACGATGACCTCCGGGTCCAGGCCGCCGGTGGGGACGATCTCGGAGACCTGGACGATGCTGTGCTTGGCCGCGGCGGCCATGATGGGACCGAAGTTCCGTGCGGTCTTGCGGTAGACGAGGTTGCCCTTCCCGTCGGCCGTGAGCGCCTTGATAAGGGCGACGTCGGCGTGGATGGGCGTCTCGAACACCTGCCATTTGCCATCCAGGAAGCGGGTTTCCTTGCCCTCGGCGAGCATGGTGCCGTAGCCGGTGGGCGTGAAGAACCCGCCGATCCCGGCGCCGGCGGCCCGGATCCTCTCGGCCAGGTTTCCCTGCGGGACGAGTTCGAGCTCGATCTCACCGGCCTTGTACTTGGCGTCAAAGTGCCAGGAGTCGGACTGCCGGGGGAACGAGCAGATCATCTTCTTCACCCGGCCCTCCTTGATGAGCAGGGCCAGGCCCTGGTCGCCCTGGCCGGCGTTGTTGTTCACCACGGTCAGGTCGGTGGCGCCGCACTCCAGCAGCGCGTCGATCAGTTCGAAGGGCTGGCCGGCGTTGCCGAACCCGCCGATCATCACGGTGGAGCCGTCGTTGATCCCGGCGACGGCCTCGCCGACGGTGTCAATGAAATTCAGCATCGCTTACGCCTTTCCTGTGTTGGTTCCGGCAGCGGTCATGTTTTCGAGGACGACGGCGAGGCCCTGGCCGACGCCGATGCAGATCGCGGCGACGCCCCAGCGTTCGCCGGAGGCCTGCAGGCTCCGGGCCAGGGTGCCCAGGATCCGGCCGCCGGAGGCGCCGAGCGGGTGGCCCATGGCGATCGCGCCGCCGTGCCGGTTCACGATTCCCGGGTCGATGGCCCAGGCGTTGATGCAGGCCAGGGACTGCGCGGCGAAGGCCTCGTTCAGTTCGACGGCGCCCACTTGGTCCCAGCCGATCCCGGCCTTCGCGAGGGCCTTGTTGGCGGCCTCCACCGGGGCGTAGCCGAAGTACTGGGGGTCGTTGGCGTGCGCGCCGCGGCCGGCGATGCGGGCCAGCGGGTCCAGGCCGAGCAGCCCGGCGGCGGCCTCGGATCCCAGCCAGGCCGCGGAGGCGCCGTCGGAGAGCGGGGAGGCGTTCCCTGCCGTGACGGTGCCGTTTTCGGTGCGGAACACCGTCTTGAGCCCGGCGAGCTTCTCCGCCGAGGACCCGGGCCGGATGCCCTCGTCGCGGACCAGGTCCGTGCCCGGGACCGGGGCCACGAGGGTGTCGTAGAAGCCCTCGTCCCAGGCCGCTGCGGCGAGGTTGTGGGAGTTCGCGGCGAATTCGTCCTGCGCCTCGCGGGCCACGCCGTATTTCTCCGCGAGCCGTTCAGTGGCCTCGCCCAGGGAGATAGTCCAGTCCTTGGGCATGGCCGGGTTCACCAGGCGCCAGCCCAGAGTGGTGGAGGCCAGGGTCATGTCCCCGGCCGGGTAGGGCTTCTCGATCTTGGGTAGCACCCAGGGAGCCCGGGACATGGACTCGGCGCCGCCGATCAGCATCAGCTCCGCGTCGCCGGTGCTGATCTGCCGGGAGCCGATCATCGCCGCGTCCAGGGAGGAGCCGCAGAGCCGGTTGACCGTGGTGCCCGGGATCGAGACCGGCAGCCCGGCCAGCAGGGTGCCCATCCGGGCGATGTTCCGGTTCTCCTCGCCGGCGCCGTTGGCGTTGCCGAACACCACCTCGTCGATCCGTTCGACGTCGAGCTTGGGTGCCCGCTTGACGATCTCGCGGATCACGTGGGCGGCGAGATCGTCCGGGCGGACGGCGGCCAGGCCGGACCCGAACTTGCCGAAAGGCGTCCTCACGGCGTCGTAGATAAAGGCCTGGTTCATGCGTTTGTATCCATTTCTGTCTCGTCCATGGAATGGAACACCTGCTGGGCGGTCTTGAAGGCGGTGTTGGCGGAGGGTACCCCGCAGTAGATGGCGGTCTGGAGCAGGATTTCCTTGATCTCGTCCCGGCTCAGGCCGTTGGTGATGGCGGCGCGGATGTGCATGGCCAGTTCTTCCCAGTGCCCGTGGGCCACCATGGCGGTTATGGTGACGGCCGAGCGCATCTGGCGGCTGATCCCGGGCCGGGTCCAGATCCCGCCCCAAGCGATCCGGGTGATCATGTCCTGGAAGTCCTCGGTGAAGGAATCCTTGTTGGCGTTGGCGCGGTCCACGTGCGCGGCGCCCAGGACCTCGCGGCGGACCTTCATGCCGCCGTCGTAGATTTCCTGGCTGGTCGCGCCGGGCTGGACTACACCATTCCGTTCTGGGCCGGTCATGCGCCCGCTCCCTGCGACTCGGTCCAGGTGATGAGGCCCTTCAGCAGTTCGGCGATGTGGCCCGGCGCCTCAAACGGTGCCAGGTGTGCCACTCCCTCCAGGCTGACGGCCGTGGCCGTACCGCCGCCGGAGGTGATGCCGGCGGCCACCTCCTGGGCCATCGACGGCGGCGCCACCGCGTCCAGGACGCCGGCGACAACCTGGGTGGGGACGCGGATGGTGCCCAGCTGGTCCCGCACGTCGAAGCCGGCCAGGGCCTCGCAGCAGAAGGCGTAGCTGAAGCGGTCGGCGTCCCGGAGGGTGTGCAGGAGCCGGCTGCTGAGCTCCGGCTGGCTGTCCATGAATCCCGGGGCGAACCAGCGCTGCGCGGAGCCCTGGATCATGACGGGGGTTCCCTGGGTGCGCACGGTTTCGGCGCGCTCCAGCCAGCCCTCGGGGGTGCCGATCTTCGCGCCGGAGCACTGCACGGACAGGCTCTTGAGCCGGTCGCCGTGTTTGATGCCAAGCTGCAGGCCGGTGGCGCCGCCGAGGGACACCCCGGCGTAGTGGAAACGCGCACCGGGGGCGATCGAATCGACCAGGGCGATCACTGCGTCGGCGAGGTCAGCGACCGTGAAGATCTCCTGGGCCGCCGGTGAGACGCCGTGCCCGGGCAGGTCCCAGGCGACGACGTCGACGACGTCGCCCAGCGCGGCGCCGGCCTGGCTCCACACGAGGGAGGATGTTCCGAGCGAGGGGCCAACGATGAGGAGGGGCTTCTCGCCCAGCGGGCGCTGGGGCGAGAGCAGGACTGCTTTGACGGTGGGTCTAGCCACGGGAGGCTCCATTCTGGAGTTGGTGGGCGGTGGCGCGGTCATCTTCCGGTGAGGCATCTTCCGGTGAGGAATCTTCCGGTGAGGCCGGGCCGGCGGTGTATTCCGGATACGCCGCAAGGATGCGGCGCGAGATGTCAGCGGCCTGGCCCAGGTAGTTGGCCGGGTCCAGAAGCTCCTCCAGCCGGGTGTCGGTGAGCAGGTCTTCCGGGACGGCCGCGCGGAGCAGTGCCCGGTAAGTGGCCGCCTGTTCCGCGGCCGGGGCCTGGAGCGTTGCGTCCACGACGGCCTGCAGACGCTGCTTCCCGGTCCTGCCCGGCTCCGCCTCGGCGCTGTTTGCGTCCAAAAGCGGAGGCACGTCCAAAAGCGGCGCGACGGCCGCGTTGACGGCTTCGGAGAGCAGCAGCGGACCGGCGAGGTCCAGGTTGCGGCGCATCGCCGCCGGGAAGACCTGCAGCCCCTCGGCCAGTTCGCGGAGCTGGTCCGCGGCGCCGAGGGCCAGGCGCAGCAGCTGGCGCAGGGCCGACCATTCGCTGTGCCATGCGCCGTCGGGGCGTTCGTCGTTGAAATTGGCCGCCGCGAGGTGCAGCTGTGCGGCCAGGGCCGGGGACTGCAGGGCCGCGCTGCGGATCAGCACGGACAGCACGGGATTCTGCTTCTGCGGCATGGCCGAGGACACGCCCCGCCCCGCGGCGCGCGGTTCCGCGAGCTCCGCCACTTCCGGCCGGCTCAGGAACAGGACATCCGCGGCCATCTTGCCGGCGGCGTCCGTCACGGCCGCCAGGGCGTCACCGAGGGAGGTCACGGCCAGCCGGTTGGTGTGCCAGGGCGCCGGAACGGTGGCGAGGCCCAGGCGGGCGGCGAGCCGGTCCGCGAGGTCCAAAGGGGTCAGCCCGGCTCCGGCGGTCCACCCACCGGCGGTCAACAGCGTCCCGGCGGCGAGAGTCCCGGCGGCGCCTCCGGTCTGCACGGGCAGTTCGAGGGCTTCGAGCCGGCGCGCCGCGGCGGCCAGGCCGCCGAACCACTGCGCCGCCCGCAGCCCGAAGCTGTAGGGCAGCGAGTGCTGGGTCAGGCTGCGGGCCACGCACAGCGTATGCGCATGGGCCTCGGCAAGGCCGGCGAGAGCGGACGTGGCCGCCCTGAGCTCGGCGAGGAGCTCTCGCACGGCCCCTGCAGCCAGCAGCATCAGGGCCGAATCGAGCACGTCCTGGCTGGTCAGCGACGTGTGGACAGCCTGGACCGCGCCAATTCCGGCAGCGTCCAGGTCCCTGACCTGTTCCCGGAGGTCCGCGAGCAGCGGGATGACGGGGTTGCCGCCGCCCTGGGCGCGGACGGCGAGGTCCGCGACGTCGTAGCGCTGCACGTCCGCGGCGGCGGCCACCACCGCGGCGGATCCGGCCGGGACGAGCCCGGCATCCTCCAGGACCGCAGCCCAGGCGGCCTCGACGGTGAGCATGGCCGCGAGCACGGCGCAGTCACCGGTCAGCGCTGCCACGCGGGGCGACGCCGACACCGGACTCAGCAGGCCAACGTCGCCGTCGGTCTCGAAGGACGTCACTTTGAGGCGCCCGCGGCGTCGCTGAAATCCAGGAACACGGTTTCGCCCTCGCCCTGCAGGCGGATGTCCCAGCTCAGGCCGCCGTCGGGATCCCTGCGCGCGATCAGCGTCCGGCGCCGGTCCGGTTCCAGCGAGCTGAGCAGCCGGTCCTGGGCCAGGGCGGCCTCGTCCTCGGGCAGGTAGACCCTGGTGAACAGGCGGTTCATGAGGCCGCGGGCAAACACAGCCACGGCGATGAACGGTGCCACCCCGGGTTCGGTGGGGCCAGGGTTGAGGGTGGTGAACGTGAAGGTGCCGGTGTTCCCCACGGCTGAGCGGCCGAAGCCGGTGAAGGTGTAGCCGTCGCGGACCAGGGAGCCGGTACGCTGCGGGACCTTGCCGTCCGCGTCCGCCTGCCAGATCTCCAGGATTGCGTCAGGGATCGGGTGGCCTGCGCCGTCGTACACGGTGCCCTGGAGCCGGATGGATCCCGGGGAACCGGGCGGCAGGAGCTCGCGGTCCTTGGCGTAGGGCAGGGCGTAGCCGAAGAACGGCCCGACCGTCTGCCCGGGGGTGGGGGCCAGTTTGCTGGGGTTACTCATGGCGCTCCTATTCATCCTCGTCGCCTCCTGCGCCCAGGGCCTCGTTTTCGGTCCAGGTCCGCTTGGATCCGGTCAGGACGATGTCCCAGTTGTAGGCCATGGCCCATTCCGGTTTGGTCTGCTCGTGGTTGTAGGTGGCCACGAGGCGGTCGCGGGCGTCCTGGTCCACGATCGACTGGTAGATCGGATCCAGCGGGAACAGCTGGTCACCGGGGAAGTACATCTGGGTGATGATCCGCTGGGTGAATTCGGAGCCGAACAAAGAGAAATGGATGTGGGCCGGCCGCCAGGCGTTCAGGTGGTTCTTCCACGGGTAAGCGCCGGGTTTGATGGTGGTGAAGCTGTAGCTGCCATCGGCCGCCGTGATGCAGCGGCCGACGCCGGTGAAGTTGGGGTCGGTCGGCGCCGGGTGCTGGTCGCGCTTGTGGATGTAGCGGCCGGCGGAGTTTGCCTGCCAGATTTCGACGAGCTGGCCGGCGACGGGGCGGCCGTCGCCGTCGAGCACGCGGCCGGAGACCACGATGCGTTCGCCCAGCGGCTCGCCGTTGTGCGCGATGGTGAGGTCGGATTCGAGCGAATGGACGTCCATGTGCCCGAACGCGGGCGAGTACAGCTCGATCGTTTCCGGATCTGCGTGGTGCAGGCTCTTCGTCGGATGGCGCAGGACGCTGCTGCGGTAGGGCGCGTAGTCGAGCCGCGGCTGGACCTCGGCCGGGGCTCCGTCTTTAAGGGCCCGCGCGTAGGCCTCGCCGATCGCCTTCATCTCGGCGCTGAGGTCCGCCTGGGACTCCGCTGCGGCATCGAGCGGCGCGTACGTCTTTGGTGCGGCCTCCGTGGCTTCGTCGGACACGTCCTCGGTGATGGGGTCGGCATTGAATATCTCGAGGTTGATTTCTTCAGGCACAGCAGCCTCCTTTCGATGGTGTGATTGTTGTTCGGGTGGGGATCAGGAACGGCGGGTCAGTTCGTGGACATGGTCGTATTGGACGGCGTGCCGCACGGGGGCGTTCGGAGCGCCGTAGCCGTCGTAGCTGCCGCGGCGTTCCACCATTTCGAAGAACACGCTGCCCACGGTGGCGGTGTAGAAATGCAGGAATTCGCCGTCGGCGTCGCGGTCGTAAAGCAGGTTGAGCTCGCGGAGCGTCGCCAGGAATTCCGGGTCCAGCGCGAACCGGGCATCGAGGTCCTCGTAGTAGTTCGCGGGGATCTGCAGGAAATCCAGTCCGCGGTCCCGGGCGGACCGGGCCGTCGCCACGAGGTCGCCCACTGCGAATGCCACGTGTTCCTGGTAGGTGCGGCGCTGGCCCGTTCCTGGTGTGTCCGTTCCGGACGTTCCGGCGGGGGCTTCCTGCTGCAGCAGCGGCGCCAGGTTCAGCACCAGGCGGACGCCCCGGTCCTGCGTCAGCATCACCTGCGACCGGACCAGCCCGGTGGGGCTGGCCACCTCGGCATACGGCTGCGGTTCCAGCGCGAGGGCGCTGGTGTAGAACAGCACGGCCTCGTCAAAGTGCTGCCACGGCTGGGCCAGGTTCACGTGGTCGATCACGGCACCGTCACCGCCGGCTGCGGGGGCCTCCAGGCCGTCGCCGAATTCCCGGGTCCACGCCGCGGTGCCATCGGGGTTGCCCTGGCACAGGAAGATCTCGGTGGAGTCGGGGGCAGCGAACCCCTGGAATATCTCCTCGTTGGCCTGGCTCTTGCGCGGCACGGCCGGGGCCTTGAGCTGCTGGGCGCGGGCGGCGGCGATCACGGGGGAATCGACGTCGAAGCCCAACGCGGAGATCGCTGGCGGCGCTGCCGCCGTTCCGGCGGACGGCTCTTCGTTGATGACAACGCGGGCGTGGCCCATGGTCCACAATTGCACGTTCTTGGTCCGATGCCGGCCGTTGGAGGCGAAGCCGAGCTGGCCCAGCAGGGTCTCGAGCGCGGCCGTGTCCGTTGCCCTGACTTCGGCGAAGTTGAAGCCGGCGGGCTCGGCCACCCGGGGAAGCGTGGCGAGTTCCATGGGATAGCGGCGGCGGCCCGGGGCGCCTGCCGCCGGCCCTGCCACCCCGCCTGCGGCGGGGACAGGGTTTGCCTCAAGCCAGGCGGCGCTCTGTTCTTCGAGCCAGATCAGCGACCGCATCGCGTCGACGGCGGTGCGTTCGACGTCGGACTGGCGGAAGACATCGTTGAACACCTCCAGCGATACCGGGCCGGTGTAGCCGGCGCGGACCACGTGGCCCATGAACTTGGCGAGTTCGAACTGGCCCTCGCCGGGGAACACCCGGTAGTGCCGGCTCCAGGACAGCACGTCCATGGACAGCTTGGGGGCGTCGGCCACCTGGACGAAGAAGATCTTCTCCGGGTTGAAGGCCTCGATCGGCGCGGTGTCCCAGTCGCGGGAGAGGATGTGGAAGGAGTCCAGGCAGGTGCCCAGGTTGGGGTGGTCCACGAGCTCCACGAGCCGGTGGGCGTGCTCGTAGTCGTTGACGTACTTGCCCCAAGCCAGGGCCTCGTAGGCGACCTTGACGCCGTGGTCGCCCGCGAGCTCCGCGAGCCGGGAGAGCTGGGCGGCCCGGAGCTCGTCGTCGTCGATCGTGGCCGTGCCGACGTTGGAGCACAGCAGCATGGTGTCCATGCCCAGCCGGGACATGAGCCGGAACTTGGCGTCCGCGCGGCGAAGGTTGGCGGCGAGCAAGTCCTCGGGAACGCTGTCGAAGTCGCGAAACGGCTGGTAGAGGTCCAGCGTGAGGCCAAGGTCGGCGGCAAGTTTCCGGACGTCCTCCGGGCTTAGCGGGGACGTCACGAGGTCCTGTTCGAAGATTTCGATCCCGTCGAAGCCGGCCACGGCGCAGGCCTGCATTTTTTCCCGCAGGGTCCCGGCGAGGCAGACGGTGGCGATTCCGGTGCGCATCAGGCGGACACTTCTTCCGCGGCGACCAGTTCCAGGAAGTGGGAGCGCATGCGCTCGGCGTCGGCCTGGCGCCCGGTGAAGATCCGGAAGGCGTCCGCCGCCTGGCCCACGGCCATCCGGCCGCCGTCGAGCACGTCGCAGCCCTTGGCGCGGGCCTCACGCACCAACTCGGTTTCGATCGGCCGGTACACGATGTCGGCCACCCAGTGCCGGGACTGTACGAGGGACATGTCCAGTGGAACACCCGGATGGGCGGCCATACCCACTGGAGTGCAGTGCACCAGGCCGTCGGCCTGCGGCATGAGCCGCGGCAGCTCCGCCGTCGTCCGGGCGGTAACGGTCTGGTCCGGGAAGAATCCGGCGAGTTCGGCCGCCCGGTCAGCGCAGCGGGCCGGGTCGGTGTCCACGAGGTCAAGCTGGCGGACACCGGCGGTGAGCAGGGCGTAGGCGACGGCGGATCCGGCGCCGCCGGCCCCCAGCTGCACCACTCGGTCCAGGGTGGCGCCGGGGAGTCCGGAGGCCAGCGCCGCCGCGAAGCCGGAAAAGTCGGTGTTGTGGCCGATGAACCGGCCGTCGCGGATAACCACGGTGTTGACGGCGCCCAGGCGACGGGCGTCGGCGGAGACCTCGTCGAGGTAGTCGAGCACGAGCTGCTTGCAGGGGTGGGTGATGTTCAATCCGTTGAAGCCCAGGTTCCGGGCGCCGGCCAGCAGCTCCCCCACGGCTTTGCCCGGCAGGCCGAGCTCGGTCAGGTCGATGGGGCGGTAGAGGTACCGGAGGCCCTGGACGTCCCCTTCCCGTTCATGCATGTAGGGCGTGAGGGAGGGCATGACGCCGTCTCCCACGAGGCCTACGAGGAAGGACTCTGCTCGATTGCTCATCCGGTTAGCTCCTTTGACAGCGGCACTCGGCGGGCTCGGGACGCTTGCGGCGTCTCCGGCGGGCCGGTGACAGGGATTACATTACAGACTTTGTTCACATGTTGCACTGTTGTTCGAATCACGAACTTTTTGTTACAGCGGCGCCGGCTTCAGCCGGCAGCGCCCGTCACTGCTGGGGCAGCCTTGCCGACAGCTCGGCGGCGGCCGCCTGAAGCAGCGGCACGAGGGCCACGAGGGCCTCCATGCTGAGCCGAAACACCGGGACGGCCGTGGCCAGGGAGGCGAAGGCGTGCCCCTGGTCGTTGAAGACCGGGACGGCGACGGCCCGCATGCCGAGCTCGTTTTCCTCGTCCATCGTGGCGTAGCCCTGGCGCCGTATCTGCTCGATTTCCGCCCGGAATGCCTCGCGGTCCGTGATCGAGAGCGCCGTCAGCGGCTCGAGCGGCAGCTCCTCGACGAGCTGCGCGCGCGTGGCGTCGTCGGCGAACGCCACGAGCGCCTTGCCCACCGAGGTGGTGTGCAGGGCGCCGAGATGCCCGGGATCACTCGTGACCCGGAAGGTCTGCGGGCCGTCCACCTTGTTCACCGTCAGGTGATGGATGCCGTCCCGGACGGAGAGGATGGTCGCTTCGCCCGACTCCTCGGTCACGCGCCGCAGGATGGGCAGCGCCGTGCCCGCGAAGCCGTGGTGGTTGGAGACCCGCTGGCCGAGCTGGAAGACCCGCAGGCCCAGGTGGTAGCGGCGGCCGTCCGGCTCATAGTCCACAAAGCCGTCCCGGGTCAGGGAGCCGAGCAGGCGGTACGTGGTGCTGAACGGCAGCGCGGCCCGCCGCGAGATCTCCGCGGCACTGGCGCCCCGCGGTTCATCGCCCAGGAGGACCAGCAGACCCAGGGCCTTGCCCACCATGTCCGTCCGCGAGTCGTCCTTGGCGGCTTTGGCCGGTTTTGCAGCGGCTTCCGGCTCGGCGGCGGCCTGCTCGAGGGATCCGGAAACGGCGGCCGTATCTGTGGCTTGATTCACACTCATGTATCGATGTTCCCACATAGTGAGAGCTATTTCTAGATGGTGATTATTTTTCTTGACAAGTGACTGCGCTCACAGTCATGATTGCTACATCGCACAAGTAGCTTCCACCATGTGGCTACTAGTCCGGGTCTTTCCACGGACCTCCGGTTGCACCACACTTAAACCAGTGGCAGCCGAGACCTTCCTGATCCATCCGCGACAACGTCGTCACACCAAAGGAACACCATGAGCCACACAGTCCCGTCCACGACGCCGGGTACCGTCACAGGAGGGACGCCGAAGAAGGCGGCCCTTGCCAGCTTCCTGGGCAGCGCCGTCGAGTATTACGACTTCTTCATCTTCGGTTCCGCAGCGGCACTGATCTTCCCGCACGTGTTCTTCCCTGATGCGGACACCAACGCGGCCATCATGTCCTTCGCTACCTTCGGCTTCGCCTACGTGGCCCGTCCGGTCGGCGCCGTCGTCCTTGGCCACTTCGGGGACCGGGTGGGCCGCCGAAAGGTCCTGATGTTCACGCTGCTGCTGATGGGAGCCTCCACGTTCGTTATCGGCTGCCTTCCGGACTTCAAGACGGTCGGCTGGTGGGCTCCGGCGCTGCTGGTGCTGGCCCGGCTTTGCCAGGGCCTGTCCGCAGCCGGCGAGCAGGCCGGCGCGTCGTCCATGACGCTCGAGCACGCCCCGGACGGCCGCCGCTCCTTCTTCACCTCCTGGACCCTGACCGGAACCCAGGGCGGCCAGATCCTCGCCGCCCTCGTCTTCATCCCCGTCCTGGCCCTGCCCGACGAGATCAAGTACACCATCGGCTGGCGCATCCCGTTCTGGCTCAGCGCCGTGGTTGTGCTGATCGCGTTCTTCATCCGCCGCACCCTGCATGAGCCGCCGGCGTTCGAGGAAGCCAGGAAGACCGCGCAGATCTCCAAGCTCCCGGTTGCCGACCTCCTCAAGGACCACTGGCGCGATGTCCTCCGCGTCATCGCCTGCGCCTTCATCGCCGCCGTGTCCACCGTTTTCGGCACACTCGCCATCAGCTACGCCAAGAACGTCGCCGGCGTGGACGGCACCACCACGCTCTGGCTCGTGGTGGGCGCCAACTTCATGGCCCTGGGCACCCAGCCGCTCTTCGGCATGCTCGCGGACAAGATCGGCCGCAAGCCGGTCTTCATCTACGGCGCACTGTCCAGTGCGGTCCTGACCCCGGTATTCCTGCTGAGCCTCGAATCCGGCAGCGTCCCCCTGATGTTCCTCGCGGCAGTCGGGTTCTTCTCCTTCGGCTACGCTGCAGCCAACGCGGTCTGGCCCTCCTTCTACGCCGAAATGTTCAGCACCAACGTCCGCTTCTCCGGCCTCGCGATCGGCACCCAGCTGGGCTTCCTGATGGCCGGGTTCGCCCCGGCGATCGTTGCGGCCATGGGCGGCATCCAGCCCGGCGGCTGGGTCCAGATCAGCATCTTCACCGGCATCATCTGCCTGATTGCCACGGTTGCGGCCCTGACAGCCAAGGAAACCTTCAAGGTCCCCACCCGGGAGCTCGGCCAGCACTAGTTTCCCGCCCGGCGCAGCCGGCAGTTCCGCACCGTACGACGGCGGCCCGTCCCTTCTGGGGCGGGCCGCCGCCTGTTTTTGGGGTTGCCGGCGCTTTGGGTCTCGCCGCCGCCCGGGCGTCAGGGAGTGGCGCCGAGCACCGCGGCGAGATCGAACTTCACCGGCTCCTCCAGCTGGCCGTAAGTGCAGGAGCGGGGTTCCCGGTCCGGACGCCAGCGGACGAACTGCGCGGTGTGGCGGAACCGCTCGCCCTCCATGTGGTCGTACTTCACTTCCACCACGCGCTCGGGCCGGAGCGGGGTGAAGGACAGGTCCTTGCTGCCGCTCCACCGGCTCCCCTCGGCGTTCCGCGGCGTCCGCGCACCGTCCTCCTGCCGGGCCCAGGCCCAGGGGTGGTCCTCGAACCCGGTGACCAGCTCCTGCAGCTCGGCAAACAACCCCTGGCGCCGCGCCATCGGGAAGGCGCCCACCACCCCGACACTTGCCAGCACCCCCGCGTCGTCGTAGAGCCCCAGCAGCAACGAACCGATCCGTTCAGGGCCCGACGTGTGCACCCGGTAGCCGGCGAGCACGCAATCGGCGGTGCGCTCGTGCTTGACCTTGACCATGGCGCGCTTGTCCGGCTGGTACGTGCCCTCCAGCGTCTTGGCCACAATGCCGTCGAGTCCGGCGCCCTCGAACTGCCGGAACCAGCGCTGCGCCGTGTCCCGGTCTGGCGTGGCGGCCGTGACGTGGACGGGGGCCGCGCTTGCCGCCAGGGCGCGTTCGAGTTCACTCCGGCGCTCGGCAAAGGGTTTGCCCGTCAGGTCCTCATCCCCCAGGGCCAGCAGGTCGAAGGCCACGAACCGCGCCGGGGTCTGCTGCGCGAGCAGCTTCACGCGGCTTGCCGCCGGATGGATGCGCTGCTGCAGCGCATCGAAGTCGAGCCGGTCCCCGGAGGCCGCCACCAGGATGATCTCGCCGTCCACCACGCAGCGCTCCGGCAGCTCTGCTTTCAGCGCCTCGACGAGCTCGGGGAAGTAGCGCGTCATCGGTTTGCCGTTGCGGCTGCCGATCTCCACCTCGTCCCCGTCACGGAAGATGATCGAGCGGAAGCCGTCCCATTTCGGCTCGAACAGCCATCCCGTTCCGGCGTCCGTCGCCGGCAGGGCGGGGAGTGCTTTGGCCAGCATGGGCGCAATGGGAGGCATCAACGGCAGTCGCATAGCGCCCATTCTTGCGCCGCGGACCCGGTACCGCCAGCCCCGGGGGCGGGGATTCCTCGCGCGCCAGGGGTCAAGGCAGGGCGGGTAACCGCGGCGCCGTCGAAAACTAACCCGCCCCTTACCGTGCTGAAACGCCGACGCAACATTGGCGCAGGACACTGGAAGTGCCGGCAAGAGCAGGCACCAGCTCCAGTCCAGGAGGCCCCCGCCATGTTGAAGGAAGCCAAAGCCCATGTGACCCGTATCCGTGCCCTCGACCAGCTGCATCGCGGCGATGAGATCGAGGCCCGCCTCAGCGTGGGCCCTAACTACGACGACGTCGTGATCCGCCGCGGCCGCGTCCAGGAAACGGCCCCCGGAATCGGCGTCGTCTGGATCATGGACCGCCATACCGGCATGCGCAAGGCCATCAACACGGACGAATGCACCGTCTGGCGGGTTGCCTGAGGCTCAGCCTCCCGCCACTGACTGGATGATGAGGACTTCCTGGCCCGGGGCCACGGCAGTCACCAGGCCCTGCAGCCGCCGGATCTCATTCCCGTTGACGTATATATTCACGTAGCGGCGAACTGTTCCGGTCTCGTCCCGCAACCGCCGCGACAGCGCGGGGTAGTCCCCGGTCACGGTATCCAGCAACCACTCCACCGTCACCGCAGCCTCCGCGGGCGCAGTCAGGATGGACTGCCCGCCGGCCAGCGGCTGGAGAACGCTGGGCAGGACCACACTGATCGCGGACCCGGCAGGCACGGATTCGCCGTTGGCCGTGCCGCCGTTATTGCCCTCGCCGTCCATGCGCTTGTTCATCCCGTCACGGTTGCGCCGGTACGAGGGCCGCGGAAACCACGGCCGCGCGAACGCACAGCACGTCCGGAAGGTGCGAGGCGATTTCGGCGAAGTGTTCCCCCTCGTCAGCGCTGGCGTAGACACTCCCGCCCCGCGTCCCGAAGTAGACACCCGTGGGCTCGGCTTGGTCGACGCTGGCAGCATCGCGCAGCACAACGTTGTATTCGGCCCCGGGGAGCCCGGCGTCGAGCCGCTTCCAGCTGGCGCCGGCGTCATCCGTCCGGTGCACGGCCAACTTGCCGTCCGGCGGAATTCGCTCACCGTCTGCCTTCAGCGGGATCACCCAGGCCGTGCCGGACCGGCGCGGATGCGTCAGCATCACAAAGCCGAAGTCCGCCGGCAGCCCTTCGGCGATTGATACCCATGACTCGCCGCCGTCGTCGCTGCGGTAGACGCCGTGGTGGTTTTGCGCGTACAGGCGTCCGTCGTCGGCGGCGTCGGCCGCGATCTTGTGGACGCACTGGCCGAATTCCGGGTTGGGATCCGGCATGAAGTAGGCGGAGATCCCCTTGTTGCGCGGCTCCCAGGAGGCGCCGCCGTCGAGCGAGCGGTAGACCCCTCCCGTGCTCATGGCCACGTGGACCTTCTCGCCCGTGGGGTCCACGACAATCGAGTGCGCCGCGGCACCGCCGTAGCCTGCACCCCATTCGCTGCGGTGCGGATGGTCCCAGAGGCCGCGGTTAAGCTCGAAGTGCTCGCCGCCGTCGGTCGATTTCCAGACGGAGATCGGCTCGCAGCCTGCCCACACGACGCCCGGGCGGGACTCGGCGTCGGGGTGGATCTGCCAGATCCGTTCCAGGGCGGCGTCCGTGCCGTCGGGGAACGTGATGGCGCCGTTTTCGGGCTCGCTCCAGGTTCCGCCCAGGTCATCGGAGTGGAAAACCGTGGGACCCCAATGCTCGGAGCGGACCCCCACCAGGATCCGGGTCCTGCCATCGCGGGTGTCGATGCCGATGCTGGGCACCTCGTTCATGAGGAAGTGCGGCCCGGACAGGAACCAGTCCTTCCGGTCCGGGCTGGTGGCCAGCCAAAGGCCTTTTTTGGTCCCGATCGCCAGGACATAACTCTCTGCAGCAGTAGCCATGCCACCCATGCAACCATCCAGGCCCGAAGGCCGCAATGGTTTTATGCCGGCGCCACCGGCGCCGGCGCACCGGTGTCAGTCGACGAACTCCGACTGCGTCTCGATGAAGTCCCAATCCGCCGTCGTCAAGAGCACGGCGACTTCGGCGGACGATTCCGCGGGACTGGGCCCGCCGGCGTCGGCGATACCGCGCAGCACGGCCTCCGGCAGTTCGATGGTCCGGAGATTCTCCCGGAGCCATTCCTTGCTCGCCAAATCCAGATCCAACCACCACATGTAGATCTCCACGGGGGCCTCCTCCATCCTGTTTCTTCAACCGTAGGCCCCGGCCCCGGGGTGTTCAAGGGGCGCGCCTGCGCCGTCCCGGGCTGCGGGAACGGGAAGTAAGCCCCTGTTCAGGGCAGTGCCCCGGCGCCAGAATGAAGTATGTCTGAGAACTCCGGCAACAGCCCGGCGCCCCTTGTGGTGGGCGTGGTACCGGGGCAGCATCCCGAGGTGCTGCAGACGGCGGCATTCCTTGCCAAGAGCCTCGCCGCGCCCCTGATCTTCGCGTACGTGGACGAGGCAAGCTACCTCGTGGAATGGGACCCGGCGCGGTCCGCGCACCGCTTGTCGCTGCACCCGGACGCGGACAACGCCCGGATCCGGGAGACCACCCAGGAGTTGCGTTCCACCCTCGAGGCAGGCTGCGCAGACCTGGGAATCGAGTGGAGCCTGCGGACCCTGGCCGGGGATCCCGCGCGGGCGATCGGCAGGCTGTCCGCGGACGTCAACGCGCGCATGATCGTGGTGGGTACCCCCGAGCGCGGCATGGGCCACCGCATTTCCGCGGCCCTCAACGGCTCCGTGGCGGCGTGGTTGAGCCACCATCAGGAGCGTCCGATCCTGGTGGTCCCGGCGGCCGTTCCGGCGGGAAGAAAATAAAGCGAAAGTACTTATTCGGAGCGCTGGCGTTATCCCACTACCGCCGAGTAAGCTCGATGTGTAGGCCGGATGAGCCGCCTACCCCAAAGCTGCTCCGGAGTGCGTATCCCCCAATAACGCACTCCGGAGCTCTTTAACGTGCGCATCGCCCCGGCTTTTGCGCCGGCTCCTCCCCGGACCTTGAAACATACCCCTAGGGGGTATAGGTTGGGGGCATGAGCGAGTCAGAAGTTCCGCCGTCGGATTCAGCGACCTTGGATACAGCACCCTTGGATTCAGCGACCTTGGATTCAGCACCCCAGGAGCAGCACGGCTACACCTCCAACAAAGACGCCTACCTGCGCCGGCTCAAGCGAATCGAAGGGCAGGTCCGCGGCATCGCCCGGATGGTTGACGAGGACAAGTACTGCATCGACATCCTCACCCAGGTTGCCGCCGTCAACAAGGCCCTGCATGCCGTGAGCCTGGGGCTCGTCGAGGAGCACATCGGCCACTGCGTTGTCGGCGCCGCCGCCGAGCCGGATCCGGAGCTGCGGGCTGAGGCCATCGATTTCAAAGTCAAGGAAGCCACCGATGCCATCGGGCGCCTCCTGCGCTAGGACCTGCACCACCCACTACACCACCGGGCCGGGAGTCCATCCCCCGCCCAGCGACAAGGAGCACGCCATGGCCACCGTTTCCACTACCGTCAACGTTTCAGGCATGACCTGCGGCCACTGCGTGTCCTCCGTCAGCGAAGAACTCGAGGCGCTCTCCGGCGTCGAAAAGGTCGACGTCGACCTCAACGCCGGCGGCATCTCCACCGTCACGATCACCTCCAGCGAATCACTCTCGAACTCCGAGATCGGCGAGGCCGTCGCAGAGGCCGGCTACCTCGTGGTCGCCAGCGAGGCCTGACCGCCGCTCCCGGCAACGGCCGGCACAGCCAGGGAATCCAACAGAATCAGGAAGGCGCCGTGAGCAGGGAGCAGTTGTTGGACCAAGCCGGAAGCCGCGTCATTGACCTCGATATCGAGGGCATGACCTGTGCCTCCTGCGTCAACCGGGTCGAGCGCAAGCTCGGAAAGCTCGGCGGCGTCGAAGCCAGCGTCAACCTGCCCCTGGAGTCCGCCCGTGTCACGGTCCCGGCGGATATTTCCGACGAGCAAATCACCGCCACGGTTGCGGCCGCGGGTTACAAGGCCACCGTCAGGCCCTCCAGGTTCCCGGGCATGATGGCGGAGCCCACAGAACGCGCCGGCAGCGGTCTCGACGCTGGTCCCACAGCTGGTATCGAAGCTGGTCTCGAAGCTGGCGCCGCGGCTGGGGACCACCCGGCGTCGAACGCAGCCGCCAAACTCCGCCCGCGGCTCATCGTGGCGGCTGTGCTCACCGTCCCGGTGTTCGCGATCTCGATGATCCCGGCGTTGCGGTTCCCGGACTGGGGCTGGGTGGCCGCCGCCCTCGCCCTCCCGGTGGTCGCCTGGGCGGCGTGGCCGTTTCACCGGGCCGCGGCCATCAACGCCCGGCACCTGGCCTCGACCATGGACACACTGGTTTCCATCGGCGTGATTTCCGCCTATGCGTTCTCCGTCGGCCAGCTCCTTGCCGACCCGGGCATGACCGCACACCCGGCAGCGGAGGGCATGGGCTCCGGCGGCCTCTACTTCGAGGTCGCCTCCGTGGTCACCACCTTCCTGCTGCTGGGCCGCTACCTGGAGGCCACGGCCAAACTGAAGGCCGGCGACGCCCTCCGGGCCCTGCTCAGCCTCGGCGCCAAGGATGCCACCGTGCTGCGTGAGGGCCGCGAGGAGAAGATCCCCGCCGGGCAGCTGATGGTCGGAGACGTGCTCGTGGTCCGCCCGGGCGAGAAGATCGGCACGGACGGCGTGGTCCTGGACGGCTCCTCGGCCGTGGACGCCTCCCTGGTGACCGGAGAATCGGTGCCGGTGGAAGTCGGCCCGGGCAGCCAGGTCACCGGGGCCACCATCAACACCTCCGGCCGCCTCCTGGTCCGCGCCACCCGCGTCGGGTCTGAAACCACCCTGGCCCAGATGGGACGGCTTGTATCCGCGGCGCAGACCGGGAAGGCACCCATCGCCCGGCTCGCGGACCGCATCAGCGCGGTCTTCGTCCCCGTCGTCCTGGTGATCGCGGCCCTCACCTTCGGAGCCTGGCTGCTCGCCGCCGCGCCCGCCGGTGGCCCCGACGGGGTCCGCGCCGCCTTCACCGCCGCGGTAGCGGTCCTGGTCATCGCCTGCCCCTGCGCCCTGGGACTGGCCACGCCGGTGGGCCTGCTGGCGGGAACCGGCCGCGGCGCCCAGCTGGGCATCCTCATCAAGGGCCCGCAGGTCCTCGAGGACACCCGGACCGTGGATACCATCCTGCTGGACAAGACCGGCACCGTCACCACCGGCCGCCTTGCCGTGGAGGGTATCGAGGGCTTCGGAACGCACACCGAAGCCGAAGTCCTGCGCCTTGCCGGAGCGGTGGAACACGCCTCCGAGCACCCGATCGCCCGCGCCATCGCGGCCGCGGCACTGGCCGTGGAGCCGGGGCACGACGGCGCCGGCCCGGCCGCCGTCGCCGGCTTCCGGTCCGCGCCCGGCGGCGGGGTCCTGGGCACCGTGGAGGGCCGGCTGGTCGCCGCGGGGCGCACCGGCTGGCTGCTGGACAACGGCATCACGCCGTCCCCGGCACAGCAGGAGGCGTTCGCCGCCGCCGAAGACTCCGGCGCCACGGCCATCTGGGTCGCCGTGGACGGCGAACCCGCCGGAATCATCCGGCTGCGCGACACCCTCAAACCCGGCTCCCGGGCCGCGGTGGACCGGCTCCGCCAGCTGGGGCTGAGGCCCCTCCTGCTGACCGGGGACAACGCCGCGGTGGCCGCCCAGGTCGCTGCCGCCGTCGGAATCCCTCCGGAGGACGTGTTTGCCGGCGTGCTGCCCGAAGGCAAAGTCGAGGCCGTGAAGAGGCTGCAGGCCGCGGGCGCCACCGTGGCGGTGGCCGGCGACGGGGTCAACGACGCCGCGGCGCTGGCCCAGGCGGACTTGGGGGTGGCCATGGGCTCCGGGGCGGATGTTGCCATTGAAGCGGCGGACCTGACGGTCATGGGCAACGATCTGGGGCACGTGGCGCAGGCAATCGAACTTTCGCGCCGAACGCTGTCCACCATCAAGGCCAACCTCTTCTGGGCCTTCTTCTACAACGCCGTGGGCATTCCCGTGGCGGCCCTGGGGCTCCTGAACCCGATGATCGCCGGGGCAGCCATGGCCGCGAGCTCGGTGCTGGTGGTGGCCAACTCGCTGAGGCTGCGCAGCTTCGGCAGGTAGGCCGGCGCACAGGGGTCCGGCCTTCGTAGGCCGCGCCGTCGGGCCGTCCAATCAGGTCGCGCCGTCAGGCCGCGGCCTCAAGCCGCCCCGAAGCGGACGGCAGCCCTGGCTTTGGCCTTGGCGGCTTCCTCATCGCGGTCCCTGGCCGGAGCGTGGGTCACCAGGGCGTCGAGCAGGTGCTGCGTCGCGTGCGCGATCTCATGCACAGCCCGGTTGAAGGCCTCTTCATTGGCCTTGGACGGCTTGGTGCTGCCACTGATCTTGCGGACATATTGCAGCGCGGCGGCCTCCACCTCGGCGGTGGTCGCGTGCGGCTCAAAATTGTGGAGGGTCCGGATATTTCGGCACATATCCCCATGGTAAGTGCCTTCGCGTCCGGGAACGAGGGTCCCGGGAGCAAAAAGCGGCACCCGGCGGGCAAGGCCTGCCGGGTGCCGCAATGCGTGGCTTAGGGCACCGGCTCGCAGTCGTTCGCGTGGTCCAGCGCCGCCGCACTGGTGCCCGCCGGGGCCCGGAGCTCGTCCAGCCGGACCAGCACCACGCCGCCGACGATCAGCAGCCCGCCCAGGAGCTGGATGGGTCCGGGCAGTTCGCCGAGCAGCAGCCACGCCCAGATCACGGCGAACAGCACTTCGGTGAGCGAGACAAAGGACGCCACTTTCGAACCGAGCGCCCGCGCGGCGACAATTCCGGACACGTACGCCACCACAGTGGCCAGGACCACGAGGCCGCCCAGCGCCACCCACCACGGGGTGACCCAGGGTCCCAGGCGGGTGTCGGCGGTGCTGAAGGCCATCGGCAGCAGCCCGGTTGCCGCGGTCAGCCACATGACAACCGCACCCACCATGAGCCCGCCCGAGGCCAGGACAATGGGCGGGAGCGTGTCGTTTTCCTTGGCGGTGATGAAGAAGTAGATCGCGAGGCAGACGGCTGCTGCGATCCCCCACAGCACGCCGATGACGTCGATCTTCACGGCTCCCGTGAGGTCCAGGACCAGGACCAGCCCGCCGAGGGACAGGAGGGTTCCCGCGATGGTCAGCGGCCGGGGCCGTTTCCGGCTGGCGGCCCACAGCCAGAGCACAATGAGCACCGGTGCGAGATACTCCAGCAGCAAGGCGACGCCGACCGAGAGCCGGGACACGGCGTTGAAGTAGAACAGCTGGCAGGCGGCGACGCCGATGAATCCGAACAGCAGCACGGTCAGCCAGTTGTCGCGGAGCTGGTGCCAGCGCCCGCGCAGGGCGAAAACGGCGGGGACGGCCAGAATCAGCGCCGCGCCGGTGAGCCGGGCCGTGACCGCCGCTCCGGGTGTCCAGCCCGTTTCCAGAAGAGCCTTGGCGAAAGATCCGGAGAGCCCGAACACCGCGGAGGAAAACAAGGCGACGCCCAGGCCCGAGGCCATGAATCCGGACGAGGCGCCGGCCCGGCCGGCAGGCTGCGGGGTGTCCTGTTTGGTGCCCTGCTGGCGGTCCCGCGTGACGCCGGCCGGTTCGGAGGCAGCCCGCTGGGCGGCAAGGTCTCGTACCGGGGCGGCGGCGGAGCGCTGGGGGGCAGACACGGGCATTCTCCTGTCAGGAGTAAAGTAGGGTTATGGTCATGACGTTACGCCCCGGCGAGGTAAGGAGTCAAGATGGTTTTTGCCCCTGACACGGAAGTTGCCCTGCGTTCTGTGGTCAACCTCATAAACACCGCCGCCAACGGTGAGGAACATCTGGCCACCGGCAAGGACCTGGACGACTTCCTGGAGGCCGAGGGGTTCACCGGCTCCCGGACCCGGGACGAGGCGGAGCTGGCCAGCGTGCGGCACCTGCGCAACGAGCTCGCCGAGCTCTGGCTGGCGGACGAGGCCACGGCCGCGGAGACCGTGAACCGCCTGCTACGGGAGGCCCGGGCGCTGCCCCATCTGGTCAAGCATGATCCCTGGGACTGGCACCTGCACGCCACGACGCCGGAGGCCCCCCTGGCCGACCGGATGAGCACGGAGGCGGCCATGGCGATCGTCGATGTGATCCGCAGCAAGGAAATGGACCGTCTGCTGGTGTGCGCGGCGGACGACTGCGACGCCGTCGTACTGGATCTGAGCCGGAACCGCTCGAAGCGCTACTGCGACACGGGAAACTGCGCCAACCGCGCCCACGTGGCCGCGTACCGGGCCCGGAAAGCCGCGTCCTGACAGCGGCCGCGGGCCATTCTTTTCATGATCAGGACCGCGGGGTTAGGGCTGGGAAGTCAAGGCTGCGGGCTTAGGCCTGCGGGCCGCCGTCGCGGGTATCGGCGGGGCCCGCCTCGGGACGGGACTGCCCGCCGCGGCCGGAGGGCGTCCGCTTGGAACTGAGGTTGACGCCCGAGCCCTTCCCCAGGTCCGCGGGGTTGTCCTTGTGGCTCATCGCGAGCATGGCCGCCACCACCAGGATCACTATGAAGGCGATCCCGGCGCCGATGAGTGCCAGGTCGAAGCGGGGCGAGCGGGCGCTGCCGCCCGAGGCGAAGATCAGGACGCCGAAGAACACCACCACGGCCCAGAACGCGGAGAACATGAGCGGTCCCTTGACCGAGGTCCGCAGGCTGCGGGGCGCTCCGGGTTTCTGCTGTGCCAAGGTGATTTCCTCCTGCAGCCCGCGCGGGGAGGCGTGGCTGTCTTGTTACCGCAATTGTTCTACGCCGGGTAGAACCTGTCGGTACTAGTTTACGGCCTTTGCGGAATCGCCCCGAGCATCGTGCCGCAGGGTCAAGCCGGACAGCATCCAGAGGACGCCGCTGATGATGGCTCCGCCGCCCGCAACGCCGAGGAGGGCGTGCGGGCCCAGGCCGATGAAGAACGGCAGCGCGATCGCAGTGCCCAGTCCGATGACGCCGGAGGTGATCCAGTCGCGGGCCAGCACGGACCGGCCGCGGCCGAGGATGCCGGCGAACAGCTCAGCAGCGCCGGCCACGCCCAGGCCCAACGCGGCGATTGTTCCAAAGATGAGGGAGGCGGGAATCAGGGCCACGGCCGCTCCCGCGCCCGCCAGGGCTGCCCCGCCGGCGGAGAGGATCCGGCCGGCACCTTCCCGCGGGGAGTACCCGGTCTTGGGCACGGTCCAGATGATGACCACACCGGTGGCCAGCAGGTAGAGGCCGCCGGCCCAGCCCATGCCCGCCTCGGGCGGTGCGGCCCAGAACACGGTTACGGCGCCGAACACGAGCGCAACGGCGGCCCGGACAAGGACGGGCTTCCATAGGTCGGCCGCGGCGCGGATGGCAGGGGTCGCGTCAGGCGCTGCGGGAAGAGTCACCCGTCCAGTTTAGTGCGAAGCCGCCCCGGCGCGCGCCGGGGCGGGCGGCATCTGCCGGCACCCGGGGGCCTTTCCGGCTCAGCGCGCGCCGAGGACCATCCATTTCTCCGTCCTGGCCCGGAGGCCCAGCGTCAGCGCGCGTGCCGCCATGTAGCCCAGGGAGAAGGCCGCCCACAGCCAGAGCAGGCCCGCGCCGGTACCGGCGCCGGGATTCCGCACTGCCAGCAGCAGCGGCAGGTAGGCCGCGAGATTGACGACGCCGGCGATCGCCAGATAGCGGGCGTCGCCCGCCCCGATGAGGACGCCGTCGAGGACAAAGACGTATCCGGCGAGGGGCTGCCCGGCGGCGAGCACCCACAGGGCGAGCGTCAGCGCCGCCCGGACGTCGGCGTCGGAGGTGAAGAGTGCGCCCGCCCACGGCGCCGCCACCGCGAGGAGGATCCCGGTCAGGACGCCGAAGCCGATCCCCCACCGGGTCATGGTGCGGGTCAGCGCGCGGGCCGCCGCGGGCCGGGCCGCGCCAAGTTCTTTGCCGATCAGCGCCTGGGCCGCAATCGCGAGGGCGTCCAGGGCGAAGGCGAAGAATGTGAAGATGGTCATGGCCAGCTGGTGCGCCGCGAGGTTGACCGGACCCTGCGCGGTGACCACCACGACGGTGGCGAGGATCGCGATGCGCAGGCTGAGCGTGCGCAGCATCAGCCAGGAGCCCACCCGGGTCAGGGCCCGGATGCCGTGCCAGTCCGGCCGCAGGGGCACCCCGTGGTGGCGGGCATTGCGCCGGACGATCAGCACGTAGACGGCCGCCATGGCCCATTGTGCGATGCTGGTGCCGATCGCCGAGCCGGCGACTGAGAGCTGGAGCCCGTAGACCAGGAGGAAGTTCAGCGCGATGTTCAGGGTGAACCCGGCGGCGGCGACGATCAACGGGGTCCGGGTGTCCTGCAGCCCGCGCAGCACTCCGGTGCCCGCGAAGATCAGCAGCATCGCGACGAGTCCGGGCATCGAGGCGCGCAGGTAGTCCACCGCGAACGCCAGCACTTCGCCGCGGGCGCCCATCAATTCCAGGAGCGGCCCGGCGGACAGGAAGCCCGCCACGGCGAGGACGATTCCGAGCAGCAGGGCCAGCCAGACGCCGTCGCGGCCGGCCGCGAGGGCCTTGGGCAGTTGGCCGTTGCCGATCGCGCGCGCCACGGCCGGGGTGGTGGAGTAGGCGAGGAAGACCATGAGGCCCACCACCGTATGCAGCACCGCGGAGGCCAGCCCGACGCCGGCGAGCTGCGCCACGCCGAGGTGGCCGACGATCGCCGAATCGGCCAGCAGGAACAGCGGTTCGGCGATCAGGGCGCCGAAAGCGGGGACGGCAAGGCGCAGGATTTCCCGGTTCCGGCTCGCGGCGGCCGGCAGGGTGGCGGAGGTCGGGGACAAGGCGGGCACGGATCCACCCTAGCGGCACTCCCGGCGTCATACATTTCCATATTAGTTGACATTTCAACTAAAACTCGGGAAGACTTGATCCTGAACGCAACCGAAGTCGCGGCGGAACACAGCCGCGGCGCCTCCTCTTACGAAACGGTATTTCCCATGAACCAGCCCGCCCTCACCACCTCGGCCCGCACCATCCTGCGCCTCGTCACCGGATTCCTCTTCGCCGCCCACGGCTGGCAGAAGTTCTACGAATTCACCATTCCCGGCACCCAGGCCGCGTTCACCCAGATGGGTGTCCCCGCGGCACAGGTTGCCGCACCGGTGGTCGCGACCCTGGAACTGGCCGGCGGCATCGCCCTGATCCTGGGCGTCCTGACCCGCGTGTTCGCCGTTCTGCTCGCCGTGGACATGCTGGGCGCCCTGTTCCTGGTCCACGCCTCCGCCGGAGTGTTCGCCGCCACCGGCGGCTACGAACTGGTGCTGCTGCTGGCCGCCGCAGCCCTGGCCGTGGCCCTCGTCGGCGCGGGCAAGGTCTCCGTAGACAAGGTGCTGTTCGGCCGCGCCAGCTCCAGGCTCGGCGTCCTGGCCTAGTCCCCCCGCTTCCCCAGGCACACTTCTTCAGCGCACTTCTTCAACGCATATATTCAGCTACGGCGGGCGGTCACCTTAAGGTGGCCGCCCGCCGTCGTATGTCATCGGGTTATGGCGTCCCGGACAGCGATTGTGTCGCCGGTCCGCGGCACCTGCCGGGCCCTTCAGTAAACTCACAGCATGAGCGAGAATGCGCCCAATGCCGTGACCCTGCGCTTCCTGGCGGCCCCCACCGATGTCGGCCACAGCGGCTCGGTGGACGCCGGCACCGTGCTCGAGTGGGTGGACAAGGCGGCCTATGCCGCCGCCGTCGGCTGGTCCAAGTCCTACTGCGTGACGGCCTATGTGGGGAACATCCACTTCGCGGACCCTGTCAACAGCGGGGACATGGTGGAGGTCGAGGCCACCATCGTCTATACCGGACGGTCCTCGATGCACATCCGCACGGTCGTGTCCTCGGGCGATCCGAAGGGCGGCCCTGCCACCATGCGCAGCCAGTGCATCGTGATCTTCGTGGCCGTGGGCGCCGACGGCAAGCCCATCCCGGTGCCGCAGTTTGAACCGGTGACGGGCGAAGAAATCGAACAGCGGGATAACGCGCTGGCCCGGATCAAGGTCCGCGAGGACATCGTGGAGGCCATGAGCGGCCAGGAATATACCGACGCCGGCACTGCAGAGCAGGTGGTGCTGCGGTTCATGGCGGCGCCGACGGACGTGAACTGGGGCGGCAAGGTCCACGGCGGCATCGTGATGAAGTGGATCGATGAGGCCGCCTACGTCTGTGCCTCCCGCTACTGCGGGAAGGACACCGTGGCCGTGTTTTCCGGCGGCGTGCGGTTCTACCGGCCGCTGCTGATCGGCGACGTCGTGGAGGTGGAGGCCCGCCTGGTCTACACCGGCACGAAGGGGATGCACATCGCCGTCCATGTCCGCTCGGGGGACCCCAAGGGGCGCGAACTGAACCTCACCACCTACTGCCTGACCGTCATGGTGGCCCGCGACGAAGCCGGCACCTCGGTCCCGGTTCCGCAGTGGGTGCCGGTCTCCGCCGAGGACACGCGGCTCCACGCCCACGCCCGCGAACTGCTGGAAATCCGCGGCCGGGCGCCAGGGAACCGGCTGCCCAACCACCTGCTCGCGGCCGGCGAGGGCTAGGGCAGGCTGAGGGTTAGGGCGGGCTAGAAGCCGCCGCCCCCGCCGGCGTCGGCCGCCATGTTGGCGAACCGCGAGTAGTGGCCCTGGAAGGCCACAACAATGTCCTTTGTGGGACCGTTACGGTGCTTGGCGATCAGAATGTCCGCCTCGCCGGCGCGCGGGGACTCCTTGTCGTAGACGTCTTCGCGGTGCAGCAGGATCACCATGTCGGCGTCCTGCTCGATGGAGCCGGATTCGCGCAGGTCCGAGACCATGGGGCGCTTGTCCTGGCGCTGCTCGGAGCCACGGTTCAGCTGCGACAGCGCGATCACGGGGACCTGGAGTTCCTTGGCGAGCAGCTTCAGGGCTCGGGAGAACTCGGAGACTTCCTGCTGGCGGGATTCGACCTTCTTGCCCGAGCTCATGAGCTGCAGGTAGTCCAGGATCACGAGCTTGAGGTCATGTTGCTGCTTGAGCCGCCGGCACTTGGCCCGGATTTCCATGAGCGACATGTTGGGGCTGTCATCGATGAACAGCGGGGCATCGTTCATGCGGCCCATGGTGGTGGCAATCTTGGACCACTGCTCGTCCTTGATGGTGCCCTTGCGGAGGTCCTGGAGACCGATGGTCGCCTCGGCGGACAGCAGGCGCATCGCGATCTCGTTGCGGCCCATTTCGAGGGAAAACATGACTGTGGCCAGGTTGTTCTTGATGGCGGCCGAACGGGCGAAGTCGAGGGCGAACGTGGATTTACCGACAGCCGGGCGGGCGGCGATGACGATCATCTGGCCGGGGTGCAGGCCATGGGTCAGCTCATCGAGCTCGTAGAAACCGGTGGGGACGCCCACCATGCCCTCGCCGCGGTGCCCCGAGGCTTCGATCTCGTCCACCGTGGACTCCATGACGTCCTTGAGGACCACGTAGTCCTCGGCGGTGCGGCGTTCGGCGACGGCGTAGACCTCGGCCTGGGCCTGGTTGACGAGGTCTTCTACCTCGCCGTCCTGTCCGTAGCCGAGCTGGACAATCTTGGTGCCGGCGTTGACCAGCCTGCGGAGCACGGCCCGTTCGGCCACGATTTCGGCGTAGTAGCCGGCGTTTGCAGCGGTGGGAACGGTCTGGATGAGCTCGTGCAGATAGGCCGGGCCACCGATCCGGTTGATCTCGCCGCGCTTGGTCAGCTCGTCCGAGACCGTCACGGCGTCCGCGGGCTCGCCGCGGCCGTAGAGGTCGATGATCGCCTCGTAGATGGTTTCGTGGGCCGGACGGTAGAAGTCCTGGCCACGCAGGATCTCGACGACGTCGGCAATCGCGTCCTTGGACAGCATCATGCCGCCCAGGACTGACTGCTCCGCGGGAATGTCCTGCGGGGGCTTGCGGCTGCCCTCGGCTCCCCGCGTACCCTCGACTGAGTCCAGATGCGTAACTGACAAAACTGCGTCCTCCATAGTGAGCCGTGGCGGATATCCGTTCGCCGCGGCGCGTAAGCGCTGTGCCTCGAGGCCCAGCCGCTGTGATGCCAAACTGCGTTGGTGCTGAACTGCGGTGACACCGACCGGCGGTGACGCCCAACTGCGGTGACGCCCAACTGCGGTAATGCCAAACTGCGGTGACGCCCAGCGGCAAACCCGGCGCATGCCGGCCGCTCAATTCTTATCAGTCAGCTCCGACAGTTCCCGCCGGTCCGCCGCACCGCCGTTATCCACAGCGCTGGTGCGGCTGCAGAGCCACCGGGATCCGGGGATGGGTTCCTTGCGGGCACCACCCGGCGGCCACAGGATTTTCCGCTTCCAAGGCCCGATACCCTGCAACGTTATCCGCCGATCGGGCAGGCACCAACCCGGCCACCCCACTCCCCTGTGGATAACCTGTGCACTACTGCCTGATGCTTGTGCACAGTCTGTGGGTAGGGCTGTGGATAGAAAAAAACTTGTGTCCGCAATCCGCCCTTGACCTGCAGAAACATTGGATTCATGTTGTGGACACAAAAGATTTTCCACCAAGCTTCATCCACAGCCTGCACCTTGCGGCTGGGGATTCAGCACCGCGCCGGAGGCCATATTTGCCGCCCAATGCACGAATTTTGTGGCCGGACTCACGCCGCAGCGCCGAATTGACGCCGGCCGCGGGGGCACTGTACGTGCGGTGCGGAATATGCTGTGGATAACCGCAATCTGGCATAAGCTCTAAGCATGGCCGATGTACTGATAGTCATGTTGCCTGCCCTCATTCTGACGGCGGTGCTCTGGGCGATGGTCACGGCGCTGAAACCGCGGAATTTCGGCATTTCCGACGCAGAGCGCTACCAGCGGGAACTGGCGGTGAAGTCACAGGCGCACTACGCTGCGCAGGTCCAGGCTGCGGTTGCCGCCCGCGCAAAGATCGAAGCGACCACCCGTCCCAGCCAGAACTCCGCGCAGCAGTCACAACAGGCCGACCACGCCCGCTCCGCCCTGCTGGCCCACAGCGCCGCGACCTTTGCCGGGGCCCGCCCCGGCCACCAGGACACCCTGCTCGCCTTCGGACAGCTCAGCCCCCAACTCTTCCTGGAGCTTCAGTCGATGGCCCGCAGCGGCCACAAGATCAAGGCAACGCGGATGCTGCAGCAGGCGACGCACTCGGACCACAAGACCGCCAAGAATTACGTAGAACGGCTCTAGCGCATGGATTCGCTGCTCATTCCCGTACTGATCCTGGTCCTAGTGGCCGCAGGGGTGCTGATAGTGGTCCGGGCCTGGAGCCGCCGCGGCGAACGCCCCACGCCCTCGTCCAGGCCGCAGCCGGCGCCCGACTCCGCCGACGTGGCCCGCGCCGCGGCCGCCAGGCTCAACGAGGAGCAGCACCGGCGGCTTTACGCACTGATAGCCCAGGGGCAGGCTATGGCCGCCATCAAGGTGTACCTCGAGGCCACCGGTGAGGGCCTCCGGGCGTCCCGCGACGCCGTCGCAGCCCTGGCGGCGCACCCCCAGCCCTACCGGGCCCCCGAGGCCGCACCGGAAGCCGTTGCGGACGAGGAGGACGTGCCGCAGCGGTTCCCGTACCGCTACCGCGCCATCGCCAGCAAGGGAGATGTCACGCGCGAGGTGAGCAGCAACATGCTCAATGATGAGATTTACGGCAGGATCCGCACTCTCGCCAAGAGCGGCGACACCGAGGCCGCAGCGACGGCCCTGACCCGCCACTCGGATATTTCCATGAAGCAGGCCAGGGAATTCATCGCCCTGCTCGGCGACTGAGCACGACTCCCGTTCCGGCGCTACCGCGTGCCCGAGATGCCGGCGAGCAATTGCTCAAACGGCAGCGACTCCAGGGGCACCGGCTTCTGCTGCGGCCCTGAGTCCTGCAGCAGGCTGACAAACTCCCCCGCTGCCCGGTCCACCCGCGCCGAGAGCGGCGAGCCGCCGTCGTCGTTGTTGCCCCAGTCCTGGGGCCCGGCGAAGACAGCGGTGGCCGCGATCCTGGTGCGCAGGTAGGTGAAAAGCGGCCGCATCGCAAAGTCCAGCACCATCTGGTGCCGGTCCGTTCCCGCGGTGGCGCCCAGCACGACCGCCTTGCCCTCCAGCGACTTGGGATCGAGGACATCGATGAAGGATTTGAAAAGCCCGCTGTAGGAGGCGCTGAACACGGGGCTGACGGCGATGATGCCGTCGGAGGCATGGACGCCGGCGATCACTTCGGCCAGCCGCGGAGCCGCATAGCCGGTCACGAAGTTGTTGGCGATGTCCACGGCGAGGTCCCGGAGTTCCACGACCTCGACGTCGGCGGCGTAGCCGGCCGCGGCAAGCTGCCGCTCGGCCGACGCCGCCAGCTGGTCGGCCAGCAGACGGCTCGACGACGGGACGCCCAGTCCGGCGGAGATAACGGTAATACGGCGGGTTTCCACGGAGTGCTCCTAAGTTGAATCCAGGTCAGCAACGCTAATACATGCGTTTGCATCTACCCTTTCAAGGGCCCGAGGCGTGGATTTATTCCCGGGCTTTCGCTCCCCCACAGGCCGCGCCGACTGACAGGGATTCCGCGCTCTGGAAGACTGCCCTCATGGCTGAAAACAAAACGCAGGCAACCGGCGCGTCTGTCGAGGAGTTCCTGGCCGCCGTCGAGCACCCGGTCCGGCGCGGCGACGGGCTGCGGCTGCTCACGCTGATGTCCGGAATCACTGGGGAAGCGGCGGAAATGTGGGGCCCAACCATCGTGGGCTTCGGCCGCTACCACTACAAGTACGCGAGCGGCAGGGAAGGTGATGCCCCTGCGGTCGGATTCTCGCCCAGGAAATCCAGCCTGTCGCTCTACGGGCTCACCGACGGGCCGGAGGCTGTCGATCTGCTCGGCCGGCTGGGCAAGCACAAGCTCGGTGCCGGCTGCCTGTACGTCAACAAACTCGACGACGTCGACGAGGCCGTGCTGGCGGAACTGATCCGGCACGGCTATCGGCACGTCACCACGGTGCTGCACCACGGCTAAGGCGAATCCGCCCCGCGTGACAGTTAAAGCGGAAGTTAAAGCGGAAGGCCCCCGCCTTCGGTCCCTCAAAGGGGTCCGGAGGCGGGGGCCTTCCAGCAGTTCAGGACTGCCTGGCCGGTGAGGCCGGGAGTCGAAAGACTACTTGCCTGCGACGACGTCGAGTTCGATCACAGCGGAAACGTCGTCGTGCAGACGGACGTTTGCCTGGTAGGAACCGGTCGACTTGATGTGTGCCGGCAGTTCAACCTTGCGCTTGTCGATGCGGCCCAGGCCAGCGGCCTCAACAGCGTCGGCCACGTCGCCCTGCTTGACGGTGCCGAACAGGCGTCCGGTTGCGCCAGCCTTGACGACCAGCTTGACCGGCTTGGCGGAGAGTGCAGCAGCCTGCTTCTGAGCGTCTTCCAGGGAAGCGTGCTCGCGGGCAACGCGGGCAGCCTTGATGGACTCAACCTGCTTCTCGCCACCCTTGGACCAGGTCAGGGCGAAGTTGCGGGGCAGCAGGTAGTTACGTGCGTAACCGTCCTTGACCTCGACAACGTCGCCAGCAGCACCGAGACCGGTTACTTCGTGGGTCAGAATGAGCTTTGCCATTTTAGTTAATCCCTTCCCTTAACCGCGGCCAGCGCCGGAGTAGGGCAGCAGAGCAACTTCGCGGGCGTTCTTGATTGCCTGGGCGATCTTGCGCTGTTCCTGCACCGTGACGCCAGTGACGCGACGGGCGCGGATCTTTCCGCGGTCGGAGATGAACTTGCGCAGCAATGCTACGTCCTTGTAGTCGATGACAGTGATGTCAGCGGCCTTCAAGGGGTTGGACTTTGGTTTGGGCTTACGGAGTTCAGCCTTAGCCATCGTGGAGCTCCTATTCGATGGAGCCCGTGGATATTGATCCACGGGATGGTGGTGATCCGGCGCGGTCTGCACCCGGGCGCCTTGCGGCGTCCCGGCGGTTTTCGTTGCCGGACCTTAGATGTTGTTTAGAAGGGAGGTTCGGAATCCGGGCCGTTGCCCCAGCCGCCGCCCGCATTGCTGACCCCGGGCGTGGCCCACGGGTCTTCCTGCGCGGCGGGCTGGTTGCCGCCCCATTGTCCGCCGGTGTTGCCGCCCTGGTTTGCACCCTGGCCGCCACCGAAGCCACCGCTGTTGCCGCCGCCGAAGCCACCCTGTCCACCCTGACCGCCGGAGCGCTGGGTGCGGTTGACCTTGGCATTGGCGTACCGCAGGCTCGGGCCGATCTCGTCGACCTCGAGCTCGATAACGGTGCGCTTCTCGCCTTCTTTTGTTTCGTAGGAACGGCTCTTCAGGCGGCCGGAGACGATCACGCGCATGCCCTTGGTCAGGGATTCGGCGACGTTTTCGGCTGCTTCGCGCCAGACCGACGCGCGGAGGAACAGGGTTTCCCCGTCCTTCCACTCATTGGACTGCCGGTCGAAGGTGCGGGGAGTAGAAGCGATGGTGAAATTCGCTACGGCCGAACCGGACGGTGTGAACCTGAGTTCGGGGTCATTGGTGAGGTTACCGACAACCGTGATAGTGGTTTCGCCTGCCATCTACTGCCTCCTTGTGCGTTCCTGCGGGGATAAAGATTGAAGGTTGAGCGCTGAATTACTCAGCAACAACTTTCTGCTCTTCGGGGCGGGTGATCTTGGTGCGCATGATGGTCTCGTTGAGACTCAGCTGGCGGTCAAGTTCCTTGGCGGTAGCCGGCTCAGCGGTGAAGTTCACCACGGCGTAGATACCTTCGGACTTCTTCTGGATTTCGTAAGCCAGGCGACGACGGCCCCAGATGTCAACCTTTTCGATGGTTCCACCATCGTTGGTGATGACGTTCAGGAACTTCTGAAGCGACGGCTCAACGGCACGCTCTTCGACCTCGGGGTCGATGATTACCATCAATTCGTAAGGACGCATATGTGAACCCACCTCCTTTGGGCTAAGCGGTTACGGCATTTCCGTAACAGGAGGTTCATTTGCGGTGCCATGCAATGCCCGGCCACCGGATCGGAGGCAGGGCGCAGCACAGACTTCAATAGCTTAGTGCATCCGCGCCGGTTTCGGCGATTCCGTGCCCCCACTGTACGACCCTGCGGCCGGGCCCGGAAGAGTACCGGAGGGGCATGTGGATAACCGTTGCGGCGGTTGCCGCCGTCGGCATGCCATGATCAGGGAATGAACACCGGATCCCCGCACCGACGTGCCGTGCGCACCAGGAAGAGCCGCCTGCGTTTCGCCGTCATGTTGCTGGCGGGGTTGCTTGCCGCGACCGCAGCCGGAGTGGCGGGGCACTGGGTGCAGGCTCCCACGATTGGCTGGTGCGGGGCTGCCCTGACCTACATCGTCTGGGTCTGGCTGGTCATCGGGGGCCTCGATCCGGCGGATACACGGCTGCACGCCACAGCGGAGGATCCATCCCGGAGCACCACGGACCTGCTCATTCTGGGGGCAAATGTGGCCAGCCTGGGCGCGGCAGCGGCGGTCATCGTGGATTCCCACAACAACACCGACTTCGTGTCCCGGATCGGGGGCGGCCTGCTCGCGGTGGTCTCGGTGGCACTGTCCTGGACGCTCGTCCAAACGCTCTTCACACTGCGCTATGCCGAGCTGTACTACGGCACCGGACGGAAAGCAGGCTCCGCGGTGGGCGGCATCGACTTCAACCAGACCCGGCCGCCGCAGTACACCGACTTCGCGTACCTGGCCACAAGCCTTGGCATGACGTACCAGGTTTCAGACACCGCCCTCCAGAACCATGGCATCCGGGCAGAGGCGCTCAAGCACAGCCTGCTGTCCTACCTCTTTGGGACAATCATCCTGGCTACCACCATCAACCTCGTGGTCGGGGTCGCCGCGTAGTCCGTACCGGGACCTTACGCCGCCGTCCGGAAAAACGTCCGCGTCACCGTGGCCAGCCGGTGCGGGTCCTGGACGCCGCAAAGCTCGCGCGCCGAGTGCATCGAGAGCAGGGGAACACCGACGTCGACCGTCCGGATTCCCAGCCGGGTGGCGGTCAGCGGGCCGATCGTCGAGCCGCACGGCATCACGTTGTTGGAGACGAATTCCTGGTACGGAATCCCGGCGTCGGTGCACAGCCGCGCCCAGAGGGCGGCCCCGGTGGCGTCGGTCGCGTAGCGCTGGTTGGCATTGATCTTCAGCAGCGGCCCGCCGTTGAGGACGGGCCGGTTGGCCGGATCGTGCCGTTCCGGATAGTTCGGGTGCACGGCATGGCCCGCATCCGCCGAGACGCAGAACGACGCCGCGAAGGCCTGCCGACGCTGGCTGGCCGAGGCCCCGAGCCCGTCGGAGATCCGCACCAGGACGTCCTCGAGGATGGGTCCGCACGCGCCGGAACGGGATGCTGAGCCGATTTCTTCGTGGTCAAAGGCGGCCAGAACGGCGATGGGTGCACCGTCCGGCAGCGGCGTGCCGGCGTGGGCGATCAGCGCCGTGAGCCCGGCGTGCGTCGCGGAGAGGTTGTCGAGCCGGCCGGAGGCGAAGAATTCGCCCCGCGCGCCGAACACCGCCGGGGCCTGGGTGTCCGCGATGACGACGTCGTACCCGCCGATCTGGTCCGGATCCACGGTGGCACCGGCGACCCGGTCTGCGAGGAGCCCGAGGAGGTCCTCGCCGGCGGGATCGCCCAGGCCATAGACCGGATTCATGTGCTGCTGCTTGTCCAGGGCCAGGCCCTCGTTCACGGCCCGGTCCAGGTGGATGGCGAGCTGCGGGAAGCGCAGCAGCGGGCGCGTGGCCGTCAGGTGCTGCGTGCCGTCACGCATGACCAGGCGGCCGGCGAGCTGGAGTTCGCGGTCCAGCCAGGAGTTCAGGAGCGGTCCGCCATAGACCTCGACGCCGGCCTGCAGCCAGCCGAACTTGCCCGTGGTGGCCTTCGGCTTGAGTTTGAAGGACGGCGAATCCGTGTGCGCGCCCAGGATGTTGAAGCCGGTGGTCGGTCCGGCACCGGCGGGCACCACCCAGGCGATGAGGGCGCCGTCGCGGATCACGTAGAACTTGCCGGCCGTGGCGGCTCCGGCGGCTCCGGGTTCCGGCCACGCGTGCAGTTCGTCCAGGCCCGTAAAGTCCGCAGCATCCAGCCGGCGCGCGGCTTCGTGGACGGCGTGGAAGCTCGACGGCGACGCGCTGACATACGCGCCGAGGTCCTGGATGTGCTCTGCTGCGGTGCTCGGTGTTGGCATGGCTCCGAGTCTAGTCCGGCACACCCGGCCCCTGGGTGTGCCGGACACGCCGCTCTGACCGAGCCGAGACCAGGCCGTCGGGCCGGATCCGAGGAGCCGAGACCGTGCCGCCTGGCCGGATGCTCCGCTGTGGCTCGGATCCGCCGCTGTGTCTAGACGGTGACGTTGAGACCGGCGGTGTAGCCCGCGGTTACCGAGCCGCTCATGGCGGCCAGCTGGTAGATGCCGCCGTCGTCGCCGAAGACGTTGTCGGATTTCAGCGTGGTGCGGGGGAAGTTCTGGGCACTGGTTTCGTAGCCGGTCGACGCGTAGACCTCTTTGCAGGCCGCCTCGGTCAGCGCGATCTGGGACACGGCCAGGACCTGGCCGGCCGCCGTCGCATTGCTCATGGACTCGAAGACTTCAAAGTGGATGTGTGGCCAGCGGCCGCTGTAGGCCCCGGGGTAGATGGTTTTGAATGTGACCTGCCCGTTGGCGTCGGCCTCCTGGACGCCGCGGAGGTAGTTCTCGTTCTGGAGCCCGGAATCGTACATGGAGTATTTGCCGTCGCGGTCGCAGTGCCAGGCGTAGACGGCGGCTCCGGCCAGCGGGGTGCAGCCGTTGGCGTTGTCGAGCAGGGTCAGTGTGACCGTCAGCGGCACGCCCTCGGCGGTGCTGGTGGCGGTGCCGAAGCTGGAAGTGATGTCCTGGCGGACCACCCCGGAGGCCTCCAGGACATTGGGGCCGTTGGAACCGTCGCCGGGGTAGGGGCCGGCGGTTTCCTGAGGGATTTCTGCGCCGCATTCGGCGATCGCACGGGTCAGCGTCGGCGTGGCCGAAGACGAGGCCGACGGCGTTGCTGCCGCGGCCGACGTCGCCGGAGTTGTGGCCGCCGAAGCCGCGGCGGACGAGGCCGACGTCGAACTGCCGCTGGTGCCGGCCGGGCTGCAGGCTGCCAGGGCGGCTGCGGTTCCCGCGCCGAGGAACATGCCCAGCGAGCGGCGGCTCATGAGCGTGGAAAGATCGAACTCCAGGCCGCGGTCGTGGTTGGGATGCGGCTGGTGCGGGGGCTGGGGCGTTTTTGTCATGGTCCCATGGAACCCGGCGGCACTATGGGCTGGCTAGCCCTTTCCTGTGAAGCGGCTGTGGCCTTGCTGGACATGCCCCTTTGCCAGCGCAGCGACCGGACATGTCCCTGGTGCGCCGGACATGCGCTCCCCACGCTCCCAGGAATGGACATGATGGCATTATGTCCAGCCTTGGTTTCCGAGCGAGGGCATGTCCGGTGGTGCTGGGGGGTGACGTGGGGGGCTTACGACACCGGGCGGGCACCCACCGTGGCGTCCTCAGCGTCAACCACCTGGGCTTCGGCACCAGTGGCGTCACCGGCTGCGGAAACGGCGGCCTGGGCGCCGTTCCTGCGGTATCGGAAGACTCCGATTCCCACCACGACGCCGGCGAGGGCGAGCGAGAGCAGCAGCGATTCGCGGGTGGATTCCAGGATCACCATGCCGATCAGGAGGGCGACGATGCTGACGATGGACACCCAGGTCAGGTAGGGGAAGAGCCACATTTTCAGCTGGAGGTCCTTGGCGGCGGCGCCCATGCGGCGGCGCAGGATCAGCTGGGAGGAGGCGATCACGAGCCAGACGAACAGCGCGATGGCGCCGGAGGTGTTGACCAGGAACAGGAAGACGGTGTCCGGGGCGATGTAGTTCAGGCCCACGGTGATGAAGCCGACCACCGTGGAGGCCAGCACTGCAGCTGCAGGCACTCCGCGCTTGGAAATCCGCATCCATGACTTGGGGGCGTCGCCGCGGCGGGAGAGCGAGAAGAGCATGCGGCTGGCGGTGTAGAGGCCCGAGTTCAGGCAGGAGAGCACCGAGGTCAGGACCACGACGTCCATGATGGTTCCGGCGCCGGGGATGCCGAACAGCTCGATGACCGCAACGTAGGGGCTCTTGGCGACGGACGCGGAGTTCCAGGGCAGCAGGGTGACCACAATGGCGATGGAGCCGATGTAGAAGACGAGGATGCGCCAGACGGTGGACTTCACGGCCTTCTTGACGGCGTCAACCGGGTTCTCGGATTCGCCGGCGGCGATGGTGGCGATTTCTGCCCCGAAGAAGGAGAACACGACCACGAGGATGCCGGCCAGGACGGCGCCCGGGCCGTTGGGCATGAACCCGCCGTTGCCGATCAGGTTGTCCAGTCCGGGGGCCGGAACACCGGGGATGAAGCCGAGGATCGCGGCGACACCGAAGAGCAGGAAGAGCACGATTGCCGCGACCTTGATGGAAGCGAACCAGAACTCGAACTCGCCGTAGGACTTCACGGACCCGAGGTTGGTCAGCGTCAGCAGCACCATCAGGGCAAGCGCCCACACCCACTGGTCGATGCCCGGAACCCAGCGGTGCATGATGGCCGCCCCGGCCGTGGCCTCGATGCCAAGGACGATGATCCAGAACCAGGCGTAGAGCCAGCCGATGCTGAACCCTGCCCAGCGGCCCAGCGCCTTGTCCGCGTACGTGGAAAAGGAGCCGGTTTCCGGGTTGGCCGCAGCCATCTCGCCCAACATCCGCATGACGAGGATGACGACGAGACCCGCCGCGGCGTAGGCAACCAGGATGCCCGGTCCGGCCTGCTGGATCGCCGCACCCGAACCGACAAACAGTCCGGCGCCGATCACGCCGGCGATGGCGATCATGGACAGGTGCCTGGGTTTCAGGGATTTTGAGAGCTGTTGGTCAGCGGGCATGGAAGCGCCGTCCTTCGTGGGGGGTTCAGGCCCGCTCGTTGCCGGCACGGAATCGAACCATGCTGTGCGGCGGACCACAGTGTCGTTTCACACTAGACCGCCCGGCGCACGCTCCGTCTTGTGCAATCCCACAAATGACGACGGGCAGGACCGGGCCATTCCCCAACAAAAGAGCCTCCAAGGCAACCAAAGTTGCCCCATTGGCAATTCGGCAATGTGCCTGAAACCACTGCTTCAGGCACTACCCGCCGGTAACCGTTCGGCACCGCCGGCAGGCAGCCCCCGTCAGTAGTCGGCGTTGCTCGGCACGACGAGGCCGGTCTCGTACGCGTAGACGACGGCCTGGACGCGGTCCCGGAGGTGGAGCTTGGTCAGGATCCGGCGCACGTGGGTCTTGACTGTGGCCTCGGACAGGAAGTACCTGTGCGCGATTTCGGCGTTGGAGAGCCCCTCCGCCAGCGTTCCGAGCATCTCGTTTTCGCGGGGCGTCAGGTCTTCCAGCAAGGGATCCCGCGCGGGGCGTGCCGGGCTGCCGGCCGGCTGGCCGCCGTCGTCCGCCCCATCACGCTGACCGCCGGTGCGCTGACCGCCGCGGTCCGCCCAGGAAGGGCCGGTACCCGCGGAAGGATCCACCGCCCCGGCACCGCGGACGTAGGTCTCCAGCAGCCGCTGCGTAACGCGGGGCGCCACAACGGCGTCGCCGCTGGCCACAACCCGCACCGCGCTGATCAGTTCCGCCGGCGCCACGTCCTTGAGCAGGAAGGCCGAGGCCCCCGCCCGCAGCCCGGCAAAGGCGTATTCATCAAGGTCAAAGGTGGTCAGGATGATGATCTTGGCGTCGGAGCCCGAGTCCGCGATGGCCCGGGTGGCCTCGATCCCGTCCAGGACGGGCATCCGCACATCCATCAGGACGACGTCGGGCGCGAGCTCCCGGGCGTGCCGGACCGCTTCGGCGCCGTTGGATGCCTCGCCCACGATGCACAAATCATCTTCACCCTCCAGGATGAGGCGGAACCCCATCCGGAGCAGCGGCTGGTCATCCACCAGCAGAACGCGTACCGGTCCTTTGTCGACCATTGTCCCCCCTTGTTTCGGTTGCATTGTCCCCGGTGCAGTTCAGTTCCGCACGCACCCGCCAGCCGCGGTCGCCGGTGCGTCCGGCGTGCACGGTGCCTGCGTAGATCCTGGCTCGCTCCCGCATCCCGTCGATTCCGTGCCCGGTGCCGAGCGAATCCAGGGAGTCGGCCTTGCCTTGCGGGCCGGCGCCGTGACCGCCGGGGTCAACTGTGCCCCGGCCGTCGTCGACCACTTCGATGACCACGCTGGAACCGTCGCGGGCAATGCTGACATCCACCCGGCTGAGCGCACGGCCGTAGCGCAGCACGTTGGTCAGCGATTCCTGCACGATCCTGTAGACGGTCAGCTGGAACGCCGCATCACCGGGCAGCGACGGGCCGGTGTGCGTGTAGTGCAGCGGAAGTCCCGCGGTGCGGAAACCCTCGAGCAGCGTGGCCAGTCCGTCTCCGGCCACCAGCGGCTCGCGCGGGGCGTTTCCCGCGGCCGAATCCTCGCGGAGCACGCCCAGGACGCGCCGCATGTCGGCCAGAGCCGTGCGTCCGGTCCGGGAGAGTTCCTCGAGGACGCCGGCGGCGCGTGCGGGATCCTTCTTGAGGACGACGGCGGCGCCGTCGGACAGGCTGATCATGACCGTCAGGGAGTGGGCCACGACGTCGTGCATTTCACGGGCGATCCGGTTCCGTTCGGTGACTGAGCCCAGCTGCTGGGCCCGGGCGGCCCATGCGGCAATCTCCTGCTCATGCTCGCGGCGCTGCCGGACCGAAATTCCGATCCCCGTGGCAATCACGTTGGAAAGCGTAATGCCGATGCCGGCGGCGATGCTGGTGATCAGCTGGAAATTCTCCGGCGTGCGGACCGCCATGTCCGGGAGCCGCCCATCCAGCGGGCCCACGGCCAGCAGGAAGTATACGAGGACCAGCGGGGCGGTGGTCAGGGCCAGGGCCGTCAGGGCGAACCGCCGCGAGCGGACCACGGCGACGGCGTACAGCGAAAACCAGAGCCCGGCGGAGACGTTGGATCCCCAGGGGTGCAGGAACGTGACGGCCAGCTCCAGTACCCCCACGGCCGCCGCCACCTGTACGGGATAGGCCCGCCGGAAGAGCAGGACGGGTGCGGCCGCCGCAAGAAGCACGGCCACCGGCCAGTCGCCGTGGGTGACCGACTCGACCGCGGTGGGCGTGACCAGGAGCAGGTAGCAGAGCACCACCAGGACATCCATGACCCGCGGGTTGGCCAGCAGGTAGCGCCGGAGGCGGCCGCGGCGGCGGGCGGTGAGTTCGGCAAGGAACGCGTCAGCCGAACCGGCTGACGCGTCCCTTACAGGCACAGCATCGATCATGCTCCGAGCCTAGGCGCTGGGCGCGTGGCGCCGGCCTAGACGTCCCGCTTCTTGAGCATGAATCCTGCCAGGAGCAGCGGGATGACCACCCAGGCGCCCAGCACCAGGCCGGCCTGCCAGGCCTCCAGGGTGTCCGGGAGATGTTCGGCGGCGGTCATGGGTGCCAGCGTGTTGTCCGGGATGAACTTGCGCAGTTCCTTGACGAAGTCGCCCTGGATAATCTGCAGTGCGATCGGAAGCACAAAGAAGATGCCCACCAGGCTCATGATGCCGCCGGCGGAGTTCCTGATCAGGGCGCCGAGGGCCATGCCGATCGCTGCGACGGCGGCAACATAAACACTGTTGATCAGCAGGGTCCGGTAGTACTGCCCGCTGGAGACGTCCAGCGTGTGGCCGTACTGGTCGAAGATCGGCACCGCCACGAGGCCGGCGAGGTAGAGCGAAACGGCAGTGACCAGGAACGCCGAGACCACGACGACGAGGAGTTTGGCGACGAAGGCCGGGATTCGTTTCGGGACGGCGGTAAATGTGGACCGCGCCATTCCCGTGGTGAATTCGGAGCTGATGATCAGCACGGCCAGGGAACCAAGAATCAGTTGCGCGAACGAGATCCCCGCGCTGGGTGCCGATGCCGCGATGTCGCCCTGGGCGGCCAATGCCGCGGAACGTTGCGGATTCGAGCCGGAGGCCTGCAGCGCCTGGCCGATTCCCCAGGCCGCGAGGGCGCCGATTCCAACAATGACGACGATTGTGGAGCCGAGCAGGATCAGCGTGGAGAGCAGGGTGCGGAACTTGATGAATTCGGAGTTGAGGACCCTCAGGAAGCTGGGGCCGGGGCCGGAACTGGTGCCGTTTCCGGAGCGCTTCGCGGACGTGTCGGCGCCGCGGGGGGACGTGGATTCAACGGTTGTGGAGCTCATGGCTTAGTTGCCTCCGGCTTCGACGGGAACGGCGCCCGTGGTGATCAGCGAGTGGTATTCGACCTCATCCTTGGTCAGCTCCATGTAGGCCTCCTCGAGGCTGGCCTGCAGCGGGGTGAGTTCGTAGATCATGACGTGGTTATCCAGGGCTGCGGTGGCGATCTGCCGCGGGTCCAGGCCCGTGACTTCGAGGAGCTCCCGTTCCTGGACCTCCACCGAGACGCCGGCGCCGGCGAGCAGCTGCATGAGCCGGTCCGGCTGGTCGGTGCGGACCCGCGCGCGGCTCTGGCCCTTCCCGGTGATGATCTCCTGGATCGGGGCGTCCGCGATGATCTTCCCGCGGCCGATCACGATCAGGTGGTCCGCCGTGACGGCCATTTCGCTCATGAGGTGGCTGGAGAGGAAGACCGTGCGCCCCTCAGAGGCAAGATACTTCGCCAGATTGCGGACCCACACCACGCCCTCGGGGTCAAGACCGTTGACGGGCTCGTCCAGGATGACGGTCTGCGGGTCGCCCAGGAGGGCGGCGGCGATGCCCAGGCGCTGGCCCATGCCGAGCGAGAAGCCCCGGACCTTCTTCCGGGCCACCTCGGCGAGCCCGGTCATCTCAATGACGTCGTGGACCCGCTTTTTGGGGATGCTGTGCGTCGCGGCCATGGCGAGCAGGTGGTTGTAGGCGGAGCGGCTCGTGTGGACGGCCTTGGCGTCCAGCAGCGCGCCGACGTCGCGCAGCGGCGCAGCGTGGTCGGCCAGGGGCGCACCGTTGACGGTCACCGAGCCCGACGTCGGCCGGTCCAGTCCCATGATCATGCGCATGGTGGTGGATTTTCCGGCCCCGTTCGGCCCCAGGAAGCCGGTAACCCGGCCGGCTTCGACGGTGAAGTTGACACCGGCGACGGCGGTCTTGTCGCCGTAAACCTTGGTCAGGCCTCGTGCTTCGATCATGGAAGCGTTCCTTTGCGTAGCGGGAGATATGTCCGGGTCACCGCGATCACGGGCCCGTCTGCACCCCACGCTACCGACACCGCCGGCGGTTTTCGCCGGTCTCAGGGATGATTCAGGGGCGAATCAGGGTAGTCCGGGAGGATGACGCCCCGGGCCCCCGACGTTCGACCGGAGGCCTGGCGGGCCTGTCCGGGGCCCGCCCGGGCTCAGTCGAGGGGCGAGTAATAGGTCAGCGCGCCGCCCCGGACGGTGATCTCCACGCTCCGCACCCCCGGCACCACCTCGCCGTCGACGGCGAGGACCATGGGCCCGTTCCCGGGTTCCACGGTGATCCGGTCGGTCTCGCTGAGGTGGGTGATGCCGGACGTGGCCACGGTGCCGGTGAGCACGGCCCAGAGCAGCCGCAGCCGGGCGAACGGCTCATCGGCGGTGATCATCCGCAGGTCCAGGACCCCGTCGTCGAGCACGGGGCGCACGAGCGGCGCGTGGTCGCGGGGGTAGTAGCGGCCGCGGCCGATGTAGAGGATCCACAGCCGGTGCCGCACCCCGTTGACGACCAGGGTCGTGGGGGTGCCGGCGGCGAAGGTCCGGAACATCGCCACGATTCCGGCCAGGGGTTTTCCAAGTGCCGGCTGGAGCTGCTCCCGCCGGCGGACCAGGTTCGGGTAGAGGCCGATGCTGGCCGTGTTGAGCATGATCATTTCGAGGTGCTCCGGGCTGTCGGGGAGCCCGCGCTCGACCCTCACGTGGCCGACGTCGGCCACTGCCGCCTGGCCGTTCGAGGCCGCCTGCACCGCCGCCATCATGGTGGGCGTCCCGGCGTCGCGGGCGAAGTGGTTCAGCGTCCCGCCGGGGAGCACGAGCAGCGGAAGGGAATGTTCGACGGCGGCGGCTGCCGCGGCGCCCACGGTTCCGTCGCCGCCCCAGACGCCCAGGGCCTCGATCCCCGGCCGGGCCGCAATTCCTGCGATGCCGGCCTCAACGGACTCGTCATGCCCGATTTCCTTTATATACGCCTTGGGGAATGTTTTCTGCAGGGTGGCAACGGTCTCGTCAGCATAGGACCCGCCGAGGGTATTGATCGCGATGCAAAGTCCCTGGCCGTCCGGGAGTTCCGCGGCACGGACTGTACTGCGGTGGGTTTCCGGGAAGGGTGGCCGGACGGGCCACCATTTCCGCGTCACCATGGCCGCCCCGGCGCCGATCGCCGAACCAAAGAGCACATCCGAGGGCCAGTGGGCCCCGGTGTGGACCCGTGAGTAGGCCACGCCGGCCGCGACGGGGGCCAGCGCCGCCCCCAGCGCCGGGCGGACCAGGCCGACTCCCAGGGCGAAGGCCACCGCGGAGGCGGAATGGCCCGAGGGCATCGATGAACTCGTCGGCTGCGGGTTGACGAAGCGGAACACCGGAAGGTGTTCGGGCAGGGGACGGGTCCGGGGCAGGAGGGTCTTGAACGCCAGGTTTGTCACGGCCGATGCCACGCCCTGCGCAAGGACTCCGTGCAGGGCTGCCCGCCGCGTCTTCCCGGGCACAAGCGCCATCACTCCGGCAACGCCGAACCAGAGTTTGCCATTGTTGGCAGCTGCGGACAGGCGGCGGAAGAACTCATCGTGGCCACCGGCGGGCAGATTGGAGACGGCGCGCACCAGTTTGCGGTCGAACGTCGACAAGCGGCCTGGAGCCTTCTTCAGCATGGTTCGCATCTGACCACCATACTGCCGGACACTGCGTGCCAGAGTTGGAAACACACGAAGGCAGCGGGGAGCCTAGCGAGGCCGCAGCGGGCGTAGCGGGGCTTGCTACCTCGAGGGCAGCGGCTTCGCGGCACCGGCGAGCAGCAGGGCCACGAGGATCGGGATTCCGATCGCCAGCAGGGCCGTCCTGATACCGGTCAGATCTCCCAGATAGCCCAACAGGGGCGGCCCGGCGAGGAAGGCGATGTAGCCCAGCGTGGACACGACGGACACCCGCGCTGCCGCCTTCCTGGGGTCATCCGCCGCGGCGGACATGCCGATCGGAAACGCCAGCGCGGCGCCCACGCCCCAGAGCACGGCACCGGCCGCGGCCAGCCAGATGGTTCCCGCGAAGACGAAGAGGCAGAGGCCCGCGGTTGCCGCGGCCATGCTGGCGCGCAGCACGGCCACACGGCCGTAGGCGTCGATCGCGCGGCCGCCGAAGAAGCGCATGGCGGTCATGGCCAGCACAAAGGCGGCGAACAGCAGCGCCCCGGTGGACTGTTCGGCGCCCAGGCCGTCAACGGCGGCTTTGGCAATCCAGTCGTTGCCGGCGCCTTCAGTCAGGGTGGCTCCCAGAACGACGACGCCGATCAGCAGCGTGCGGCCGTCCCGCCAGGCCGAGGCGCCCTTGCCGGCCTCCAGGTCCCCTGCGGTGGGGGCTTCTGCGGCCACATGCGGCAGGAAGTACCGCGGGGCCACTGTGGTCAGCACGGCAACGACGGCGGCGATGACCAGCAGGTGTGCCGGGAGGCCGACGCCCAGAGTGGACAGGCCGGCGCCGATCAGGGCGCCCACGAACGCGCCGCCGCTGAAAGCCGCGTGGAACTGCGGCATGATGGTGCGCCCGAGCTGGTGTTCGACGTCGGCACCTTCAATGTTCTGCGAAACATCCCACAACCCGACGCCGATTCCGAAGAAGAAGAGGGCGATCGCCGTCCCCGGGACGGAAGCGGCCATCAGGGAAAATGCCACGGCGACGCCGGCCGCCGCGGCCACAAGTCCGGCGCTCCGGACGGCGTTCGCGGTGCCGATCCGGCCGACGACGAACCCGGCCGTGGGCAGCGCGATCAGCGAGCCGACCGCCAGGCACAGCAGCAGCGTTCCCATTTGCCCGGCGGTGATGTTCAGGATCTCCGTCACCGCGGGGATCCGGGCGGCCCAGCTGGCGAAGACCAGGCCGTTGATGCCGAAGACTAGGAAGGTGGCCCCTGCGGCAGCCTTCAGCTGCGGGACGGTTGCGGTACTGGTCATACGATCACTGCTTCCACCGAGTGTTGTGCGAGTTGGTCACGTTCTTCAGGACTGAGCTGGCGGTCGGTCACGATGGTGTCCACGGCGTCCAGGGGCGCCACGAGGGCGACGGCGCTGGCGTTCCATTTGGATCCGGCACAGGCGATGATCACCCGGGCTGCGGATTCCAGGCCTGCGCGCTTCACGGCAGCGTCGTCGAGGTCGTGGGCCAGCAGCCCGTCCTTGAGGTTCAGGGCGCAGGGCGTCACGACGGCGGCGTCGAAGCGCAGGGAGCGGATGTTGGATTCCGTCATCGGCCCGCGGAAGGACAGCTCGCCGGGGATGAGGCTTCCGCCGGGCATCAGGATGTCCGGGCGCCGGCCGGCAGTCGCATCGTCGGGGGACAGTGCTGTGACCGCCCGCAGTGACATCGGCATGATCGTCATCTCGCGCTGGCGCAACTGCCGGGCGATTTCCGTGGCCGTGGTGCCGCTGTCCAGCCAGACGTGCCCGCGGTCCTGGAGCAGGGCGACCACTCCGGCGGCGATCCGCACTTTGGCGGCGTGGTCCTCCAGCTCGCGTTGGCCGTACTCGGGGTTTTCGCCGCCGAAAACCAGGCTCTTGGCGCCGCCGTGGACCCTTCGCAGCACGCCGTGCTGGGCCAGGACGTCGAGGTCGCGCCGGATGGTGGCGCCGGAGGCGCCGCAGGCGGCCATCAGTTCGTCCACTGTGACCTGCTCCCGGCTGCGAAGCAGTCCACCGATCAGGCGGTGCCGCTCATCAGTATTCATGATCAAATGCTAATGCTTTTTGATCATTTAATCATCTGTTGCGCGGGACGCGGAAGCAACGCTGTGCGGACCCGTCGTCGTCCTTTGGGTCAGCGGGCGCGCTCGACGCGCTTTTCGTCCCAGACGGGTTCAGCGGATTCATAGACCCTGCCGTCGGAGCCGAAGACCAGGAAGCGGTCGAAGGTGCGGGCAAACCAGCGGTCGTGGGTGACCGCCAGGACTGTGCCCTCGAAGTGGTCGATGGCCCGTTCCAGGGCTTCGGCCGAGTGCAGGTCCAGGTTGTCCGTGGGCTCGTCGAGCAGCAGCAGGGTGGCGCCGGAGAGCTGCAGCAGCAGGATCTGGAACCGGGCCTGCTGGCCGCCGGAAAGGGACTCGTACTTCTGCTCCGACTGCCCCGCGAGCCCATAGCCGTCCAGCGCCCCGGCGGCGGCTTCGCGGCCCAGCCCGGAGCGGTGCTCGTCGCCGCGGTGCAGGATTTCGAGCAGGGTCTTGCCCAGCAGGTCGGGCCGGACGTGGGTCTGGGCGAAGAAACCGGGCCGGATCCGGGCGCCGAGTTTCACGGTGCCCTCGTGCGGGACCTCGGCGATCTCGACGTCGGACACCGGCAGGTGCTCCCGCTCCGGGTCGGTGCCGCCGGTGGCGAGCAGGCGCAGGAAGTGGCTCTTGCCGGAGCCGTTGGACCCCAGTACGCCGACCCGGTCACCGAACCAGACCTCGGTGGAGAACGGCTTCATCAGACCCGTCAGTTCCAGCTTCTCCGCCACAATGGCGCGCTTGGCGGTGCGCCCGCCCTTGAGCCGCATCTGCACATTCTGCTCAATCGGCAGGGCCTCGGGCGGTCCGGCCTCCAGGAACTTCGCGAGCCGGGTCTGCGCGGCGTGGTACCGGTTGGCCATGTCGGAGCGGAACGCTGCCTTGTTTTTGTACATGTTGACGAGTTCCTTGAGCTTCACGTGCTCCTCGTCCCAGCGTTTGCGCAGCTCTTCGAAACGCGCGTTCCGGTCCGCGCGGGCGTCCACGTAGGAGCCGAAGCCGCCGCCGTGGATCCAGGCGCCCGCACCGTTGATGCCCGGCTCCAGGGTGACGATGCGGCCTGCGGCGTTGTTGAGCAGTTCGCGGTCGTGGCTGATGAAAAACACGGTCTTCTTCGACTCGTTCAGCTTGGCCTCGAGCCAGCGCTTGCCCGGGACGTCGAGGTAGTTGTCCGGCTCGTCCAGGAGCAGCAGCTCGTCGGGGCCGGCGAAGAGGGCTTCGAGGACCAGCCTCTTCTGCTCGCCGCCGGACAGGCTCGACGCCGGGCGGTGCTGCGCGCGGTCGAACGGCAGGCCCAGCGCGGCCATGCACACCTCGTCCCAGACGGTCTCGACGTCGTACCCACCGGCGTCGCCCCAGTCCACGATCGCCTGGGCGTAGGCCATCTGGGTAGGCTCATCGTCGTGCTCCAGCATGGCGAGTTCCGCCTCGTCGACGGCACGCGCGGCGGCGGCCAGCGCCGGCGGGGCCGCGGAAACCAGCAGGTCCCGGACCGTGGAGTCGTCACGGACCTGGCCCACGAACTGGCGCATGATCCCCATGTTGCCGGACCGGCCGATCACGCCTTCGTCCGCGACCAGGTCGCCGGAAATGATCCGGAACAGTGTCGTCTTGCCCGTTCCGTTAGGCCCGATCAGCGCCGTCTTGGTGCCGTCCGGGACCTTGAAGGTCACGCCGTTGAGCAGCTGGGTGCCGTCGGAGAGGAAGTAATCGATGTTCGAAACGTCAATATGAGCCACGCGTTCAATCTTCCCACGGTCTTCCCGCGGCCTTGCCTCGGCCATCCCGTAGACCGGCGGCACGGGCAGCTTCCGGGGGGCGTCAGCCGGCCTTGGTCAGGAACTCCTTGAGCAGCGGGCCCGAGGTGGTGGCCCCAAGGCCGCCGTCCTCAACGAAGACGGCGACGGCGAGGTCGCCGTGCACGGCCACGATCCAGGCGTGGGTCTTGGGCGGGCTGTCGTTGCCGAACTCGGCCGTGCCGGTCTTCGCGCCGACGGGCTCACCCGGGACGGACGCCAGGAACCCGGCGTGCCCGCTGGTCACGACGGCACGCATCATGTCGGCCAGCGAGGCGGCCTCCGCTGCCGTGACCGGCGTTTCGGCGGCAGCGGCCGGTGCGGGGGCCGGCGTCGTCGCCGTGTCAGCCGTCGCGTCACCGGACGCCGGGGCTGCCGGCGATGAGCCGGTTGAGCCATTGCCGGCTGTGGGGGAGCTCTCGGCGGCCGGGGAAGTGACGCCCTCGTTCGGATTCAACACCAGCTGGGCTGCCACCGGGGCTCCCTTAGCCACGGAGCCGGCCATGATGGCGGCGGCCAGCGGGGACAGGAGCACCTTGCCCTGGCCGATCATGGAGGCGGCGTGTTCGGTGCCTTCGGCGTCCCCGGGGACGGAGCCGAGGAACGCGGTGGCTCCGAGCGCGGGCGCTTCGACTGCCACGCCCAGCGAGGTCGCGGCCGATTCGAGCTGCGCCTGACTGACGGTGTCGCGGGCATTGATGAAGGCGGTGTTGCAGGAGTGCGCAAAGGCATCGCGCAGCGTCACGGAGCCCAGGGAGGACGCGGGGTATCCCTCGGCGTTCTTGAAGGTGCGGCCGTCCACGGTGAGGGTGGACGGGCAGTCCACCTTGGAGTCGGGGGTCATTCCGTTGCGGAACATGGCCAGGGAATCGACCATCTTGAAGATCGAACCGGGGGCGTACTGGCCCAGCATCGCGGTGTCGTAGCCGTTGCTGCCCGGCCCGGAGGCGGCCGCCAGGACGGCGCCGCTGGAGGGCCGGAGCGCCACGATGGCCGACGCCGGGCCGACCTTGGCGAGGACGTCCTCCGCGAGCTGCTGCAGCTTCGGGTCCAGGGTGGTTTTCAGCGGGGTTCCTACTTTTGTCTCAGTCTGGAACTGCACGCGGCGTCCTTCATTGGGCAAAGTCTGCTTTTCTTCGGCTGTGAGGCCTGCCTTCTCGGCGAAGACCTGAATGCCGTCGCTGCCGCGAAGCTGCGCGTCGTATTGCTGTTGGAGCCCGCCGGTGCCCGTGGTGTCCCCCGCCTTGAGTGCCCCATTGGATTTTTCAATCTGTTCGGCATTCGCCTCGGCTGCAGTACCCAGCAGGGCGCGGGCGAAGGTGCGGGTAGGTGCCAGCGGGAGGAAATCCCGGACGGCGCGGGCGCCGGGAATCTCGCCGATCTGGCCGTCGGTGATGGTCCGTCCATCCTCACGCAGAGTGATGGCGGCAACGAACGCCTCGGGGCCGGACGCCTGGACCTGTTGGGCGTACGCCGCGGGGTCGACTCCAACCAGTTGGGCAAGCTTGGTGGCGGAGTCAGCGGGGTCCGCCCCGCCGAGTGTGGGCTTGTCGATGCCAACGTTGACCACCTGCCGGTACGTGACCAGCGGAACGCCACCGGCGCCCAGGATGTCGGCCCGCGCTGGCGTATGGGTCGCCGAGTAGACGATCTCGCCGTCGGCCAGCTCGGGGACCAGGGTGGCCGGGTTCCATACCGTCAGCCACTTGTCGCCGGACTTCTTGAACTCGGCGGAGGTGGTGTACTTCCACTCCCCGGAGCCGATCTTCCAGCTGTAGTTGAGCGGTACCGTGGCCTTACCGGACTCCAGCGTCAGTTGGCCGCTTTCCACGGCAGGCTTGACCGGGTCCATTCCCTTGAAGATTTCCTTCAGCTGGTCGTTGGCGGCACCCGACTCCTTCCCCTCAAAGGCGACGGATCCGACGTCGAGCGCGGACACCGCGGAGGCAAGCTGCTTGGCGGCGCTTTCGGCGCCGGCACGGCCGTCGTCGCAGGCGACCAGCGAGGCGCCAAGGACAAGGCCCACGAGGGCCAGTGCAAGTTTTGGTGAGTTCCCCATGGCGACATTATGCCCCGGACCACTGACTATCCCGTTGTCACATAACGCCGTCACGTGACGCAAGGACCTGCAACAGGCTAGGGCCGCCGGATGATCCTGCGCTGTGCGGCCACGGCGATTGCGGCGGTGCGGTTGTCCACGCCGAGCTTGGTGTAGATGTGTACCAGGTGGGTCTTGACCGTGGCCTCGGAGATGAAGAGCTGCTTCGCGATTGCCCGGTTTCCCAGGCCGGTGGCCAACAGTTCCAGCAACTGGATCTCGCGGGCGGAGAGGGCCGGCTCCGGATTCCTGATACGGCCCATCAGCCGGGCCGCGACCTCCGGTGCCAGCGCCGTTCCGCCGGCCGCGGCCGAGAGCACCGCCTGGCGGATCTGTTCGGGCGGGGCGTCCTTGAGCATGTAGCCGCTGGCGCCGGCCTCGATAGCGGCGAGGATGTCGGCGTCGGAGTCGAAGGTGGTGAGGATCAGCACCGGCGGCGCAGGCTGGCCGGCCTCTCCCGCTTTGATCCGCCCTGTAGCTGTGACCCCGTCCATGCCGGCGCCCATCTGCAGATCCATGAGCACCACGTCCGCAGGTTCGCCCAGGGTATGGAGCTTCGCCAGCCCGGCCAGGGCGGCGGCGCCGTCGGCGGCCTCGGCCACCACGGTGATGCCCTGCAGATCGCCCAGCATGGCCCGCAGCCCGGCGCGGACCACCGGGTGGTCGTCCACCAGGAATACCCGGATGCTGTTCATGGCAGCTCCTTGCCGGCTTGGGCCACGGCGGCGTTGGAGTCCGCTTGGTTGCCCAGCGGCAGCCGGATGGCCACCACAGTGCCCTCGCCCGGTGCGGATTCGATGTCCAGCTGGCCGTTGAGGGCGGCCACCCGTTCGCGCAGCGACCTCAGGCCGTAGCCGGAGCCGTCCGGGCGGGCGGCCACGGCCGCCGGGTCGAACCCGCCGCCGTCGTCGTAGATGTCCATGGCCACTTCCGGGCCCAGGAAGGACAGGGTGACGACGGCGACGCTCGCCTGCGCATGAATCCGGACGTTGGCCAGGCTCGCCTGGGCGGCCCGAAGCAGGGTGCTCTGGTGGGCCGCAGGGAGTTCGGCCGGCGGGCCTTCGACATCAAGGCGGCAGCGCAGTCCGGCACCGCGCGCGTCAGCTTCCGCTTCGGTCTTCTCGCACAGCCGGTGGAGGCTGGCCACGAGGGAACCGTCCTCGAGGTCGGGGGACTGGAGGGCCCGGACGAAGTTGCGGGCTTCTGCAAGATTGGCGGCCGCCGTGTCCTGGACAATGCGGAGCCTTTCCCGAGCCATGGCGGAATCGCCGTCGTCCAGGGCCTTTTCGGCCGCGCGGCCCATCAGCACAATGCTGGACAGGCCCTGGGCGAGGGTGTCATGGATTTCGCGGGCCAGCCGGGTGCGCTCGGCCAGTGTGCCGGCGTTGTGCTGGGTCCGGGCGAGTTCGGCACGGGTCCGGCGGAGTTCAACGGCTGCCAGCCGCTGGTTTTCCGCCTCCAGGAACAGCGCCCGGTAGGCGAGTCCTGTGACCACGGCGAAGGCCGCGCCGAACACAGGGCCCAGCACCATGGGCAGCTCCGGTCCCGGGCTGGCCTGTCCTGCACCGGCCTGTCCCGAGGGTGCGGTGCCGCCGCCGTGGAACCAGAGGGCCGCGATGACCAGCCCGGTGCTCAGGGCGATCGCCGGCAGCGCCAGCCGCCGCCGGAGCACGTGCAGCTGCAGGAAGAACAGCGGGAAGGCGAGCCAGACGAAGTCGGCACTGGCCCAGACCAGCAGCAGCCAGAGCAGGCTGACGCCGCCCAGCCACCAGCCCGAGTAGGGCCTCGGATCGAACCGTGCAGGGTCCGAGGAGTGCCGCTTCTCCAGGACGGTGCCAACTAGGTAGACGGCGGCCAGGAGCGGTGCCAGCAACAGGGCGATCCAGCCGGGGCCGTGGACGCCGCCGGTGAGGAACCGGACGAGCGCCACGAGAAGCAGCACCGCGAAGCCGACATGCAGGCTCACGCGCAGGACACGCAGAATGACGGCCGCCCCGGTGGGCTCCGCGCCCGCGTGCATCGCGCCGTCCTGACCTGTGCCGCCGGGAATTGTGCCGTCGTTGACCGGGTTTCCGGCGTCGCCCTCCATGCTTCCAGCCTAGTGCCGGGCAGGACAGCACTTGCGCGGAAAGCGGTACCTCGCCGGTGGAATCAACCGATTGGTTGACCGCCCGGTGGTCCTCCCGGCGGCGGCGGTCCAGCCGGTCGGACGATGCCTCTAAAGCTGGCGCGCGGAAGGCTTGAACCTAGGCCACCAACGTCACTGACAAAGAAGGACAACCATGTATCTCGCCATCCGCGACATCCGCTTCGCCAAGGGGCGGTTTGCCCTCATGGGCGCGGTCGTCGCCCTCATCACGCTCCTGCTCGTCATGCTCTCCGGGCTCACCGCCGGCCTCGGCAACCAGTCGACGTCGGCCCTCGCCGCCCTCCCGGCCGACCAGCTGGTCTTTGGCGCGCCGGCCGGAAGTGAGCCCAAGGCCTCCTTCACGGAGTCCGAAGTATCGCGCGCCCAGCAGGCGCAGTGGGCGGCACGCGACGGTGTCGCCCGGGCCGATGCGCTGGGGATCAGCCAAAGCCGGTTCCAGGCCCTGGGCGCCGGTGGCGTACCGGCACGCACGGCAAGCGTGGCGGTCTTCGGCGCCGAGCCCGGCACCGGGCTGGCTCCCGCCCCACTGTCCGAGGGAACTGTCACTGTCGGAGCGGGCCTCGCGGCGGACTTGGACCTCAGCATTGGCAGCCGAGCCTCGGTTGGCGGTTCGGACCTGATTGTGACGGCCATCGTCCCGGACCAGTGGTACTCGCACACCGGCGTCGTGTGGACCACTCTGGCCGACTGGCAGAAGCTCTCACACATCCCAGACGGCGGCGCTGCGACGGTGCTGGCCGTGAAGTTTGGCGCCGGTAAAACAGACGCCGGGACCGGGGTTGATATCGCCGCCGCCAACTCGGCCGCGGGAACCGTCAGCACCACCGTCGAGGGATCCTTCCAGGCCCTCGGCTCCTACAAGAGCGAGAACGGCTCGCTGCTGCTCATGCAGGCGTTCCTGTACGGCATCTCGGCCCTCGTCATAGTCGCCTTCCTGACGGTCTGGACGGTCCAGCGCACCCGCGACATCGCCGTCCTCAAGGCCCTGGGCGGATCGGCCCGCTACATCCTCCGGGATGCCATGGCGCAGGCGGCCCTGGTCCTGCTGGCCGGCGCCGCGGCGGGCGGCCTGGCCGGCGTGGCGGGTGGGACCCTCGCCTCCCGGGCCGCACCGTTCCTTCTTACCCCCTGGACAACGCTGCTACCCATCGCCGGCATTGTGCTCCTGGGCCTGGCAGGCGCGGCCCTGGCGGTCCGCAGCGTTGCGCGCGTCGATCCGCTCATCGCCCTCGGCGGCAACTGATCTGCCGGCTCCCCGGCTCCCTGCATTCCCTGCATTCCCTGCATTCCCTGCATTCCCTGAAAGGCATATCTCGTGAAATCTACACCGCACCAGCCCGCCCTAAACCTTGTCAACGTCACGCTGGAGTACCCGGACGGCGACGGGACCCTCAAAGCCCTGGACGACGTGAACCTCAAGGTCCAGGCGGGGGAGTTCGTATCCCTGATTGGCCCCTCGGGGTCCGGAAAGTCCTCCCTGCTGGCTGTCGCCGCCACTCTCGTCCGGCCCTCCTCCGGTCTGGTGATGATTGACGGACAGGACGCGGGCGGGCTGCCCGACGCCGGCCGTACCGCACTGCGCCGGGACAAGATCGGCATCATTTTCCAGCAGCCTAACCTCCTGCCGTCCCTCACCGCCGTGGAACAGCTGGTAATCACCCAGCGGTTGCGCGGCGGGGCCGTCAGGGCCGCGGCGGAACGCGCCGCGGCCCTGCTGGACCTCGTGGGCCTCGGCCAGGCGCTGGCCAAGCGGCCGCACCAGCTCTCCGGCGGGCAGCGCCAGCGCGTCAACATTGCCCGGGCGCTCATGGCGAACCCTGCCGTGCTGCTCGTGGATGAGCCGACGGCGGCCCTTGACCACGACCGCAGTGAGGCGATCGTCCGGCTGCTCCGGCAGATCACGGACGAGTTCGGCGCGGCAACCGTCATGGTCACGCACGACACCGATTTTGTCCCGTTCACCGATGCCGTGGCGGGCATGCGCGACGGCCGGCTCTCGGCCACGGCGACGCCTGCGTCGGCAGTCCCGCGGCTGGGCTAGGCGGCGCCGATCCCAAGATCCGGGACGGCAAGCCCGAACATGTCCCTGAGGGCATATTTTGCCGCGTGGAAGCCGGGCATCCCGGTGACGCCGGGACCCGGCGGGGTGGAGGACGAGCACAGGTACACGCCGGACAGCGGCGTCCGCCACGGAACAGGACTCAGCACGGGCCGCCGCAGCATGCCCCAAAGGTCCATGCGCCCGGCGCCAAAGTCCCCGCCGACGTAGTTCTCGCTGTAGGCCGCCAGCCCTGCGGCTGTGGTCACCTTGAACTCGACCACGAGGTCCCGGAACCCGGGTGCGAAGCGTTCCAGCTGGGCGATGACCGCCTCGCCCATGTCCACAGTGGAGCCCGCCGGAACATGGCAATACGTCCAGAGGATGTGCCGGCCGGCCGGAGCGCGGCCGGGATCAAAGCGTGAGGGCTGGGAAACGAGCACGTACGGCCGGTCCGGATGCCGTCCCGCGGCGACCAGGCGCTCCGCTTCGGCGGTCTCGGCCCGGGTGCCGCCCACATGCACGGTCCCGGCATCGCCGAGGCCCTCCGCCGCCCACGGAACCGGTCCGGACAAGATGAAATCTACCTTGCACGCCGCGTTGCCGAAGCGGAAGGACTCCAACACGCGCCGGTAGCGTGCCGGGAGCCGCGCCCCCGCAAGGTGGAGCAGGGCCGGAGGCGCCACGTCCAGCAGGGTGGCCCGCACCGGCGGCAGCTCCGCGAGGGACGTGATCCGCCGGCCGGTCTCGATCACCCCGCCATGGGCCTCGATGTCGGCGGTCAACGCCCGGGCAATCGCGGCCGATCCGCCGCGAGGAATGGGCCAGCCGCCGGCGTGCCCCAGGGCGCCCAGCATCAGGCCGGCACCGGCCGCGGTGACCGAGGGCAGCGGCGCCACGGCATGCGCGGCGACACCGCTCAGCAGCGCGGGAGCCAGGTCCTGGCTGAACCTCGCGTTCCACAGCGGCGAGCCCTGTTCAAGCGTCCGGAGGCCAAAGGCGGCGGCAGCCGCCGGGTTCCCCGGAATCCGCAGCAGCTGGTTCAGGGTGAGGTCCGCGACGCCCTCCACCCGGCGGACGAGAGGCGCCATGAGCCGGCGGTAGGCGGCGCCATCGTGCCCGAGTTCTGCAGCAGTGCGGTCCAGGGACCGGTATGCCAGGGCCGCGCGGCCGCCGTCGAGCGGGGATCCGTAGGAGACATCCGGCACTTCAAGGGACACGCGCCGGGACAGCTCGAACTGGCGGAAGAAGGGCGAGACCAAAGCCATGGGGTGCACGGCCGAACAGACGTCGTGGAAGTGCCCCGGTTCCATCAGTTCCGTGGTGCGCAGTCCGCCGCCTGCGATGGCAGCCGCCTCGAACACGTGGACTTTGAGCCCGGCCCGCGCCATGGTCACCGCCGCGGCCAGCGCGTTGGGGCCGGAACCGACGACGGCGACCTCGGTCATGCCCGGCGGTCCTCCGCCACGGCAGCCTTCCGCCACGGACCAAGGGACGCCGCCGGTCGGCGGAGATCAATCCGCAGCCAGTCCGGGGCGCCGTCGAAGGGCCCGCCGTGCGGATCGTCCACGCGGTTGCGGCGGATCACGTCGTAGGAAGGATCCCAGATGTCCCAGGCGACGCGCGCCATCAGGTAGGCGGTGGCGAGCATGTGGGCCACCACTGCCAGGACGTAGTAGGGCATATCGATGTTGTGCTGGGTGGAGCCGCCGCTGGTCGCTTGCCCGAGGTACATCCAGATGGCGCCCCAGTGCAGTGCCTCGATGGTCTGCCAGATGAGGAAGTCGCGCCAGCGCGGCCGGGCGAGGGCGATCAGGGGGATCAGCCACAGCACAAACTGTGGCGAGTACACCTTGTTGGTCAGGATGAAGGCGGCCACGATCAGGAATGCCAGCTGCGCTATCCTCGGCCGCCGGGGTGCGGTCAGCGCGAGGACACCAATCAGGATGCAGGCCAGGAGGAACAGGTCCAGTGCAAGGGAGTTGATGGCCTCGGCCTCAAGCGGGTTCCAGCCCAGCCTCTCGGCCACCAGGTTGTAGGCGAACCAGGGTGAGCTGTACCCCGCGGGCCGCTCCTGGGTGAACTGGTAGAAGTACTTCCAGCCGTCCGGATTCGTCGCGGCCACCGGGACGTTGACCGCCAGCCAGGCCGCGGTGGCCGCTCCGGCAGTGACCAGCAGTGCGCGGATGCGCCCGCTCCGGAGCGCCAGCAGCAGGACGGCACCGAGGATCAGCAGCGGGTAGAGCTTGGTGGCCGTGCCCAGGCCGATGCAGATCCCGGCCAGGACAAGCTTGTTGCGCGAAAAGAAGTACATGCCAAGTGCCAGCAGGCACACGGCCCACATGTCCCAGTTGATCACGCCCGCCAGGACAATACCGGGGGCGAGGGCAACCATGGCCGCATCCCAGGTCCGCCGCCGGTACGTCCGTGCCGTGGCCAGCACGGTGACAATCCAGACGGCGGCGATCAGGGTGGCGTTCACATCGAAGTACCCCAGGACGCGGGAATCCCCGGTGCCGGCTCCGGGGACCAGGAGTGCCGTGGCGCCCGCGATGAACCCCATCAGCACGGGGTATTCAAAGAGGGTTCCCTGGGTAATGAAGGGGAAGGCGCCATCGCCGAGGCCACGGTTGCGGAACAGCTCCGGAAAGTCCGAGTAGCACGTGGCGTAGAACTGGCCGGGGGTTTCCCAGCCGTTGGTGCGGCAGAAGTTCTTGAGGAGAATCCCGGCCAGGGCGGCGAGGACTGTGAGGATCACGAGGACGCGCTCCACCGTGAAGAACCCTGGCGAGACGATCCCTGGCGCCGAACGCTGGCCCAGGGGCCCGCCAATCAGTTCCGTGAAGTTTCGGAGAAAGGGGTCGCTGCGGCTCGGGATGACCAATCGAACCCGTTTGCGGTCCGCCTGCGGCTTTGTCTCCTGCATGACCTTGAGCTTACCGGGGGCCATTGCCCCGTGCTTAACAACGCGTGCTTAACAACCAGTGCTTAAACGCATGCTTACCACCCTCGCGTTTGACGGCGATGGGGCTTAGACAGGGGAGAGCCCGTGCGTCGCCGCACGGGCTCTCTGGTTTCATGATCAGCCATCAGGTGTCTCCTTCGCTCTGGGGTTCAGCGAATCAGGCCGGCCTGATGCATGGCGAGGAACGTGTCGTCGCGCATTTGGTCCAGGAGCTGGCCGTTGAAGCGGGATGGCTCCCTGCCTGCGGACTTCCGGAACAGGATCGTATAGAGCTTGTTCAGCATGGTTGCTACCTCCTCTCGGGGACTTGATCGGCGCGGATCAGCGCGGTTAGGGGCAGGTGCGGCGGTGCTGCGGGCTGGAGCAGTAGTCACGGGGACCTTTCGTGGATGGGGATTGCGGGCCGGCCGGGGATCAACCTGGAATGTCCAGGCGAATACAATCGGACGCCTTTTGGGCATGAAAAATAGAGCCATAGATGAAATGAATTCGAATAGCCGATTCCGGGCGCGACTAATAGCCGAGAAATTACCGGGCTTAAATTAAGCCGAAATTCCGGATGCCGAGAGATATTCGATGGGAAATGGCCCCTGGACGCGGTAGCGCTGAAAACCCCAACAAGAAGCTGGGTTCCGAACTATAGGGGTGTCTGCGCAACCGCGTGGTTCCGCCTGTTCAGGCTGCTGTTACCGGGCTTTCCGTCGAGGAAGCCAGTTGCCGCCGGCCCCGGGGAGAATTACCGGGACGGGAAGGCGTCAGGAAACAGTCAGTCCGACATTTGGGCGCGGCTCAGCGAACGAGGCCGGGATCGCGGTGGTGGAGTACATCCGTCCGCTAGTCAAAGTAATCATCATTTTCCCAACCTCCTTTTCTGTTCTGCCGTGGCTCCGGCTGACTGGCCGGGCGACGCGCGCCGTGACCCCGGCAAGTCGCTCTGGGGTCAGAAATAAAAATACACTATGAATGTGGCAGTTGCCTACCGAATTCACAAACTTTCTTGGACTTTATTTTGTAAACCGGATTTAGAGTCCCCAGCGCACGATTGCGGGCGTCTTCTTGTCCCATCCCAGCGTGCAGACTTTTGCGGTCCCCAACACGAAATGCCGGCCCTCGCGCGGGTCAAGTCCGAGCCAGCGCGCGGTGAGGATACGGGAGAAGTGTCCGTGCGCGACGATCAGCACGTTGTCCAGGCCCGACTCCAGCACGCGGGCCACGATCTTGTCCGCCCGGGCGGCAACGTCGTCGAGCGCTTCACCGTTCGGCACGCCGTGCGTCCAGATCAGGTATTCGGGGTTGTCCTTGCGGATGAGGTCCGAGCTGATGCCCTCGTAGTCGCCGTAGTCCCATTCCACGGCCAGCGGCTCCAGCTGGGCGTCGGGGTAGCCGGCGAGTTCGGCGGTCCGGCGGGCGCGGCGCAGGGGTGAAGTCAGCACGAGGTCGAAGTCGACGGTCTCGAGCACCCTGCGCGCCTCGACGGCCTGCTGCTCGCCTTCCACCGTGAGGGGCATGTCGGTGAGGCCGGTGTACTGCCCGCTCTTGGACCACTCTGTTTCACCGTGGCGCAGGATCCACAGTTGGGGTCGGGGGCCGTTGGCTGGTGCAATCACTTAGGACTCCTCTGTGGTGGAAGGTTCGACGCCGGCGGGCGCCGCCTCGGGCTGGGCCGCCCACCAGTCCCGCAAGCGGGATTCGGCGACGGCGGGATCGAGCGGACCGTGTTCCATGCGCTCTTCCAGCAGGAACTTGTAGGCACGGCCCACGACCGGGCCGGGCTTGAGGCCCAGCATGGCCATGATCTGGCCACCGTCCAGGTCCGGGCGGACGGCGTCGAGGGATTCCTGTTCGCGCAGCGCCGCAATCCTGTCCTCGAGGTCGTCATAGGCGAAGGACAGCCGGTCGGCCTTGCGCTGGTTCCTGGTGGTGACGTCGGAGCGGGTGAGCCGGTGCAGGCGCTCCAGGAGCGGCCCGGCGTCGGTGATGTAGCGGCGGACCGCGGAATCGCTCCAGCCGGCCTCGCCGTAGCCGTAGAAGCGCATGTGCAGCTCCACAAGCCTGGCCACGGCCTTGATGGTGTCGTTGTCGAAGCGGAGCGCCTTCATGCGTTTGGCGGTCAGTTTGGCGCCCACCATGTCGTGGTGGCGGAAGCTCACCGCACCGCCGGGTTCGAAGCGGCGCGTGGCCGGCTTGCCGACGTCGTGCATCAGCGCCGCGAACCGCAACACGAAGTCCGGGCCGGGCACCGGGCCGTCCGCCTCCGTTTCGAGGGCGGCGGCCTGTTCCAGGACCTGGAGCGAGTGCTGGTAGACGTCCTTGTGGCGGTGGTGCTCATCGGATTCGAGCCGCAGTGCCGAGACTTCAGGCAGCACCAGGTCAGCGAGTCCGGTGTCCACCAGCAGATCCACGCCCGCCCTCGGATGCGCGGCGCAAATGAGCTTGGTCAGTTCATCGCGCACGCGTTCAGCCGAGATGATGCTGATCCGTTCCGCCATCCGGACCATAGCCTCGCGGACATCGGCGTGCAGCGACACCCCGAGCTGGGCCGCGAACCGTGCCGCGCGCATCATGCGCAGGGGATCGTCGGAGAAGGACGTTTCCGGCGGCCCCGGCGTGTTGAGGATCGAGGCGTGCAGGTCGCGGACACCGCCGAAGGGATCGACGAGCTCCAGCATGGGCAGCCGCAGCGCCATGGCGTTGATCGTGAAGTCGCGCCGGAGCAGGTCATCGGTGAGCGATGTTCCGAAGGCCACCACCGGCTTGCGGGACTCAGGATCGTAGGCGTCGGCACGGTATGTGGTGATCTCGATCTGGAAGCCGCCCTTGCGCATCCCGATCGTGCCGAAGGCGCGGCCGATTTCCCAGTAGTTGTCCGCCCATTTTTTGATAAGGGCAACCGTCTGGTCCGGGTTGGCGTCGGTAGTGAAGTCGAGGTCGGGCGAGATCCGGCCAAGGAACAGGTCACGGACGGGCCCGCCCACGAGGGACAGTTCGTGGCCGGCGTCGACAAAGCGCTGCCCAAGCTCCAGAACCACCGGATCCACCTGGAAGGAAACGGTGTGGGAGTCAGTCTTGTGATGTGCGTGCGCCATAGTTACTTAAGCTTGTCAGAAAACCGCGCCAGCACCACACCGGAACCCGCCAGGATCCGGCCGGTTCGTAACGATTGCCGACGAACGGGCGCAGTCCTACTTTCCCGGCCGTCCACTTTCCGGCCATGTTTAGGTCATCAACAGCGGGCAAGAGTCGTTAGAGTGGACATCATGGCCCATCCCGTACCGAGCGCTCCCGGCAGGAGGACAAACGCACCGTTGCCGTCGGCAATAGGTGCCAACGTCGCGCCTGTCCAGCACACGGGCCACGCTTCCCTGCCCACGGTCGAGGAAATTTCCGCCGGAGGCGTCGTGGTGGACATGTCCGATTCCGACCTGCGGGTAGCGATCATCGCCCGTCTCAACCGCGGCGGCCGCCTCGAGTGGTGCCTGCCAAAGGGGCACCCGGAAGGCAAGGAAAGCAACGAGGAAGCTGCCGTCCGCGAGATCGCCGAGGAAACCGGGATCGAGGGCAAGATCCTCGCACCCCTGGGAAGCATCGACTACTGGTTCACCGTGAGCGGGCACCGCGTCCACAAGACGGTGCACCACTACTTGTTGCGTGCCACGGGCGGGGAACTCACCATCGAAAACGATCCGGACAAGGAAGCCGTGGATGTCGCATGGGTTCCCATCCAGGAGCTGGCCCGCAAGCTGTCCTTTCCGAATGAGCGCCGCATCGCGGACCTGGCCAAGGAAGTCCTCCCGGAGGACCGCTGAACGCCGCCGGAGCCACCGTCCGCGGGCATCGATAGCGACTTATGCCCCGCCCGGGTGAGACGATGAAGACGATGTCATCAGCCAAACCCGCCCCCGTCCCCTCCGGCTCCGCCGATTCCAAGGCTGTCCAGCCCGGAGAAGCCCGTTCCAGCGCCATCATGGCCGCCGGCACGCTCGTGTCGCGTTTCCTGGGCTTCGCCAAGACCTGGATGCTGGCGGCCGCCCTGGGCCTGGGCTCTACGGTCAACGACACGTTCATCAACGCCAACAACCTTCCCAACCTGATCTTCCTGCTGGTGGCGGGCGGCGTATTCAACGCTGTCCTGGTGCCACAGATCATCAAGGCCAGCAAAGCGCCGGACAAAGGCGCGGACTACATCAGCCGGCTGCTGACGCTGGCGGTGCTGGTGCTGCTGGTACTCACGCTGCTGGTCACGCTGCTCGCACCTCAGGTCATTCAACTGACCACCCAGGGCTACTCGCCGCAGCAGAAGGCCCTTGCGGTCTCGTTCGCGTTCTGGTGCCTTCCCCAGATTTTCTTCTACGGCCTGTACGCCCTGCTTACCCAGGTCCTGAACGCCCATGGAGCCTTTGGGCCCGCGATGTGGGCGCCTATCATCAACAACATCGTGGCAATAGCCGGCCTGGGTATGTTCATCGCCATCATGGGCGCCAACGCCGTCAACCCCCACACGATCGACAACTGGGGGTCCACCCAGACCATCCTCGTGGCCGGGTTCTCCACGATCGGCGTCGTCGCGCAGACCGCCATCCTGCTCATTCCGGTCTTCAGGCTCCGGCTGGGTCTCCGGCCGCGCTTCGGCTGGCGCGGGGTGGGGCTCGGCCATGCCGCGAAGCTGAGTGTCTGGACCCTGGCGACGGCCGCCGTCGGGCAGCTGGCGTTCCTGTACGTCATGCGCATCGCCACCATCCCGGGCGCGGAGCGCCTGCGCCTGCAGCAGGCAGGGGATCCGGCGGCAGACTCCATGCCCGGCAACGCCGTGCTGGAGGTGGCCAGCCAGCTGTATCTGCTGCCGCATTCCATCATTGCGCTGTCCCTGGCCACCGTGCTGTTCAACCGGATGACGCGGGCGTCGCAGGAGGGGGACCGGGCTGCACTGCGCAGCGCGCTCTCACACGGACTGCGGACCATGGCAGTCGCCACTGTTTTCGGGGCGCTGGCGCTGTTCGCGCTGGCCGGACCGCTGGGCATGTTCTTCTCCGGCGGCGTGCGGCAGGACGGCGTCATGCTGGCCCAAACCCTCACTATCCTCGCCCTCAGCACCCCCTTCATGAGCGCCAACTTCATGATGTCGCGGGTGTTCTATGCCAACGAGGACGCCCGGACGCCGTTCTTCATCCAGCTGGTGCTGGCCCTGGTCAACGTGGTGGCCGCTTTCGCGATCCAGTTCCTGGCCTTCGATAAGATCATTTTCGCGATCGCCCTCCTCTATACCGGAGGCAATATCCTCTCCGTGATCGTCAGCGCGTTTTTCCTGCGCCGGCTCCTGGGCCACCTGGACGGCCCCCGCATCGCCAACTCCTACATCCGCATGGGCTACGCGGCGCTCGGGTCCGCCCTGGCCGGAGCCGTGGCCCTGTGGCTGCTGGGCAGCTACAACCCGGACGGCTACGCCTGGAGCGACCGGATCGCCGCCTTCGTGACGATCGTCGTCGTTGGCCCGGTGATGCTGGTTGTCTATTTCCTGCTGCTGAAGGTTTTCCGGGTCACCGAGCTCCAGGACCTCCTGCAGCCGCTGCTTGGCCGGCTCCGGCGCAGGGCGGCCGAGCCGGTTCCCGAGGCGGGCACTGAGCCGCAGGCCGGCGGCGCAGCAGAAGTGCGGAGGGCGCCGGAGCGGGCCACGATCTCCGTGGATACCGGCCTGATTCCGCGAATTTCCGGTGGGTTCGACGCCGAGTCGTTCCGCGCCGGTCCCGACATCCGGGAAGAGGACTCGTTCCCGTACGGCCGTCCGGCCGGTCCGGAGGGCGGCTACCTGCCGGCCGAAGACCTGCCCAGCACCGCGCTAGGCGGTTTGGGCCGGGGCGATGCTCCCTTGCCGGGCCGCCGGACCTACCAGGGCCCGGCCGGCCACAACCCCTATTTCCCGTTTAGCCGGAAAAAGAAAAAATAAAGCCCTGCTCCGTTTCAAACCGCCGTGCTCACACGGCCTGGACAGAGCATCGGCTAGGATCGAAGACTAACAAGGGAAGTTGCGGACCAGCGGTCAACCGGCTTACCGGAGGGCACACGGTCGCTCTCAGAGTGACCACGTCGGCAGGTCCCGGACAGTCTAGGAGGAGCCCGTGTCCCACCCGATCGATGTCGGATCAGTACTCGGTGGCCGCTACAAGGTCACTGCCACCGTACTGACCTCACATGACCAGGATCTGGTGCTGGACGGTGTGGACCAGGTGCTCAACCGTCCCGTAAGCATCCTCGTCGCCGGGCCCGGCAATGCCGACCAGGTGGCCCAGAGCGCCCGTGAAGTGGCCACCGGCGAACGTCCGGGCAACGTGCAGATCCTTGACCTCGGCGTCAGCGATTCCACCACGTATCTGATCACCAACCACACCTCCGCGGCGGACCTGCTGGATCTTGTGGTGTCCTCCAACCCGCCCTACGTCGAGCCCTTCTTCACCGACACCCTGGGCAGCGAGATCTTCGGGCAGGCCCGCTCCCACGAACCCGAAACCTACGACGGACTCTACGACGACGAGGAAGTCGACGCCGGGTACATCGACTACGGGAAGGCCCAGCCCGCAGCCGGCCAGCAGCCGGTTTCCCCGACGGCGCCGCCAGCCGCGGTACCCTCCCGGCCCACATCTGCACCGTCGGCCGTTACGGGCGCGGCGGCAGCAGCGGGAGCCGCAGCCGCCAGGTCTCCCAAAGCACCCACAACCGCGCCGCAAGAGACCGCGGCACACACAACGGCGCCGCAGCCCGTCCAGGAAGGCACAGCGCCCCGCCAGGCCGAGCCGGTAACGCCGCAGCCGGCGACAGCCGCGGCACCCAAAGTTTCTTTGTGGTCCGAGGACGACTACACCGGCGAGGACTACGCCGACGCCGATCAGCGCGGTGGCGGAGACCGCCACGGAGGCGCAGCTGCCGCCGGACTGGCTGGAGCCGGTTACGCGGCCGCGGATCGGGCTCCGGGCCAATTCCCCGCGTCTGCCCGGGCCCAGGTCGATGAGGACGAGTACGAGTACGAAGAGGAACCGCCCAAGGAACCGCGATCCATGCGCTGGCTGGTGGGTGGCCTGCTGGCTGCCGTGCTGGTGGTGGGCCTCATCTTCGCCGTCACCAACCTTGGCAGCCTCTTCAAGAGCAGCCCGCAGACGACCGCCGCGTCCTCCGCGCAGTCCAGCGCACCGGAACAGTCGACCGGGCAACCGTCGTCGACCGCCAGTGAGGCACCTGCCGCCGGGCCGCCCGTCATCGATGACGTGACGCGACTGGGGAACTTCGACTTCGCCGGAAATTACGACTCCGACCTCGTCAAGACTTTTGACGGCAACGGCGCAAGCTACTGGTCCGACATGGAATTCGCCACCGACGACTGGGGCGGCCTCGCCTCCGAGGTTCCGCTGGTGGTCAAGCTGAAGGACCCCTCTAAGGTCTCGTCCGTCACCCTGAGCCAGCTGGGCGCCTCCGGCGGCAGCATCAGCGTCTTCACCAATGACAAGCCGTCGCTGGACGGCGCAAAGCAGATTGGCAGCAACAGCTTCACCTCGCCGGATCTGACCATGCCGCTGGCCGAACCGGTCACCGCGGAGTACGTGATCGTGTCCATCAAGAAACTCCCGAAGCTGGCTGCTCCCAAGACCCGCTACGGCTACGGCCTGCGCCTGGCCGAGATCAAGGTTCAGTAGCCGAACTCGTCCGTTGGCGGCCCTGTCACGCGGGGCCGTCTCCGGCCTCGGCGCGGGCAACCCGGTACCCTGAGTAGTGGTGTTGCTCCGTGACGCCCATTTCGGCCCGGAATATTCAATGCCCGGCAAGAGTTGTGCCATGTGGCCGGCCATCAAGGCGGGCGCATCGACAAAGGAAGAGGTTCACCGTTCAGTGAGCAACGCAGAAAACACTGCCTCCGAAGTACGTGATGTCATCATCGTCGGCTCCGGCCCGGCGGGCTACACCGCAGCGGTGTACACGGCGCGCGCGAACCTGAAGCCGCTGCTCCTGGCAGGCTCGGTTACCGCCGGCGGCGAACTGATGAACACCACGGACGTGGAGAACTACCCGGGGTTCCCCGACGGCATCATGGGCCCGGACCTCATGGAGAACTTCGAGAAGCAGGCCGCCCGGTTCGGCACGGAGATCCAGTTTGAGGACGTTACCGAGCTGGACCTCGACGGCGACATCAAGACTGTCACGATCGGCACGGGGGAGACGTTCAAAGCCCGCTCCATCATCCTCTCCACCGGCTCCGCCTACCGTGAACTGGGTTTGCCGAACGAGAAGCGGCTTTCGGGCCACGGCGTCAGCTGGTGTGCAACCTGCGACGGCTTCTTCTTCAAGGACCAGGACATCGCTGTGATCGGTGGCGGCGACTCCGCCATGGAAGAGGCACTGTTCCTCACCAAGTTCGCCAAGTCCGTGACCGTGGTGCACCGCCGCGACACCCTCCGGGCCTCGAAGATCATGGCTGACCGCGCCCTGGCCCACGAGAAGATCAACTTCGTCTGGAACTCCGGCGTGGAGGATGTCCTGGGACAGGACAAAGTGACCGGATTGCGGTTGAAGAACCTGGTGGACGGCGCGGAAACCGAACTGGCCGTGACCGGTGTCTTCGTGGCAATCGGCAACGATCCGCGGACCGACCTGGTCAAGGGCAAGCTTGAGCTGACCGCCGAGGGAACCATCGCAGTGGACGGCCGCACCTCGAAGACGAGCGTCCCGGGCGTTTTCGCTGCCGGCGACGTCATTGACCCGACCTACCGCCAGGCGATCACTGCGTCGGGTTCCGGCTGTGTTGCGGCTCTCGACGTCGAGCACTACCTCGCAGATTTCCACGCCTAAACGGCGCGCAGCAAACCACCGAAGAGAGAGACAAGGGTTATGAGCAACGCAAAAGACGTAACTGACGCAAGCTTCAGCACTGACGTGCTGGCCTCCGACAAGCCTGTCATCGTCGATTTCTGGGCCGAATGGTGCGGCCCCTGCCGCAAGCTTGGACCGATCCTTGATGAGATTTCGGTCGAGTACAGCGAAAAGGTCGATGTGGTCAAGGTGAATGTTGACGACAACCCGGCCATCGCCGCCGAATACGGCATCACCTCTATCCCGGCCGTCTACCTGTTCCAGGGCGGCGAGGTCAAGAGCACGGTGATCGGCGCCCGGCCCAAGCAGTTCTTCGAAAAGGAATTCGCGGACGTCCTGTCCTAGTTCCAGCTCGTAGTCAGCCCGCTGTGGGCTGAGTGAAAGTGGCCCCCGCTTCTCGCGGGGGCCACTTTTTTGTTGTGCTCCAGTGCCCCGCAGGGGTGCCCGCAGAGGGGAGTGGCCGGGTACTGGCCGGCCCGATGTCGCCTGTCGGTCTCACTGGGCGAAATTGCAAGCGAAAAAGGTTGTCTTTGGGGATGGGTTTCTGTAGATCGACCATTCTCGCTGAGCGATCGAATTTCGCGTTGAGGGAGGCTCCGACCCGCCCTCTTTTTCTGTTGGTCGGGCGAAGGACTTCCTTGATTGCACGGCCTGTCGGCGTGTTTCACGTGAAACATAATTCAGTCCCCGAATAGTCGTCGCTTGTGACATCCTGGATGGTCAGCGGCGCACTTGTATCGGATACTGATTGGCTGCCGACATGCGATCGTGCTCCGATCAGCAAACCGGTGGTTTCCGGCAGCCGAGGTCTCTTCGCGGAATCCGGGCGGATCTGGGTCGAAAAGGGCTAAAAGTGTACTGGCCCCGCGGTGACGGAACACGCGGCATTGGTGCCCGTTTCACGTGAAACATTCACTGCTCACGACTGACTGAATTTGGCGCAAATGGACGTCAAACGTTGGATGAGCCGCTGCTCCGGCAGTCTTTGAAACAACGGGCGATATGACATATGGGGCCCATCCCGCCGTGAGCTTCGTTTGCACAGCGAATGTGTTGCAAGTGAACGCGCCGGCAGCTGATTGGCATTCGGTGGTGATTCGATCGTCATTTTAACTTGCAACTGAAGGACCCCTCGATCCCCACCGCCCAGCCTGATCGATCTCGGTCCTCTGGCAGGTCTGGGGGACCACATGAGTGAAGTTCAGACCAGCGGCGCTTCACTGCGATGACTATTTCCATCACCGCACCGGACGCGCGGACCGAATGGTAGGCGATGTTTCACGTGAAACAATGCCACGCAGCGCCGGAGAACTGAGAGGGGCATCCTCGGACAAGTGCGTCTCCTCGGACAGTGGTTGTTGCAAGAAAGGGGCAACAGAGTTTCGATATCCCATGTTTCACGTGAAACAGTCTTGCAACCAGCCGCCAAGCGGTAAGGGACCTCGAAGGCAAGTGACAGTTGACTCTCAGATAACCCATTGACCATATTCTCTGTCTTGTTGTCCAACATATTTGTCGGCCGGATGGGAAGCTTGGACTCATCAGGCCAATGCCGACCCGCTAGTTCTCCACGACCGTCCAGGGGAGAGCTACTCCCGGGGGTACGACCACGCAGTCCGCAGGAGCGGACACCGACAAAGCCACGACGAGTGCGGGCGAAGTAGAGACTCATGGCCAGCAACCGATCTCCCGAGGGACCACTGCCATCCAATCGGGACATGGACCCTCCGATTCAAAGCCCATTCTCAATGCTGCACCACGGGAGAACCGCGCTGCTCCTCCACGGATTGGGGCAGAAAGTTGGCGCTGCTCCGTTTCACGTGAAACATGGCGATCGATTCGGCCCGGCCTGAGGGTAGGCAGCCGCTTACACATGCCGTTGCCGCGACGCCGCCAGCATCAATCCCTGTTCGGTTCTGGCGGCGTCGGACCAGAGCGAGCCAGGGGAGAGTTGGCCCGCAAGCGGAGTCAAAGGGGCCACCCAGGGGGGAGCACTCGGCCTGAGCTCAGGCCGCCGCCTACGCCTGCAGGCCATCCCACCCTCGGCCAATGCAGGAGCCCTCAGGTCAGGACAACTCGGCACCCGGGCTCAGCAGCAAGGGGCGGACCGTGAGCCGAATCCGTCAGGCAGAACAGTATCGACCGCCGGTTGCTCCTCGGCGCCAGCGTTCCCTTGCATCCCGGAATGCCAGAACCCCGACGGCTTGCGGATCCAGCCCACGAACTCCGGCGTTCGCACTGCTGAAGCAATGTCTACGGCGCTCGGCTCCCTTTCAGTCCATCGCTGATGGGCGACCGGCGGTTGACTTTCCTTAGTGGTTCGCGAGGAATCATGTTCACACCGGCTCCCACGATCAGCATTCAGCGTCCGGCTTTCAGCAGTTTGGCCGAACATCGCGCCGCCGGCTCACGCGAGTTCGGGTCGCGATCCTCGCGAGTCTCCGTCTAGATGACCGGTAGTTGGGGGACCCCTCGATTGCACCTGCCTCGACCGCGGTCCAACGGGTCCGTCCCCCTTCCTTGTCGATCACAGTCTGAGCTCACGTCGACAGCCAGTTCAGCACCGGTTGGTAGATCAAATGCTGGGTCCAGGCTCCCAACCAGTTCAGCAGAGGTTCGTCGATCAAGGGCTGAGCTCACGTCGCCAACTAGTTCAGCAATGACTGGTCGATCAAGTGCCGGGTCCAGCTCTCTCATCAAGTCAGCAACGGTTCGTCTATCAGCCGCGTACTTTCCACCGGACCATCGGGGCGTCCTCGTCCCTGGACTACTTCGCTAGCGGTCCCGTCCCCACTCCGCCTAAGCTCTGTCACGGCCCATGAACCCATGCTTGCTCCGGCGATCAATTTGCTCCGGGGCTGATGAAGAGGGCACAGCCCGTCTGCCGGTTCGTCTCCCGAACGGTGCCCGGAGTTCCCGTGCGGTGGACAGGGACGACCTTGACTCCTCCCCATCTCCTAGTTCACGTCAATCACCCTCGCCGCCGAATGGCACTCTCGAACGGCCCTTCGACAACACAGTCACGGGATCACGTCTTCCTTGGCCCTGCCAATCGTTCACGACCATCCCGGAGCTGGGAGGGGAGACTACGGATTCCTGCGTGTCCAACCGCAAAGAACCAGGGGCTTCAGAAGCAAAGGGCTGGTGCTTCGCGGTCATCGCCCGGACCATCGCCGCTGCCCACCAGGGCGGAAAATTGGGGGTCACGGAAGGCCCTCGCTCATGCAGACCGGGCGCGTCCAGACGACCCGGACTCTTACCGACTCGCCGATTTCCACCGTGTTCTCCACAGAAGTTATTCACATGGTTATCCACAGGGTCTGAGAGATTATTCACACCCGTTTTGAACTGGCCAGTATCCGTCAATCGATGCCCCCGACGCTGCCTCGCAGGCGAGTGTCCTCGACGACATATAACGGTCAGAAGAAGCCGCTCAGCGTTCGGGCGGTGCGGCGGAGAGAACAGGCCTGAGAGAGCGGGTATTTAACCCTAGGACGGCGATTTGATACGTACTCGCCGCAGTTTCTCCGGTAGCTGGTGCAGTCGGGGATCTTGTTTCACGTGAAACATGTCACCGGCAGGGATATCGAACGCTCACGCAATTGCCTCGACCTCGAAGGGGCCTCCGGTACGACCGTCGGAGCGGGCCGGAGCATGTGGGTAATCCACAAAGTTATCCACAGCAATATCCACCGCTGTATCCACCGCCGAAACCGCCCAGGTCAGACAGGGGCGCGCACCCGAAGCGACCCCTGGCGCTCACGCGCTGCTCCGCCCAAACCGCATGTCGCGCACCCCGGGACATCGAAGGGACAGCTCATTTTTGCAGCGCCGACCGCAGTACCCGCGCGCACGTCGCCGCTCCAGACGGTGAGGCCGAGATGCGCCCCGTTTGACCGAGCCGCTTCGCAAAGCGGCCTGCGCACCACATCGGTACACAGCCCCAGCGGTTGGAGGCACCAAGAGGATGAGCGGTTTCAACCCCAAGGCCAAGCTCATGGATGCCCACGTCCCGACCTCAATGCCGGGACGCCATCTGCGTGGAACCGTCGCAGTGCGACATCGCTTCAAGCGTCGACCGCTACTCTCGTTGGCATTGTTCGATATGGTCTCGTCGCAGACGGGAGCTGCGACGCGGCCATCAGGAGAGGGGCGTCCCCGCCCGCCGCACCGTCGAACAGGCGGCCGCGGAGTACAAGCCGTGGACGGGGCGCTGCCCTCGGAAGGGGAGCGGGTGTGCGCTGTCCCTGGAAGGGGGGGCGGATTCGTGCTGCCCGGGAAGGGGAGTGGATGCCGGTATGCCTGCCGGACGCCATTCGCTCGCTCAGTCATGAAGGCTCCAACTACCTTGCATCGCCCGTCGATGGTCACAAGAGAAGGATCACGCCATCCGCGGCTTTGCGCAGACCGCATATCGCCTCGATGCTGATCATCGCACCGACAGGCCAGGTGGCCAACCTCCCAGCCGTCTCGAGAGGTATGACCCCCGTACCTTTCGGCTCAGTAATGAGCACCATCGTTCGGCACGGCGATGACGCCTACCGTACGTGCTCGACCAGCGCTGCGGGGGAGGCACACATGCCATGGCTCCTCGAGTCGTCCATCTCCCGGCCGGCTCGGCTTGTCACACTGGGGGAATCGCCCGACGGGTCGTTGTGGTCAGAGGTGCCGGCGCCGAGGGCGATCATTCTTGCTCCACGGTCCCACAAGGTCTCGTGGCAAGGAGATCATAGGAGCCATCGTCCAAGGGGAAGGAACGCCGTTCCCCGGTGGTGGGCTGATGCGTAAAGTTCGATCGACGGACTGATGGACAGAACAGGTTCCCGGGACAAGAGTTACCGAACGGAAGGCGATCGCCGACCCAGCCCGCGAGTCGGGGGACAGGAGCTACCGAGCAGATCGCGATTGTCGCCCCAACCGGGAGTCGGGGCCTGCAGATCCATCCGGGCGTATCAGCCAGGCGACAGACGAGTCGCGATGCTCCGGACCGTTAAGTGGGTGACCATCTCCCGGGAGCATCGAAGCCGTCCTGGCATCTCCATAGGGGCTCCCGTCCGGCCCACTAGACCGACGATCAGAGCCAAGCGGAGACCTGACTAGGAAGAGCTCCAACATCAAGGACAAGCAGAGGTGGCACATGGCCTCTGGGGTGGTGTGGTGACGGAGGGCTCGCGGCTATGGTCAGGAAGTCGCGGACTGGACGAATGGATTGAAACCTCAGCTCTCGGCGCGTGGTGGATAGTAGTGATCTACGGAGTGCGGCGGAGGGCTGGCGGATAGCAGGTGGGCGAGGGCTCCGTGTCCTGCTTGTCTCAACTCTGGGCACTTAGACGAGAGTTGCCGGCTTTGGGTCGCGGCGGGAAATCAGCACTCGCCACTGTGGCGAGACTCAGTGCTACTCGTGGGAGCCTCGGCTCAGGGCACGAGGGCAACAGCCTGGTGTTTTACGGAGGAAGCGCAACTCTGGCGAGCTCTCCCCGCTCTGCCAGACCGTGGCACCCATACGCGCAGGCTCAACCTCATTCGACCAGCGCCTCGACCGCCTACCGTTTGGATCTGCTCGGGCCAGCTCACATCAAGCAACTTGCAGGCCTTGGGGGTGTCTCCACGGGCGCGCATCGACATCAGGGAGCGCTCGAGGGCGCGCGAGAGACGAAACGTTGCCCGCTCCAGTACCCTCCAAGGCTCACCCACACTCCGTGGACCGCCAGCGTGCGTGCATCTATTGGATCCACATCGCCCCGTTGCGTCCACAGGCGCAACGCAGTCAGCCAGCGCAGTACAACGAAGTGCAGTTCAGTCCAGCGCATTCCAGACCAGACCAGACCAATCCAGTCGGGAGTCCATTGCACTTCGCTGGACTCTGGACTGGGCTGAAATGTGTCCAGATAACGGCGACCGACGCCGTTGTGGAGTGAATCATGGGCATGAGCGGACGATCTCGCGACAGGGGAGTGTGCGCACAGGGCGTCATGTCGATTCAGCCGTCCCAAGTTGGTCCACTCTGCTCTGCAGTTGCCCCGCAGGTATCCGCGGAACTGATGTGGCTATTGGCCTGTCCCGTACCCGCATCGGCTGGAATGGACGAAGGATTTTTTGTCGAGGAGCGAAGGAGTAACCCCGGATAGCGTGCCATGTCGCCCCAAGTTCTCCGGCAGCTTCCGCGCTCATTTAGGAGCAAAAGTTCCCTTCGCGCCCAGCAGAGGCGTGGTTGACGGTCCAAAGAAAGTCGATTGCAAGAAGTAGATTTTAGAACTGGCCTCGCCGGCCAGAAGTGCGGGGGAGCCATTCCAGCCGGTTCGCGCCCTGCCGGCTCGATCACTGACATCCGGGAGAAATCCCCAAGCTGACAAGGGCGACTACGGGCCGGTGGTCATCCGGTCAGAGACTTCCGCAATCACGTGTTTGGTCGGAAGACTACCCACCTAGAGTCCGCGCCCAAGAAGGTCCGTTAGGCGGGGTGATGTCTGCTTGGTTTCACGTGAAACGGAGGCGATCCTGTTTCACGTGAAACATGGATCCTTCAGTTCGGATCGCACGGACACGACGCCAGGAGCGGTGCCCGGTTACGACAGCAGGGCCCCCGGTGCCGGCGCGGATTTCATACAGTAGTTCCTAACCGGCAATAGCCCCTTGCAGCCCGCAGCCTGCATCGAAGCGTACAGGGACTCAATAGCCCTCGGCGAAACGATCTGGCCGCATCAGCAGCAAAACCAAGGGCCGCATCCTGGCCCACAGAAATACCTGGCCCACCTAGTTCAAAGGGCGCCCACCCCCAAGACAGGCGTCGAGCCCCCAAGGAGAGCGCCCACCCCCGAGGCAGGCGCCGGGACCCTCCAACGAAGGAGCTTCGCCCCATGCACCGCTTAGCGATGCGCCGAAGTTGTCTCGCCATGCAGTTGCGCTCACACGTACGAGAGCAGGCCGCGCCCAGAGCGGGAACATATTCGGCTTCCGTGCCGTCAACAGGTCTCGACAGCGGCTTGGGGGTTACCTCGCCACCTACACGAGTTCCGTCCCCAAACTGCGAAGGACAACACCGAAACGCGGTTTGCCACCACAATCGAGACCCGGACATCCCGGCAGCTGGGCCGAGGGAGGGACAAGCGGAGAGTCCTCGAGGGAAATCGGCGATACACGGGAAACATCATCAGCAGCACAACAGCACCCACACCAGCATGGGCGCCAACAAAAAAGGAGGGTCTGTTTCACGTGAAACAGACCCTCCTGGGACTACGAAGCAGTCGGTGATCTAGCTGGGCGTCCCGGGCGTCAGCACATCCATGATGCGGTTCAGGTCCTCGACGCTGGCGAACTCAATGCTGACCCGCCCCTTGCGTGCGCCGAGGGAGATCTTGACGTTCGTATCGAGGCGATCGGAGAGCGACGATGCCAGGTAGTCCAGGCGCTCGTGGCGGGCGCCCGGCCGCGGGATGTTGTTCTTGGTCGGCGCGGCGGGGCTCTGATACAAAGTCACAGCTTCTTCGGTCGCCCGGACCGACATGCCTTCCGAAACAATCTTCTGCGCCAGCCGTTCCATTGCCGCAGCGTCCGGGAGTGCCAGCAATGCGCGTGCGTGGCCTGCCGAGATGACGTTTGCGGCAACACGACGCTGCACCAGCGGCGGAAGCTTCAGGAGACGGAGCGTGTTAGACACCTGGGGCCTTGAACGCCCGATCCGGTCCGCAAGCTGTTCGTGTGTGGTTCCGAAATCTTCAAGAAGCTGTTGGTAGGCCGCTGCCTCTTCGAGGGGATTCAGCTGGCTGCGGTGCAGGTTCTCCAGCAAGGCGTCGCGCAGAAGGTCATCATCGGTGGTGTCACGGACAATCGCGGGAATAGTTTCCAGCCCCGCGGCCTGTACTGCCCTCCAGCGGCGTTCACCCATGACGAGCTCATAGGGCTCGCCACCCTCTTCGGTTGATGTACGGACCACAATTGGCTGGAGGACGCCGATTTCCCGGACAGAGTGCACCAGCTCGGCCATGTCGTCCTCATCGAAGACGGAACGGGGCTGTTTACGGTTGGGGTGGATGTCCGTGACCGGAATTTCGGCAAACCGGACACCGGGCACGTCCACGAGTTCGACGGCGTCTTTGTCGCGCTGCTCGGAAGATGACTCGAACGGCAACTGCTCGTCGGCGTTGGGCTCAGCAGGCTTGGCAGCAGCAGGTGAGGACTTCGGGGCAGCAGTCTTGCGGGCCGGTGCCTTCTTGGACGCAGCCGACCCGGCGCCAGCGTCGTCGGCGCCGTCAGTCTCGGCGGCACCGTCGGCACCGTCGGTCACGTCGTCTGCAGGAGCTTCAACAGTCGCAGCAGAGGAAGCGCGGGTCTTGGCGGCCACCCCGGACTCTGAGGCCTCGGGGACGGGAGCGTCCTGGACGGGCTCGGCGTCGGAGGTCTTCTTGCGGGCTTCGGGAAAGAACAGGTCCACAGGCCTGGATGGGGCGGCACCGTTTCCGGAGGCGCTGGTCGCGGCGGAACTTGGAATGAGTGCGCCAAGTCCACGGCCGAGGCCGCGTCGCTTATCGCTCATGGATAAATCCCTCCAGTGGAAGAGCCGGGATTCACCTGGCTCTGGTTAGTGCAATTCTTGAAAAGATTCTAACGTTCTGCGATTTCCGCTGCGGCTTCCAGATAGGACAGGGCACCGCTGGAAGAAGGGTCATACGTCATGACAGTCTGCTGGTAGCTCGGCGCTTCGGAAATACGGACCGAGCGCGGCACCACGGCACCGAGCACCTGCTGCGGGAAGTGCTCCCGGACCTCGGCTGCCACCTGGGCGGCGAGGTTGGTGCGGCCGTCATACATGGTCAGGAGAATCGTGGAGACAACCAGATCGGCGTTCAGGTGCTTCTGGATCATCTCGATGTTCTTCAGAAGCTGGCTGAGGCCCTCGAGCGCGTAGTACTCGCACTGGATCGGGATGAGGACTTCGCCGGCGGCGCAGAAGGCATTCACCGTCAGAAGCCCAAGGCTCGGCGGGCAGTCAATGAAGATGTAGTCCAGCCGCTCTTCGCCATTCTTGGCGCGCTCCTTGGAATACACATCGATGGCGCGGCGCAGCCGCTGCTCCCGGGCCACCAGGCTGACGAGTTCGATTTCGGCGCCGGCAAGGTGGATGGTGGCGGGAGCACAGATCAGGTTGTCAATGTCCGGGCACGGGGCCACAACGTCCTTCAGCGGGACATCATTGATCAGGACATCGTAGATGCTGTCGACGTCGGCGTGGTGCTCGATTCCCAGGGCAGTCGAGGCGTTGCCCTGCGGATCGATGTCGATCACGAGCACGTTCAAGCCAGCGGCCGCCAAGGCAGCGGCGATGTTTACCGTCGTCGTCGTCTTGCCGACGCCGCCCTTCTGGTTGGAAACGGTGAAGATGCGGGTTTTCTCAGGCTTGGGCAGCTTCCGGCCGAGCAACCGCTCGCGGCGCTTGTTTTCGTGCGCGAGCTCCCGGGCGATGGGACTGGAATCGTCAATGGAGTCCAGGACGTTGCCCGTATGGGTAAGAGATGTTTCACGTGAAACACCGGCCATCCCGGTAGCCTTTGCAACCGAAGACGTGTGATTTCCGCCGAAGTCAAAAGCGGCGGAAGGAGCGGTAAACGCCCGTGCGGACCCCAGGGACATAAACGGCGGGATCCGTTGTGTGGAGGCCTCGCTACTGCTCACTATGACACGCTCACTCTCATTCGGCTTTTACTGCCGGTTACTAGCCTAACCTCTTCCCCTCAGACTCCCCGGGCACCGGGGCCGGTGCTAGGCAATCTTTTGAGGCTTGTTCACTACTATTCGGACAACAGTGGTGGGTTCCTCGAGCAGGTCCTCACCCACCACAACCACGGAAGTCTCAATGCCGCCCAGCTTACGGATAACCTTGGCGGCCTTTTCGATTTCCTCGCCGGCGCTGCGTCCCTTGATGGCAACAACTTCGCCCTTGCCGGCCAGCAGCGGAATGGTCAATCCCGCGAGATTGGCCAGCGCGGATACCGCACGGGCCGTCACGACGTCCGCGTTCACGAGTCCCACAGCCAGTTCGGCACGGGTGCGCATGATGGTGACGTTCTCGAGGCCGAGATCATCCACAACTTCCTGGAGCCAGATGACACGGCGTTCCAGCGGTTCGATCAGGGTCAGTTCCAGATCCGGCCGGGCGATCGCCAGGCACAGGCCCGGCAGTCCGGCCCCGCTGCCGACGTCGGCGACGTGGCTGCCGTGGGCAATCTGGCTCTCGATGACGGCGCAGTTGAGCACGTGCCGGCTCCACAGCCGCGGCACTTCGCGGGGACCAATCAGTCCCCGCTCGGTGCCGGATGTCGCCAGATGTTCCACGTAGCGCTTCGCCAGGTCCAGGCGGTCACCAAAGATGGACTCTGCTGCCTTGAGTTCCGGAGCGGTAATTTCAACCATCAAGCTAGTCAACGGTTCAGTCTGCGGAAACAACGATGTGCCGGTCTGCGCCTTCGCCTTCGGACTCGCTGACGAGCCCCAAATCGGCGACGGCGTCGTGCACGATCTTGCGCTCGTAGGCACTCATCGGAGCCAGGGCAACAGCCTCGCCGGATTCCTTGACCGCGGCGGCGGCGTCTTCGGCAATCTTTTGCAGGTCGCCGGCACGCTCGGCGCGGTAGCCGTTGATGTCCAGCACCAGCCTGGACCGGTTCTCGGTGGCGGACAGGACGGCGAGCCGCGTCAGCTCCTGGAGCGCCTCAAGGACTTCTCCGTCGCGGCCCACAAGGCCTTCCAGCCCGGCTGATTCCTCTTCGGCCACGATCGAGATGTACGTACGCCCGTTGCGGACCTCGATGTCGATGTCGCCGTCGATGTCAGCGATGTCCAGCAGTTCCTCGAGGTAGTCCGCGGCGACGTCGCCCTCTTCTTCGAGGCGGCTGGCGGTGACGCTCTTGCCGGCGCCGGCCTCCGCACCCTTCGACGAGTCCTGCGACCCGTCCAGGACTGCCTCCTGGGCGTCGTCCCGGTCGTCCTCAAACTCGGCGGAAATAGCGTGTTCGGTGCTCTCGGCGGACATTACTTCCTCTTCCTGTTCTTACGTTGCGGCTGGACGCGCTGGGTCTTGGCTTCCACGGCGGTCGCAGCGGAGGCCTCCGCTGCCTCGGCGTCGGCCTTCTTTCCACCCAGGAGGGGCAGTGCGGGAAGGCCCCTGGCTGCCCGACGCTCGGCGAGAGCCTTGGCGGCGGGGGAACCCGGCGTCGGCATCCGGCGGATCACGAAGAATTGCTGTCCCATGGTCCAGAGGTTGGTAGTGGTCCAGTAGATCAGTACGCCGATGGGGAAGTTGATGCCACCCACACCGAACACGATCGGCAGGATGTAGAGCATCATCTTCTGCTGGCGCATGAACGGGCTCGCCAGGGCTTCTTCGGACATGTTCTTGGCCATGATCTGCTTTTGCGTGATGAACTGCGAGGCCGTCATGGCCAGGATCATCACGATGGAGAGAATCCACACGGACGTTTGGTTGCCGCCGCCGCCGTGCAGCAGCGATGCCGAGAGCGGGGCACCGAAAATCGTGGACTGGTCGAACTGCACTACCTGCTCGTGGCTCATAGCCCCGATTCCCTCGCCCTTGTTGGCGGCCGCCGTGATGCCCGAAAGCACCTGGAAGAGCGCGAAGAAGAACGGCATCTGGATCAGCATGGGCAGGCAGGCCGAGAAGGGGTTGGTGCCGTGCTTCTTGTACAGGGCCATCTGTTCCTGCGCCATGGCCTGGCGGGACAGCTGGTCGGTCTTGCCCTTGTACTTGTCCTGCATTTTCTTCAGGTCCGGCTGCAGCAGCTGCATCCCACGCTGGGCCTTGATCTGCTTGACGAAGACGGGAATCAGGGCCGCGCGGATCACCAGCACCAGCCCGATGATGGCAAAGGTCCACGTCCAGCCGCTGGCCGCCGGCATGCCGATGGCGCTCAGCCCGTCGTGGAAGCCCACCATGATGGCTGAGACCAACCATTTGAACGGGGCCAAGAGTGTTCCAAAGATATCCATACGATTCCCTATTCGTCAGGCCGCAGTGCGGCCTTCTCCATCAGGCTGAGCAGCCAAGTACTTGTCCGGATTGTTCAGCACAACAATTGTGGGGGTGTGGTCGGCCGGCCATTCCCGGTGCCCGGCGGGGACATGGTCCACTCCGCCGGCATTCCATGGGTGGCAGCGCAACAGGCGCCTGGTAGCCAGCCAGCTTCCTTTCACGGCACCGTGCACCGTGATCGCCTCAAGGGCATAGGCCGAGCAGGAGGGGAAGAAGCGGCAGACCTGGCCGTACAAGGGTGAAATCACCTTGCGGTAAGCCATCAGCAGCAGGATGAGGATGTTGCGGGGCAGGTTCCAGACGGCAGTGGCCAGCCGGCTCAGGACCGTTCCGGGCATTGCAACGAGCAGGCGGGGGACGCCGGCGGTAGTTGAGTTACGCACGCGGGGTCCCTTCCTGTGTTGTCTCGTAAGAACCTGGTGATGCAGCCTGTGGAAGGCGGTTGCCCAGCCGTTTCATGGTCGTTTCCAACGCGGCGTCATAGTCGGCGAGCAACTGATCCCAGCTGGCCCCCGCCGCGGCGGGCAGTGCCCGTACCACGATGGCGAACCCGCTGCCGTATTTCTGCAACGACAATGCACCGGCTTCTCTCAGTCTCCTCTTAACGAGGTTCCTGACAACAGCGTTCCCGACACTCTTGGAAACGATGAATCCGATCCGGCTTGGTTCGTCGGCAGCCAGAGCTGCCGCATATAACACTACGTTCCGGCGTCCATTGCGGACACCGGAACGTACAGTTGTTGAAAAATCGGTTGATGTCCGCAGTCGGTTCCTGGTGGCTAGCACCGTTCAACTCGCACAGGGATACAGACCGACGAGTCAGTTATTTAGGCCGACAGTTCGGTGCGGCCCTTGCCACGACGGGCTGCCAGGATGGCACGGCCGGCACGGGTACGCATACGAAGGCGGAAGCCGTGCTTCTTGGCTCGACGGCGGTTATTCGGCTGAAAAGTCCGCTTGCTCACGTTAGTTACTCCAGTGGATCAAAGGTGCGCCCACCCGATCAAGGGGAAGAACTGGCCGACGCTAAGTTTTGGTATGTGCCACTTCCCTCGTAACTCGCACGACGCGGGGCGTCGGGAAAGATTCAGATGAGGCGAAAAGCGTACACATGGGACTTCACAACGTTAGGGCTTGCCGCCCTCCAGAGTCAAACCGGCGGGGGTTCGGCAACCTTTCCCCAGCTGTGGCTAACCCACCTGCCAGCCTGTGGATGAAGTGCGTCACGCGCCCCGTTTGAGAACAACAACGGTGTAATTATCCACAGGACTGAACCCAGCTATCTTCTAGCGTTTTCATCCCCTACAGTGTCTCAGTAACCCCTTATCCACGGACTGTGCATAACCCTGTGGATTGAGCCGGGCCGGCGTACAGCTCCGGACCGCGTGGATGCACGTAATGCAGGCCAGCAAGTTTGAGGAACTGATTGATGACAGTAGACGAAGCCAACCAAGCCAACACTGTCGGAAGTTCCTGGCGGCGGGTTGTGAGCCTCCTGGAGAACGACCACCGTGTCTCTCCCCGGCAGCGCGGCTTCGTTATCCTCGCCCAGGCCCAGGGCCTGATCGGTTCCACCCTTCTGGTGGCCGTCCCCAACGAACTCACCCGCGAAGTGCTGCAGACCCAGGTCAAGGAAGCGCTCGACGACGCGCTCCGCAGCGTTTTCTCGGACGAAATCCGCTGCGCCATCGACGTCGACACCGATCTGGTGCCCCTGCACACAGAACCCGAACCCGCCGTCGAACTTTCCCTCGCCGCCGACCCCACCGTGGAGCTGAAGCCGCAGCCGATGCTGCCGAGCACCTCCCACGAATTCGGCCGCCTCAATCCGAAGTACGTCTTCGACACCTTCGTGATCGGGTCCTCCAACCGGTTCGCCCATGCGGCGGCCGTGGCTGTGGCCGAAGCACCGGCCAAGGCATACAACCCGCTGTTCATCTACGGCGACTCAGGACTGGGCAAAACCCATCTGCTGCACGCGATCGGCCACTATGCGCGCCGGCTCTACAGCGGGATCCGGGTCCGCTATGTCAACTCCGAGGAATTCACCAACGACTTCATCAACTCCATCCGCGACGATGAAGGCACCAGCTTCAAGACCACGTACCGCAACGTGGACGTGCTGCTGATCGATGACATCCAGTTCCTGGCCGGCAAGGACCGGACGCTGGAGGAGTTCTTCCACACCTTCAATGCCCTGCACAACAACAACAAGCAGGTGGTCATCACCTCGGACCAGCCGCCGAAGCTGCTCGCCGGCTTCGAAGACCGCATGAAGTCGCGCTTCGAGTGGGGCCTGCTGACTGACATCCAGCCGCCCGAACTCGAGACCCGCATCGCGATCCTCCGGAAGAAGGCCCTCAGCGAAGGCCTCTCCGCCCCGGATGATGCCCTCGAATACATCGCCTCGAAGATCTCCAGCAACATCCGCGAGCTTGAGGGCGCCCTCATCCGCGTCACCGCCTTCGCCAGCCTGAACCGGCAGCCCGTTGATGTGGCCCTGGCCGAGATGGTCCTCAAGGACCTCATCACCGACGACGGTGCCCAGGAAATCACCTCGGCCCAGATCCTCACGCAGACAGCGGACTACTTCAAGCTCAGCATGGAAGAGCTCTGCAGCAAGTCGCGCACCCGCACGCTGGTGACGGCGCGGCAGATCGCCATGTACCTGTGCCGGGAACTCACCGACATGTCCCTGCCCAAGATCGGACAGGAGCTGGGCGGCCGCGACCACACCACCGTGATCCACGCCGACCGCAAGATCCGCGAACTGATGGCCGAGCGCCGGGTCATCTACAACCAGGTGACCGAGCTGACCAACCGGATCAAGCAGCAGCAGCGCAATTCCTGAGCCGTCCCTCGGCGCACTCTTACCTTATTAACAGGGCCCTGTGGACAACCCTGTGGATACTTAAGGGGACAACCGCGGTTAATGGGCTTAAAACCCTTAAGGCGCCTGTGGATCGCCGACTCGGCCAAAAATCTTGTCCCCATCCACACCCTGTTTAAAACCTGCTCCACCCACAATCCATGAACAGGGCTTAACCGCGGATTTCCGAGGCCGGATCGAGTTATCCACAGTTTCCACAGCAGTTATTAACACTACTAATCCCAAGAAAATGAAATTCCCTCAAACAACAATCTCCTTCCCACCTCCGAACAGCGCCCAGGCACGTTCCGGACCGGCGCAGGATGGCGGCCCCGCGAACAACACTGTTGTAAGCCGGGGATGGGAGAAACGCTCGCCTTGGGGCTAAGCTGTCTGCAGTGCGTCCGTCCCGGACATCTTTTGTGGTTCCCTACCGGGCCATGAGACCCGGGGTGGGCGGGCGATTCCCTTGTTGATGGATTTCGGCATCCCTGCCGGGGTCCGCGGCAGCTTGAGCAGTTCCAGCTATTTTCAGCACTAACAGCAGCAATGAAAGGCGGCACCCTTCCGTGAAGTTCAGAGTCGAACGGGACGTCCTGGCAGAAGCCGTGACATGGACCGCCCGGTCGTTGTCTCCGCGGCCGCCTGTTCCCGTCCTTTCAGGCCTGCTCCTGAAGGCTGAAGCCGGCACCGTCAGCCTCTCGAGCTTCGATTACGAGACCTCTGCAAGGCTCGAAATCCCTGCTGACATCACCACCGAAGGCACCATCCTGGTCTCCGGCCGGCTGCTCGCGGACATTTGCCGGAGCCTTCCCTCCGCACCCGTCGAGGTCGAGACCGATGGCAACAAGGTGACACTCACTTGCCGTCGAAGCAGCTTCCACCTGGCCACCATGCCCGAGGCCGAATACCCGCCGCTGCCGGCCCTGCCGACCATCAGCGGCACCGTTCCCGGAGATTCTTTTGCCCAGGCGGTTTCCCAGGTGATCATCGCGGCCAGCAAGGACGACACGCTGCCCATCCTGACCGGCGTGCGGATGGAAATCGAGGACGATCTCATCACCCTCCTGGCCACCGACCGCTACCGCCTGGCCATGCGTGAAGTCCCCTGGAAGCCGGTGACCCCAGGCATCTCCACCAGCGCCCTGGTCAAGGCCAAGACACTGAACGAAGTAGCCAAAACGCTCGGCAGCAGCGGCGACATCAACATCGCCCTGGCCGACGACGACAGCCGGCTGATCGGTTTCGAGAGCGGCGGCAGGACCACGACGTCGCTCCTGGTCGACGGGGACTACCCCAAGATCCGTTCGCTCTTCCCGGATTCCACGCCCATCCATGCCACCGTGCAGACCCAGGAACTGGTGGAGGCCGTGCGCCGCGTCTCGCTCGTGGCCGAGCGCAACACCCCTGTCCGGCTCGCCTTCACCCAGGGCCAGCTGCACCTGGACGCCGGCACCGGCGAGGACGCGCAGGCCTCAGAAGAGCTCGAAGCCCAGTTGTCCGGTGAGGACATCACGGTGGCCTTCAACCCGCACTACCTGATCGAGGGCCTGAGCGTCATCGAAACCAAGTTTGTGCGCTTCTCCTTCACCACCGCTCCCAAACCGGCCATGATCACGGCCCAGCAGGACGCCGAGGGCGAGGACCAGGGCGACTACCGCTACCTCGTCATGCCCGTCAGGCTGCCCAACTAGTCCCCACCGCCACCCTCGCCTCGCAAGCTCGGCCAGGGAACCCTGGCGGCGTGGGCCCACGCAGAAATCCCAGCGCAGAAAAGAGTTCATCCAATGCACATCGGACTAATCGGCCTTGGAAAAATGGGCTTCAACATGCGCGAACGCCTGCGCAACGGCGGGGTCGAGGTCACCGGATTTGACCGCAACCCCGACGTCACCGACGTCGCCAGCGTGGACGAACTCATCGCCGCCGTGCCGGCTCCGCGCGTCATCTGGGTCATGGTCCCCTCGGGCGACATCACCGACGCCGTGATCACCGAACTCGGCAACAAGCTCGACGCCGGCGACCTCGTGATCGACGGCGGCAACTCCCGGTTCACCGAGGACCAGAAGCACGGCGCCGCGCTGGCCGAAAAGGGCATCCGCTTCGCGGACTGCGGTGTATCCGGCGGAGTCTGGGGCCTCCAGAACGGCTACGGCCTCATGGCCGGCGGCGATGCCGCGGATATCGAGCGGGCCCTGCCCGTCTTCGACGCACTCCGTCCCGCCGGTGAGCGGGCCGACAGCTTTGTGCACGTGGGCGGCATCGGCGCGGGCCACTACGCCAAGATGGTCCACAACGGGATCGAATACGGCCTGATGCAGGCCTACGCCGAGGGGTACGAACTCCTGGCCGCCAAGGAAATCGTCGCTGATCTTCCCGGGACGTTCCGGGCCTGGCAGAAGGGCACGGTTGTCCGGTCCTGGCTCCTGGACCTCATGGTCAAGGCCCTCGACGAGGATCCCGGACTGGAATCGATCTCCGACTACGTCGAGGATTCCGGCGAGGGCCGCTGGACCGTCGAGGAGGCGATTGCCAACGCCGTGCCCGCACCGGCGATCACGGCTGCGCTGTTCGCCAGGTTCTCCTCCCGCGAGGACAACTCGCCCGCCATGAAGATGGTGTCCGCGCTGCGCCACCAGTTCGGCGGCCACGCGACACGGCCGGCCAAGTAATCCTGCCGGCCCATTGATCTTGCGTGTGAAGTCCTGAATCCCGCGTGTACCTAGAAAAACTCTCGCTCACAGATTTCCGTAGCTACGCCCAGGTCGATCTCAATTTTGAGCCCGGGGTCACCGTCCTGGTGGGCTCCAACGGCATCGGCAAGACCAACCTGATGGAAGCGATCGGCTATCTGGCCACGCTCAACTCGCACCGGGTCAGCACGGACGCGCCGCTGCTGCGGTTTGGTGCCGAACGGGCCATGATCCGGGCCAAGCTGGTCCGTGGCGAGCAGTCCACCGTGCTGGAACTGGAAATCAATGCGGCGCGGGCCAACCGGGGACGGATCAACCGGAGCAATCCTGTCCGCGCCAGGGACCTGCTCGGCATCTGCCAGACAGTGCTCTTCGCTCCGGAAGATCTGGCGCTGGTCAAGGGCGATCCGTCCAACCGCCGCCGGTTCCTGGACGAGCTCCTGGTCAGCCTCATGCCGCGCCACGCCGCGACCAGGAGTGACTATGACCGGGTCCTGAAGCAGCGCAACGCACTGCTCAAATCGGGCCGCGCCGGAAAATTCAGTGCCGGCCATGAGGCAACGCTCGATGTCTGGGACCAGCACATGGCGCGGGCCGGGGCGGAACTGCTCCATGCGCGCCTCGAGCTGGTGGACCGCCTGCAACCTCACCTGAACAAGGCCTATGCGCAGCTCACCGACGGTTCCAAAGAGGCCTCTGCCGTGTACCGCTCCACGCTGCAGGACATGCTGGATGACGACGGCGGGGCGGCGGCGGCAGACGCCGGCGACGGCGCCGCGCCGTCAGAGGACCTGCGGCTGCTCTCGGTCGATCAGCTCGCAGACCGCTACATCCAGGCCTTCGCGGCAGCGCGCCGCAAGGAACTGGAAAGGGGAATCTCGCTGGTGGGACCGCACCGCGACGAGCTTGAGCTCGTGCTGGGATCGGCGCCGGCCAAGGGCTACGCCTCGCATGGAGAAACGTGGTCCATGTGCCTGTCCCTGCGGCTGGCCTCCTACTACGTCATGCTCGACGACGCCCGCACCGGAGGGTCGCCTCCGATCCTGATCCTGGACGACGTGTTTGCCGAACTGGACGTCCAACGGCGGCGTAAACTGGCGGCAATAGTATCCGGCGCCGAGCAAGTGCTGGTCACTGCCGCCGTCGAGGCCGACATCCCGGCGGAACTGACCGGACGGCGGGTGAAGGTCATCCCGGGAGGAATCGATGAGCAGGAAAATCGATGAATAAGGATACCGACGGCGGCCTGCAGCCGGGCCGTGATCCCGACGCCATTGATGCCGCGCAGGCGGCACTGAACAGGATGCGCGACGCTGCCGCGGCCCGTGGCGAAATCCGGCGCGCGGTTCCGCGATCGGGTACCAGCGCCCAGAAGCCGGCGCGCGCCGCGCGGGGAACCCGAGGATTCTCCCAGTTCCATGGCACCGGCAGGGATCCGCTGGGCCTGGGAAAGGTCGTGGGGCGTCTCGTGGCCGAGCGTGGCTGGAGCTCGCCGGTGGCCGTAGGTTCCGTGATGGCGCAGTGGGCCGTCCTGGTGGGCCCGGAAATTTCGGCGCACTGCACACCTGAGAGTTTCACGGACACCACCTTGCACGTGCGGACCGATTCCACGGCCTGGGCCACCCAGCTGCGGCTGCTCAGCAGCAGCCTGCTGGAAAAATTCCGGACCGAGCTGGGCGAGGGCGTCGTCACCAGCATCCAGGTCCTCGGACCCGCCGCCCCGAGCTGGCGCAAGGGCCTCCGGACCGTCAACGGCCGCGGCCCGCGCGACACCTACGGATAGCCCAAAGCCCATCCCGTGCGCCGGATATGAAGCACTTCTTGCAAAAACCCTTGAAATATCCGCGAACGGCGTGTAGGGCGCTCGAACGCCCGGGAGCCGTATAGGAACCCTAGGGCTGGACCCTGAATGCCTTGCAGGGGGAGCCAGCGGCCTCCCAGCGGCACTTTCCCGCCCGTTTGGGGCCCTGGAATGCGGGTTTGGGTCCTATAACACGATAGAATCGATGTAGATAACTGGGCGCCGGTGAAGCGTTGACTGAGTCCGTTTCCGACGCAATTTCGGCGTGCGGCGGACGGGATCCCATGTCAGCGGAACACGCCGGCGCCGTCAGTGACGTGCCTGTTGGCAGGACCCTTTTCCACGGAAGAGGCAAGGGCCGGCCTTCAACGAACATAGAGGAGTCGAAAGCGCCTGTGGCTAACGACAATGCAGAGATCCCGGCAGTGGAAGACGTAGCGGAAGCGGTAGTGCCAGAGGCGGCGGCGTCGTCCGGGACCGCGACAACGCGCGAATACGGCGCCAGCGACATCACCGTACTTGAAGGCCTGGAAGCTGTCCGGAAACGTCCCGGCATGTACATCGGCTCCACCGGACCCCGCGGTTTGCACCACCTGGTCTACGAGGTGGTGGATAACTCGGTGGACGAGGCCCTGGCCGGCTACTGCACGCACATCGAGATCGTGCTGCAGGCCGACGGCGGGGTCAAGGTGGTCGACAACGGCCGCGGCATCCCCGTGGACATGCACCCCACCGAGCTCAAGCCCACGGTGGAGGTCGTCATGACGATCCTGCACGCCGGCGGCAAATTCGGCGGCGGCGGCTACGCCGTCTCCGGTGGCCTCCACGGTGTCGGCATCTCCGTGGTCAACGCGCTCTCCAGCCGTGTCGACACCGAGGTTCGCCGCCAGGGACATGTCTGGCGGATGTCCTTCGCCGACGGCGGCAAGCCCCAGGGCGGTCTGGTCCAGGGCGAGGAGACCTCCGAGACCGGCACCACGCAGACGTTCTACCCGGACGCCAGCATTTTCGAGACCACCTATTTCGATTTCGAAACCCTGCGTGCCCGTTTCCAGCAGATGGCCTTCCTCAACAAGGGACTGCGCATCACGCTGACCGACGAGCGGAGCGATCCGGCGGACCCGTCCGAGGACGACGACCTGGACCTGGACACCGTGCCCACCGAAGGTGAGGTCCCGGCGGAATTCCACACCGTGGTGTACCAGTACGACGACGGCCTGCTGGACTACGTCAAGCACCTGAACTCCGGCAAGAAGGTTGATGTGGTCCACGAGGACGTCATCGCCTTCGAGACCGAGGACACCGAACGGCACATTGCCCTGGAAATGGCGATGCAGTGGACCAACGCGTACTCCGAGAGCGTCCACACCTACGCCAACACGATCAACACGCACGAAGGTGGCACCCACGAAGAGGGCTTCCGCGCCGCGATGACCTCGCTCATCAACCGCTATGCGCGGGAGAAGAACATCATCAAGGAAAAGGAAGACAACCTCACCGGAGACGACATCCGCGAGGGACTGACGGCTGTCATTTCCGTGAAGCTCTCCGAGCCACAGTTCGAGGGCCAGACCAAGACCAAGCTCGGTAACTCCGAGGTCAAGGGCTTTGTCCAGCGCGTGGTCACCGACGGGCTCGGCGACTGGCTCGAACGCAACCCCGGCCCCGCCCGGGACGTCATCCGCAAGGCCATCTCGGCAGCCCAGGCACGCATGGCCGCGCGGAAGGCCCGGGACAACGCCCGCCGCAAGAGCCCGCTGGAATCCTTCGGCATGCCCGGCAAGCTCTCTGACTGCTCCTCGAAGAACCCGGAACTGTGCGAGGTCTACATCGTGGAGGGTGACTCGGCCGGCGGTTCCGCCAAGCGAGGCCGCAACCCGGAGACCCAGGCCATCCTGCCGCTGCGCGGCAAGATCCTGAACGTGGAACGGGCCCGCCTGGACAAGGCGCTGGGCAATGCCGAGGTCCAGTCCATGATCACGGCCTTCGGCACCGGGATTGGCGAGGACTTCGACCTCGCCAAGCTGCGCTACCACAAGATCGTGCTCATGGCCGATGCCGACGTCGACGGCCAGCACATCACGACCCTGCTGATGACGCTGCTGTTCCGCTACATGCGCCCCCTGATCGAAAACGGCTACGTCTACCTGGCACAGCCGCCGCTGTACCGGATCAAGTGGTCCAATGCGCCGCACGATTACGTCTACAGCGACCGTGAACGTGACGCGAAGCTGCTCTCGGGCGCGGCCGCCGGCCGCCGTATTCCCAAGGACAACGGCATCCAGCGCTACAAGGGCCTCGGTGAAATGGACTACACGGAACTGTGGGACACCACCATGGACCCGGACCACCGGACCCTGCTGCAGGTCACGATGGACGATGCCCTGGCGGCGGACCAGATCTTCTCTGTCCTGATGGGCGAGGACGTTGAATCGCGCCGAAACTTCATTCAGCAGAACGCCAAGGACGTTCGGTTCCTGGACATCTAGCGGGCTTCCACGCCCCGAATATGCCCGGACTGATATATACCTGAAACGGAAAATATAGACTATGAGTGACGAAACACCCGAGGTGCCGGCCGGCTCCGAGCCCGTCCTTGAAGGCGCCATCCTCGACGGCGACGTACTGACCGACCGCGTCGAGCAGGTGGACCTGCAGACCGAAATGCAGCGATCCTACCTCGACTACGCCATGGCCGTGATCGTGGGCCGCGCCCTGCCGGATGTCCGCGACGGCCTCAAGCCCGTCCACCGCCGCGTGCTCTACGCGATGTTCGACGGCGGCTACCGCCCCGACCGCTCTTTCAACAAATGCGCCCGTGTGGTGGGCGAGGTCATGGGCCAGTACCACCCGCACGGTGACACCGCGATCTACGATGCCCTGGTCCGCCTGATCCAGGACTGGACCATGCGTTACCCGCTGGCACTGGGCCAGGGCAACTTTGGTTCGCCCGGCAACGACGGCGCTGCCGCCCCGCGGTACACCGAAACCAAGATGGCCCCGCTGGCCATGGAAATGGTCCGGGACATCGACGAGGAAACCGTCGACTTCCAGGACAACTACGACGGCAAGAACCAGGAACCCACCATCCTGCCGGCGCGGTTCCCCAACCTGCTGGTCAACGGCTCCTCGGGCATCGCCGTCGGCATGGCCACCAACATTCCGCCGCACAACCTCCGCGAAGTAGCCGACGGCGTCCAGTGGTACCTCGCGAACCCGACGGCCACCCGCGAGGAACTGCTCGAAGAACTCCTCCTGCGCATCAAGGGACCGGACTTCCCGACCGGCGCCACGATCCTCGGCCACAAGGGCATCGAGGATGCCTACCGCACCGGCCGCGGTTCCATCACCATGCGCGCCGTGGTCAGCGTCGAGGAACTCCAGGGCCGCACATGCCTGGTGGTCACCGAGCTGCCCTACCAGGCAAACCCGGACAACCTGGCCATCAAGATCGCCGAACTGGTCAGGGACGGCAAGATTTCCGGCATCGCCGACCTCCGCGATGAGACCTCGGGCCGCACGGGCCAGCGCCTGGTGATTGTGCTCAAGCGCGACGCCGTGGCCAAGGTGGTGCTGAACAACCTCTACAAGCACACCCAGCTGCAGGACAACTTCGCCGCCAACATGCTCGCGATTGTCGACGGCGTGCCGCGCACGCTGAGCCTGGACGCGTTCATCCGGCACTGGGTCACGCACCAGATGGACGTCATTGCCCGCCGCACCCGGTACCGGCTGCGGAAGGCGGAGGAGGAAGCGCACATCCTCCGCGCCCTGCTCAAGGCGCTGGACATGCTCGACGAGGTCATCGCCCTCATCCGCGCCTCCAACACCACCGAGGCCGCACGCGACGGCCTCATGCAACTGCTCGACATCGACGAGCTGCAGGCCAGGGCCATCCTGGACATGCAGCTGCGCCGGCTTGCGGCGCTGGAACGCCAGAAGATCCAGGACCGCCATGCCGAGCTTGAGGCCCTGATCGCCGAGTACAACTCGATCCTGGCCTCCGAAGAGCGCCAGCGCGAGATCATCAGCACCGAACTGGCCGAAATCGTCGCCAAGCACGGCGATGACCGCCGCACCAAGGTGCTCATGGGATTCGACGGCGACATGTCGATGGAGGACCTGATCCCCGAAGAGGAAATGGTGGTCACCATTACCCGCGGCGGATACGTCAAGCGCACCCGCAGCGACAACTACCGCTCCCAGCAGCGCGGCGGCAAGGGCATCAAGGGCGCCCAGCTGCGCGGCGACGACGTCGTCGAGCACTTCTTCGTCACCACCACGCACCACTGGCTGCTCTTCTTCACGAACCTCGGACGCGTCTACCGGGCCAAGGCCTACGAGCTCGCCGAAGCCGGACGCGACGCCAAGGGCCAGCACGTGGCCAACCTGCTGGCCTTCCAGCCGGATGAGCACATCGCCCAGGTGCTGGACCTTCGGGACTACCAGCACGCCCCGTACCTGGTGCTCGCCACCAAGCGCGGCCTGGTCAAGAAGACCCGGCTGGAGGACTACGACACCAACCGGTCCGCCGGCGTGATCGCGATCAACCTGCGCGACGGCGACGAACTCGTCTCGGCCCAGCTGGTCTCCGAAACCGACGACCTCATGCTGGTCTCCCGCAAGGGCCAGTCCGTCCGTTTCACCGCGACAGATGATGCGCTGCGCCCGATGGGCCGCGCCACCTCCGGTGTGACGGGCATGAAGTTCCGGGAGGACGATGAACTGCTCGCGGCCGACGTTGTCAAGGACGGCTCGTTCGTCTTCATCGTCACCGAGGGCGGATTCGCCAAGCGGACCGCTGTGGAGGAATACCGGCTCCAGGGCCGCGGCGGTCTCGGCATCAAGGTCGGCAAGTACCAGGAAGAACGCGGGCACCTCGTGGGCGCCCTCATTGTCCAGGAAGAGGACGAAGTCCTGGTGGTCATGGAGGGCGGCAAGGTGGTCCGCTCTTCGGTCACCGGTGTGCCGGCCAAGGGCCGCGACACCATGGGCGTGATCTTTGCCAAGCCGGACAAGAACGACCGCATCATCGCCGTTGCACGCAACAGCGAACGCGGGCTGGAAAGCGAGGACTTGGCCGACGGCGAAGCGGCGGGTGAGGACGCAGAAAATCGGGCTTCCTCGTCGGATGACGTAACGTTGGCTGAAGATGGCGGACAGCAGGACGAGTCCGCAACGGCAGAATCAGTACCGGCCCCGGAGTCAGATGAGTCATCAGGCAATGCCGAGCTGGACGAAGACAACACCGGAGGTAACGAGTGAGTAATTCCGACTCATATCCCAAGCCGAGCAGCGGCGCGCCGGGCGGGGTGCGGCAACCCGCCGCTGCGCCGCGCGTAGGCGCCCCCTCGCGTCCGCAGCAGCGCCCCGGCGTGTCCGGCGCAGCCAACGGAACGGGACAGCGTCCCCCCGCCCCCGGCCAGCGCCCCACGGTCCCCGGACAACGCCCCGCTGTTCCGGGCCAGCGCCCCGCCCAGGCGGGCGGACAGGGCGGGCTGATCAAGCCGGCACCCAAGGCCAAGGTGCGCCGTGCCAGGCTGCTGGTCAGCAAGGTGGACCCCTGGTCCGTGCTGAAGATGGCCTTCCTGCTCTCTGTGGCCCTGGGCATCGTCACCGTCGTGGCGGCGATCGTGCTCTGGACCGTCCTGGACCTGACCGGGATCTTTGACCAGGTGGACAGCCTGCTGGGGACCCTCGCCGGCTCCGAGGGCGGCGGTTTTGAATTGAAGAAGGTGGCATCCCTGGGACAGGTGGCGTCCTTCGCGACCATCATCGCCGTGATCAACGTGGTGCTGCTCACCGCCCTGTCGATGCTTTCCGCGGTGCTGTACAACATTGCCGCGACGCTCGTGGGCGGCATCGGCGTGACCCTCACGGACGACTAATTCCCGTACTTTTCCCCGGAATTCCGCGGGAAAAAGCCTCGATTTGAGATCGGGCCGGGATGTGCTGTACAGTCATATCTCGGCCCGATGAGGCATCGGGGCGTATAGCTCAGGCGGTTAGAGCGCTTCGCTGATAACGAAGAGGTCCCAGGTTCAAGTCCTGGTACGCCCACGGAACCTGTACTGGTTCTGGCAGAGGTTAGTGAAGGTTCGTCGAAGACTGAACCGGAACGGGGTGCATGTGAAGAAGTTGCTGGTTATCGCAGCCACGGTCGCAGGCGTCCTCCTCTACAGGAAAGTGCAGGAATCCGAAGCCCGGAAAGTGATCTGGAGCAATTCAACCGATACGGTTGACTAGCCCGGAGCCTGGGGCTGGACGCTGGAGATCAGCGCTCCGGTCCTAGGGTATGATTGACGGGTTGCTTCTTATGGGGGCATGGCGCAATTGGTAGCGCACCTGCTTTGCAAGCAGGGGGTTCGGGGTTCGAGTCCCCGTGCCTCCACCATAGAATAAGCCCCGGACCGCGGAAACGCGGTCCGGGGCTTTTTGCATGCCATTTTAGTCTGCGCTGTTTGCATGCGCGGCGGGCACGGCAGGAGCCTGTCCCCTCACTCCTTCGGTTTGGCGTAGTCGGCCATCCCTTGCCAGTCGATGTACACATACGGCTCGTCGCCGAGCACCCAGGCGTCATGCCCCGGCGGGATGACGCCGAAGTCGCCGGGACCGAATTCGAGTTCTTCGCCGTCGTCCATGACCACCTTGATGCGGCCGGAAATCGTGTACCCGATGTGGCTGGCCATGCAGCTGTCCGTCTTGGCGATCGGCTTGACGTGATCCGACCATTTCCAGCCCGGAAGGAACGTGGCCCGCCCAACGGGGCCGGAGTCGAGGTTGACGAGGTCCACCCGGCCCATGCCTTGGGCTACAGGACGTGATTCTTCTGGTTCGTCCAGGCTCTTGCGAATCATTGACGCCATGATGGTCTCCTTCTTCGATAATGGCGAGATCGGGATGTGAGACCGCGACTTAAGGTTGGCACCGGGCCATACGCCGGTCAAGGCATAGGCACAGCTATCGGCACGGCATAGGTCCAGACCGCGGTAAGGGCGCCGAGGTCCGTCCCATTAGTGTTGGAGCGTGAACTTCTTCCTCGCGGCCGTAGGCGTACTTGGCGTGGCGTCCTCCGGGCCCCTCATCGCCGCCACACTGGGTGCCACATCGGTCAGCGCCCTCGCCATTGCCTTCTGGCGCAACGCCATTGGAGCAGTCGTGATGGCTGGCCCGGTGGTGGTCCGCAATCCGCGTCAGTTCACAAGCGTCACCGGAGCCGAGTTCCGCTGGTCGCTCGCCGCGGCGGCGGCCCTGGCCCTGCACTTTGCCTGCTTCATCACCTCCCTGCAGTTGACGTCGGTCGCGGCGGCGACGGCACTTGTGTGCCTGCAGTCCGGCTGGATCGCGATCTTCCAGCTCTTCCGGGGAGTCCGGCTCCGCTGGCCGGTCCTGGTGGGGCTGGGGCTCGCTTTCGGCGGTGTCGTGACGATCACCGGGTTTGATATGGGCACCTCGCCCGGGGCGCTCGTGGGCGATCTCCTGGCGGTCGCCGGCGGAGCCCTGGCGGGCATCTACACGCTCGCGGGAGGCAAGGCGCGGCAGAGCATGGGCACCGGCGTCTACACCACCCTGTGCTACGGCATGTGCGCCGCGATTGTGGCGGTCCTGGCGCTGTTCGTTGGGGCGCCGCTGGCAGGGTTCGAATCCGGCGGCTGGCTGGGAATCCTGGCCATCACTGTGTGCGCACAGCTGGTGGGGCACACAGCCTTCAACCACTTGCTGGCGACCATGAGCCCGCTGCTCGTCTCCATGATCATCCTGCTGGAAATACCGGGCGCGGCGCTCCTGGCCGCGGCGTTCCTGGGCGAGACGCTGCCGGCCGGAACCTACGCCGGACTGGCGATGATCCTGGTGGGGCTCGCCGTCGTGCTGCTGGGCCAGCGGGGCTCAGGTTCCGCCAGGGGCGCGGCAAAGGGGCGCACAGCCGAGGGGGCCGGTCCGGAGCGGCTGGCGGAGCTCGGCACCGACTAAGCCGCTGTTATTGGCCGCCGCGGCGGGCCGGCTGGGCAGTGTTGACCGTGTGGATGGCGCGGAGCAGTTTCGCCGGGAAATAAACCGAGAAGAAGACAACCATGGGTGCCTTCAAGGCCATCTTCTTGACGTTGTGAGCCTTGTACGTGCGGTCAAAGCGCGTCACGTAGTACCGGTAGTCCCGCGGCGAGTCCTCCAGCCGCCGGGCTGACATCCCCGAGACCATCTGCGGCCAGTACTGGATCCGGAGCTCGTGCTCGGCCAAATGCAGCGACAGATCAATGTCCTCGTGCATCTCGTCCCGCTCGTCCCGGCAGGATTCTGCACGGATGGCTTCCCAGGCAGAGCGGCGGAGCGCCATGTTGGAGCCGAAAAGAAAGTGATACTGGTGCTTGGCCAGCCTGAGCATCAGCTGGCGCATCCTGTCGTCTGCTTTGAGCCCGAACCGGCGCAGGGGCATGTCGTAGTAGACCACCGGGCCGGTCGCAGCGTGGACGGATTCGTCAGCGAACGCTTCCTGGACTTGCTCCACCCAGTCCGGTTCCAGCACCGAATCGGCGTCGATCCTGCCGAGGATATCGCCGGTGGCATGGTCCAGACCCAAATTGCGCGTCGGGATGAGCCCCTGCTCACGGTCCTGGCTGAGCAGGATGATCGGACTCTCCGGGTACTCCAGCTGCATCTGCCGCACGATCTCCGCCGTGCGGTCCTTGGACATGTTGTCCACGACAATGATTTCGTGGGCTGGCACTGACTGGTAGACCGCGGCGATCAGGCACTGCCGGATGACGCTTTCCTCGTTGTACGCCGGGATCACAACAGATACAGCCGGCGGCGCAACAACGAGCATGGCATCCTGGGGTGATCTATGGGGTGACATCACCACAAACTTAGCACCTAGCCTGCCGTTTGAAGCCGGACGGCGGCGCGGCGACGGGTACGCCGGATGAACAAAAGGAGGGATCCCGCCCGGTGGCGGAATCCCTCCCTGGGAGAGTTGCAGGGCACCTGCCGGCAGCCGATCGGCCCTTGGCAGGGCCCCGTCGCGGCCGGCAGGTGCCAGCCGGAATTACTTGGCCGGCTTGTCGGTGCCGTTGTTCAGGCTGGCCGCGATGTTGCGAACGGCCGTCTTGGCATCGGTGGCAACCTTGGCAGCGGCGTCCGCGGCGGTGCCGGCAGCATCCTTGGCCGCCTCCGTGGCCTTGTCCGCGGCAGCAGCCACGGAACCGGCTGCATCCTTGGAAGCATCGGCCGCGGAGTCCGCAGCAGCAACTGCTGCGGAGCCGGCCTTGTCGGCGGCGTCCTTCAGCGTTTCGCCGGCAGGGGTGGCCGCAGGGGCCGGCGTTACCGGCGTCGGTACCTTCCACGGGTCCTCCACCGGCCGGGACGCCTTCCAAGCGGCGACGCCGGCGGCAACTGCGGCAGCGATGACGGCGAAAATCAGCAGGCCGCGGTGCTTGGGTTTCTGCTGCTTGGCTAGCTTGGCATTCGCGGTCTTGCTGACCTCGTTGGCGGCCGCCTTGATGTTCTTTCCGGCCTTCTTTGCGTGTCCCTTGGCAGTCTCGGCCTGCGCCTGGACGGTGTGGACCACGCCGGAATCAACAAGCTTCTGTGCAACGGCGTCCACGTGGGCCGGGGCATTTTCCAGTGTGCGGTGGACAACCACGGAAGCCTGCCCGATCTGGTCGGAAAGCCTGGGAAGATACTCGACAACCACCCGGTCGCGTGCGTTGAGGATCACCGGTGCAGCCTTGTCCACAGCGTCGTGCAAGCGCGGAGGGGTGCTTTCCGCGACCTCATGGATCTTCGGCGCAAGCTGGGCCAGGCCATCCTGAAGGCGCGGGGTAACCGTGGCAACGCTGCCGGCCAGATTGTGGGCCGCCGACTTGAGCCCCTCCTGGATCTTGGGAGAGGCGGTATCCAGCCCGTGCTGCAGGCGGGGAACAGCCCAATTCACGGCAGCCTCAACCCGCGGGGATGCCCAATCCTTGGCGCTGTCTACTCCAGTGCTGACTGACTGCTCCAGGTCACGGGCAATACGATCCGTTTTCTTCACAACTACCTCCCGATTAATGTGACGGTTCTGCTGTTAGCCTACGTGTCTAGGAACGCACCGGCTATTCTTCAGACCGATTTCCAGTGGATTTCACCCAGCGCGGAACTGACTGTGCGGCCCTATACGGGCAGAGCCGTCATGGAAGAATAGGCCCTATGACTGCCAACGCAACAGCAAAAGCCACCATCCACACGAGCCTCGGCGACATCGTCGTCAACCTTTACGGCAACCACGCGCCGAAGACGGTCGACAACTTCGTCGGGCTGGCCACCGGTGAGAAGGCCTGGACCCACCCGGAATCGGGCGAGGACAAGACCGGCACGCCGCTCTACAACGGCACCATCTTCCACCGCATCATCAAAGACTTCATGATCCAGGCCGGCGATCCCCTGGGCCGCGGCACGGGCGGACCGGGCTACAAGTTCGACGACGAAATCCACCCGGAACTGACGTTCAACGAGCCCTACAAGCTGGCCATGGCCAACGCCGGTGTCCAGATGGGCCGCGGCACCAACGGTTCGCAGTTCTTTATCACCACCATCCCCACCGGCTGGCTGCAGGGCAAGCACAGCATCTTCGGTGAAGTTGCAGATGACGAATCCAAGAAGGTCGTCGACGCGATCGAGGGCGTCCGCACCGGCATGGGCGACCGTCCCGTCGAGGATGTCACCATCAACAGCATTGACATCGAAAAGCTCTAGCACCACATCATGAGCTACGGAATTCCGGCGGCTGAGCCGTCCGCGGAGGTCCCGGTATGCCCCAGGCACCCGGACCGGCCCGCCTATGTGCGCTGCCAGCGGTGCGGGCGCCCGGCGTGCCCCGACTGCCAGCGGGCGGCCGCCGTCGGATTCCAATGCGTTGACTGTGTCAACGAAACCAAGCGCACGACGCCGGCCGTCAGGACCGTCTACGGCGGCGCCGTCACCGCCGGCAAGCCGGTGGTCACTTACGTGATCATCGGACTGTGCGCCCTTGTCTATGCATTGCAATGGATCGTTCCCAATGACGGGATCTATCAGCAACTGGCCTACGCGCCCGCCCTGACGGACAGTGAACCCTGGCGGATGCTCACCTCGGCGTTCCTGCACTCACAGGGATTCCTGCTCCACATTGTGCTGAACATGTACACGTTGTGGATCTTCGGCCAGATCCTTGAGCCGCTGCTCGGCCACGCCCGCTTCCTCGCGATCTACCTGCTCTCGGCCGTCGGCGGCTCGGCGGGCTTCCTCCTGCTGACCCCGGTTTATCCCCTGAACGGCCCCGTGGGCCTCGTCGGCGCCTCCGGCGCCATCTTCGGACTGTTCGGCGCCCTGCTGGTGGTCCAGCGTCAACGCGGCGGAGACGTTCGCCAACTCCTGGTCCTGATAGCCATCAACGGCGTCGTCGGCTTCATGGTCCCCCAGATCGCCTGGCAGGCCCACCTCGGCGGCCTCGTCACCGGTGCGCTGAGTGCCGCTGTCATCGCCTACACCCCGCGCGGCCCCCGGCAGACCCTGCTGCAGGCCATCGGCCTCGTCGGAGTCCTTGCCGTTGTGATCGTCGCGTCTGTCGTCCGAATGGCCGGCGCCGCCGTCTAGCCCGCTCCTGGAGCTCTCCTCTGCGAGATGTTCCCAGCATGATATTTCCAGCCGCAGTCTGCTGCCTGGGACCCCTCACCCTCCCCTTGGTTCCCACGGGGTGTGCTCCCTTTTGCGTGCAAACCCCTGGCCTGGCCCCAGCGCCCCAACCCACAGGTGTAGGTTCCAGGGTTTTCCACAAGGGTTATCCACATTGTTAATAACTTACAAGCGTGTAGTTCATGCCCCCATCCCCGATCTGACAGCCCGGGCTGGCGATTTTGCAGCGCACGGGCGGGGCTGCCGGCTCGATCTCCACACCTGTGGATAACTTCTGTGGGTTGGCCTGTGAGTAAGTGGAAAACTTCAGGCGCTGAGGCTGAAAAGTTTCACAGTCTGGCGTGATCGTCCGTCGTCTTTTCGTGGCTCCCGGCCGTGCAGGCTTCGACGCACTGTCCTTGGCGGCCCGCCCTTTGCACTCTGCCCTTTGCACCCCGCCACCGCATTGGCGTCCTGCGGGCACAACCCTGACGACACAGCGGACTTGCGCCTGCCTGGGGCTGGAGTGCGCCCATACAGGCTGTGCTTGCTGCATGGGTGTGCAGCGGAGCCCGCCTGTGTTTCAACAGGGTTATTCACAGTGTTAATAACTTGATGGTCCAAGTGTCACCGAGAATCAAACCCGCCTAGGGCGGCACAGCAGGGTTCGCTGCCGCTCAAACCCGGATGTTATCCCCAACTGTGGATAACGTGTGGGTAGTGAAGTGTTATTAAGTGGACAACTTCCCCGGTGCCTTTCCTGCCCTGCCAGGCCGCTCCGTTCGGGGCCGGGCCTGACCCCAGAGCGGCGCCCGGGGCCAAACACCAGCCCGATGGCCGGTCAGCGGGACTTGTCCACAGGCAATCCACACTGTTAATAACTTACAGCGCTGTAATTCAACCCCTGACGGGAATGCCGCCGTCGCCTGTGCGCCCCGACATGGCCGTCGAACGGGCCCGGAACGCGCGGCTGGAGCGAAACTTATGAACAGTGTGGATAAGTTTCCCCAGACTTGTGCACAGCTGTGGATAAAGGCGAGAGCGGCGAAACCGCCGTGCCGTCACGCGGGCGTCAGTGCTGCCAGACTCCAGAAGTGCCGCGCCGGTGGCTGTCCACCAAATGGGTGTCCACCATTCCAATAGCCTCCATGAGGGCGAACATCGTGGTGGGCCCGACGAACGCGAAGCCCTTCTTGCGCAGCGCCTTGGAAAGGGCCACGGACTCGGCCGAGGTGGTGGGGACTTCGTCGAGGGAACTGGGGCGCGGTGTTGTGGACGGCTGGAAGGACCACACGAAGTCAACCAGGCCGCCGTCGTCCCTCATCGCCAGAGTGGCCCGGGCGTTGGTGATGGTTGCCTGTATCTTCAACCGGTTCCGGACGATTCCGGCATCGAGCATGAGCCGTTCGACATCGGCGTCCGTGAAGAGGGCGACCAGTTCCGGGTCGAAGTCCTTGAAGGCGGCGCGGAATGCGGGCCTCTTGCGCAGGATCGTCGCCCAGGACAAGCCCGCCTGGAACCCCTCGAGGCTGATCCGTTCGTAGAGGCCCTGCTCATCCCGGACGGGCATGCCCCACTCCGTGTCGTAGTACTCACGCAGCATGGGATCCACGGATGCCCACACGGGCCGTGCCAGTCCGTCGTCGCCTATTGTTGAGCCGTTTACTGCCGGGGTCATCTGGAATCCTTCGCTGGGGTAAAGCCTCTCCCAGCATTATCGGTCACAAAGACCTCGCCGGTCGGCGCCGGACGACCGGCCGCCGGAGCGCCGGGAACGCCGGGAGCAGCGCCGGTTTAACGCTGACGGGCCGGCACACAGTGTGTGCCGGCCCGTCAGGGAATTGCGTCGCTGGGACTTGGTTCAGGAACGCCAGCGTGTGGTCATCAGGAAGCCGATGATCGCGATGCCGAAACCGGCCACGATGTTCCACGAGGCCCATGCCTGCACCGGGAAGGCGCCCTCGGTGATGTAGAACGTGATAATCCACAGCAGGCCAATGATCATCAAGCCAAACATGACGGGCTTGAACCAGACCGGGTTGGGCTTGTAGGCCTGCGCAGCAGAAGTCTGCGGCGCCACACGGGCAGTCCTCTTACGCGGCTTCGACTCGGGCACTGATCCTCCTTGGCGGGCTGGAACAAGAGCGGCAGCGTTGCTTGATATCCTGCAGGAACTGAGCCCCGGCGGCCAACACGCTCTTGGTCGAGTTTGAATTCTTTTGTCGCACAATTCTAGCTGTAGTTCAGGCCGCACCGTCGGACCCCGCATCCGCCCCCAAGGAGAACCCGCACTGCCCCGGGACCGGATCTACGTCCAGACCCGCGAAGGCTATTATGTCTACGTGTTCAGGAACAGCCTGATAGTCCTCTCCTCGCGGACGGATGTGCTGTTGACGGTGCCGACGCGGCCGGGGGCGGCTGATGGATGTATGCCTGGCTTTTCCGCCGCCTTACCGGCCCCTTGCGGCTCAAGATTGCGACTGCGCTGGTGCTGGCGGCCGGAGCACTGGTATTGATGGTTCAGTTCCTTTTTCCCTGGCTGGCGCAATTCACCCAGTTAACAGATTCAACGATTGGTTCAGCAAAGCACCCATGAGCACAACCAAGATCTTGGTCGTAGACAACTACGACAGCTTTGTCTACACCCTGGTGGGCTATCTCCAGGAGCTCGGTGCGGAGACCACCGTGGTCCGCAACGACGACGTCACGCTCGCCGAGGCGATCGAAATGGCCGAGGCACGCGACGGGGTCCTCATCTCTCCCGGTCCGGGGAACCCTGCAGGGGCCGGGGTCTGCATTGAGCTGATCAAGTGGTGCGGCAGCCATGACAAACCCATGCTGGGAGTGTGTCTTGGCCACCAGGCGCTGGCAGAGGCCTACGGCGGAACGGTCACGCACGCTCCCGAGCTGATGCACGGCAAGACCTCGCTGGTTGAACACCACGGAACCAGTGTGTTTGCCGGGCTCCCCTCGCCCCTCACGGCCACGAGGTACCATTCACTGGCCGCTGTCCGGGAGAGCATCCCGGAGGTCCTGGAGATCACCGCGGAAACGGGCACGGGTGTTGTGATGGGCCTGCAGCACCGCACCGCGCCGCTGTGCGGTGTGCAGTTCCACCCGGAGTCTGTCCTGACCGAGGGCGGCTATCAGATGCTGGGCAACTGGCTTGAGTCGCTCGGCATGGCCGGCGCCGCCGAACGGGCAGCGGACCTAAGCCCGCTCATCAAGCACTGATCCAGTAGATACAGCACAGCCGGCGCAGCGGTAGGAGGCCCGGCCGCGCTGCCCCGCCCGGATCAGGGGAACAGCCCGCCCAGGACCGCTTCCTCCTTGGACGTGGTCTTGCTCGGAGTCGGCGTGGGAGATGGCGGGGGCGGCGGTGCAGGTGCCTTCGCCACCGTCACGGTGATGGTTTTGCCCTGCTCCACGAGCGAATCCGCGGCGTCGGCCTGGCCGGTGACCTTTCCCGGTCCGACCTGCGAATTTTCCACCTCTGTGGCGTTGAGCTTCAGCCCTTGCTCTTTCAGCTTGGCCTCGGCCTCCGCCAGCGGCAGGCCGATCACCTGCGGCACCGCAACCTTTCCGGTGGACACGACGATTTCAACGGCATCGGCTACGGCCACTACCTGGCCCGGGGCCGGATTCGTGGTGATGACGATGCCGACCGGGACCGTGGGGTTGTTGGACATCTTGGTGATGAGGGAACCGGTCAGTCCCGTTTGGTGCAGGAGATCGCGGGCCGCCGCCTCCGTCCGGCCGGGCAGGTCGGTGGGGATGGTGATGGCGCTGGGCCCCTCGGAAATGTTCAGGATGATGTCCGAGTTGGCGTCCATCGAGCTTCCCGACGTCGGCACCGTACCGATGGCGGTGCCCTTCGGGATGGTCTGGTGCTGCAGCCGGCTGAGTTGCGGCTTGAACCCGGCGTTGTAGAGCCTTTGCAGGGCCTCTGATTCCGTCAAGGACGTCACGGTGGGCACCAGGACCTTGGTTGCCTGCGGCGGGGCCTGGTTGGTGAGGCTGTATAGCCACAGACCGCCCCCGGCCAGCACCAGCAGTGTAAGGACCACCAACGTCGCGATCCAGGTGCGGCGGCGGGACTTTTGGCCCGGCGTGTGGTCGCGTTCGGCCGGCAGCGCCAAGGGCAGGCTTCCGGTGTCCGCGGTGCCATACAGCTCGGTGTCGGCGGGTAGCAGGAACGGATCCTCGTCCGGTGCTTCTTCCTCCGCGGGCCGCAGCCTGCCGCCGGGGGTATCGTCGAGGAACTTGGCCCCGGTCAGGGAGAATACCGACGTGGGTGCCGAAGCGTCGTGCCGGGGAACGGCGTTCGTGGGGTCGGTAGGGGCCTCACTGGCGGTCGGCGCGGCCACGGGGACCCCGCTGCGGGCGGCCCGCAGGGCACGGCGGAAAGCGGCTGCGTCCTGGAACCGGTCCGCCCGGTTCTTCTGCAGGGCCTTCATCAGCACACTGTCCAGCGCCGCGGAGACTTCAGGGTTGAGGCTGCTGGCCGGTTCGGGGATCTCACGGACGTGCTGGTACGCCACGGAGACCGGGCTGTCCCCAATAAAGGGGGGCCGGCCGGTCAGCATTTCATACAGGAGGCATCCGGCGGAGTAGAGATCGCTGCGCGCGTCAACGGCCTCGCCCCGCGCCTGTTCCGGGGACAGGTACTGGGCGGTACCAACCACGGCCTGCGTCTGCGTCATGGTGGCCGACGAGTCAGCGATGGCACGGGCGATCCCGAAGTCCATGACCTTGATGCTGTTCGAATCCGGGCAGAACATTACGTTGGCGGGCTTGATGTCGCGGTGCACAATCCCAGCCTTGTGGCTGTAATCCAGCGCGGAAAGCACGCCCAGCGTGAAATCGATCGACTGGTCGATCGTGACGTCCTTGGCCCTGACCATGTCCCGGATGGTCTTGCCGGAAACGTATTCCATCACGATGTACGGCACCCGGACGCTGTCGTCGTGGTCACCGGGGACCGCATGGTCCCCGGTGTCGAAGACAGCCACAATCGAGTGATGGTTGAGCGCGGCGACAGCCTGGGCCTCGCGCTTGAACCGTGCCTGGAACTGGGGATCCCTCGCCAGGTCCGGACGAAGCAGCTTGACGGCGACAGTGCGTCCCAGCCTCGTGTCGACGCCGCGGAACACGTCCGCCATGCCGCCTCGGCCGATCAGTTCACCCAGCTCATAGCGCCCACTGAGGACGCGCTGCGTGTTCACAGGGCGATCCTCCCTGTGCGACGGTGTGCGGGGTGTATTGCTCATGATTGCTTAGGGTCCGGACTTGGTAGGGGAAGGAGTTGTGGCCGAGGCCTTGGCGAGATGATAGGTCACGACGCTGCCGGAGGCCACCTTGCTCCCCGAAGGAGGCTCCGAGCTTACGAAAGTGCCCGGATCTTCGTTCTTGTTCGTGGGACTGACGTCGGCTCCCTTGGCCCAGCGAAGCCCGGCATTCTGGATGGCCTGCTGGACCTCACCCTCGCTTGCGCCGGCCTTGATGGACGGAACGGAAACCATTTCCGGGCCCTTGGAGTAGCTCACGGTGATGGTGGTCCCGGGCTGGACCGGACCGGACGGGTCAATATTGGTGACCGTGCCAGGTGTCGCGTCGTTGACCACCTCGGCGCCGGTGACTTGCAAGCCCTTGCCGATCAGCTCATTGCGGACCTCGTTGTACGGCCGCCCAAGGTAGGCGTCCGGGATCAGGTTGATGGCAGCCGGCGTGGACTCCGTGGGTGTCGCGGAGCTGGCGCTGGGAGTTGGAGTCTCCGACGGCGACGCGGAGGACGCCGTCGGAGTGGCGCTGCTCGGCCTCGCGGAGGTGGAGATGGCGCCGGTCGTGGCCGGTGCCTGCGAAGGGAAGAGATTGCCGGCCTGGCTCAGCACCACACCGGCGAGCACGAACACGACCAGCAGGATCAGGGCAATCAGAGGCCAGGTCCACGGGCTTCGGCCGCGGCGCTTCGGCGCCTCCTCCGGCTCGTCGTCGTAGTCTTCCTGTTCCTCATCCTGCGCCCAGCTGCGCTCGGCCGCCAGGGCATCTGCGCGGTTGAGCGCGTTGCGCGCGCCGTAGCCACTGGCGGCGGCAGCACCGGCCGCCAGGCCAGCCGCCGCACCCGCGCCGGCCGCGCCGACGACGGGCAGCGCAGACGTTGCCGACCTCGACTTGTCCTCCGCGGCGCTGGAACCGATGACGCTGGTTGCTGCCGTGGGGACATCCACGGGGGCCGTGATGGGTCCGGTGGCCGCCTCGAAGAGCAACATGCCCGGCACTGCCGCGTGCGCGGCGGGGATGTCACCGTTGCGGATGGCCTCGGCTGCCTCGGACAGCTTGATGGCGTCAGCCGGGCGGTTCTTCGGATCCTTGGCCAGCATGGACATCAGCAGGGCGCGGACGGGCCTGGGCAGTGTGTCAGGCAGCGGCGGCGGCGCGTCGTTGACCTGGGCCAGGGCGATGGCGATCTGGGATTCCCCGGAGAACGGCCGGTGGCCCGTGAGGCACTCGTAGCCGATCACGCCAAGGGAGTAGATGTCCGAGGCTCCGGTGGCGGTCTGGCCCGTGGCCTGTTCCGGTGCCAGGTACTGGGCGGTGCCCATGACCTGTCCGGTCTGGGTCAGCGGAACCTGGTCGGCCAGGCGGGCGATGCCGAAGTCGGTGACCTTGACCCGGCCGTCCGGGGTGATGAGCAGGTTCCCGGGTTTGATGTCGCGGTGCACGAGGCCCTGGGCGTGGGCGACGGCCAGGGCACGGGCTGTCTGCGCGATCATCGAGAGGGTCCGGTCGGGGGACAGCACCTGCTCGTGCTCGATGATGCTGCTCAGCGGCTGCCCCGGAACCAGTTCCATGACGAGGTAGGCAGAACCCTCCTCTTCGCCGTAGTCGAAGACGTTGGCGATGCCCACGTGGTTCAGGAGTGCGGTATGGCGGGCCTCGGCGCGGAAGCGCTGCAGGAATCCGGGATCACCCGTGTATTCCTCCTTGAGCACCTTGATGGCGACGATGCGGCCAAGGATCAGGTCTTTGGCTTTCCAGACTTCTCCCATGCCGCCGATCGCTATGCGCGTGGTCAGCTGGAATCTGCCGCCGAGGGTGATTCCCGAAGTAGGCCTCACTTATTCAACACCGCCTCAAAAATCTTCTTCGCGTTCGGACTGGTTAGGTTTGCGCCAGTGGTGATGTCTACGCCTTCCATGACGATGGTGACAGCCACTTGCGGGTCATTTGCCGGGGCAAACCCGGTAAACCATGAGTTGTTCAGGCCGTTGCCGAGTTCGGCGGTACCGGTCTTGCCGGCCACCTGCACCCCGGGCACGGCTGCCCTCTTGGCGATGCCGTCGTCGACGACGCTGACCATCCACTCGTTGATCTGCCGTGCGATCTCCGGGCTCGTGGCGGTGCGCAGGGCCTGGGGCTTCGGCTCGCTGATCGCCCGGAGGTCCGGCGCGCGGACGGCCTTGATCAGGTTCGGCTGCATCTGCACACCGTCGTTGGCGATCGCGGCCGTCATCGTGTTGATCTGCAGCGGTGTGGCGCGGACGTCGCGCTGCCCGATCGAGGACTGCGCCAGTCCGGCCTCGTCCAGCGGCTCGGTCGGGAAGAAGCTCGGCGCGCTGTCCAGCTTGAGTTGGCCGCCGAAGTCCTGGCCGAAGCCGAATTTCTCCGCCTGGTCGGCGATGGACTTCTGTCCCAGGTCCCGGGCGATGCTGGCGAACGGGGTGTTGCAGGACTGCTGCAGGGCAAAGGCGAACGACGCCGTGCTGCGGGTGTAGCAGTTTCCTCCCGCGTAGTTGGGGAGCTTGTAGTCGATGCCCGGGAACGACATTTCCGCCGGGTTGGGCAGGACGCTGTCCTTGTTGTACTTGCCCGAGTTGAGCGCCGCGGCCGTGTCGATGAGTTTGAACACCGAGCCGGGCGCCAGCAATGCGCCCGTGGGTCCGCTGACGTTCTGGTTCAGGTTGATCCCGGGAACCTGGTTCAGCTGGGTGTAGTTGGCCTGTTCGGCAGCTGCATCCTGGGTGGCAATCAGGTTGGGGTCATAGGAGGGTTTGGAGACCATGGCCAGGATTGCGCCGGTCTTCGGGTTGGTCACCACGATGGACCCGCGCTGGCCGTCCGGAATCAGGTCGTAGGCAAGCTTCTGGATCTTGGGGTCCAGTGTCAGCTCCACGGACGCTCCCTTGGGCTGGTTGCCGAGGAACAACTGGCCCACGCGGTCCAGGAACTGCTGGTCCGAGCTGCCGGCCAGCTCATCGTTCATCGACTTCTCAAGCCCGGTGAGGCCGTAGTTCTTCGAGAAGTAACCGGTGATGCCGGCGTAGAGCTCAGGCTGGGAGTAGGTCCGCTGGAATTTGCAGCTCTCCGTGGCAGGCACGGACTCGGCCACCGGGGTGCCGCCGACAATGATTGCGCCGCGGTCGTTGCAGTAATTCTGCAAGATGGCGCGCCTGTTCCAGGCGTTGGCTTTGAGCTCGTCGGCGCCAACCACCTGTACATAGCTGAGCGCGCCGAAGACCAGCACGAACATCGCGATCGCGGCGATCCATGAATTGCGGATGGCCTGGTTCACAGCTGTTTCACCGCCTCAGTGGGTGCGTCGGGACTGGTTTGGGGGGCAGGTGCCGGTTTGGACGGAATTGCGGGGAGTTTCCTGCCGGCGTCTGTTCCCTGGCCGGGCGGCAGCGGCGTCGTGTCCACCGGACCTCGTGCAGAGTGCGAAATCATCAGCAGCAAGCCCACAATGATCCAGTTCGCCAGGAGCGAGGACCCGCCGGCGGCGAGGAACGGTGTGGTGAGTCCGGTCAGCGGGATCAGTCGGGTCACGCCGCCGATCACCACGAAGCACTGCAGCGCGATCGCGAAGGAGAGCCCGGTCGCGAGCAGCTTGCCGAACGCGTCGCGGGTGCCCAGCGCGGCGCGGAAGCCCCGGGTGAACAGCAGCAGGTACATCAGCACGATCGCGAAGACGCCGATCAGCCCGAGTTCTTCACCGAAGGAGGCGATGATCATGTCGCTGTTGGCGAAGGGGACAAGGTTCGGGCGGCCTTGGCCCAGGCCGGTGCCGACCAGGCCGCCGTTGGCCATGCCGAACAGGCCTTCGACAATTTGGAGGCTGCCGCCGAACTCCCGGCCGTAGACCTCAGGGGTGAAGGCGTTGAGCCAGCCGTCGATCCGGAGGGCCACGTGCGAGAACGCTTTGGCTGCCACGAAGCCGCCCACCACAATCAGGACGAGGCCGATGATGACCCAGCTGATGCGGCTCGTGGCGACATAGATCATGGCGAGAAACAGGCCGAAGAACAGGATCGAGGTGCCGAGGTCGCGCTGGAAGACCAGCACGCCGATGCTCACGAGCCAGGCGGTGATCATGGGGCCCATGTCCTTGAACCGCGGGAACTGCAGCGGGCCGATCTTGCGGCCGGCGAGCAGGATCAGGTCCCGGTTCGAGGACAGGTACCCGGCGAAGAAGATGGCCAGCGTGATCTTGGCTATTTCTCCCGGCTGGAAGGTGCTGGACCCGATCTTGATCCAGACGCTGGCGCCCAGGACTTCTCCGGCCGAAATGCCGGGAACGAGCGGCAGGATAAGGAGGACGGCGCTGACGGCCAGCGAAATGTAGGTGAAGCGCCGTAGGATCCGGTGATCCTTGAGGAACCAGATGACCGCGATCGCGACCGCCATGGCCACGACTGTCCAGCGCAGTTGGTTATTTCCGGTGTCCTCGCCCACCCGGTCTAGCCGGTGGATCATGGCCAGGCCCAGTCCGTTGAGGGCCACCACAAGGGGAAGTATTACCGGATCTGCATATTTCGCGCGGATCCGCAGCACGACATGGAAGGCGAGGGCGGCTGCTGCCAGCAGGCTGGACTGGAACCAGAAGTCGGTGTCGAACGCTTTCTGCCGGTCCACACCCACGAGGGCCTGGGCGCCGATCCCAACCGCGAGGGCCAGCACCAGAAGGACCAGCTCCACGTTTCGTCTTGGCTTGGGCACGGGGTCGATGGCTGTCATTTGGCCCCCTCGCAATTCGTAGTCGGGGTGGCGGACGGCGACGGCTTGGCCGTTCCAGGGGAGGCCGTGGAACCTGGCGTCGCCGCGGGACTTGGCGTGGCTGTGGCGCCCGGGGATGGCGTGATGCCGGTGGCTGTTGCCGTTGGCGATGCCGTGAGGCACTCATCGGCCGGGGCGGTGGTGCCAGTGCGCTCGAGATTCTTGACGATCCGCTGCGCGTCGTAGAGATCTCGGGCGGGCACGGTCTGACGAACGCGCTGCTGGGAAAATTCGGGAAGATCGGACATCTTGATATCGGTCACCGCTTCAAGGGTGGAAAGCTGGATGGGCCCAAGGCGCTGGGAGACGCCGTTGAAGATGGCCACATGTTGATCGTGCTCGCCGATGTAGTAGCGGGTCTGGGTCCAGGCGTAGCCAAGCCACAGTCCGATGCCCAGCAGTGCGACAATCGCGGCGGCGATGGACACCGTGAGCCATCGGCGCGGGCGGCCGGTGGGCCTGTCCTCTTCAGTGTCCTCGCGGGCCTGTTCCGACTTGTGCGTCAGGACGGTGGCCGCGCGCCGGGCGACGGTGCGTCCGGCGATTGAAGGAATGGACCCCGAATCCGCTGCTGCCGCGGCGGCCCCGACGAGTTCGTGCGGGCGGGAGGAGAGTTCTTCACGCAGGACTTCGGCCGAGAGGTGTTCGCCCAGGTGCGGGTCGGTGGTGGTCTCAGGCTCTTTGTTTTCGGCAGCCTTCTCGGAGGCACCAGCCGGCGTGCCGTCGGCCGGAATGCCGGGGACAGGTTTGGCGGACGTCTGGGGCGTCGCAGCCCCGGAAGAAGCTCCGGCGGCACTGCCGGCGTCTTCCGGCTTTCCCGGCCCGGGGGACTTCGCGGCACCAATCGTGCTGCCGGTCGGCGGTGCGGCCGATGCCGCGGGCGACGATGCCGCCGCTGCCGCCGCTGCCGGCGCGGGGATGACGTCGACGGCGGCGGTCCGGACGTCGTCGCGCGTCTCTTCGGCGATGTCGAGCACCACCACAGTGACGTTGTCCGGGGCACCGGCCTCCAGGGTCAGGTCGATCAGGACCTCGGCGCATTCCGCGAGGTCCTTCGTCTCCCGTACCGTGCGTTCCACGACGTGGCCGGCCACGTAGTTCAGGCCGTCCGAGCACAGGAGCCAGCGTTCCCCGGCGTGGACGTCCAGTGTGTCAAGGTCCAGCTCCGGGCTGGCATCGACGTCCCCCAGCACGCGCATGAGGACGTTCTTGTGCGGATGCGTTTCGGCCTCTTCGGGGCGCAGCCGGCCTTCGTCGATCAGCCGCTGGACAAAGGTGTGGTCGATGCTGACCTGTTCAAACTCGCCATCGCGCAGGCGGTAGGCCCGGGAGTCGCCGATGTGGGCGAAGTGGAGCTTGCCTTCAGCGAGCAGCAGCGCTGTGACCGTGGTGCCCATCCCTGCCAGTTTGGGATTGACATGCACCAGCTCGGACAGCAGGGAGTTGGCCGTTTGGATCTCGTCCGCAAGGACGGTGCCCGCGTCGCCGTCGTAGTCGTCATGATCCAGGTGGATCATGTCCAGAACGGTCGCGGCGGAGGCGACGTCACCGCCGGCGTGGCCGCCCATGCCGTCGGCAACGACGGCGAGGTGCCGGCCAACGTAGGCGGAGTCGTCATTCTTGGCACGCACTCGGCCGACGTCTGATCGCGCGGCATAACGCATGATGAGCGGCCGCTTCGGGGAAGTTGTTTTGCCTTCGGCCCTGTCTGCGGGAATATCCGGGGCAGCCATGGCTACGGCCTCAATTCGATGACCGTCTTGCCGATTCTCACGGGGACGCTCAGCTCCACCGGGAGTGCCCGGGTCAGCTGCTGGTCTGCCAGGTATGTGCCATTAGTCGAGCCGAGGTCCTCGATGAACCAGCGGCTGCCCTGCGGAAACAGGCGGGCGTGGCGGCCCGAGGCGTAGTCGTCCTCCAGGACAAGGGTGGCCTCCTGCGCCCGGCCAAGGAGGATGGGGCTCGCCGCGAGGGGGATGGTGGTGCCCTTAAGCGGACCCTCGGTCACCACCAGCTGGCGGGCCTGCTGCTTGACGGGCGCGGGCGGGGGCTCGGCGAGGGCCGGATTCTTGCGGACCTGGCGCGCTGTGGGAGCCCCGGCGGCTGCCTTACGGCCGATCATCAGATCGCGGCGCATGGCGGAGACAATGCTGAAGATCAGCACCCATAGAAGGATAAGGAACCCGAAGCGCAGGGCCGTGATGGTCAGTTCGCTCATGCGCGGCCGCCTGTGTTGGCGGTCAGTAGGCGGAAGATGATTTTGGTCCGTCCCATCGTGATCGTGGCGCCGTCAGTAAGTTCCGAACTGCCCACGATCTTTTGGCCGTTGACATAGCTGCCGTTCGTGGAGCCGAGATCGATCGCCTGGGCTGTGCCCGGCCCCGTCCGGATTTCCAGGTGACGGCGCGAAACGCCGGTGTCGTCAATGAGGATGTCTGCTTCCGAGGAGCGCCCGAGGACGATCGAGGGCGCATTCAGCGAGTAGCGCTGACCGTCGATGTCCAATACGGGCTGCAGCTGTGCCGGCCGGCGCGTCGGAGCCGCCGGTAGGTTGCCTTGGCCGCCTGCCGGCTGGGCCGGGGCGGAAGGGGCGGTGGCTTTCTCGGTCCGCGACGTGATGTCGAAATTCCCGGCGCGGTGCTCTTCGTCGCGGCGGAAACTGATCCGGACCGGCCCCTGGAGGGTGTAACCCTGGCTGCGGACGTGGTTGATGACGACGTCGCACAGTTCTTCCGCCAGCGGTGTGCCCCATTCCTGGGCGCGCTGGAAGTCGTCACTGCTAAGAAGCACGTCAAAAACATTCGGGGCAAGGGTGCGTCCCGCGGCGATGGTGATGGCTTTGTTGTCCACCTCGCTGCGGAGTCGGCTTGCGATTTCGACAGGCTCAACCTGGGCGCGAGAACCGGTGGAGAAGACTCCGCGGACGGCCTTTTCGATGCCGCGCTCGACTTTGTCCAGCAATCCCATGGTCCCTCTCCTTTCCTGATGGCTGCGGGGCAGCGTTCGTTTCCGGAACTCGGTTTCCAGCTTTTGCGAGCCCGCGATCAGCAGACACTCTTACATCAGATACTACTGGGCGTGTCTGGGAATGGCCTCAACGCGCACCGCCGGGCGGCCGCCCAAATGGGGGCATACCGCGCCCTGACGTGCGCGGACATCCCCCGCCCGGCCCTGTCGGAGCTGCCCGACGTAACGTTCGGCAACCGGGCCCGCCTGGCTGGGAAGCGACCGTGATCCGGGGCCGCTCTGGCTCGATTGGTGTTTTCCGGCAATTGTCCGTTATGCTTGATCTCGCTGCTTTTACGAGGTTGGCGGTCCGGGAAATCGGACCTATCCGAGTGGAAGAAGTTGCGCGCGAGTGGCGGAACGGCAGACGCGCTGGCTTCAGGTGCCAGTGTCCGAAAGGGCGTGGGGGTTCAAATCCCCCCTCGCGCACGCATCAGGACCCCGGGAAATCAACGATTTCCCGGGGTCCTTTTTTGTCTTTACCCACGCCAGAGGCCTGTTCGCCCACACGACTCCCGACACGCGACCGCGCGCTGTGGGGCCCGACCGGACCCGCGTCATGAGTCAGCCTGTGTTTCTAGGGCCCACCCGGTCCACCGAATTCAACGACGAGCGGGACCACCTCACTCCGTCAGCCTGCCGAGCTCATGCTCTGCCTCGATGAGCATTGCGGCAAGGCGCCCTGGGTTCGTGAGGTGTACCATGTGCCCCTCGTCCAGGGTCAGGACGGGGATCCCCTGGGACCGTAAGTCGATGGCGGTGTCATCGAAGAACTGCCCGCGGGCGCAGTGCACAAAGACGATTCGCACGGTGCTCAGATCTCCTGCCTCGTCGGGAAGCTTTTTGTCGACGGCCTTCCACAGCATGGGTGTGAGCAGCGGCGCGGCCCACTCCCGTACCTGCGGGTCCTCGACTCCGAGTGCCTCGAGCGGGAATGGCGCAAACAGCCATGGACGCTCGGGCAGAGCCAGGCTCGCAAAGGCGTCCCGGAGCGACGGCAAGATGTCCAGGGCGGACTGCCCCGGCTTTGGGACGAATGCATCCACATACACGATCCCCGCGATCCGCTCCGGAACACGGCCTGCGACACCGGCCACCACCATTCCGCCGTAGCTGTGCCCCACCAGGACGACATC
>NZ_JBFTIA010000006.1:0-190290 GCF_056394525.1 Arthrobacter sp. 10N43 | reverse complement strand
CCGCCGTGCGCCCTATACACACGACGGAAGGAGCCTAAGCCGGGTGGCCCCCAAGCACGCCACTACCGGCACCCAAGACCGCTAATGCGGGCTCTGCCCACCGGCCCCCAAACACACGACAGATGGACCCCAAAAAGGCGAATATTCATCGAATTCCTCACACTTTACTCACGGCTTCATTGGTCCACAATTAGGCACATTTTTGTTCCCATGCGATGCAAGACTGTTTTTGAAGCAGCTCCCACCCCTGTTCCTCTGCTCGCCTACCGGAGGTTATGTCCTCTACTTGCAGGTCAGCGGGGCGGGTCGTCCCATGGCTGCATGTCTGGACAGGCCGGTTTTTAGGCCGCCAAATGCAAACACTGCTTTGTAACGGAGACCTTGGGGGTGGTCCAGCACCATCGCGTGCCGGACCCCGCGTGAGTCAGACAGACGGGCTCCGTTTAATCGCGCTGCACCTACGTTTGGCCGTGTGATGAACTATTCTTTCGGCCTACCAGTCCCGCCCCGGCCGGACCAGACATCAGCGATGCAATTTGAGTGCGTGAGTTGAAACCAAGTTTCGCCAAAATACGCTCAATATGCCCTCCAACCGTTCGGGGTGACACCACGAGTTGGGCTGCGATCTCCTTATTGCTGAGCCCCTGGGAAACCAGGCCGGCGATTTGAGCTTCTCGCTGAGTGAGCGCGGTACCTCCATGCTTCCCATAGCCGTCTGGGGTCTCAGCCGTGCCGTTACGGCGCTTGGTACTTACTTTCGTGAGGCCGGGCTGTGGGGTACCTGTCGAGGCGTACCCTGTGCGGGCTGCGCCTAGTGCAAGCTCGATGGCTTGCTCCTGAGAGGGTTCAGGGCGGGCAGTGAGGACCTTGAATTCCCTTTCCCCGAGCTCGCGTCGCACCTTGGTCGCCATCTGCTCGAAGTCCTTCTCCAGAGGGCCGAACGCCGAGATAGTGGTTCCTATCCCACTCCATACGGCCCGGGCTGCATGGTAGAGAACGGCTGCGGATTCGTAGTGTCCGCCCGAGGCAGCTGTCCAGGACATTTGTTCAATTGTCAGAGCGATGCAAAGGCCGTCGGGGAAGTCTCGTTGTATTTCGAGTGCTGCGATCTGTGATTGCCTCGCCGCATCCAGTTCCCCAACGTGCCACTGGCACAGCCCCATCACGGCATCAGCGTAGGCATGGGCCCATCGTTCTCCGTAACTATCGCTTACCTTCAAGACCTCCCGGCAGGTGGCCAGGGCATCCCCGGTGCGACCGGCGTACATTTGAGTCCAAGCCAGCAGAAATAAGGCGTAGAGGGCCGACGCCGTATCGCCCACTTGGCGGTGAACGCCGACAGCTGCGGTAAAAAGCCCCATGGCGCGGTCCAAGTGATCGTCGAATACCTCACAAAGGGCCTCCCAATGATCTGCATGGGCCGCCAGTGCCCTGTCGTTGAGGCTCTCTGCGATCAGCCGGCATTCGGCAACGTGCTCCCGCGCTTGTTCCCTGTCACCCTGCACGAGGCAGATCCAGGCTCCAACCCACAGTGCGGCTCCTCGTTCAGGGCTCGGTTCGGTTGCTAACTTAAGTAGGCGGTCCAGCCATCGCCTGCCCTCGGCAAGGTTCCCGCCGGCCGTCCAGTGGTACCTGAGCAGGGCGGCGAGGTGCAGCCCCGCGCGTTCCTCCCCCGGAGTCGAGGCCGACCACTCCAGCGCAGACACAAGGTTCGGATGGTCACGCCGCGCCGCCATCAGCCGTTCGGCCTGGTGCGGGCCGCACCAATTCTTCACTGTGGCAGCCGCCCGGGTCAGGTAGTGGTCACGCTGGCGGCGCCGCATGTCCGTGGACTCCCCGACTGATTCGAGAAGCTCAGCACCATACTCGCGGAAGGTCATGAGCTGGCGGTACCGAACCCGGACGCTGCCTCCCGTTTGGGTGCCGTAAACGTTCTCGGCGACGACAAGCGACTTAGCCACAAGGTGGTCAATCAGATCGAGCACGCCTTCGCGTGTCAGCTGGCCAAACCCGCAAACCTCTTCGGCAGCCTCTACCTCGAAGCCGCCCGGGAAGACTGAGAGGCGCGCCCACAGCAGCCGCTCATCTGAACTGCAGAGTTCGTGGCTCCAATCGATCAGTGCCCTGAGGGTCTGCTGCCTTGGTAATGCCGCGCGGCTGCCGCCAGTGAGAATATCGAACCGCTTGTCAAGCCGCTCGATGAGTTGAACAACTGACACTGAACGCAGCCGGGTCGCTGCAAGTTCGATCGCCAAAGGGATCCCGTCCAGTCTCTGGCACAGTTGTGCCACAGCCAGCCGATTACCCTCGGTAACTTCGAAGGTAGGATCCACGCTACGAGCCCGGTCTATGAGCAGGCGGACAGCGTCGAAGGACTCGATTGTCATACCTTCCGCGGCTGTATGGACGGGAGCTGCAAGAGGAGGCACGTTGTAGACCTGCTCCCCGAAGATGCCCAGAGGCTCCCGGCTCGTGGCCACAATCCTCAATCTCGCAGCTCGATCAAGGAGTCGGGCGGCCAGGACGGACACTGCATCGAGTAGATGCTCGCAGTTATCGAGAACGAGAAGGAGATGCCGGTCCTGGACATAGTCTGCGATCCTCTGCAGGGATGACCGGTTGGACTGGTCCGGCAGCCGCAGTGCAGCGGCTATGTGAGATCCAACCATTGCGCCGTCCTCCACCTCGGCGAGCTCCACGATGAAGACACCATCGCTGAATGCCTTGCGGACCCGAGAAACCAACTCCAGCGCCAGACGCGTCTTACCGACGCCGCCAGGACCCGCCAGAGTCAGAAGCCGGGAGCGTGACATCAGCTCACGGGCTTCAGTTAGCTCGCGACGCCGTCCGATGAAGCTCGTCAGATGATGGCCGTCGTGTGAACGGCCGACAAGTGCGTCGGTACTCATGTTCCTCCTGTGATGCACAAAACAATACAGGTATCAGATGGGGTCATCTGACCCGTTTCTGCTCCACCGAAAAAGACCACACTGGAAGCAGTTGCAAGGATGCAACAGCGGCCTCGATGGAAAGACTGATGAAACACATAGGGACCCTTAAGCGCCAATGCCCACGCCGAGTACACCTCCCAGCGGCGGTATGCCACACAGCACGGGCACATTGCGGGAAAGATGCAACCCGCTCTCACCAGGTAACCACGGGATACTGTCATGCAGCACACGTCTGGCCCTACGGAGCACATTCCCATGCTGCGGAAGTGCCTGAAGGTTGTGGCAGGCACTCGGCTTATCGCTGAGCTCAGTTCCGGGAAGTCGCCGGCTGATCATGACAGCGACGACGTCCATGGCCAATGCACTCGAAGCCAGTTCGCGCCGAAGACATGAACAGGGAGAGATCCTTGCAGGCCCCTGGTCGGAGTCGCGTGAGCGCTGAACCTCGAATTATCGATCACCTATAAATGTCTCCCGCATCGGGGCACTTGTGCGATGTGTTCATCATCCGCGAACTGGTTAGGCGTCCCCACGTCCGGCGACAGCAGCGCGAACAACAGGACCGGCCCGATCCACGTAAAACGACCGAAGCCGCTGCTCGTGCCGCCATCTAATTCCTCGGACCGCTTTGTCCCCAAATTTTTCTACGAGCTAGGAGAACCCATGTCAGTCACTATTGAGCGACCAAATGAAGTCGATCGAATGCGCTTCTTCATCAACGGAGAGTGGGCCGAACCCAGCACTGTCCGCATCCAGCACCAGATAGAGGCGGCCACAGGCGAGGTCATCGGTGCCGCAGCGTTAGGCTCGGAAGCCGATATTGATGCGGCCGTAAAGGCTGCGCGGGGTGCCCTCGATAACGGTCCCTGGGGCAGGTCAACCGCCGCCGAACGGGCCGCAACGCTCCGCAAATTTGCCGAGGCGCTCGAACGCCGTGCCACTGATACGTCAAAGCTCGTCAGCAGGGAAAACGGCATGCCCATCGGGTTGTCGCAGATGCTCAATGGCGGTGCCCCCTCCGCCCTTCTGAGAATCTATGCCGATGTAATAGAAGCCCTCCCTTTGGAAGAGGTACGTCCAAGCCAGGCAGGTTCAACAATCGTCCGTCGCGAACCAGTGGGCGTGGTCGGTGCCATAGCACCCTGGAACTTCCCGCAGGCATTGGCGATGTTCAAGATTGCCCCTGCCCTGGCCGCCGGCTGCACTGTCGTTCTCAAACCATCCCCGGAAACCGCGCTGGACTCTTATGTATTTGCTGAGGCCGCCCGGGAGGCAGGACTGCCCGACGGGGTGCTCAACATTGTCCTCGGCGATCGTGATGCCGGCGCCGCACTCGTTTCACACCCACTCGTTGACAAGATCGCATTCACCGGATCAACCGAAGCGGGCAGGATCATCGGCGCAGAATGCGGACGCCTTATCCGCCGCTGCACACTCGAACTCGGTGGAAAATCGGCAGCCGTTTTCCTCGAGGACGGCAGTATCGAGACCTTCCTGTCCGGGCTGGACAATGCCTCGTTCCTGAACAACAGCCAGACGTGCACCACCCAATCCCGCATCCTGATCGCGCGTTCCCGGTATGAGGAGGTTGTGGATGCCGTTGCCAGTTTTGCCGACTCGTACAAGCTCGGGAACCCTCTTGATCCATCCGTAACAATGGGCCCGATGGCCACCCAAGGGCACCTCGAACGGGTTTTGGGCCATATCGAAACAGCGAAAAGTTCCACTGCCCGGCTCGTTGCTGGCGGCGGGCGCCCGGCCGCGTTGGACCGAGGTTGGTTTGTCCAGCCCACCGTGTTCGCCGACGTTGACAACAATGACCGTCTCGCTCGGGAGGAAGTCTTTGGGCCGGTTATGGCGCTCATCCCGTTCGATGATGACGAGGATGCCGTGCGAATGGCCAATGACAGCAACTATGGCCTCGGCGGGTCAGTGTGGAGCGCCGACGAAGATCGGGCGTTGTCGGTCGCACGAAGGGTGCGCACCGGGACGATCGGCCTGAATTACTACACCCTTGACCTCGGTGCCCCCTTCGGTGGATTCAAAGACTCCGGCATTGGCCGGGAGCTGGGCCCGGAAGGGATCAACGCCTACCTCGAATACAAATCGATCTATGGCTCTTCCAAGTACCTGTCTGCCTGAACAGCATCCATCAAATACCTGTCGTGCGCTACGGGCACAAGGTCCACTAAGGGAGTTCGAATCTTGATGACAAATCCGACCAAAGTTGTCGACGCCTACTTTGCGGGAGTGAAAGCCGGGGACGCCAGCGCCGTTGCAGCACTGTTTGCACCTGATGCCCTGCTGATCAACGCCAAAGGAACCATCCGGGGCGCAGACGCAATAAAGACGATGTACGAAAACGGACTAGCTCCAGGGGCGATGACGCCAAGCCCACGGCCGCCAGTGGTGAACGGCGACCACGTCGCTGTCGAAATAGAGCTGGATGCGAACGGGGTTCCTCTCAAACTCGGCGATTTTTTCACGATTAAAGACGGCAAGATCCAGACTTTGACCATTTACAGCCTCACCCCCACCGACGCCAGCCTGTTCGACAAGGTGGGAGTGGACCCGGCCCAGTAACCGGAGGCGGACACACGCTTTCACTGGAAACCAGCAGGTCCAGCTGCCGATACCTTCCAAAGCAGTTTCAGCAACATTGATGAGGAGAACACATGAAGGTCGCAATTTTCGGCCCTGAACGCAAAGTTGGCATCATACGGAGCGAATCCGTGGTCGATGTCAATGCCACCTATGCAAAGTATCTTGCAGAGACAACCGGGGCGGCGCGGGCGCAGGCACAAGCCGACCTTGTGGTCCCGCATGAGCTAAGTGCTTTCATCTCGGAGGGAACGCGGGCCCTTGAGGAAGCACAAACCGCCGTGGAGTATCTATGGTCCGCAGCAGAGGACGACCGCGGTCTGCTGGGCGAGCAGCTCTGCTTCAAGTTGGGCGAGGTGGAACTTCACCCCCCGGTCGCCAAGGAGGCCCGTATTTTCTGCGCCTTGGCGAACTTTTACGACCACATGGAAGCGGCGAGCAAAAACAGCTCGGCCGGAGACACTTCTGAAGTCCTGGAGCGTCTTGTCAAGGGCGGGCCGAAGTACTTCCTCAAGGATCACCGCGCGGTTTCCGCTGACGGACAAGAAGTACGCTATCCCGAGCGGACAAAGCGCCTGGATTACGAGGCGGAAGTTGCCATCATAATTGGCAAGCGCGGGCGGGACATCCGCAGTAATGATGCCCTCCCGTATATCTGGGGTTACACCCTGCACAATGACTGGTCTGTCCGAGACAACGTCTCTTTCGGTCCCGACTTCATGCACTCAAAGAATTTTGATACCTCCGCCACCATTGGTCCTTGGATTGTGGTGGGGGAAGAGCTCGACCCTCAGAACATCCCGATCGAGTGCCGTGTCAACGGCGAGATCAGGCAGAGCGGCAATACGAAATCGATGGTGCACGATTTCGCTGCGTTTATCCAGCATTTGTCGGCGGACACCACACTGTATCCCGGTGATCTTGTCAGCAGCGGCACGCCGAAGGGGACAGCTATCGATTCCAGCCAACAGCAGCCGGACGGATCTCACCCGGAAACACTGTTCGTAAAGCCGGGCGACGTAGTCGAAGTGTCCTCAAGCCTCATCGGGACTCTCCGGAACCAGGTCGTCAAGGCGGCCAACTAAATCTTCAGTTCACGCGAAGTGCCGGCACGCGCAGGCAAGCCGACGTGACCCCTACAGATGAAGGAAGACAAGAAATGACCCAGAAGAAACAACATTCGGTCGGCGGCGTCCTCTACGACCGACCATTCAAAATCCGCCGTCTCAACCACTTCGGCATCAGCGTGGAGGACACCGGCGCCTCGCTCTCGTACTACACCGAGCTCCTGGGGTTTTATCAGGCGGATGCCCTCGACCTTCAGAAGTACGACCCGGGAGTGTGGCTGGACGGTCTGTCTGACACGAACATCTATTTCCTGCGCCACAACAGCGATCACCACACGTTCGTCCTGATGCCGCGGCCCTGGGTTGAGCACATGGACTCTCCGGCACGTGGCGACCTCACCATCAACCAGATCACCTGGCAGGTAGGGAGTCTCCGCGAAGTTGTCGAGGCCCGCCTGTGGCTCGAGTCGTTGGGCAACAAAATTGAGCGGTACGGTCGTGACCCGGGTTCCAACTGGCACACATACTTTCCCGATCCCACCGGACATACCAATGAACTGGAATACGGGATCGAACAGGTCGGCTGGGACGGTCGTAGCAAACCTGAAGTCCTGTGGCCCTGGGCCAACGAGCACCCCTCACTGCCAACCAGCTCGGAGGCAACCGAGCTGGTTGCCGCTGAATCTGACGGAGTCGATCTGACTTCCGGCTACCGCTGGATGGACGAACTGCCCAAGACCTTTGACGTCGGCGGCGTCCTGCTTTCTCGTCCGTTCAAACCCGTTCGCATCGGCCCTGTCAGCATCTTCGTTGAAGACGTGGCGGCTGCTGAGCGGTTCTATACAGAGCGGCTGGGCCTGGTCAAAAGCGAAGAGACCACCGTCGAGGGACACCGGGTCGTGTTCCTGCGCGCCAACACGGAACACCACAGCCTCGGTTTATTTCCGCTGGAACTCCGCAAGGTGTTGGGGGTCAGCGAACATAGCACCTTGCTGGCCTTCGGCATCCAGCTAGGCTCCTACGAACAGCTCCGAGCAGCGCGAACTTTTCTCGAAGAGCGCGGAGTGAAACTCATTGACCTGCCACAGGAAGTCCACCCGGGCATCGACTACGTCATCCATGCAGTCGATCCGGACGGGCATGCCATGCAGCTGTACTACTACATGGAACAGATTGGATGGGACGGCCAGGCCAAGCCGGCGGCCCAACGGCGGACCGTGGACCCAGACAATTGGCCCGAGGCACTGGAGCCGTTATCCGACACATACGCGGGAGAGACGTTCTGGGGACCCCTCGGATAGGCCTTCAAGGCATCCTTGCGCTGCTGCGCCAGCAAGGCGCGGCTGAAAACCTGCGGCAGGAAGGTGTGATCTTGGAACACTATCCAGACTGGAAGCGGCTCATCGGGGCACACGTCGAAGTCCGCCGCCAGCAGCAACTTGTCAGGCATGGCGTCGTTGACGATGCCATGCCTGACTCCTCAATCGTCTGGCTCGCGGCCGACGGCATCAATCCGCGGACGATGTACGAGGCGGCCGAAGGCTACTCCGTTTGGGTCGAACCGCAACAGCTGAGCGGCGAAGCCAGCTATCGCATGACTTCATACCAGCTCCACCCGTAGACGCCTTGAACTCGGGTAGCCGTCCACCGCTATCCCGGAGTCAGGAGACTGGGCCTTGTGAGCACAGTCCCCTGACACCGCCCGGATAGCAGTCCCAAACCTGCAGGACAGGCTTCCCCGACCGCTTTTTACAGCGGAGGAGGACCCTGAAAATTTCGAAAAACTTCCACCTTGGCGGGCCGTCCAAGGTGCCTTTGAAAGGAACGGCATGAGCCGGATAGTCATTAGCGGAGCCTCAGGAGACCTGGGCCGCCGCGTCACGAAGCTGCTATTGAAGAACACAGCGCACGAAGACCTCACTCTCGTCACCCGCACGCCTGGGAAGCTGTCCGATCGGGCAGCGCAGGGCATTCGTGTCCTGCAGGGGGAATATCAGGACCGCGAATCACTCGACGCAGCCTATCTCGGCGCTGAGACGCTGTTTCTCATCAGCGGGCTCAACCTGGGCCGCAGAATCGCAGAGCACCGCAATGCCATCGCCGCAGCGCAGCGGGCCGGTATCCGCCACATCGTCTACACCTCGGTGAGCGGTGTCCAACCCAATAATCCAGCGATGTCGGCCAAGGACCACTACCAAACTGAACTAGACCTGCGCGCATCCGGCTTGAAATTCACTTTTCTCCGCAACGCGCTGTACTCGGAAATTGTCAGCAGCATCCAAATCGCACCGGCGGCGGCGTCCGGCCGGCTGGAAATGGCCACCGGCTTCGGCAGCCTCGCTCCCGCAGCAAAAGCAGATGTGGCAAGGGCAGCGGCCGCCGTACTTCAGGACCCCCAGGAACATGAAGGAGCTGTCTATGAAATCACGGGGCCCCAGCTGCTGAACTACGAAGACATTGCCCGTATCGGAGCGGAAATCTACGACGCCCCGATCGCATATACGCCGGTCACCCCGGAAGAGCGACAGGCGTTTTTCGACTCCATAGGGATGCCTCGAACCTACGATCCGAATATGCCCCTAAATCCAGACGGTCACCTTTGGGCCAGCGACGAACTCGTGACAGCAGACATGGCAGTTGCCCAGGGCTATCAGGCCGTCCTGTCCCAGCACGTGAAGCAGATTACAGGTCAGGAGCCTGAGACCCTGCGGTCAGTCATGGAGCGCGTGAAGTCAACGCGCTACGACCTCATCGAAGAACCGGTCTAAGAGCGATTTCCCGCTAGTACCCCCAACAATCAGGGCGGGCCCGACAACAACAGGCTACGCGCCAGGCCGACCGCTCAAAATACAGAAAGAAGTTTCATCATGGGAGACACCAACGGAACGCAAGGCGTAGCCGTCAACGACGTGCCGGCATACCCGGACGTTCCAACCTATCTGAATGTCCTGGGGAGCCTGCACATCTGGGAAGGGGACGGGTGGAAGGCTGAATCGCTGTCATGGAAAAAGGGCGCCTACATTGCATCCAACCTCAGCGGCCTCCCCGAAATCACTTTCAGTGGCCCCCACGCCCAGGAGTTCCTTTCACGCCTCAGCATCAACAACGTGTACAAGTGGCCGATCGGCACCTCAAAGCACCTTGTCATGCTCGATGAAAACGGATGCATCGCCAATCACGCCCTCACAGTCCGGGACAGCGAGGAGTCCTTCCGCCAATTCGCTTCCATGCCCTGGCCCATGTTCAAGGCTCCTGATCTGGGTATCGACGTCGATATCAGCCTCAGGAACATCTTCCTGTTCCAAGTTGCCGGCCCCACGTCGCTGCAGGTTCTGGAACGGCTTCTGGGCGACCAGGTACGAAGCCTCAACTTTCTGGACGTCAAAAAAGTCAGCGTCCCTGGCATAGATGAGGCCGTGGAAATCGAGCTGTCTCGAATCGGAATGTCCGGCACCCTTGCCTATGAATTGAGGGGCCCACTCGAGCACGGCCCGGCCATCTTCGACGCCGTCTACCAAGCGGGTAAGGATTTCGGACTCAAGCGCCTTGGCTGGCGGACCTACGTCGTCAACCACACAGAAGGAGGGTTCCCACAGCAAGGGTGCACCTTCTTACCGGCCGCCTATGCCGATCCCGCATTTATCGCCCACCCCGTATTCGGTGCCGGAACACCGGTTTCAAATACCCCCGGAGGTCTGCCAGGCAGCCTCAGTCCTTTGGATATGAGGGCGCGGCTGAGGACTCCATATGAAGTGAACTGGGGCTGGATGGCCAAGTTCGATCACGATTTCATCGGCCGTGAAGCCTTGGAGGCCGAGTCGGCGAATCCCCAGCGCAAAACCGTGGTGCTCAAGTGGAACAAAGAAGATATCCTCGATGTTTTCGCCTCCCAATTTGAGGTCGGGGAAGAGTACAAACACTTCGAGTTCCCAACAACACCCCAATCCCCCGCAGGGGGGCACGCTGACCTCGTCACCAAAGACGGTAAGCCCGTGGGAGTCTCATCGCTGGCAGTCTATTCGTACTACTACCGCGAAATGATCTCGCACACGACCCTGGACCTTGACCAAGCACACATCGGCAATGAAGTCATCGTGCACTGGGGCGACCACGGATCCCGGATCAAACCCATCCGTGCAACGGTCGAACGCTTCCCATACCTCGACCTGCCGACCAACAAGGACTACGACATCGACGCAATTCCGGCCAGCGTGCCTGTCCATGAGTAGAACAAGGTACCCCGGCTTCCAAACAACAAACCCTAGCAGTTACCCGCTGCACAGAAGGTAAGAGCAAAACAATGAAAACCTTGCCCATCAGTCGCCAGCCCGAGGCCCGATCAACGTCTGACGCAACTTTCGTGAAAAAGGAGACGGTTGGACGTCTCCTGATACAGTGCCCCGATCGACCTGGAATAGTCAGCGCCGTCAGCAGTATCCTGTCGGACTTCGGGGCGAACATCGTCTCCCTGGACCAGCACTCCACCGACCCGACCGGCGGAGTATTCTTCCAACGCACCGAGTTCCACCTGGAACACTTCGGCGCCAGGCGCGCCGAGCTGGAGGAACAGATACAAGCGAAAATTGAGGCGCCCTACACCGCGGAATGGCAGCTGACCAGCGCCGCACAACGAAAACGCGTCGCGATTTTCGTATCCAAGACCGACCATTGCCTCCTTGACCTGCTGTGGAAGCAACGACGAGGTGAACTCCAGATTGACATTGCGATGGTTATCTCGAACCACTCAGACCTTGCCGAGGACGTTCGCTACTTCGGGATCCCATTTGTGCACGTTCCTTCGAACGCCCAGGATAAGAGCGCCATGGAGCGGACGCAACTGGAACTACTTCGCGGAAACGTCGACCTCATAGTGCTAGCCCGGTACATGCAGATCATCTCCGACAATTTTCTTCAAGAAGTCGGAGTCCCGCTGATCAACATTCATCATTCCTTCCTTCCGGCCTTCATCGGGGCAGGACCCTATCAGAAGGCGAAAGACCGGGGAGTGAAGATGATCGGTGCAACTGCGCACTACGTCACGGCTGATCTCGATGAGGGACCCATCATCGAGCAGGACGCTATCCGTGTTGACCATGCGGATTCCGCTCAAGAGCTGATGAGAAAGGGCGCTGACGTCGAACGGCGTGTGCTCACCAGGGCTGTCGCATGGCACTGCGACGACCGCATACTCCGGCATGGTAACCACACCGTGGTCTTCTGATCCCGATAGCCTTCGTGCGGACAGAACGAACGAAATTCGCGCCAATCAAATGACTGAGTTCCCGAGGAGTGTGTCGCTAATTAATTTTCGGCACACTCCTGGGACCGAAGTTAACTGGAACTTAAAGCCCTGGCGATGTTGGGGAGCGGGAAACAAAGTGGTAAAGCCAACGCTTCCTGGTTACGACCGCGCACATAGTCCCCTAGACGAGTAGGGAGATTCCTTAAATGGGCGCGTGGCAGGCATCCTCGACGGGACTGACTCCTTGCTGAGAGGCGACAATGATTTATGAAAACGTTGAATTTCACGTCCGCCATGAAAACTTAGGCAATGTAGATACTTCCTTCGCCGCGACCAGACCCCTGCTGCTCGCGTCTGCCAAATGTCAAACGGCAGAGCTCTTTCAAAGTGTAAATGAGCCCGGGAGTTATCTACTTCGCCTAGGCTGGGAGAAGGCGGAGGACCGACCGGGCACGTTTCCCGGCCGTGTTCCAGCGACGGTGTTCACCCAGATGGTGACTACCTATGACATGTCACCACTACGGCAGTCAGTGCCTGGACCGGATCAGCAAGCGGCCGAAAGCTCCGGGAACGACACCATCCGCATAATGCCGTCAGCGAATGGCGAAGAAACGTGGGGCGCCCCCGCTCTGTCGCGAGTTCGAGAGGTTCTGATCTCCCTGGGGGAGGGCCATCTTAATCCAACCGAAGCCGAGAACTTCAGATATTTCTGCCGCCAACTTGCCCGTTACGATTCTACCCGCAGCAATCCCATCGTGAGCGTGGTGGACCATGTAGGCAATTATTGGCGCAACTGGCTTTTGATGATAACTCGCACAGGTCCTTACCGTCCTTCTACACTGCGGAAATTGCTAGCGGCCCTAGATCCGTCTCATCCCATTTCACAACGAATGCTCACACTCAACCTCAGAATGCTAGAGCGAGACGGCCTTATCGCACGCGATGTTATCGACGACGAACGTAGGCACGTGGAGTACTCATTGACCGTCCTTGGCCGAGGTTTATCCGACAGGCTCCTGTCGCTTATCGATTGGATAGACCAACACGCCGCGGAAATTGAAGCTTCCAACGCAGCATTCGGGGAATTACCAGTCGAAGCTTAGAGTCGCTTGATGACATAACAGCAGGCTCTACCCAACGAGGGACATCTCGTTGCGGCCCCCGTCTGATGGTCCGAACCGGAACTGCAGAAGCATAGTTCAGAAGCCCCTTCTGGAGCTCCTTCCCCTGCCCTTCTAAGGAGCCGATAATGAGGATTCCGTCAAGCTCCGGTGAAGTCCCGATGTGGCATAGCGAGGCCGGCTCACTCCAGCTTGGCGTGGCGCACATACTGGTAGACGGTCTCCCTGCTGATCCCGTAGTCACGGGCAAGGAGGGCTTTCGGAACACCAGTGCCAGCGCGCTGGACCAGTTCCGCGGCCCGTTCCGAAGTGAGGGTCTTTTTCCGCCCTTTGTAGGCGCCGCGCTGTTTGGTCAGGGCGATGCCTTCCCGCTAACGTTCCCTGATGAGGGAGCCGGCGAAGGCTCCCATTACGGAGAGCATGAGGTTGGACATGGGGGAGTCCTCGCCGGTGAAGACCAGGCTCTCCTTGACGAACTCCACCCGTACGCCTTTGCGGGTGAGGCCTTGAACGAGGCCACGTAGGTCATCGAGGTTGCGGGCGAGCCGGTCCATGCTGTGCACCACTACGGTGTCCCCGTCCCGGGCAAACCGCAATAGCTCGGTGAGCTGGGGCCTGGCCGTGACCCGGCCGGAGGCTTTGTCAGTGAAGATCCGGTCCAGAACCTGGCCTTCGAGCGGGCGTTTCTCGTTCTGGTCCACTGCTGACGCGCACGTACCCGATCCGCTGTCCGGCCACCGATTGCCTCCAACCCTGAACCCGGCAGGTTGAGTTCTAGGCTCGTCTCAGAAAGAAGTCAAGATTAGCCTCGAATTTTGTCAGGTTGGCGTGTACCAACCTGACGTCAGAGACATCCGTAGATTTGCGGCGAAGTTGCGTGTTCCACGGGTACGGCCTATGTCAGGCAGGCACTACGACGACCCCTTCGCGATAGTCGAAGGCGCGGCGTGCACTTCCGATGGTTATCCATAGGACAGTCTTATCCTCGGTGAATTCGTCCACAGTGGCTGGATATCGAAGGGACGAGCTTTCGGCTTCAACGGATCCCGCGAAGCCGCACGGCGCATGGCCGGCGGCAACCGCGGCGGGGTTATCATCAACATCGTCTCCACTGCCGGATTCACAGGGACAGCCCCAGGCCTCTCGGCCTACGTCGGATCCAAGCACGCCGTCCGCGGCATGACGAAGCAGATGGCGCTCGAATTCGCACCCCTCGGAATCCGTGTCCTCGGCGTCGCACCCACCTTTGTACCCACCGAAGGCAACATGGCCGTCGCGGCGGGGCACCCGTCAACGGAAGAATCGAGCCAGACCATGGCGGTGATGACCAACAGCCTCATCGGCCGCGTCGGGACCCCGGACGACATCGCGCGGATTGTCCTCTTCTGCGCGAGCGATCTGTCCACCATCATGACCGGAAGCACCCTCCTAGCCGACGCAGGGCAAACTATCTGAGCGCAACCTTCCACCACGACCTCAGCCCCTGTTCTGGTGCAATCCCCGCTCGTTCAGAAGAGTCGATAGTGGATCTTCCGTCAACCAAAAACGCCCTGACATGCGTCAGGTGATCTGCGGCTCGGGAGTGTCCGTTTAACGGTGGATCCGCGGTTGGCATTTAGTTGATTCTTCCGTCGAAGGTGATGGCGAAGGCGTTCAGTGCCGGCTTCCATCGTGTGGCCCATCGTGCCCTGCCTTTGCCGGTGGGGTCCAGTGCCCGGGTGGCCAGGTAGAGGCATTTCAGGGCCGCCTGCTCGGTGGGGAAATGGCCCCTGGCCCGGACCGCGCGCCGGTAGCGGGCGTTGACGGATTCGATGGCGTTGGTGCTGCAGATGACCCGCCGGATTTCCACGTCGTAGTCCAGGAAGGGCACGAACTCGCTCCAGGCGTTCTCCCACAGCCGGGTGATCGCCGGGTACTGCCTGCCCCACTTGGCCGAGAACTCGACGAAGCGTTCCTTCGCCGCGGCCTCGGACGGGGCCGTGTAGACCGGGCGCAGGTCACGGGACATTTCGTCCCAGTACTGCCGGGCGGCATACCGGAACGTGTTGCGGATCAGGTGCACGATGCAGGTCTGGACCACGGCGAGGTCCCAGACGGTGTTGATGGCCTCCGGCAGGCCCTTGAGCCCGTCGCAGACCGTGATGCAGACATCCTCCACGCCCCGGTTCTTGATCTCGGTCAGCACCGAGAGCCAGAACTTCGCACCCTCCCCGCCGTCCCCGGCCCACAGCCCGAGGATGTCGCGTTCGCCGTTAACGCTGACACCGATCGCGACATAGACCGGCCGGTTCGTGACCTGCCCGTCGCGGACCTTGACGTGGATCGCGTCGATGAACACCACCGGGTAGACCCGGTCCAGGGGCCGGTTCTGCCACTCGGTCATCTCGCCGATGACCTTCTCGGTGATCCTGGAGATGGTGTCTTTTGAGACCCTGGCGCCGAACACTTCGGCGAAGTGCGCCGCGATTTCCCCGGTCGTGAGGCCCTTCGCGCTCAGCGACAACACGATCTCGTCCACGCCCGTCAGCCGGCGCTGCCGTTTCCTGACGATCTGAGGATCGAACGTCGCCCCCGTGTCCCGCGGCACGTCGATTTCCACCGGCCCGATCTCGGTCAGCACGGTCTTGGTGCGGGTGCCGTTGCGGGAGTTCCCGCTCCCGCGGCCGGACACGTCGTGTTTGCCGTATCCGAGGTGCTCGTCCATCTCCGCTTCCAGCGCGGTTTCCAGGACGTTTTTCGTCAACCGGTTCAACAGCCCGTCCGGGCCGACGAGCTCGATTCCCTGCTCTTTGGCCTGCGCCAGGAGCTGCTGCGCTAACTCTTGCTGATCCAATTCAGTCGCCATGGGATCCATGGTTCCGCTCATGATCAGTCCTCCCCGCCAGGCACCGCCCGGCGTGTCAGGCCAATCCCGGATCAACCGTTATTCAGACACTCCCTGCGGCTCGGATACGGCACCACGGGCTTCAACAGTCGGCTGCGGAGTGGAGGACCCGTTTTGGAATCCGGGTTTGGCCTTTTGACTCATGTCATGTCAAAGGGCAGTGTTTTATATGCAGTTTCCCGGTTCATGTTCCAGCCGGCGACGAGGCCGGAGCCGATCATTTGGTCGCTGAGGCGGGCGAGGCGGTAGGCGGGGTCGGTGTCGAGGGCTAGTTGGAGGAATTGGTGGGCTTTGCTGCCTTTGCCTTCCCACCAGTTGATGTAGCCGATGGCGGTGAGGACGGGTGCTGCGTGTTCTGCGCTGGTGCGGGTGTAGGCGTGGAGGAGTAGTTGCTGGGCCCATTCGATGCGTGACCATTGTGGGGCTGTGTCGGTCTGGGCGAACAGGACGTGCTGCATGGGTTCGTCCACGCCTGGGATGTCTGCGATGAGTCGGTCGCGGATAGTGGGGAACTGCAGGTTTGCAACCAGGGCGTGGCAGTCGTCGTCGCTCGGGAAAGTCTTGGAATCGAGCATGTCGGCCCAGAGCCTCCTGCCTTCCTGCAGCGCCGTCTCAGACTGTTGGGACCTGATGGCTTCCATGTGGTGTTCGACGGCGGTGGCCTTGGCTTCTGCCTGGCTGGTGGTTGGGAGGGTTATGCGATCGGTGGGTTCGATGAAGCTGCCGCGGTAGATGAATTCTGCGTTGATGGCGCTGGTTTGGGTGGAGCTGACGGGTAGGGCGAGGCTGGTGCCTGGTTCGCCGTCGTACGGGGAGAAAGCTGTGTCTCCGACCAAGAGTCCGTCCCGGATTGTGATGCCTTGTTCTGCGAGGACCCCGGTGAGTGCGGCGATGGTGGCGGCGTGGGGTTTGGCTGACCCGAGCCTACAGGGTTCGCTGGTGTAGACGGCAAAGAGGATGGACGCGGCGGTGGTGTCGCTGGTGAGGTAGTGGGCGACGGTGCGTGCATAGGCGAGTTCCTGGCCCGTCTGGCGGGGGAGGTCGATGCGGAGGGTTGCGCCGATGCTGTTGTCGTTCAGGGTGATGCAGACAAGGCTTTCCTGGGGCCAGAAGCCGAGGGTGTGCCCGATGAAGCTGAGGACATCTGATGGTGTTTTGATGGTGAGCTTTTCCATGATCCGTAATTCCCCTTACCCGTGCGTTGTTGTGTTTTCTGCGGTTGGTCGTGGGTGCCGTTCTGGTAGGGGACCATCCGCTGGGCTGAGGGGCCGGAGTGCAACTTGGGGGACCGGCCCTGGGGGCCGAAAACTTCCTGGTGGAGCGTGTGTCCTTCGTTCTGGAAGTTTTCGGTCGCCCGGGGTCGGCGCAGTAGCGCCCCGGTTGCGCGGAGGAACCGCCCAGCGATCATGGGACATAGCAGAATGACAGGCAGAGGTGATGCGTTTGCTTATCCATCGCCGGGCAATCGGCAGACTGCATGACTCCTGGCCGGCCCTCAAGTACGTGAAGTCGGGCGCTCGCCGTGCAGGTCAACGGGTCCGATAAGAAGCCCTAAATTGTGTGCGTCTGATGACGCCCAAAGCAGAGAAAACGGCAACTAATGCGCCGATGACGGAGACATTTAGCAAAGGCGATCGAACGCGTCCACGGGAACGCACTGCGGACCGGAATAGCTCCCGTATTCCTGCGCTCATATCAGTTCCGGCGGTCGGGCTCTCTGGCTAGGCCCCTGTTAGGATCGACGGCGACCGCCCTCTCGGTTGTAGCCGACCCGTTGTCCGAAGAAGTTTCAAGCGGTGAAAACCAGCCTGTTGACAATGTCAACACCCTTCGCCCCTGACTGGGTCGAACAGCCCTCGGACTGCTTCGAATTCCGCATGTTCCTAGAGTTTCCAGTGTTCGCAAGGGCGGGAATGCAGTTCGAGTCCCACCTCGGGCACAGTGTTTCCGCAGGTCAGAGGCTTTTTGGTCTTTTACTGTTGACAAATCTTGACACTTCTCCGGGTTTAGCGTATCCGGCCGTGGATGGTTGGTTCTTTAGCCACCGGGAAGCCCGAGACCCGTGACGGGTTCGTGCTTGGCCCACCTTTGGCTCCCAAGGAGCCCGATACGACCAGTAGATGTGCCGCCCGTGAGGTATGCCGATATGCTGAAATGCGCCGTCATTTGAGTGCCGCAGCATCAAAGTGACGTCGCGGCTATCGGCCGTGAACCGTGTTGAGGCTCGCCGTTCACGGTCAACCGTCCCTGAGTACGCCACGAGGGGCAATCAGTTCGTGAAAGTCGGCGCCAGTCAGACAGACTTGTGGCAGGTGATCGACTTTCGGTGGTAGGTGTCCTCGGGTGCGAATGCCACGAATAAATCAGGGGGAGACATGGACATCAGGACGAATAGCGAGTACTTGGACTTTCTGGCGAAGCGGCTTGGCGAGTTCTCAAAGACGTTCGAGGAGTTCATGACTCACCACATCGAAAACTCTGGCTTTGGGGGTATGGCCGTGGGGATGGCTCCGGCTGTCCTGTTGAAGGACGGCTCCGACAAGGCACGCGTCCGAGTTCTCACTGATGAACTGAACCGCCTAGCCGGTGCCCTGATGGATCTCAGCAGCGTCACTGGCGTCCGAATCGCAGTCCAGGGAGCAGGGGTGCTCGACCCCTTCGTGAATTGGCAGCGGATGCTCGAGCCGAAGCCGCTGTTAGACGCCCCTGTCGTCAGGGGCTGCTGTCTCCAGGCGGCAGGCAGGCTGGAGGGTCTCAAGGCGAAGGCCAAGGCGCTCTCGTCGCCGACCGTTGACCCTTCCCTCCTGCACCCCTTGGTGTGGGCTGCTGCTCAGCGTCTCTGGAACGACGGCCACCTCCGTCAAGCAATCGCGGCCGCCGCAGAGGCCGTCAACGGCCAGATGAAGCAGCTCACCGGCCGGAACAATGCGAGTGACACTTCTTTGTGGCAGCAGGCGTTCGCCACCGCTGACCCTCAGGAGGGTAAACCCCGACTGCGCTGGCAAGGCGATTCGGACGACCAGGACGTCAAAACGATGCAGGCCGGTCTGCTCAGTTTCGCCCCGGGAGTCAACATGGTGATCCGGAACCCGGCGACGCACGTCGCGGACGACTTCACCGAGCAAGACGGGCTCGAGCAGCTCGCCACACTGAGCGTTCTTGCCAAGTTCGTGGACCGGTGCGTGGTTGTATCCGTCGATGGCGTGACCGCCTCCGAAGCCAAGCAGGTGTTGCCCAGCCCCTTAGGCGAATTCGATCAGGTATCGATCGGCTAGATCGGCATGCAATCGGAACCAACGTATGACCTCTGGGCTACAGCAGCTGCGCGGGCCACTGCAATGACAGCGGCGAGGCAGGAGCCAAGGCGCCATCATCTTGTTCCCCGGTTCTACCTTGAACGTTGGGCTGGTGATGGGCGCGTGAGAGTCGTTGACCTTGTGCGCGGGCGGAACGCCTACGAGCTTTCTCCCGCTCAGGCCGCATTGGAAACGGACTTCTACCGACTCGATGAGCCGAACGATGAGACATCTCCGGTCTATTGGGAAGCATGGCTTTCGGAGGTTGAGGGGAAAGCGGCAGCATCCATTGCGAGCATCGATGCTGGCGGTCCTGGGGCCATGGACGATGAAGCTCATCAATGGCTCTGTTTGTTTCTGGCTGTGCAGATGACCCGCGGCCGTTTTGCGCGTCTGCGTCGTCGTGCAATGTTTGTCGAGCAGATGGCCCGGCTCCTGGAAACCGACGGACCCAAACGTATCGCCCATGAGCTGTCGGCTGCTGGCCGGTCGTTTTCTTCCAGCGGTCTCGAAGAGCTAGTTACAAATGTCGAACGCTTCCGGGCCGATCCGTCACAGCTGCCGCTTCCGCGGAAAGAAGACCTTGAGTCTTCAGCAAGAACAGCGACGCATATCGCGGGCAGCCTGATGACACGCCATGTGACCCTATACGGGACTCGACGGGCTCTTATTACTTGTGACGAGCCTGTCGTTGAGCTGCACGAGAACATGGCCAAGCCAGCGATACCGGGCGGAGTGGGGGGCACACCAATTTTGGCCTTTCCTCTCGGACCACACTCGGTGCTCGCATTGTACCGACGTGATTTGGAACCTCCCTTGGAGCCGGGATCGATGCTTACAGCGATCGAGACGATCGACCTCAACAGCTCGATCCTCGCGAATGCGCATAGCTTTGCGATCGCTACTGCCGGAGACCGCATGGCGGAGCGCCTGTACCTTCCGCCGGAGCCAGCGAGCATTCGGTCTCAGTTGATCGACTTACCCAAGTCGGATGAATCGCTATTTCGGTTCTGGACGCCCCGGCGGTGGGAGGACCAGCCCGACGCACCTGTGCGTGTGGTCAATCGGTGGTGGCCGGAACATGTGCCGCCGGCTCCTCGTCCGACTGCTGAGGAACAGAAGATAATCGACAGTTGGAGTTAGTAGTAGTCGTCGCGCGCGTAGAGGGGTGGGCGTCGCGCGGAAGTCTCGCCCACCCACCTTCGCGTGGCGAGGCTTCCAAGGGCCGCCCACGATGCGGGAAAAGCGATGGTAGTCAGAGCGGAATGATAAGCCGCTAGGCAGCTTTCTCTCCTTCGTTTGAGCGCACAGCTGCTGGCTCCGACGCACCAGCTCCAAATGTCCGATCTCCGGCGCTCCTACAAGATCTCTCGGGCGGCGACTCCTGGTGCCCGCGTTTGGTTTTAGCTGCGAGCCTACTTCTCTAGAAACCTTCCCGTCGGAGTCTATTCGCTCGGTACATAACGCCGTGGTTACGGTCCATCCGTCTCAGCCGAAGACGGTTCGCTTTACTCCACCAGCGGTATGCCTTCTTCGTCCTTTTGAAGGAGGCGTGGGCTTGTTTGTGCGCTTCACGTAGTTGAATTACCTCCCGGTCAATGATGTTTATGCAGGTCCCGCTGGGAGTGGTTCGAAAGACGCCGTCCGGATTCATGAGAATGCGTTCGCAAGCTTCGAGGGCTTTCTCATGCTTAACACTTTGTAGGACGGACAGCTTCGTCCGATATGCCTTACGTCGTATTTTGCTGGCACGGCGGGCCTTCCTAACTTTTAGCACTCCACTGCCTTGTGCGATGAAGAGGGCGTTGTAGACCGGCCACATAACTGCACCGAAGGCAGCGGTCGTAATCGAGAGGATTGCAAAGTCTGCATTTTGGTCAGTGTTACTGGATGACTCACCCCAGTCCTTCAGCACATGTATGGCGGTAATCGTGGAAGCGAACAAGCATGCCAGACAAATAAACATGTATGTGATAAGCGTGTTGCGGATGAACGCGTGGAATTGCGGCCACCTGTTGGTTCTGAGTTCCACCACGAGTGTAAGAGCAAGCAGTGGGGCTAAGGTCACCACCGCTTCCCAGAACGCTGTCTCTTTTTCCAATGCATTTCCCGCCTCTCAATTCCAGTCTGATGCTAGAGCACCGACAGTGGTTACCTTGAATCTGATGCGGGTCGACGCTTTGCCCGCGGTGGGCCGCGAAAAAAGCGCCTGGCTTGTCTTTCACCAACTATCGGGCTTCCGGGTGTTCCGGACGGCTCTGCCAGTGGTCGCGATCCCGATTGGCCTTATTCCTGAGACGACACGCTGCGATGTCGCAGGCCGCCCATATCCTCGAGTACCGTGAAACATCGACCTGGACGTACCCAAGCGCGCGAATGAGACGAATGGCAGCATGACCCCACATACCGCTAGTAACAAAGAAAACGGCGCCCTCGCCGACGAGCTATGGTCATGAATGGACCCCGCCTGATAGGCCAGCTATTCAAGGTGCTTCGTGTAGACGCCGACGATGCGACTATCCATTTCCAGACTCAGAACGGGAACGTCGGACGCGTTTCTGGTCTGCAGAACACGCAAAACGTTGAGGTCGGCGACGTATTGTTGGTCGGCCAGAATGACTGGGAGTTTGCCCCCCACGACCTTTGGCATCAGGCAAACCAGATTACAACGGTCAGGCGAGTCCTTGATGACGGCTCCGTGCTTGTGGACAGCGGCGTTGGCTTCCAGAGGGTAACGAATCCCACTGCACTGGAACTCGCTGCGGGCAATATGGTGGAGTTGAATGATGCGCAAGGTGTGCTTTCCGTCGTATCAGAGCGTCCCATCAGGAGCGGCATCTTCGGCAATGAGAATGAGAACGTCGAAGCCGAATACCTTGTTGACAAAGCAGACGAAGGACCCACGTTCCAAGACTTCGGCGGCTACCCAGAAGTCATCGCGCGTGCCGAGGAACTAATCGAGACCCAACTTGAGCGTCGCGAACAACTGGACGCCATCGGGGCGAGACCGGTCAAAGGTATTCTATTCACCGGTCCTCCGGGTACCGGAAAGACTCATTTGGCCCGAATCATTGCACGCGAGTCAAAGGCCGAGTTTTACCTCATCAGTGGGCCGTCGATTGTAAGCAAGTTTGTTGGAGACACTGAGGACACGCTGCGACGGATCTTCGATGCAGCGGCGAATGCAAGGAGCGGCAGGGCCATCATCTTCTTCGACGAGATTGACAGTATTGCGGAAAAACGGACCGGCGAGTCGCACGAGGCTTCGAAGCGTCTGGTGGCCCAGCTTCTGACGCTCATGGATGGCTTCGACGATAAGGGCAAAAGCGTGGTCGTCATAGCGGCAACCAACCGAGCCGACGCGCTCGACCCGGCCTTAACTCGCCCCGGTCGGTTTGACTGGGAGATCGAGTTCGGTCTTCCGACCGTCGCAGACCGCTATGAGATTCTCAAGGTTCGTGCCAGCCAACTGAGGACTTCGGGCGAGCTTCCACTCGAGGACATAGCGGCACTGTCCGAAGGTTGGTCGGCGGCCGACCTGACATCGATCTGGACAGAAGCGGCACTCTTGGCCGCCGGCGACTCACGAGAGGTGCTTGCGGCCGAGGACGTTGCCCAGGCCTTTGAACGCGTGGCTCTGAGGCCGCGACGCGTCACTGGAATTGAGGTCGCGGCGTGAGCGGGCCGAAATGGTGGCGACGACTTTGGGACCAGCCAGTCGCTGTCGAACCGGAAAGCAATGTCGTCGCTCCAGACAAACCGGACTTGCGCGAGTTTGTCTACCTGGACGAGGTGAGCCTTCGCAGCTTGCTTTCATCACAGAAAGGCGGCGTCACTGATTCAACCTCCGAACAGGCCACGGACGCACGCGAAGCAGCCCTCGTGGGTACGGTTGGGGTGAATTCGCCCCTCCTCGCAAAAGCCGAACTTGAATCTCGGTATCAGACCAGCAACAGCAGCACGATTCAGACCTCCCGTAAAGCCAACGTACAGTCATGGTTCCGAGAGCTTCATGAAATCAAGGGTCTGCGGCTCATCGAGCTAGTGAAGTCGTCGACAGCCGCCAAGGACTTGGCGGCCCTCAAAGGCGTCGGAGAACCATCCCTGTTCGCTGCAGCTGATGAACTGCAGCGCGGTGCGCTCGTCGAATATCGTGTCCGCTTGTCCGCCGACCCTGTCTTTCACCTTGGGACGATGGTCTCCGAGATCTCCGGCATGGCCGAAGACCATCCGGAGATGTTTACGGCAGGGAATGGACTTGCTTCCCTGAGCGAAGTGCAGCCAATCAACAAGATCCTCCAGAGGTTACTCGCTGGGCTCATCCCGATCCGCGCAACTGTGGTTGATTATGTAGTCGTCGAACTCGACGGGACTGAGTACGTCGCTCATAAGGAGCTAATTCAAGGACTCAATCTCGCGACCAAGCCGCTCCAGGTCGTCGGGGTCACGGAGCACCTCGCCTACTGGAAGGATATTCGTCGAGTCCTGTTCTCCGAGGCAGAGTTCACAATGCTCTGCCGTGTCTCTAGGCCGGGGCTACATGACAGTTGGACGCCGGTGAAGTTGGCCGATCTCTTCCGCTCAGTCACACCTGACTTGGTTGAAAAGATCAACGCGGCCGGCCAAGGCCCGTTCGGTGCGGCCGGTATGGGCCGTGCGGAGAACGTCAACGAAGTTCGGCTCGGGGCAGCTCTTCGCGCCTATTCCGAGGCGGTTCTAGCCGACATCGAAAAGCAACCGACAGACGACCAGGCAGCCGCAATTGAGCTGCTTATCGCAAAACTGAAGCCGAACGCTACAGCGGTGTCAGGGCAACGAGCCGCGTTCGGCGCGATAACAGACGCATTGGAGGAGTTGTTCGCGTATCGTCCCGAGCCCGCTCGCGCTCTCTTGCTACGTGACGCGGCCCGGCAGGAGGCCGGACTGTCACTGTTCCCAGCGCTAACTTCGGCCGAAACTACAACGGCGTCAGCCCAGGCAACTACTGACTCAGCAGATGAGCCGCGCCTCCTCGACGTCGATGTCGTCGCCATCTACTGGTAGGTCGAACGCGAGATCAAGGGAGCCGTGGATAGGCCGCAGATAGCCCCGCCACGGTATGTGCGGGAAACATTGCAGTAGCCGCTCTGGACCGTTTACTCAAGCGTTGCTGCGCGGTCCAGCGTCGGGGTCGCATCGGGCTATTGACGCCTCGGGCTCCTGCAATGTCCGGAGGTCGTCCACCGCGGGACTTACATCGGGGATCCATGCCCGGGAAGTCGAACGGAGTTGCTCAAGATCTCGCAGGAAGAGGTGTTGACAATGTCAACAGATTTCTCCTCGGTCCGGGTCGTACAGCCCCCGAACTGCCTGGGATACCGGGTGTCTTTGCGGCTTCCCCGTGTTTGCAAGGGCGGGAATGCAGTTCGAGTCCCACCTCGGGCACATGTTTTCCCTGTTCAGGGGCTTGTGAGCCGCTGAGTGTGTACAAATCTTCTTTATGGGCCCCTACGGGGGCCCATTTTTGTTGGCGGCCGTTGCGGTCTGGCGGCTCCTTCTCTGGACCTGGACAGCGGTGTTGCTGTGTACCCCTTCATGGCCGGGAGCGACTGGAACTGCATGACTTGCGGTGGCTTGGGATCAAATCCTCATGGTCATCTCTGTCGGCAGCCGGAACCCCTGGGAAACTCCGTCAATTCCTCGATGAGATGAACCGATCGAGTTCGGTGACGACCAGGGTACCGCCGGCCCGGACAGCCGCCAGGGCTTCGTTCAGTCCCGGCCGTTCCCGTTCCTTCCGGTCACGCCGCGGTCACCATTGATCAGGCCCTCGGGGACGCCCAGACCCGTAAGCGGATTGAGCTGCTTTGCCAGGTCTTGTTCGTTGGGGGAGACCCGGGCGTAGCCGATGATTTGCGCGGCCAGGTGCAACTGTCTGGATTGTCCAACCTGAGCGGGACAGTTTCGGGCCGGCTATACGCGAATCCAGGTTTCCAGTATCTGTATCGGATTCTCGCAGCGCCAGTGAGGGCCCCGCGGTGTTGTCTCAGGATCGATCGTTTCGACACAAAGTGCGGACAGATAGACCGCCAGCCTCGGAACAGCATGGGCTAAGCAGCCCGCCTATTGCGCATGGGTACGCTTCGATGAAGATCCATTGAGCGCGAAGAAGGGCACGCTCCGTGACCCGCAGACGGCTCGCGGCCGGGAACCCGGCGCCTCTCAACAAGCGCTGCCCGGCTTGAGGGGAAACCTCCCAGACCGGCCCCGCCGAGACCAACATTTCAGGCCGGAAGAGTCTGCGATCCGGACGCTGATCGATGCGCAGCCTTGGCCAGAGGGCGTCTTACGGGGTCTACCCGACGATCTGGATTGCCGCCGGCTGCGGGAAACGGGACTTCGAGGTCCTTGCCACTGGCCCACCGCCGCGGTCCTTGGGCTCCTGGTTGTACGGCGGCAGCTATGTTGCGGACGGCGTTTGTGGGATGTTGGAGCCGTGGACCCAGTAGTGGAATGGGGAAGAGGCACATGAGCGGTACAGGTCGTGACGCCATTCCGGCGGAAGTCAGGAGGCAGGGACCGGAGACGCGGACCAGTAGCAGGTTGACTAAATGGCTGCTGGAGGACCGGGTCCAGCCCGTCGTCGGACCCGAAGCGCATGAGGACCAGGGCCGCCCCCAGGCCTGGTGGAAGGTCATGTGCCTGACAGGGGTGGATTACTTCTCCACGCTGTCTTACCTTCCGGCGATAGCTGCCTTGGCGGCCGGGGCGTTGTCACCGCTCGCCACGCTGCTGATTGTGGCCCTCACTCTCCTGGGTATGCTGCCGATGTATCGCAGGGTCGCCGAAGAGAGCCCGCACGGCCAGGGGTCGGTGGCGATGCTGGAACATCTCCTGCCGTTCTGGCGCGGAAAAATTTTCGTCCTGATCCTGCTCGGGTTCGTGGCCACCTCCTGGATCATCACCATCACCCTCTCTTCGGCGGATGCCACGGTGCACATGCTGGAAAATCCGTACCTGCCCGGTTTTCTGCACGGTCAGGCCGTGCCAATCACGGTGGCGCTGCTGTTGATTTTGGGCGGTGTCTTCCTTCTCGGCTTCAGCGAGGCCGTAGTAGTTGCCATCCCCCTGGTGGCCGTGTTCCTGTTCCTGAACGCCGTTGTCATCGGTGCCGGATTGATCAGGGTGGTCAATGACCCTGCCGCCCTGGCGGCCTGGACCGGGGACCTGTCCGCACTGGGTGGCCCCGGAGCCATCCTGGGACCGGCGTTGATTGCCTTCCCGCTGCTCGTCCTTGGGCTGTCCGGCTTCGAGACCGGCGTCAGCATGATGCCGCTGGTCGCGGCCCAAGGCAAGACCCCTGAGGAACGCCTCGCCTCCCGGATCAAGAACACCCGTAAGCTGCTGACGGCAGCGGCGGCCATCATGAGCGTGTACCTCCTTGGCAGCAGTTTCGTCACCACGGTGCTGATCCCCGCACAAGAGTTTGAGCCCGGAGGCCAGGCCAACGGACGCGCCCTGGCGTATCTCGCCCACGAGATGCTGGGCAGCACCTTCGGGACCGTCTATGACGTCAGCAGCATCCTGATCCTCTGGTTCGCCGGTGCCTCCGCCATGGCAGGGCTGATCAACATCGTTCCGCGTTACCTTCCCTCTTACGGTATGGCCCCCGAATGGGGCCGGGCGGTCCGGCCCGTGGTGCTCGTCTACACGGCCGTCTGCATCCTGATCACCATTGCCTTCCACGCCGACGTCAACGCGCAGGCCGGTGCATACGCCACCGGGGTCCTGGCCATGATGGTCTCCGGCTCAGTCGCAGTGACCATCTCCGCCCACCGGCGCCGGCAACGCCGGGCAACCCTCGCCTTCGCGCTGCTTTGCCTGATCCTGCTCTACGCGTTGGTCGCCAACATCATTGAAAAGCCGGACGGACTCACCATCTCCACCTTTTTCATCCTCGGCATTGTGGCTATTTCCTTGGTCTCCCGCGTCGCACGGACGACCGAGCTCCGGGCCGACGTGATCCGGTTCGACGACAATGCCCGACGCTTCATCGCGGACTCTCTGGACTATGACGGCGCGCTGGACCTGATCGCCAACCGCCGCCAGGCCGGGGACGTTCAGGAATACGCGGAGAAGGAACAGGACCAGCGCGGCCAGAACGCAGTCCCCGGAACCGCGGACATCATCTTTGTCGAGATCGACATCATCGATCCGTCCAACTTCGGCGGCGCGCTCGACGTCAAAGGGGTCGAAGTGAACGGCTTCCGGATATTGCGCGCCGAAAGCCCGGCAGCGCCCAACGCCATCGCCGCCATCCTCCTGGCACTACGGGACACCACAGGGGTCATTCCGCACGCCTATTTCGAGTGGTCGGAAGGCAGCCCTTTGGCCCACCTGATGCGCTACCTCCTCCTGGGCCGCGGCGACACGCCGCCCGTGGTGCGCGAGATCCTGCGGAAACACGAACCCGATCCCGCCCGCAGGCCACGCATCCACGTCGGATAAGCGGTTGTCCAGGCTAACTGCCGTCATTCGGTGGGGATGCGTGGCCGGGGAATAGTCGATGCCGGCGAGCGGGCTTGGTCCAGCGCCACTCGTAGGGGCCCCTCATGGGACCCTATGCATTGCGGACTTCGTTCTGTCACTGGCGCGGTAGGTGGCCTGTCCAGGCAGGCTGCCCGCCACGCATTCCCGCCGAGTGTGACGGCGGCCGTGCGGCGTCCTTGACCCCCGCGTCTTACTAGCGACGCGGGCGATCTCTTGAAAGAGAAGAGCTCGAGCGAGCCCGGTACGTTCGCGGTCCCGCGTCTGGCAAGGCGGATTCCCCCCGCTCCTTGTCCCGGAACAGGACCCCGTTATTGGATTCACCGGCAGGGGCGGCTCCAGCCAGCGTGCGGGCCTTCGGGCGGCCGCTGTTTTTGGCGGCGTGGACCGGCGGGCGATCCGTAGTTCACGGTCCAGGACCAGGCCGGCCACGACTTCGGAGAGCCGGGTCACCGGTCCGATGATTGCACCGCAGACGACTTCCAGTTTCCCGGCGCTGCAGTTTCAGCCAGTTCCTCCCGGAACCACGGGCACTGCCTTAGGGCCGTCCGCTGGCGCGGCCGGCCGCCGGGGTCCAGCGCGCAGAGGAGGGAAGCCCCTTGGGTCGAGGAGGCTTAGCCCAGCAGGGAGACGGCGTGGGCGATTACGAGGGCCAGGAGGACGAATCCTCCGGCGGCTTCGAGTCCCATCATCATCTTGGCCCGCGGTGACAGGGGCATGGTGTCGGTGGGGCTGAAGGCCATGGAGTTGGACAAGGAGAAGTAGGTGTAGTCGACGAAGGATGCGACCCAGCCGCTCTTGACTGAGGACCGCGTCGCAACTTCCGTGACGGCGTCGTGGTCTTCGTCCTGGGGAAACCGGAAGTCGGCAGCCGGCAGGTTGTTCCGGTGGGTGTTCCGCCGTGCGACCGGTCCACCGCGGTCCAGTTCCCAGAAGACCAGGGCGAAGGCGATGACATTTGTTACCCAGATCTGAACTGCTGCCAGAAGGAGCGTGCGCCCGTCACCGCTGCCGGAGTCCGTCAGCAGAATGATCAACTGCACCAGGGCGACGCCGTTCGCGGCGACGAGGAGAAGGGCCTGGCCAGTGGCTAATCGTTTGGACCAGCGTGTCTCCTTGTGCAGGCGGCGGGGGTTGAGGATCAGCAGGGGAATCAGCATCACGAGGCCGATTCCCACCACCGCGTAGCGCATGGCCGGCAGGAAGGCGCTGGGAAGGGCGGCATAGAGGCCCAGCGCGATGAGCAGCCCGATGACGGCCGGCCAGCGGTGCTCGGCGCCGTCCTTCAGGTTTGCAGTCTCAGACATCCATCGAGTCTAGGCAAAGCCGCGGTGCATCCGCGCCAGGGCGCACACTGAGCCGAGAGCAAATGCATCAGCTAACCCAAGCCTCGGCCCAACAAGGCAACCCGGCCGTCATCGAGAGCGGCGGCGATAACTAGTCCTTGTCGAGTTCGTCGAGGAGGGACTTCGCTGCCTTGGCGATGTCGTCGTGGTCGTTCTGGGCGGCCCGGCTCTCGATGGCAAGAATGGCGCAGCGGTGCAGCCGCCGGAAATCGCCAAGGGGAAAGCTGTAGCGTCCCTTGGTGTCGTGGGTTTTCTCGGTGTCTTCGCCCAGATGCCAGGTGCCGTACTCCGTGTAGCCGTGTTTGGCGATGAACGCGTTTTCCTTCTCGGTGTCGGGGGCGTGTTCGCTCCAGTCCTCACGGGCGTCCCGGGCGATTCTGGCGTCCTTGATCAGCTGACGGGCATGGCGCAGGGCGGCGTCATTGATTCTGATTGTCATGGATGGCTTCCGCTCTGTCGGACGATTCGGGTCGGGGACCGGACGGGGGCTGCACAGCCCCCGGGGCCAGAGGGCCAGAGGGGCAAGGACATGACGTCTTCTCGGCCCTAAGCGACGGGACGCCGGTCAGGTCACGAAGTTCTCCGGTGCTTCCGGTGACTGGTGTCCGCCCCGGGAGACGTGGACTTTGGTGCCGGAGGTTCCGGACTGCTCAGGTATCTGGGCGCGGATTTCGAGGACGCCGTCGATGTAGCTGGCCTCGACGGTGTCGGGGTTCGCTGCCCGGGGCAGCGGGATGCTGCGTGAGTATTCGCCGTAGCGCACTTCGCTCCGGTATCCCGGCTGATCCTTGTGGGTGGGCTCTCCTCGCCTGGCAACGATGTGCAGGGTGTCGTCGGTGACCGTGATATCGATGTCGTTGTCGGGATCGATGCCGGGGATATCGGTTCTGACCACTATGGTGTTCCCGTCCCGGTATTCCTCGACTCTCAGCCACGTATCTGACTCACCCTGCAGGAAGCGGCGGACAGGCTCGGGCACGTCGAAGCCGGTACGGCGGAACAAGTTGTCCATGGCCATCTCCTAACTGAGCTGCGTTTCTGATCCTCGGTGTGGGCGCTGTGCGGCCGGCCCCAAGGGGTATCGGCCGGGTGCCGGAATCGATCCGTCCGGGGCCGTGCCCTGCCGGACGCGCAGCGGCAGATCAGCGACGGGTGAACCGAGCTGTGGGGGTCAGACCCCGCGCCGTCCGCGGGAACGGTTCATCAGGAACATGACGACGGCGACGATCAGCAGGATCGGGGCGACCCAGAGCAGAAAGCTGACCGCTTTGACGGTTCCTCCAATGATGAGAAAGATGATGGCGACGGCAATGACAATCCAGAGAAGCGTGCTCATAACTCTGCCCACCTTCCTAGTATTTAGGGCCGGGATGTCTCCCGATCCTGATGCTACAACTGCGGCGATTGCCGCACCAGCGCCCCGGAAAGGTTCCGCGCTACCCACCGCTGACCGGCGGTTTCGTCCCACCCGTAATGCCCTGGAAGGGGCACGCGCAGATTCGGCCCGGGTTCCGTAAGGCCCCGAACTCAGTGCCGGCCCCGGTTCGGTGCGCCGTAGGCCGGGCGGAGTGCGGCCGGTTACATGTCGGGAGATTTTTCCGTACCCGGGGGATGTTCTTCGGCCGGGTGGCGTGCCTCTTTGAGATGGCGTGCGAGCTTTTCTTCAGCGTCTGCGCGCCGTTGCCCGACGGTGCGCATCTGGTGTGTCGTCAGATCCTCCCGGCGTTTGGCGGGCCCGGCACGTTGTCCCGGCCCGGATTCGGTGTGTTCGCTCATGACCGCATCGTCGCACATGATCTTCCTGGGCAAAAGGCACAATTTTGCAACCGCCAGGGAGCGCCAGCATTCCCTGGCGGATCGAGGAATCGGCCCGGGCTCCAGACGGTTGGAGTCGACGCCGGGCCGTTTCCTTCAGCCGGTTTTTTCGGCCGATCGGGACGGCTCCGTCGTCGTCGACATCCCTTTGTCTCTCTTCGGGGAGCGATGCAAGCGGGGGTTCCCGATGAACGATGTAGACGCAGGCAGCCGGGCCCGTCATCGCCAGCCCGGTGCACGGGCCACCGTGGTGGTCGGGCGGATGTTCACCGCGCGCAGCTCCGCTCGTGGGCCGGCGGCGCTGTACAGGGAAGTCCGGCCCGTGATCGTCACCCCTGAGGGCGTAAAGACGCACGCGAAGGTGACCGTCTCCTTCGACGGGCCTCTGAACCGGGTTCTCGCCAGGATGTTGCCGGAGACGGACAGCGCCCTCCAGAACTACGTTGCTGCTGTCAGGCACCGGGCTGAACTCATCGACCGGGCAGGATAGGGCAGCCGCGCCGCAGCGGCCAGTGCTGGAAGAAATCACCTTCAAACCGTTCCCAAGTGTGTGGGTCTCACCTCCGGGGGTTCCCAGGTCCTTCGGCGCAACACCTCCGGGGCCGAATGCATGCTCGATCCGGCGGCCCAGACAACGCTTCTCAGCCATCGAGGCATTGCCGGATAAATGGACTCTGCCTGAGGTGCGCGTCGACTGCTCCTTGCATGCTTTGCCCTGACCACAGCAATTAATTCCTCTGCGCTGGACTATCCCTCTACAGGTGGCCACTATTTCCATTTGGATCGCAGCGTAGGTGTGCTGCAGCTTTAGCGCAGTTTTCGATTACGAGGGACGTTCCTTGCTAGCTTGGATCAAGACGTGGGGACGGGCTCGGGACAGCGATTCTTCCGTGAGAGGCCAGGCCTGCGCTGGCGGCTGCCGGGACTGCCGCCGGTCTGGTCTTCGCTGGCTCCCCGCAGGATGGAGGCTGGTGTCGAAGCAGTCATCTATTGCCGGGGACGGACGGGACCGGGTCGCGGTCCGCGCGAAAGCGCTGGCTGCCGGAGTATGTTTACCAACCAAAGAGGGGGATGGCCGTGGTTGAAGGGAAGAGCGGTACGCCGCGGGCGCGGGGCCGGGATGTACTGGTGTGCTTTCTGGCCGTCCAGGCGGTATTCGCCATGACAGCGGGTGCGGTCCTTATTCTGGACCCGGTGGTCACGGCCGATCCAGGCCTCCAGTTGTTGCTGGGCTCGCTGATCGTGATGCCCATTCTCATGGCCGGCTTCTTGGCCCTGCGGTTCCACAGGTGCCACCGCGCAGAGAGAGCCAGCGCCCGCGATGCCGCCCAGCTGATGGACACCGTCCTGGCCACCAGCCACGAATGGTTGTGGGCGCTGGACGCCCAGGGAAATTTCACCTTCTCCAGCCCCACCAGTACCAATTTGATCGGCTATAACCCCTCGGAGCTGGTCGGGAAACACTTCAGCATCGTTGTCGATGTTGAGAATGTCCCGGAGGCGATCAGGTCACTGCTCCACGCGCCTGCGGTTGAGGGGCGCGCGCGCGGCATCGTCCGTTGCCGGCACCGGGACGGGAGCACGGTCTGGATCGAATCCTCCACACACAACCGCCCCGTAAGGGCCGGGCAGCCCGCCGGTCTGGAGGGAACCAGCCGGAGGGTACCCGTGGAGACAGCCCGGGAAGCAGCCGCCGCTCTCAGCCGGACCCGGATCCGGGCCATGATCGACGGGAACAAGCTGCTAACGGCGTACCAGCCGATCCACAACCTGGCCGCAGGGCACATCATCGGCGCCGAAGCACTGACCCGGTTCCTCAGCGAAGACCGGACCGGGCCCGAATGCTGGTTCGAGGAAGCCGCCTCGGTGGGACTTTCGGAGGACCTCGAAATCGCAGCGCTGGAGACTGCTCTAAAGGCGGCGCCGGGGTTGCCGCCAAGCATGTACGTGGCGTTGAATGTCTCCCCGTCCACCTGCCTGGACCCAAGACTGCCGGGAATTCTGGAACGGTCCGGCCTCGCCCTGCATCGGATCGTCCTGGAACTGACGGAGAGGCTCGAAGTGGAGGAATATCGCCCCCTCATCTCGGCGCTGGAACCGCTGCGCCGCCGCGGCCTGCGTATCGCCATCGACGACGCCGGCTCGGGCTTCGCCTCCATGCGGCATGTACTGCACATCCGTCCCGACATCATCAAACTGGACCGCACCCTCATTACAGGCATCCATGACGACGAGGGCCGACAGGCATTCGGCGCCGCCATGGCAGAGTTTGCACGCCGGCTCGGCGCCACCCTTGTCGCGGAGGGCATCGAAACCGAGGCGGAACTAGCTGCTGTCACCGAACTAGGGATGACAGCCGGACAGGGCTACCTCCTCGGACGGCCGACGGTCGATGAACACGAATGGGAGAACTGGCGGTTGCAGACATGGGCTCCTTCCGGCCGGTTCAACTAGACCCGGCAACACTGGCTGGAGAAGAAGGATCAAAAAATCGATGACTGACGCGGCTCCCGGCACAGTCCGTTGGACGCTCCTGGCCGGCAAAGATGAGGCACTGGCCCTCCTGGGCGCCGCCGCACGGAAGAACGGCTTCAGGCTCTTACACGAAACGCCTGGCATCCTCCTCGAGATTCCGAGGTCGCTGCGCAAGCGGAGGCCGGCGTGGCGCCTGCCCGGAGCCGTGACGGAGACGGAACGGGGCACCGAAATCCACTGGAGCTGCGGAGAGGACACGCAACGAGCACATGAACACCTGCTCGGCGTTGAAGAAGCCCTGCCGGATGGAAAAATGTACTACCACGGGATGGACGAAGCTTCCGCGGCATCAGGTCTCGTCCTCGAGGGACGACAGGCGTTCCGCAACGTGGTCCGCAACCTTGGCAGCGACGAATGGGTGCTCGCTGTCGGCCAAGGAAAGTTGGCCTCCGAAGCGGGCATCGTGGCACTGACGGACCAGCGTCTTCTCTTCGTGAAGAATGAGGTCCTCGGCACTGCGCGCCTCGACGCTCCCCTCGACTCGATCGGCGCGCTCGTCCTGGGCAAGAAAAGCAGCGGCGAAACCCTACGGATAGGGGCTGGGCCAGCCGCCGTCATCATCTCGCAAATGGGCCACGGCGAGGGTCACGGCATCACGGCAAAATTCAGGGAACGCATGAAAGAGCGCGCCCGCACGACCCCGATCCTCCCCGTACAGGAATAACCGTCACAGGCAACAACGTCACCGTCCCCGGGCCGGGACTCGCTGAGGCGGGCCCGCCTCCACCGCGAATGGGAAAAATTTCCCGCCGTCTCGCTGCAGGCATGACACCACCAGGGTCCCTTCCCGGATAACACGGCGCCGGGCGCCGCCTTGGCTCGAGGCTAACCATCATGCGCCGCTAATTGTCTGGCGGAGGCCCGGACACGGGGTTCTGCCCTCGGGAGCTCCTAAGAATCCGCAGGACCGTGCTTCCTGTGCGGCGGGTGTCCACCCGGTCCAGTCCTCCGGCCGGGTGGTGGGCGCGCCCAGCAAATAGCCCTGCCCGGCGGTCGTGCCCAGACCCGTGACGGCTGCCAGTTCCGCGCTGGTTTCGATGCCCTGGGCGATCACGACGGCACCGATGTGCTCGGCGAAACCGATCATTGCCTCACACAGGGAGGAATGAATCGGGTCCGTAGCAATGCCGGCAACAAGGTTGCGGTCCAGTTTGATGATGTCCGGCCGGAGCTGCCTGATATGCCGGATCGACGTGAAGTACGAGCCGGCATGATCAATGGCAAGACGGACTCCGCTCCTGCGCAGTGGAGCCAAAGCCGTGAGCAGCGCGGCGGGTTGCTCCCTGGTCAGGGCCTCGGTGAGTTCCAGGACCAGGCGCGCAGGGGCGAGTGCCGATTCCTCCAGGAACCCCGACAGGAGAGGGTCCAGGCAGGTGGACGGGGACAGTTTCAGTGCCACGTACAGGTGGGCCGGGAGGATCCTCGCTGCGGCGAGGGCCGATTCCATTGCCGCGAATTCAAGATCACTTCCCAGCCGCGCATCCCTGGCTTCGGCGAACCAGTCCGCCGGCTGGTCGCCGGTATCGCCAAGGAACCGCGTGAGGGCCTGCGCACCGACGACTTCCCCGCTGGAGAGGTCACGGATCGGCTGGAAGGCCGTCAACAACATCCTGTCCTGCAGGACAGCCTCGATCCGCGAACGGACGCTCCCGCCCGGGCCAGAAGACGTGGCTCGGCGGCTGTCCTCGGGCGCATCGCTCCGGCAACCCGGAGGAAATTCGGTCAGGGCACCGAGGGCGATAAGGTGCTCCACGAGCGCTGCTTCCGGCCGGTCAGGATGGGCGGCAAGACACTGACGCAGCGGATCCCGGGCGGCGGCCTGCTCCGGCGCTGACGCAGACAGCACCGCATCGATGATCTCGGCTGCCTGTTGGCGTATCTCCGGCACCCGGCCGCCACCGGGCGTGGCGTCGGTCGTGTCGTCGGGACGCACCGCATTCTCGGGTGGCGGAAAAGACGATGGCTCTACCGGCATTGGCTATTCCTTTGGTCCCCGTTCCGGCTGAGCCCGGAACGGACAGCCGGCCGCCCGCTCCCGCATTCCGGGTTCCCTGACGCTGGAGCAGAAAGGCCGTGACAAAACTTTACAACGTCAATGACAGGTCTGTCGCCTTGGCGATGTAGAAGGAATCCCGATTGTAAGCAGCCCGGCCGCCGTACCGCGTCCGGACAGGACCCGCCGAGCTCGACGGCATCCAGGCAATTCCGCTCCCCACCGATCCGAAAGCACCACTGACCGCCGGCGGCGCCCCGGTTCGGCGGTCACCGAGGTCGCCGCAAGCCACTCCGTGTACGTCTCCCAGCCGCAGGCGGTGGCTTCACTGATCAAGGAAGCGGCGGCGGGGCGCGGCTAGCAGAGATCGTTCAGGGGACACCGCCAGCGAGTCACACAGATCGCGCGTAGCGAGCCGCCAGAGGTGTGGCGAACGAAGAGAAGGCGAAACACCAAGAAATCACGCGACGGAAACTTCCCTGCAACCTCCGCCGTGCACTCTGTAAACTGAGACGCCGCGGAAGGGACGCGATCATGACCACAGACAAAAAGGCCAATGTCAGCTCCTGCCATGACCTGGCAACCGGGGATGAAATCGTCGCCCGGTACAAGGGCGCCCTCGTTCACCGGGGACGGGTCACAGAGAGGGCGCCCGACCACGGGCTGTTCTGGATCACTGACGACCTTACGGGCGGACGCCGGCTGCTGGACATGGCCCAACTGGAGATCTTCCGCGTCCCAGATCCGGTCATTCGTGATGCCGCGCGCGGAATATCCCGGACATAAAGACATCCGCATACTGACTCGTACTCTTCTCTGGACCCCTCGGCGACCGATTTCCGCGGCCCAAAGCCCTCGCCTGACCTCAGCCACGCCCATGGATAGGTCCCGCCCGAACCTACAGGACCTCCAGCGCCTCCACTTCGACGGCACCGGAACTCCACCCGGTGTTGGCCAGGCCGGAGCGGACGGGGTGTGAAACCACAGATATGGCCCACCCCCAAATCCTTTGGCTGGGCCATATCCGTGGCGGTCAGTCCGTCCCGGCGTGGTGCCCGGAAGGGCGTCCTCCTTGCGCAGCAAACCTGCGCCGATGAACTTCGTGATCAACCAGGGACAGGAGCTCGGTGGACGCATTTGGTGCGTCGGCGTTCTGGACCTGGCGTAGCGACTGGCGCAACTTCAGGAGGTCATCAGCTGGCACCAGGGGCCAGCCTCCGTATCTGTGGAATACCCGTTCGGGGTGCTCCGGGCCGACTGGATCGGTCATGCGGCGAGTCTCGCTGCGACGTCGGACCGGCCCCTGTGACGGGTGCTCGGACGTGGGGCGAGAGTTTCCGCCCCGGAACCGCTGAGTGCCCGGAGCGCTTCGTGGGAATCGCAATGAAGCTGATTTAGGTCCAGCTGAACAGCGAATCCCGGCAAGATCCGTTCGGCGCGTCGCACCACAGCAAGTAGACCGCGTACGTTGTCGGAGGTGAGTCTGCCGGAAGGCCGGACAATGACGGAGCTGGCGTCCATGTCAACGGAGACAGTGACGGCGAGTTTGGTGGTCATAGAAACAAAGCTCTCTACGAAACACGAAGAGGCCGTCTGCAGGACCCCACCCCAAGAATACCTTTGATGGCTGCAGGCAACCAAATTTTTTGTGAGTTGCGTTACACGGTCCGTACCGCTGCGGAAACGCGCGGGCTCCGGGAACTCCCCGCGTTAGTGGTCGAAGTTATCAACTGTCAGGTTGGGGTATTCCCAACCTGACGTCAGGAAGGGGCCGGCATCCGAGTCAGGCTACAGTCGCTTGTGCTACTGACTGACACTTTTCCTTCAGATTCATAGAGTCTGACAGCGTTCTTCGGCCGGCGGACCAGGTTTTGCCCCAGCCTTTACTTCAGCTGAAATTCGGCCCAGAGCGGGTAGTGGTCGGAGATGCGCCAGGAGAATTCGTTTCCGGTGAGGCGAGCCATGATGTGTGGGATGAGGTCGAACGAGCCGCTTGGCGCCGGGGCCGGGACGCGCGTTGAAGCTTGCCGGCAGGGGCTGCAACGTCTGATAGCTGATCGGCTGGCGGTTCGTCGTGGCTTGGTCGCCGTGACCGGGGCCTTCGGTGCCCGTGACCTCTCGTCGGCTTCAGATCCGGCGGGACGCGTTACTTCTCCTGGTCTCCGGGGCGGCGGGACTGCTCGCGGATTTCCAGTTCCTCTTCGTATTCGCGCAGGTCGTTGGCCTGGTCGGCGGAATCACCGTGCCACTCTTCGCCGCTGACCTGGCGCTCGAACTCCTGGGTCGGCTGCGCCTCCTCAAGGGCATCGATTTTTTCCTCAAACTTCTTCTGCTCGGACTCATCGCCCATTACGTCGCCTCTGTATCTCTTGGGTAAACATGCTGCCGCACGAAAAACTGTCCCTGAGCCACCAGCATAGGTCCGGCAACCGGGACTGCAAACAGCCGGCGCAGCAGGGACCCCACCGAGTGTCCGGCTCTGCATTCCCTTTCGGCGGTCACGGGCCGGACGGGTTGGTCCTCCTGCCAGGGTTGCGGCCGGTCAGCCTGCGGCCACGCCCGCTGCCTGTGCTCCTAAACCGCCAGAGCGTTCTTTTGGCGGGACTTGATCGTTGAGCGCTGCCCGCAGCTGGTGCAGGTGATGGTGTAGGCCCTGGATGTGGTGAAGACGGGGATGAAGAAGAGGGTGAGTTTGGTGGCCCGCTCCTGCAGATAGTGCTGGACGAATTGGCCGCAGTACTGGCACGTCGCCATCCGTCCGGGCAGGTTCTTCAAGGCAGTTTTGAGGCCGAAGAGTAGAAACATTGTGTGTGCCTTTCAAATGAGGTTTCCCGTCAGGGCAGCGCTGGCGCTTCTCGTGGGTGGAGTCCGGCGGCGAGGCCCGAGAGCAGGATGGTAATGCCTTCGTCCAGTTCGGCCATTCCGTCGTAGTCGGCGAGGACTGGGGCAAGGGCGCGGAGGCGGGGGAAGTCCTTCGCCGGCAACCGGTGCAGGCCCAGGCGGAGAAGGGCCTCGTTCTCGTCGGGGTCCACGACGAACTCCTGCAGCTCGTTGAGGATGTGCCCGTAGAGGTAGCCGTAGTACGCGCGGTAGACGTGCAGGGCGTCTTCGGGTGCGAACCCGGCGTCGATCAGCAGGGAGAGAATCTGTTCCAGGGGCCGCAGCGTGCCCAGCGGCCGAAGGCCCAGGGGAGTGGACAGCGGGCGGGTCACGAGCAGCGGTACAACGTTGGGGTGCCGGAGCGCGATCTCGCGCAGATCGTGGGCGATGCGCCGGAGCTGGGCCTGCCAGTCGGGATCATCGGGGAAGATGGCCAGCTCATTCAGGACGAGCTCCGATACGCCGTCCAGCAGCGCCGCGCGGTTTTCGGCGTAACGGTACAGGCCCATGGGATCCCGCCCGAGTTCCTGCCCGAGCCGGCGCATGGTGAGGGCATCGAGTCCCTCGGCGTCCACCAGGGCCAGCGCCGCGGACAGAACAATCTCCCGGCTGAGCCGTTTTTTCCTGCCAGGAGCCGCGCCGGGCACCGGATTCTCTTCGGGTGACATGGTCTTCCATTCTCGTGGATGCCGACAAACCGCCCTCTTAGGAAAGTAAGGGTGCTTGCTTATTTCGTAGTCTACGCCTACAGTCTACATTGTAGAGAAGTTGTTATCACCGGTTTCAGAAGCGGGACCCTGGTTGCACGGCCGTACCGACCCCTCACACCAACCACAGGAGATCCCATGACTGCGCACAACACCCAGACCACGCACGCGGAGACCATTCGCAACACCAACGACATCAAGATCTCGACCAGGACCCTTGAGTTCGCCGTCTATGTCGCCGCCGTGCTCGCCACGATCATTACCTCGGCCGTCGTGGGGGACAACGCCAGCGAAAACGGTGTGGATGTCTTCAATGCCCACGACGCCATGCAGCTCATCACCTGGCTGACCATCGGTCTCATGGTGGCCCGCGGCCTGGCCAAGGCCGGCAACCGCAACCACGGATAACGTCTGCACAGCGTCCGGCTGCAGTGCTGCCGAGACGATGATGGATCCTGGTGCGGCGCCCAGGTAGGGGCAGCGCCAGGATTTTCAGCCCGAAACCGTCTTATCCCGGATCTGCAGTGCTGCACGCATCCGGAAACCTGCTTCAGCGCCCCGTGCACGGCCTGAACGCTTTGCTGCTGTAGCCACATGGCGGCACGAAATGCACCTCGAGGAAACGAGCCACTCATGGCAACTTCTCAGTACGACCAATTCCTGCAGGAAGCCACTACACAGGACCCTGCATCCGACCGCGGCCTGGGCAGGGACTGCCTCTACGGCCTCTACATCAGCTGGTGCTTCCTGAATCAGACCACGCCGCAACCCGAAGATGCCTTCTGGGCGGCCATGAAAGAGAAGCAGATCCATCCCGAGCGCACCGGCCTCCGCATGAAAGGCCCGGCCGCAGCGGATTACATCCTGGCCAGCTACCCGGGCGTGGTCTGACCCGGATGTCGACGACTTCGCACACGTACGTGCCGCGGGATTCCCACCAGCCGCGGGGCCGACGCCTCTGGTGCGCGGAATGCGACACCGACCGGCACCTCCTCGTGGACTCCGTCACCACCCTGAACGCGCAGCAGGAAACACTGGCCGCCGCCATCACCTGCATGCAGTGCGGCGGCTCACGTGTCCTGGCGACCACCGCGGCCTTCGTCGCGACCGTCCCGGGGCGGAGCGGGGACAACGACGACGTCGTGCACCGGGACGCCGCGTACGTCCACTGCCAGGAACCCATGTCACCCGCGGACCCTGAGCTTCGGGGCGTGCAGTGGCCGGTTTCCACTCAACCCGGGGCTACGGAGTTCCTGGGCGCCTATCTCCGGACCCGGGTTCTGCGGTGCCGGTGCGGATTCCAGATGGAAATACCCGACTAATGACAGGCAGCCTCCTTTTCGGCTCTGCAGTCACCCAAGAACACGGAGCCATCGTGACCAGCAACGACAGCGCACACCAAACCGCGCACCCGGCATCACCTGGGGAACGCCCCGGCTTCGGCTTGAGCGACCTTGACCTGACCCCGCAAGGGCTCGCGGACGCTCCGGCGAGCGAAACTGACCCCGACAGCCTCGTTTACACCGGCAACAGTTGAACAGCAGAACAGCTCAAGATGGCCCAGCGCCCGCTCCCGTCTTTTTAGCCGCCTAGGCCGCCAGAATGCTGTTGTCGGAGCGCGCCGCGCGGTTTGACTTGCGGCTTCGGGTCAATTATGTTCAACAGGTTCCTCCGCGTCCCCCAATAGCGGATGGAAGCCTCAGTGAAGGCCCCCGCGCTCTCCCCCAGGATCGAGCGCGGGGGATTTTCTGCATCCTGTGAGGCGTTGCGTTTTGGCGCAGTCTGCTCAGGCCGGCTCCATCTTCAAGGGACGACGGAGCCGGTCTCTGGGGTGCTACTCGTCATTCCGAGGGAGAAATGACGCCGTGGCGTGCCCCTAACCGGGCTGCTGTGCCACGGCATAAAAGTAGGCGCCCGACCTGCATGTTTCCTTGGCCTTCCTCGGCCAACGAGGTCCCGGACAGATAATCGCCTCTGCCATGACACCGCCGCGGAGCGTCACGGACAGGCGGGATCCGTTCCGCCCCGATGCCCATAGAATTTGAATATTACAGGAGCCCGGAGTTGAACCGGCATGGCGTTATGAAGGACACGATGACCGAGAAATTGCATCTCACCCCGGAGGAATATTTCCCGAGGACCTGACTGAGGTCGGAGATCGGCAGCTGCAGGTCCTGGACAGCCAGGTCCAGCGCCAACTCGATCATGAGGTCATTTCTGAGGGCGAGCCGAACCCGGAGACCGAGTTCCGGCACTATGAGCTCGATGAAGAGTTCGGAAACCGAGACAAACGTTAGTCAGCGGAGGGCAGTGGGCTCCAGGAGGGTCGCCGGGGCTGCATGGGCCCACTGCTGGGGCCTGTGTACGCCGCCCGACGGGGGATTCCCGGCACATAGGAAAGCCCCTCGACGGAGGGGCTTTCGCGGATGAAACAGTGGGTTGGTGGTGTTGGTCAGCGGTGATGTGCGCCCCCTTCCCGGACGTCATGTCCGTCTGCGTGGATTCGATACCGCAAGACTTTAATAAAATGATCCGCGGATCGTCCAGCCGCGGTGCGGCGTGTCTTGCCGCACCCGGGACCGCCTTCCGTTGAATGCGACGTGGGGCACAATGAATCCATGTGCGGCAGATACGTGATGTCCAAGGCCACCGGGGATCTCCTGAGCCAGTTCGAGGCGAAGGAGATCGAAGGCAGCCCGCCGCCGCCCAGCTGGAACGTCGCCCCTACCCAGGACGTGCCCATCATCGCTGAGCGCCTGGACGAGGGCTCCGTGGACCGGCGGCTATTGATCGCCCGCTGGGGTCTGGTTCCGTCCTGGGCCAAGGACATCAAGATCGGGTCGAGGCTGATCAACGCCCGCAGCGAGTCGATCCTGGACAAGCCATCGTTCCGCAAGGCTGCCGTCAAACGCCGGGCGCTGGTCCCGGCGGAGGGATATTCCGGGGCGGGTCGAGCAAGGATCCAGCGGGCCCGCCAGATTGGTGGTGCGGTTTGGCTAATTCGTTGGTGAGGCGTGCATGCCACAATGAGGCCCATGACTCGAATCCTCATGATCGGCATCCACGCGCGAGCCCTCGACTATAGCAAGCTGCCTCCTGGCCTCGACGAGGCCACGATGACCGAACGGATCGAAGCGGGGTTCGGGGCCACTACGGCCGCCGGCTTCGACGCCGTCAACTGCCTGATCGGCACCTCCCCGGACGAGGCCGAAGCAGAGATTCGCTCGGCGTTCGGTCGTGATCGTTTCGGCCTCGTGATGATCGGGGGCGGCATCAGGATGATCCCGGAGTACACCGAGCTCTTTGAACGGATCATCAACGTGTGCAATGCGGAATCGCCCGGAATCACCTTCTGCTTCAACACATCGCCCGAGACGACTCTGGACGCGTTGGAGCGTCACGCCCAGCCGTGAACGTCTGCGACGCGATCCGGTGCGTCGACTAGCCTCGGCGTTTCGTGTCGGCGGTCATGAGATGAGCCTCTGCTCACGTGCGGCTGCGATGTATTGGGAATAGGTGCTCGCCTTACGGGCACTGTTGCGACACGGAGCGACCAAAAAACGCCGCCACAGAGCGACCAACTCCACACGTGCAGTGTTTCGTGCAAAGGTCAGTGTCGGCGTTCCGCGAATTGGCGCGGCGTCAGGAGCCGCGGACGATGCGGTGTGGCCAGCGCACGAATACGACCGTTACTGGTCACGCTCACTCGCGGTGGCGCCCGGTAAAGGATCGGCTTGTGGATAGTCGTGGTTGCTTCAGTGGTCGACTGGGTACTCCGACGGCTCAGCCGCGTCCTGTCGCCAGCCTGAAGATTTCGGTTTCGACCTGCGCTCTCGTTCGTCCGTGAGATTCTCCCCAGCCTGCGAGCAGATCCAAGTATTCGCCGTAGGAAACCGTGCTGTTCTTCTCAAGGGGCACTTCGGCTGCGTCCTCGAGCCAGCCGACGATCCGGTCGTCGAAGATCGGGGCTGCGTTCGGGTCATCAGGGCCGTCGACGGCTGAAGTGAAGTACAGCCACTTGGTGAAGTAGGAGGACCTGAGGTGGAGGATGCGGCCGTCGTTGTTCATCAGTCTGAAAGCCTCAAGAGCCCCGTTGGCGCGCACAGACCTGGCTCCTGCTTCCAGCCGGTCTGCGACGAAGGGATCCATCGGTTCCGAGATCGCGTCTGTGCTCTTGGCCTTGGTCTGGGTGAGTATCCACCGTGTCCGAAGTGCGCCCATGCCAGCGGTGGTGCCCCATCCCCACACCATCGCCGCGATGAATGCGGGGAGGACTCTGCCTGCATTCAGCTCTGCTGAGACCGCGTCAAGGGTTGACTGCCGGCTCACCCTCTCGGGAAGACGGTCCAGGAGCGATAGAACGTCCGGAAGGTCGTGCATTTGGTCGAGCCACGGCTGCTTCGTCCAAAGGAATGGGCTCTGAGGCCGGGCTTCGCCTTCGAGGGCTTCCGCCAGTACGGCGGGGACGGGCGTTGTCATGGGCCAATCCTCGCCCAGCGCACGGGTATTTTCCCGGCGCGCTGGCATGTCGGTGGCAAGAAATCAGTGGACCCAACCATTTTTAGCCCTACGAGGCCGTGAACGCCGCCCCGGTAAGGGTTCCGTAAAAGGAGCGGCACAGTACCGAAAGTTGCATCTGTGACGGGTGATCGGGGGGTTGTGGGACACCACGGAACAATCCGCACGGAAGCCTAAGTTCCCGCTGGGTCCCGAAGCTGACACCTTGCGCAATGGCGGCGACGCGAGTCGTCCGGAAAACGCCGGCCGGCCTTTCGCTTACTGGTGAATTACGGAGCGCCCACAAGCCCCTGAGCGCCGGCGCTCCGGCTTTGAAGCGCCACGACTGGGATTAAGTGGGAGGGCGGGGATCAGAACCGTGACAGGAGCCGAGCCATGGACTGGAATGACCCGGTCAGTGCAGCGCTGATTCCGGCCAAGGCCAGAAGTACGCTCATGGCGATGACCTGCGCCAGGAAGAACAGCAGCGCCACCCCAAGTGTGGCGGCGTACGTCAGCGTAAAACTCAACGTTGAAGGTTCGCTCATGCAGCAGTGACCCCCAGCCCGATTCTATTGCCTCGTTCTCGTCAACACTAGCTGCGGGGCTCTCCCCGGCGTAGATGCAGCGCGGGCACTCTGATCCTGTGGGCCCAGGGCTCTTGCCGCGCGGCGGGTGCCCAGGTAGGTTTTTGCATGCCGTGGCCGTCCGCCCGCAGTGGGGCGGGCCGCGCGGCGGTGGTTGGCCCGGGTGCGGCGTTGGAACTCGCCCGGGCCGCCACCCACCTAACGGGGTGGGCTGCAGCTCCCGTCCGGCCGGTGGGATGCGGGACCGCCGAGGGACAGCTCTCAGACTGCTCTCAGCGCGAAGAGAGACATTGAGAAAAGCCCCGAAAGGCCGACCCCGGCTGGGCCGTCGATCCATAGACTCCGGCCGCACGCTCTCCTCAATCGGCGTGCGGCCGGGCATCACGTCTCCCTCATGCGCAGTCAAAAGGCACCTGGAATGAATAGGACACGGGGCCCTTTTGGCTGGGCATCATGGATGCTCTTCCGGCACCTGCCGACCGTCCAACAATTCGGCGGCGGAGTGAACATCGTTCCCTATTTACACGCGGGACCTGCCTCGGAGGAAGTGGAAAGATTAGGACGACCACGGCAATTACCAGCAGCAGGTGAATGAGCCCTCCGCCGATGCTTCCGAGCATGCCAAGAAGCCAGAGAACAGCGATAATGACGGCTGTTCAAAGCAACACGAGGTTCTCCCTTGTTTGTCTGCGGATGAAAATGCTGATTCTGCGCCCTGCCGGTCTGCATATTTTGGCGCGCGGCGTTCCCTGCAAGGGGCTCGCGCAGGTTCGGTCCGGGTCCCCGTGCGGCCCGCACGCGGCGCCGGCCCGCTCCGGTGCGGCGTAGGGCTGGGCTGGCGTGGCCGGTTAGACGTCAGGGGATTTTTCCGTGGCCGGGGGGTGTTCTCCGGCCAGGTGGTGTGCTTCCTTGAGATGGCGTGCGAGTTTTTCTTCAGCGGCCGCGCGCCGTTGCCCGATGGTGCGCAGCTGGTGTGTGGTCAGATCCTCGCGGCGCGTCCCCGGGGCGGCACGTTGTGCCGCCCCGGGTTCGGTGTGTTCGCTCATGACCGCATCGTCGCACACGATCTTTCGGGGCAAAAGGCACAATTTTGCAACGTCCCAGAGACGCCGGCGTTTCCTGACGGATCGAGGAATCGGCCCGGGGTCTAGGCGGCCGGGGCCGCTATCGGGCCGTTTCCTCCCGCGGGTTTCCGGTCGATCGGGGTGGTCCCGTCGTCGTCGGCGCCCTGGGTGTGGATTTCCTGGGGGAGCGAGGCGAGGGGGAGTTCCCGGTGGACGATGTAGTCGCAGGCAGCCGGGCCCGTCATCGCCAGCCCTGCGCACAGGCCGCCGTGGCGGTCGGGCTGGATGTTCGCCGCGCGCAGCCCCGCTCTGAAAGTTCTGGGCGGGGCGGGCGTGGATCCCCGGAGGGAGCACCAGCTGAGGTAAAGACCGTACAGCTCTTCCTGGGTCAGCCCGTCAGCCTCCTGGATCCGGGCGATGCAGTCATTCACGAATTCGTCTAGCGGTGACTTCAACATCTTGGCCTCCTGCGTCCGGCGGCGTAGCCGCGTATCTGGCACAGCTATCAAGGGGTGAAGCAAACCATCCCGGCCTGGCCGGAACATAGAAAATTTAAAATGCCGGACTGAGACTGTCAACCGGGACATCCGCCTTGATTTCGGTGCGCATCATGGGACCGGCCAGCGGGTTCGTGCAGGGTATCGAGACGTTCATATTTCTGGGACCAGCAGCCCTGACGCTGCGGATCTGCGAGGGACGGGAACCGGGTCGGGGGAGCGGTACTGCGCTGGCCGGTTCCTTGTCAGGGCCCGGACCGGGAGTTAGCCTGATCCACGGGGGGACACGATGAGGGAAGCGGGACCCGATGCATGCGGGCCACCTTTCCCGGACTAAGGAGTCTGTCAATGTCGACTGTTTCCCATCCGCGCAAACACGGGCCGCCCAGCGGCTCCCAGGGACAGCGACTCTGGTGCACTCAATGCCAGACCGATGAATACCTGATCATCGAATCCATTGACACCCTCAGGCCGCCGCGCACCGGGCTGGTCGATGTCGCATACACCTGCGTGGAATGCGACTTCTTCTACGCCCACACCGCCTCGGTGGCTCGCGTTGCCGAGGTCCTGAACCGGCCGGGCCAAGGATCCGGGGTGCTTCAGTTCGGCGGCAACTATCGGCACGGCGGGGAGCCGATGATGATGGTCGGATCCCTGCAGCGCAGCGTCCACGCCACGCTCTCAACGGAACTGGCCGGTGAAGGGCCCTTGGAGGTGTACCTGCGCACCAGGGTGCTGCGCTGCGGCTGCGGGTTCCAGATGGAAATACCCGACTGACACCCCGAACCCCCGCGAGCCGGCTCTTGCCGGCAGGTACGGTCAGGCTTCGGCGATCGTGAAGGCGAAGGTCTTGAGGGTGACGGTGGGGGACCACGCGGCCGCCGCCCGCTGAGGTCGAGGGGGGAACCTACAGCTTGTCGATGCCTGGGTAGGCCGCTGTACGCCTGGGCCGGCTTCCGACGGCAAAGGCAAGAGAAAGCGTTCTGTCTGGTCGGTCCGGGATGGCCCCAGCCTTCTATCTACGCCTTGGCTGTAATACGCAGGCATAGCCTTTTCATCTGTGCAACGTGCCAAAAGCTGCCCGTGCGACGGACAATTGGCGCCATACTTTTGGGACAACTTAGCGGATGGCCAGATTACGTGGTCGTCCGCGGCCTCGGGCAGTTGGGGGCATGTCCCATTTCGCGTGTCCCGGTTCCAAGGAAGTGGGACACCCACGTGATGGGCCATAGGATCGGGCCATGCAGGCAGACTCCTTCAACGTCAACCAGCCCCCGAGCGCCGAGGCCAGAGTGCGACAGTTCCTTGATCTCTCGGACGAGTACCTTCTTCTGGTGCCCCTCCGACGGGAGAGCCCTGCATATTTCACGGAGGGCAGCACTGAAGCTCTTATGTCCCTGCGCGAAGGCTTGCTTGCCCACATGCTTATGAGGAAATTCATTACCAAGGGTGAGAGCGTGTACATCCCCCGCGTCTTCGAATGCTTGCTCGACGACTACAAGGAACAGATCCAGGCCAACTTGGCAAAGGACCTGCGGGCATATATGTACGGACTTAGCACCGCGCTCAAAAACATAATGGAGAGGGGCGTTCAGTACGGAATCATTGGAGCTGAGGCAGTATCAGACCGGGTCATGCTGGACCGGTACCTCAATGGCCGGCTACTCCATTCTGATCATGACAAGTGGCAGCACGTGGATTCGACTGCCTTCCGAGTAATGCTGGGTTCATGGCTGCAAGTTCGCGCAGAGTTCCGCGATCACCTCGAGGTTTCGCGCCACAACGTGTATGTGGCGGTCAACGAGCATTCGCTGTTTTCATTGCCGGACAAGAAGGGCTGAACCAGTCGCGAATGCGTCGCCTTAGGATAGGCCGACACCAAGCGATCGTTGATTACGGATGCATTGCTAAGACCGTGCACCTGCTGGCCCTCATCGACCCGACCGATGAGACTTACCGCCGTGCCATCAATACCCGGCTCACCGTGCAGGAGTCACGCCACCGCCTGGCCAGGGCAATTTTCCGCGGCAGGCGCGGGCAGATCTATCAGCGTTACCGCGAGGGCCAGGAAGACCAGCTCGGCGCGCTCGGCCTGGTGCTCAACGCAGTCGTACTGTGGAACGCCCGCTACACCGACGCCGCCGTCACAGCCCTGCGAGAAAACGGGCAGGAATCTCTGATGCCGGCGCAGCGAGATTGTCACCGTTGGCAGATGCACACATCAACCTGCTCGGCCCCTACGCATTCAGTGCAGTCACCCCGGACGGTCTGCGCCCGCTGCGAAACATCGCGGCCACAGACCTGGACACATCAACCTCACGTCCTGCCAAGTGGAGATGGGATATCGAAGGCCGGACCGCGATGCCCAGAACAGCTGAGGCCGGGCATCGCGGCCACAGACCTCCCGCGTTGTTGGTACCTATTTTGTTGGCACGTAATTTAGAGACGATGGACGGCGCACGGGCTATCAGCGTTCCTGCCTCAGCGGATTCCCCGTCGCCGGGCGAGCGAACTGATCGACGCCGCATTGTGCACGGCGAAGGAGACCCTTCCGGGGAGGAACCTGTCCTCCGACCAGAGCAGGGGCACGCCAGCCGGATCGGTGGCGCGGCGGATCTCCCGGAGCAGGCCAGTGCCTTCGGCGCAGCCCAGGGCCTGGGCGTCGGTCTGGTCGGCGGCCACGACGTCGATCACGTGCTCACTGTCCGCGAACACGACGCCGGATGCGTCGAGGGCCTCGGTGTGAGAGAGGGAGTCCGGGGCCAGCCGCTCGATCACCGAGCCAATCCGGGACGGGTACACGGTGCGTTCCAGCATCACGGGGGCCCGGCCCAGGAGCCTCAGCCGCAGCACCTCGGTGACCTCGTCGCCGGCGGCGAGCTGGAGAACCTCCCTTTCGGCGACGGTCGCCGGGCGGACGCGGCTGTGGATGGTGCGCGCACCGGGCTCCTCCCCCTGGGCCCGGGCCCAGGCCGTGAAACTCAACAGTTCCTGAAAGCTCTGGGTCCGCGCCGTTCCCAGGACCACGCGCCGGGTTCCGCGCCGGGAGGTCACCAGGCCGTTGGCCCGCAGCAGTGCCAGCGCGTTGCGCACCGTACCCCGGGACACTCCGTACTGTTCCGCCAGGCTCTCCTCGCTGGGGAGCCGTCCGTTGTTTCCGAAGTCCCCGGCCTCGATCTCGCGGCGCATGTTGGCTGCCAACTTCCGATACTGGGCGCCGTCGGTCTTCACGCGCCCGCCACCCTGATTTGATGCCTCGTCAACCATCCCTCCACGGTACAGCGATTCGGCGAAATCCCCTGTAAATCAATACCTTTGCGCCGACAGTGCTCCGACAGTTCGTCCACCCACCCCTCCCCGTTCACCCGGCGTACACCTGCGGCGCTGATAGTGGTTTTGACAAGTTGTATAGCCAACTTTTAGGAAACATCATGAACACCACACTCCGCCGCTTCAGCGCCATGGGCGTCGCGGCACTCCTTCTGGGCGGCCTGGCCGCCTGCTCCTCCGGCAACGCCGCCCCCACCGAATCCAAGGGCGCCACGGACTGGAAGACTGCCACCTCGGCCGAAGCCGGAGACGGCATGGACGCCCTGATCGCAGCCGCCAAGAAGGAAGGCAAACTCAACGCCATCGCCCTCCCGAACGACTGGGCAAACTACGGCGAAGTCATCTCCACCTTCGAGAAGAAGTACGGCATCAAGGTAGAGGTAGAGAACCCGGACGCCTCCAGCGCGGACGAGCTCAACGCTGTGTCCTCCCGGAAGGGTCAGGACCGCTCCCCGGACGTCATCGACGTGGGGCACGACTTCGACGCCCAGGCCGCCAAGCAGGACCTGCTGGCCCCGTACAAGGTGGCCTCGTTCGGCAAGATCGCGGACTCCCAGAAGGAGGCCACCGGCCTCTGGTACAACGACATGGGCGGCTACGTTTCCATCGGCTGCGACGCCGGCCGGGTGGCCAAGTGCCCCACCAGGTTCTCCGAGCTGAGCGATCCGCAGTACAAGGGCAAGGTGGCCCTCACCGGCAACCCGGCCAAGTCCTCCTCCGCCTACAGCGCCGTGTTCGCTGCCGCCCTCGCCAATGGGGGCTCCTTCGACAATGTCCAGCCGGGCCTCGACTTCTTCGCCAGGCTGAAGCTGATCGGCAACTTCAACCCCGTGGAAGCCACCCCGGCCACCATGGAGAAGGGCGAGACGCCCATCGCCATCGTCTGGGACTACCGGAACGCTGCCTACGCCGATGAGCTGAAGGCCAAGGGCATCGAGTGGAAGGTCGCCATCCCGGAGGACGGCGTGTTCTCCCTCTATTACTCCCAGGCCATCGTGAAATGGGCCCCGCACCCGGCCGCTGCCCGCCTCTGGCAGGAGTTCCTCTACAGCACCGAGGGCCAGAATCTCTGGCTGAAGGGCTACGCCCGCCCCGTGCTCCTGCCCACCATGATCGCCGACGGCACCGTGGACAAGGACTCCCTGGCCCGCCTGCCCAAGGTGGCGAAGGACAACACCAGCTACCCCTCGGAGGAGCAGGGCCAGAAAGCCAAGTCCACCGTGTCCGACGGCTGGACGAAGGCCGTATCCTGATGACCTCCGCCGCACCTGACGTCGTTGCGCACCGCGCCGTCGTCGCCGATGTGGGTGCCCAAACCCGGCGACGGGAGCCTCATGCTCCCGGCCGCCGGGCCGCCCGCCCGTCCGGCGGCTGGCTCGGGGTCCTCCCGCTGCTGGCCTTCGCCGCCGTCGCGCTCGGTCTCCCCGTGGCCGCCATGGCCGTCGGATCCGTCACCACCACCGACGGCGCCGGCGCCACGTCCGTCACGGGCGCCAACTTCGCCGCCAGTTTCGACGGCCCGTACCTGGAGAGCCTGTTGGGCAGCGTCCGCCTGTCCGCGCTCACGGCCTTTGCTGCCACGGTGGTCAGCCTGCCGATCGCCTACGCTATCGTCACCTCCAGGTTCCGCGGCCTGCGGGAAGCCGTGCTGTCCGCCTCCGGCGTGATCGCTAACTTCGGCGGCGTACCCCTGGCCTTCGCCTTCGTGGCCACCCTCGGCAACGCCGGCGTCCTGACAGGCTTCTTCGGACTCACGGACAAAGGCTGGAGCCTCTACAACTTCTGGGGCCTGTCCATCGTCTACCTGTACTTCCTGGTGCCCCTCATGGTGCTCACCCTCACCCCGGCGCTGGACGGCCTCAAACCCCAGTGGCGGGAAGCCGCACGGAACAACCGCGCCACCGGTTTCCAGTACTGGCGGCATGTGGCCCTCCCCATCCTGCTCCCCACCCTGCTCAGCGGCTTCGTCCTGCTGTTCGGCAGCGCCTTCAGCGCCTACGCCACGGCGGCCGCCATGGTGGGCAGCTCCATCCCCCTGGTGACCGTGAAGATCGCCTCCGCCCTGACGGGCGACGTCCTGGTAGGACAGGCGAACATCGCCCTGGCCCTCGGCATGGACATGATCGTCGTGGCCGCCCTGGTGATGGGCATCCAGCTCCTGCTGCAGCGAAGGACCTCGGCATGGCTCTCCTGAACACCGCACGCCCGCCCCGGTCCCGCGGCTCCGCCCGTGAATCGCGGCTGGGACGCTCTGTCGCCCTCACCGCGGCGGGGGTCTACTTCCTGGTGCCCATCCTCTGCGCCTTGGCCTTCACGGTCGGCCTCGGAGACCCCCGCCAGAAGCCGGGCCTGGACGCCTATGCCGGCATCTTCACCGCCGACGGCCTGGCCCAGAGCCTCGGGCTGACCCTGCTTCTGGCTGGCGCCACGATCGTCCTGGTCTTCTGCCTCCTGCTGCCCGCCCTCCTGGCCGTGCGCCTGGCCGCCCCGCGCGCGAAAGCCCTGGTCGCCGTCGTCTGCATGCTCCCGCTCGTGGTCCCGGCCGTGGCGCTGGGCGCCGGCATCACCACCGTGCTGCGCTGGGCCACCGACTGGCTCTACGACACCCCGGGCTTCCCGGTGCTCGCGGCCCTGCAGCAGCCCGGCTTCCCGGTCATCCTGGTGCTCGCCTACACCCTCATGGCGCTGCCCCTGGCTTACACCACCCTGGAATCGGGCCTGAACGCCATCGAGGTGAAGGTCCTGGTGGAAGCTGCCCGCTCGTGCAGGGCCTCCTGGTTCCGGACCCTGTTCCTGGTCCTGCTGCCCAACCTCCGGGAAGCCCTGCTGAACACCGCGTTCCTGACCATCGCCCTGGTGCTCGGCGAATACGCCGTGTCCGCTTTGCTGGGCTTCCAGCCCTTCGCGGTCTGGACCGTCGCCATCAGCGGCTCCCACGCCCAGCTGTCCGTCGCCGTCTCCATGGTCGGCCTGATCGGTACCTGGCTCATCCTTCTCGCGGTCGCGAAACTCGGCCGTTCCAAAGCCTCCAAGGAGACCTCATGACCGCCTCCGTCCTCGATCCGCGCCCAGCCTCCGCCGGAACCCCCGGTGCCACCCTGGAATTCCGCGGGCTGCGGCGTTCCTTCGGCACCACCACGGCCCTGGACGGGCTGGATCTGACACTGAACCCCGGGGAGCTGCTGGCCCTCCTGGGTCCCTCCGGCTGCGGGAAGACCACCGCGCTGCGCATGGTGGCCGGCTTCGAGACCCCGGATTCCGGACAGGTCCTGGTGGACGACGTGGACGTGACCGGCACGCCCACGCACCGCCGCGACATCGGCATGGTGTTCCAGTCCTACAGCCTCTTCCCGCATCTCAGCGCCGCGGACAACGTCGCCTTCGGGATGCGCATGCAGGGCGCTCCGGCGGCCAAGCGACGGGCCCGGGCCCAGGAACTCCTGGAGCTGGTGGGACTGCCCACCCAGGGCGGGCGCTACCCCCGCCAGCTCTCCGGGGGCCAGCAGCAGCGCGTGGCCCTCGCCCGGGCGCTGGCCCTGGAACCGCGGGTGCTGCTCCTGGACGAGCCGCTGTCCGCCCTGGACGCCAAGGTCCGCCAGTCCCTGCGCGAGGAGATCCGCCGCCTCCAGCTGGAACTGGGCATCACCACCCTCTTCGTCACCCATGACCAGGAGGAGGCCCTGTCCATGGCGGACCGCGTGGCCGTCATGCGGGACGGGCGCCTGGAGCAGTGCGCCACCCCGGAGGAGCTCTACAGCAATCCCGCCACGCCCTTCGTGGCGGGATTCGTGGGGACGATGAACCGGCTCCCGGGCCGGCTCAGCGGCGACGGCGCCCTGGTGGACGTCCTGGGCGTCAGCCGCCCCGTCCAGGGGAGCCTGCCCGGCCGGGACGGCACGGCCGGCGTCGACGTCCTGGTCCGTCCCGAGGCACTCACCGTCAGCGCGGACCCGGACGGCCCGGCGCAGCTGGTGGCGGCGTCCTTTCTGGGCGCGACGACGCGGCTCACTTTCCGCCTGGACGGCGGCCGCGAGGCGGTGGCGGACGTCCCGACCACTCACGCATCCACCCTCCCCACCGGGGCGCGCATCCGGCTGGGCCTGCCGGACCGCCCCGTCCTGATCGACCAGGCCCGGAACGAGGAAACCACCGCATGATGCCCGCAGCCGTACTTTTCGACATGGACGGGACCCTCGTGGACACCGAGCGCCTCTGGTGGGATGCCGTGGCCGACGTGGCGTTCGGCCTGGGCCGGGAACTGGGCCCTGAAGACGGACCCGACGTCCTGGGCCGCCCCTCCGGGCACACGGCCACCCACCTCCTGGCCACCATGCCCTCCGCATGCGTCCTGAGCGCGGAGGAGCTCTCCGCCCGGCTCGATGAGGCCTTCACCGAGCTGGTGGCCCAGGAGGTGGTGCCCCGCCCCGGGGCCATGGATCTCCTTCGGCTCCTGGCCGCGGAGCGGATCCCTACCGCCATCGTCTCCGCCTCGCCGCGCCGCGTGGTGGAACTGGTCCGGGACCGGCTGGGCCGTGAGCTGTTCACGCTCGTGGTGGCCGTCGAGGACACCCCCGCGTCCAAGCCGGCCCCTGACCCATATCTGGAAGCGGCCCGGCGGTTGGGAGCCGAGCCCGCCGAGTGCGTGGTAGTGGAAGACTCCCCCGTCGGTCTCGCCGCGGCGGAAGCGGCGGGGTGCCCCGTCGTCGTCGTCCCCTCCACCGTCGCGATCGAGGCGGCGCCCGGCCGCACGCTGCTCGGCTCGCTCGAGGACGTCACGCTCGCCGTCCTGACGGACGCCCGCGAGGCTGCACGATGAGCGCGTCCGCACGGCCCCGCATCATCCTGCTGGGCATCGACGGGCTCCGCTGGGACCTGGCAGCGGAGTCGGCCTCCGCCGCCACCCTGAGGTCCCTGACCGCCGAGGGTGACCACCGGGACATGATCATGGACGTCCCCACGCTGTCCGGCCCGGGCTGGTCCTCGCTGCTGACCGGGACCACCCACGCGCAGCACGGCATCCGGGACAACACCTTCGTGGGGCACCGTCTCTTCGGGCACCCGGACCTGCTGTCCCGGGCCTTTTACCAGGACACCTCCACCCGGACGTTCGCGGCGGCGGGCTGGCCGCCGCTGGTCTCCCCGGAAGGGCTGGGGCCCGTCATCCACCAGCGGATGGAGCAGCAGAAGGCCGGACTGCACACGGTGGTCGCCCGCGACGGCGAGACGCACGGCTTCATCCGGATCGACGCTGAGATCGCGGACTTCACCCTCGCCGCGCTGAACTCGCACAAGGTGCCGGACGTGTCCTTCGTGTACTTCTGCGATGTGGACGACGCCGGGCATGTCTACGGGGCGCTCAGCCCGCAGTACCAGGAGGCGCTGGCCAGGGTGGACCGGCACGTGGCCCGCATCCGGGACGCCGTCCGGAACCGCGCGGCCGCTCATGGTGAAGAATGGCTTCTGGTGGTGGTCGCGGATCACGGACACATGGACGCCGGCGGACACGGCGGGGACTCCCCGGAGGAACGCGGATCGTTCATCCTCCGCTGGGCGAGCGGCGGGGACCTCAGCCCCTGGCCGGCGGTGGTGGCACCGCATGAACTGGCCGGGCTGCTGCTCGCCGAGAGGGCCGCGGACCGCCGCTGATGTCTACCAGATCTCGTCGTTCGAGTGCCCGCGCGGTGAGCCTGTGTTCGTAGCCGCTCGTGAAGACGTCCCTCGGGCAACCGTTACGGATCCACTGCAGGACTTCGACTTGCTTCTTATTGAGCGGGGAGGGGTTCGTGGCCATTCAGCCATCATGTCCAGAAAAAGCCTTAAGGGGGAGCGTCCCACCGGGGTCATCCACCGGTTACAAGGAAACGGGACGTCGTCGGAGGGGTGTCAAGATTCCCAGTCGGAGCCCGGCTGTCGCGGTGGTTCTCAATTCCGGTTATTCTCAAAATCCTTCGTTTGTAAGAGCGCCGACGCAGCACGCACCGCATCGAAAGTTGTGGCCGTACGCGCCAATGAGACGAGACTTTTGGAACGACTGATGAGACCGCAGATCACACGGAGTCTCGCTGTTTGAGCCGTGGGGGAGGAGCGGCAACAAGGCTGTCTCAGTTCAGGGCGGATGTTGTTGGTGTGATGCGGTCCGACCTGGCACCCCCATCAGCGCAGGTGCCGCCGCCAGTCAGCCGGGACGCGTGAGGCTGGGCCCGGAACGCTTTGATCGAGCGGGTGATGCGCCGGCGGTTCAAGCTCCGGTCCGGCGAAAAAGGTGGAGCTGGGATAGTTGAAGAACCAGTCCTCGTCCGGTTCGAAGCTGCGGATGATCGGGTGGCCGGTGGATTGTGCATGTGCTGTGGCGTGTTGCGCCGGCGAGTTGTCGCAGCAGCCGATGTGCCCGCACTGGGCGCACCGGCGCAGAAGCAGCCACCGGCCTCCGCTGGCCTCGCATTCAATGCAACCAGTCCCGCTGGGTGGAATCGAAACGTCGATTCCTGGTTTGGCTTTCATTGTGGCTTCCCCTCGGATTGGAGTGCCCTTTGACCACCCACTTCTATACGCCCACAGGTATTCCGCGCCGAAGGAATGGTGGCGGAGCGGTGGGCCGTCCGGTGATTCCGGCTGTTGGCCTCGTCGTTACCGCCGCCAACGGGCCGGGTCCGCCTCCAGCCCGGCGCGGTCCCAATGTCCTGTCTCCGCGGCCGCGTCGTAGGTGGCATGCAGAAATCGCGAGAGCATCTTGTCGGGGTCCGGCGCCCTGCGGACGTTCTCATAGGGAAGGAGGTACAGCCTGCTGTCCCTGCTGTAGGCGGCTCCGTCGGCGTCGCTCACATATTCGGCGTAGCCTGCAGGCTCGGGATAGGCGTAGGCATAGAAGGCTCCCTCGTCTCCTCCGCCGGGCCAAAACCCGCAGCTGCTGAGTTCGTGGGAGTAGCTTTCCACCATCACCCAGTCGGCGCAGTTGGGGACCCTTCCGGGGTGGGTGGGAGCGCCCCGGCCGGAGAACCTGGTGTATGCCAGGTCCATGCCTCCCCAGAAGAAGTGGACGGGACTGGTCTTGCCTCTGAAGTGGGACCTGAATTCGTTCAGTACGCGGTCCGCCTGGGTTAGTTGGTGCCAGAACAGCCGGATGGCCTCCGGGTCGTAGGTGGCGTGCTGGTCGTCCTGGGCGAAGGGTATGGCCGGTTCCACTTCGTTCGGGACCGCACGAATGGACGTCTCGATGCCGAGCCTGCCCAAGGTCTCGAACACCTCGGCGTGGAATTTGGCCACCGATTTGGCTTCGAGGGCGACGCTCCCGGCCGTTCCGTTGCTGGTGCGTATGTGCAACTGGTGGGCACGGAAATCGAATTCGATGTCGAAGGCCCCGTGGCCATACGGGATATTTGATGTCGTCAATCCGCGCGCCGTGACGTACAGCGTAACGTGCCACCAGTGGTTCAGCATCGGGGCGTGCGCCATGCGGATCTTACCGACGATCTGGGTCCACATGTGCACTGTGTCCCGGGTCTGTGTCCAGTCATCAACCCGAAGCCTGGGCCACCAGTTGTGGGTGCCTGGAGCATCAACCTGTCTCATCGGAAGTCCTTCCGCTGTCCGGACACCGGGGGCTGTCGGGGGCAGCGCATGCCATTTGACAGCACCTCGGGCCGGCGCTGGAGCGACCCATGGCAGGGCGGACCGTGATTCGAGTATCCCAGCCCGCCCGCTCTCGACAACGCACGTCTCTTGGCTGGACACGTGCTGTCCATGACCCCGGCCCCGATTGGTGAACTGTTGCACTTGTCCGCTGCCATGGCGTCTACGCCGCCATGTCGTGCACTAGGGGAGCCACCTTAGACCCGAAGAGTTCGATGCTTGTCATTATCTTGTTCTGGGGTACTCCGGGCATGCCGTACTTCAGGTCGAAGCGGCTTGCCCCGAGTGTCTTGAGTGTCTCGGTGATCTTTCGGGCTACGGTTTCGGGCGAGCCCACATAGAGCGCTCCACCCGGGCCGACGTCGCGGAGGAAGTTTTGCATGGTCGGGGGCCTGAATCCTCGCACCTTGGCGGCTTCGGCAAACGCGGTTTCGTAGTGGGGCCAGAACTCTTCGACGGCTTGTTCATCGGTGGCGGCGATGTGCCCGGGCGAATGCACGCCGACGGGGCGCTCGGGCTGGCCGAACTCAGCGAGGGCCCGGTGGAACAGTCCCGCGAAGGGTGCGAAGCGTTCTGTTTCGCCGCCGATGATGGCAATCATGAGGGCGAAGCCGTACCGTGCGGCGCGCACGACCGATTCCGGGCTGCCGCCGACGCCGATCCAGGTCGAGAGGTGGCCAGATTCTGTGCGGGGATATACGGTCTGTCCGTGCAGGGCGGCCCGGGTGTTGCCGCTCCAGGTGACGGGTTTTTCCTTGAGGAGCTCGGCGAACAGGTTGACTTTCTCTTCAAACAGTTCGTCATAGTTTCGGAGGTCGTACCCGAACAGTGGGAAGGACTCGGTGCTTGATCCTCGTCCGAGGATGACTTCGGCGCTGCCGTTGGACAGCGAGTCCAGGGTTGAATAGCGCTGGAATACTCTAACGGTGTCATCGGAACTGATGACCGTGACGGCGGACCCAAGGTGAATGCGTGAGGTGCGTGCCGCGACCGCGGCGAGAACGACGTCGCCGGCTGAGAGGGGAAAGCTTTCTGTGTGGTGTTCCCCGATCCCGAAGTAGTCCACACCGGTTGCCTCGGCGAGGACACCCTCGTCGATGAGATTCCGGATGGTCTGGGCGTCCGAAAGCCGCTTCCCGGAGTTGTCGGTGTGGACGTCACCAAAGGTATCGAGCCCGAGGGTGATGGCCGGATGGACTGCCTCGTGGTTCACCGGGTGTTCAGTCATTGTTGCAGCGCTTTCGGCCCAGGAGGGCCGCGGGTTGCTGGGTTGCAGCCCCGGGCTTGTGCTTGCGGTCCAGCACGAGGGCCGCGGCGATGCCGAGCATCCAGATGTCCTTTGCCAGCGCGGTTCCCTGCGGGCTGGGGCGGATGCCATCCTCCAGCGTCATGCCGGGCGTCCTTAGGTACATGGTCAACAGGGATCCGGAGAAGATCCCGAGACCGATCCCGGCCAGGCGGCTGGGCAGGAAGGGTGTCAGCAGTGCCGCGCCCAGGGTCATTTCCGCATAGCTGAGCATCTTGCCGAACTTCTCGGCGTCGATTCTGCTGACCGGCGGAATAACCCTGGCCGCCATGGCCTGAATCCCGGCCGCGCTGTCTTTGTCCAGGTTACGTTTGCCCCAGCCGGCATTGAGGATGAATGCTCCTGTGGTCAGGCGGAGAGGGATGTGGTTGAGTCTCATGGTCGACTCCTTTCATGAAATGTCGTCATAGTTCGGCTCGGCCGGGGTGAGGCCTTCACGCGCTCCCCTGATGCCGTGCCCGGACTGGGCTGACTCCGGTGATTCCGATACCCAGCGTCGATTCAGGCATGGTTAGAACCCCAGTGCCTCATCGCAGAGGACGACGGTGATGCGGTCGGGTGTCCACTCGCGATTGATGATGAGAACTTTGTTCACGCCGCTGTGCACGCCGTACGCTGCCTGAGCGCGCGCGTCCTCGAGCGGGAAGGCGTATTCGTCGATGCGCCGGATTGCTCCCTCGAGGTCGGGCACGATCTTCTGAGTCCCAACCACGAGGATCACCTTCCCGGCGCCGGAGGCGTACGGGCCGAGTTGGCTTCCACTCGCGGACGCGGTGACCAGTGACCCGGTCTCGGTGACGGCGTGGACACTGCCGAGCATGACGTCGGGCGAGGCGGTTAGGCGGCGGATCTCGTCGGCCTGCGTCGCCCGGTCCATGCCGAGGACTCGTGGCCGGAGCGGCTCGTACCGACCGGACGTCGCTATTTCTTCGGCGATACCGGAGGCCTCCAAGGACTGCGACGCGCCGTGATGCACCTGCGACCCCGCGGGAATGAGATCCAGGACGATGCGTTTCGCTTCGGCGCCGTCCGCGGCGCGGAAGACCGTGAACCCGTTCGCTTCCAGCGCGGCGGAGGCTCGCACCACGCGCGCCTCCTCCGCTGGGGCCGAGAATTCACGGCTGAGTGTGCTGTCGAGGGGCTGGACTTCACTCATGAGACGGTCCTCCTCACCGCTCCGATGTACTTGCGATTGCAAATACCTATGCAGTTAACTGGTGGGTATGCACGAAAATTCCTCACACGGTGATGTGGCTGCTCTCTTCGGCCGGCTTGTCGGGGAGTCGCTGCCGGATCGGCGCGGGGAGTTGGCGTGGCGCACTTTGCTGCACGCGCACGCCACGCTCATGCGCCAGCTGGACACCGGTCTCAAGGAGGAAACGGGCCTGCGCCTGGCCGACTTCGACGTGTTGGCCCAGCTCGCCGGCGCGGGCGGCGAGCTACGGATGACGGAGCTCGCCGCCCGCACGCTCCTCTCACGCTCGGGGTTGACCCGCCGCGTCGCGAGGTTGGTTGATGAGGGCCTGGTACGCCGGGGGAATGCCGCCGGGGACGGTCGAGGCGTGCTTGTCACCCTGACCGACGCCGGCGTCGCACGCTTGACCGAAACAGCGCCGGTCCACCTTCAGGGTGTGTCGAAACTGTTCGTCGAGCGGCTCGACGATCAGGAACTCGCCGTTCTTGAGACCGCTCTGAGAAAAGTCATCGTCGACTGCACGTTCGGCTGAGGACAGGCAGGGGAGAGCCTTGCTCGGCTGCCTGCGCTGGTGTGACTCACGTTGCTCTCGAGGAAGTCGGATTAGGGAGGCGTGCAACGGGCCCGCAGGCGCGGCCAATTAGCGCTGCGATTCACACGGGTAGGCCGCGCTTCTCGCTTCAACCCTTTCTCGAAATCCTTCGTTTGTGAGAGCCACGATTCAGATGTGGTCTGATTCAGGCATGACAAAGCCCGTTCTCGGCGACTCCTCGCGGGCTCAGCCGCGCGGCGCCGGCAGATCGAGGTTCCAGTGGCGCGAGACCATCAGTAGCCACCCGGTGTCGTCCTTGTCGTGGCCAAGGCCTGCGGGTCCTGGTGTGATGTAGAACCGCGAGACGACGCGCTGCGAGCCTTCGGCGTCTCCGTAGAGCACGTCGACGGTGAAGCCGTCGCCCGCGGCTCCCTTCATGGCGTTACGGTAGTCGGCCGACTCCGGGTCCCGGATGGCGACCTGGCAGAAACCGACGTCGTTGGACGGCACGTAGATGTCGCGTGTCAGCCGGTGGAACTCCTCGACTGGTGCCAGCGGAGCCCTGGCGTCCGGTGGCAGGTGCCAGCCGTGCAGGATCGCCACCCCTGCGCCGGCGTTGCGCACAGACATCACCAGGTACACGGTGTTGTCGGCGATCTCGAGGGCGGCGTGGCCACCCTGCACGACCATCCACTTGCCCTCCATAAACCGCACCTTCTGCGGGGCATCCGACCAGTTGGAAGGCAGCAGGATGGGGCGTAAACCGTTCAGCAGTGCGCGCTCGGCCAGCCGCGCCGACCGGTTGGCTGACCTGGTGGAGATGAACGTCGCGATGGCGAGCACCGTCGTACCGAGAGCGGTGCCGAGGTTGGAGAGTAGAAGCCAGTCGACCATAGGCAACATTCAACGCCATCCCCAGCCTCGCCAGCAATCGACGCCGGACGTCTGCAGAGTCAAAGCAGGCGCGGCGGGCAACAGTGCCGCAACCGCAACCGCAACCGCAACCCCGACGTCCGTCCGCGAGGTCCGCCGCATCGCCTCCGCGAAGGGTGTCACGCCCTCCGAGCTGGCACTTGCCTGGGTCCAGCACCAGGGAGCGGTCGCGATCCCCGGCACCAAGCGCCGCCGCTACCTGGAGGAAAGCATCGCCGCGACCGAACTGGCACGGCGTGGTCAACCGGCGACCGCTACGCGCCCGGGATGACGGGAACGCTCAACGGCTAAGACCCGGCCGGTGCCGCACCAGATTCCATCGCGGGGCCAGATCACATCCGCCCCGCAGCGCAATACCCCGGTACCTCGAAAGGGCGACCTCATGCCTCAGCCGGCCCGGACGGTCAACCAGCGAGCCGGTGCCATCGCCGGCGTCGCACCGTATGCCCTGGACCCGGAGAACGCGACCCGGCTACGCGTCACGTCAGCGAAACTCGCAGGCTGGAGAGCCATTAGAAGAACCCAGTAGTGTGGGCGGGTTCCCAGCGAACCGTTGGGTTCAGCTAGGCATGCTGAACCTAAGCTTCGGTCAAACGCTATTTGACCGCAGCATCGCCGATTGAGGCGGTCCGGCACTGCGTCGCGCCTGACCTGTTGGAGGCGGGGGCGCCGAGCCGGCGCCGCCGCGACGCCGGTCAGGGGAGACTCATAAGAGGAAACCCGGACGGCGCAACGCCTAAGTCACCTACTCCAGAACCGCCCGGGAGGATTCAGCCGTAGGTCCCGGGGCGGGGGCTTGTTCCGCGCCGTAGCTCCCAAGCAGTGCCAGGGAATCGGCCGAGGGCGAGCCGGGTTTGGCGGAGAACAACCGCAGCACCTGGTCGGGATCCTCACGCAGGGCCAGATCTTCAAAGTTCAGTTCCAGGTCTCCGACGACCGGGTGGTGGAGTCGCACAGTGCCTGCGGATGCGGCGGCCACGCGGTGTCCGGCCCACCAGCGGCGGAAGTGTTCGCTGTGTACTGCGAGTTCGCCGACGAGCTGGTTGGCTTGTGCATCGTTGGGGTGTCGTCCGATGTCGGCGCGCAGGCCTCCAACTGCTTCGGACGCGACTGTTTTCCAGTCCCTGAAGATTTCCTTTGCCCCCGGGTCGAGGTGGATCCAGCGGGTGAGGTTCCGTTCGGCCGCGGGCATGGCGGAGAAGTCGGCGAGCAGGAGAAAAGCCAGGCGGTTTCCGGCCAGGACATCGGTGCGGCGCCCCAGGATCAGGGCGGGCACGTTCCCGACGGCGTCCAGCAGCTGGTGCAGCGCGGGGCGTACGGTCTGGGCCGGATTGGAGGGCCGGGAGTTGGCGCAGTTTTCCAGGAGGGCAAACATGTGTGCCTGTTCCCCGGGGTCCAGGTCCAGTGCCCGGCCCACTGAACCGAGCACGGCCCGGGAGGGGTGGATGTTGCGGCCCTGTTCCAGCCTGGTGTAGTAGTCGGTGCTGACATCGGCCAGCTGTGCGATCTCTTCACGCCGCAGCCCTGGGACCCGCCGGGATGCGGGACCGGAGGGCAGCCCGGCCATCTCCGGCGTGAGGCGTGACCGCATCGCCTTCAGGAACGACCCGAACTCTGCACTTTGACCCATGTCTCCCATTCTCCATGCCCGTGCCTCCGCTTTCCATGGGCGAAGGTAGGACTGCCAGTCCTAGGAAAAGCAGGGCGTGGCGTACCTGCTGACATGGCGGACGCGGGCACATAGCGTTTACTGCGTAGCCGGTCAGGTAACCCGGCGCCGCGCCGGACCTATCCGCTCCACGGCTTTTCCGGCCGAACCATCGTGCCCGGGCGGCTAACAAACCCGGGCACGTTAGATGAGACAAGAAGACAACCATGGACTTTTCCTTTGTGATGGCGGCCTACGCCAACAGGACAATGAACCACGAAGCCCGCAGTGCATTACCGGACGCGCCTGTTGTGGCGCCGCCACCCCCCAGGCGGCCAAGCCGAGGCGCCGCCTACGCACGCAGACGGCTCGCTCCGCTGAAGGGGCGGCTGGCCGGTGCACTACACCAGGCCGCCTGGGCAATTGAGCCTGACCCGCGGGCCGTGACCGGTCCGGGATATTTGAGAACGGCTCCCATCCTTGCCGAGGACAGGCAACGGGACATCAGACAAGGCAGCCGGTGACGGCGGATGCCCGGAACCCCGCAAACCCCGTTCAGTCGCAGGCTCAGATCCCGATAGTTAGGGGGATCGAAGTCCTCGGCTCGTCACTGTTGGTTCAGCTCCTGGTGGGCAGTTACGTCGGCCTCGTCAGCCGGGGCCGCGTAATTGCCAAGGGCTGGGTGGACCTAGTGGCAGCAGATGGGAATACCGCGTGGATCTGGCTCGAGGAGGGAGGCGGGCGCCGCGTCGTGCAGGCCCAGGACGGGATCGGCCTCACCGTCATCGAGGAAAAGAGCCAAGGTCGCCCACATCCACACTGCGAATATCCAAACCCCGGAATCGGGACAACAGCCAAGGAAACTGAACACATGAGCTATACCCCAGCGCAGGACCGCTACGATTCCATGCCTTACCGCAGGGTCGGGCGCAGCGGACTGAAACTTCCGGCCGTTTCGCTCGGCCTCTGGCACAACTTCGGCGATGACAAGGCCTTCGAAACACAAAGGGCCATCCTTCGCCGGGCTTTCGACCTTGGCGTCACGCACTTCGATCTCGCCAACAACTACGGCCCGCCGAGCGGCAGCGCGGAAACGAATCTCGGCCGGCAGCTCGCGGATGACTTCAAACCGTATCGTGACGAACTCGTCATCTCCACCAAAGCCGGATACCGCATGTGGCCCGGACCGTACGGAGAGTGGGGATCCCGGAAGTACCTGCTGGCCAGCCTGGACCAGTCACTGGAACGCATGGGCCTGGACTACGTCGATATCTTCTACAGCCACCGCCCGGACCCGAACATGCCGCTGGAGGAAACCATGGGCGCGCTCGACACAGCGGTCCGCTCGGGCCGGGCACTGTACGCCGGCATCTCCTCCTACTCACCCGAAAAAACCATCCAAGCCGCGGAAATCCTCGCCGATCTGGGCACACCGCTACTCATTCACCAGCCCTCGTACTCCATGCTCAACCGGTGGACCGAACACGGTGACCCCAACCTGTTCCAGGCCCTCGAACAAGTCGGGGCCGGGTCCATTGCCTTTTCACCGCTGGCTCAGGGTCTGCTGACCACACGCTACCTGGACGGTGTCCCGGAAGACTCCCGGGCAGCGGCGGGCAAGTCGCTGGCCAACACGCACCTCTCCCGGGAGAACCTGGCCCGAATCCGCGGCCTGAACGAGATAGCCGCCCAGCGCGGGCAGACCCTCGCCCAAATGGCCATCGCATGGGTCCTGCGCCCACAGCGGAAGGGCACACCCGTCACCTCAGCCCTGATAGGAGCCAGCAGCGCCCGGCAACTCGAGGACAACCTCGCGGCAGTCTCGGGCCCGGAATTCACCGGCGAAGACCTTCAGAAGATCGACGAATTCGCGATCGAATCCGACATCAACCTTTGGGCAGGAGCGCTCCAAGCCTAGACCCGCGCATTCTTCCAGAGCACAAACCCGCAAACAGCGGCGTGCAACTACCCGGTCACATCAAGGATGGGCTCTGCCGCGCCCGTCCCGGGTACCCGGGCACCAGCGGTGCCCGGGTACCCGGTGCCGCCCCACCTACGAAAGAACTGACGATGTCCCAGACACAAGAAACAACCATCCCCGCGGTCACCCTGAACAACGGCGTCAAGATCCCGCAACTCGGCTTCGGCGTGTTCCAGGTCCCCGAAGAGGACACCCAGCGCATTGTTGAGGACGCCCTGGAAACCGGCTACCGCCACATCGACACCGCGGCTGCTTACCGGAACGAAGCCGGTGTGGGCGCCGCGATCGCCGCATCGGGGATTCCTCGAGAGGAAATCTTCGTCACAACCAAACTCCGCAACGGCGAGCAGGGGCTGGTCTACGAGGCCTTCCACGACAGCCTGACCGCATTGGACCTGGATTACGTGGATCTGTATCTGATCCACTGGCCGGTCCCGTCCCATGGGCTCTTCTCCGGGGCCTGGAAGGCCATGGAAAAACTGTACGGCGATGGCCTGACACGTGCTATCGGGGTGTCCAACTTCCTGGAACCACACTTGGACACCCTCCGCGCATCGTCAGACATCATCCCGGCCGTCAACCAGATCGAAATCCACCCCACCTTCCAGCAGCGCGACCTCGTCGCCACGAGCCGGTCCCGGGGCATCGCCGTCGAGGCATACAGCCCCCTGGGCCAGGGCGCGGATCTGGACTCCGGCGCCGTGAGGTTCCTTGCCGCCAAGCACGCGGTCACGCCCGCCCAGATCGTGCTCGCGTGGCACCTTAGCACCGGAAACATCGCCATCCCGAAAACCTCCTCGGCTGACCGCATGCGGGAAAACTTCGAGGCCGCCGCGATCATTCTGACTGCCTCGGAACTTGCGGCCGTCAACGCACTGGAAGAGGGCGCACGGATTGGCGCGGACCCCGCCACAGCCGCCTTCACGCAGTTCTAGAACGCCTACTCGGTGCCAGGGTGCGAGGACCCGCGAAGCGACTTGCTGCCACATCGTCCTCGCACCTAACCACTGAGCCCGGTGCAACGCCGGACCCAGTTGCTTCACGCAGCCTCATAGGCACCGATTGATAGCTGCTCTGACTTTTCGGGGATCAGTTCCGTGGTGCCGGCTCCCTTACCGGGGAAGACACCGACCGGTGGGGCTGGAATCCGTTGCGGGACCACACCGCCAAAACCACCGCACGGCCCGAGTTCTCCCTCATCGCCCTGATCTGCGCAGGGTATGAAAAGACCATCCAGAAAGACTCATGGCGGAGCGCCGAAAAACGGCACTTCCACTACCTGAACCAGCTCGTCTCCTGGGGATACACGGCCAGCGACGTCGAGCGCGTCATACTCGACAAGCACACCGCCGACACCGAGTAATCTGTAAGTGTGCCGGGCGGCTGATCCCCCAATGCAGCCGCCCGGCCACTCACCCCGTGAAGGTCCGGGAACCTCCCGTAACGCGGGCGGTCCGCCGCCCAGGGCGAACCACAGCAGCCACTCACCAGCGACGGACCGCCATTAACCGCGACGAAGCGACCGTCGGACTACCACCCGCGGGACGAGAAACAACGAGGTACCGAGCCGGCGGCAGCACACAAACCCTTGAGCTAAGCTGAACCACAGATTTCCTTTGCCCAAGGGAAACCAGGAAGGGCCGGCGCCCAACAGCGCCGGCCCTTCCGCCTCCCGATGTGGAATCCCCAGGGAAGCGGACTTACCTCTGGTGTTGAGTGCTTGAATGGGGGCATGGTGGATCGAAGCGTACTGGTCTCCGGCGGCGGCATTGCCGGCTCGACCGTCGCGTACTGGCTGGCGAAGGCCGGTTGGTCGGTCACGATTGTGGAACGAGCGGCCGACACACGATCTAGTGGCAACCCTGTCGACGTACGCGGAGGAGCGGTCGCTGTTGCACGGCAAATGGGTATCTGGTCGCGCCTGGAGGAGACAGCCACCGGTGTCGAACGCCTGGTCTTTGTCGACGCCGACGGGCGGCCACAGGCCACGATCCGCACGCGCCAACGCGTCGACCGCCACGAGGAGGTCGAGGTCGGGCGCAATGAACTCGTCGGCCTGTTGCTCGAGAAGGCCCGGGAGAGCAGCCTCATCATCCGGGACGACTCGATCACCGCCTTGCACCAGGACGGCAGTGGAGTCGACATCGAGTTTCAGCGGACCCCTTCCCGTCGCTTCGACCTGGTAGTTGGAGCCGACGGAGTCCACTCCACCGTTCGGCGTCTGGCATTCGGCCCCGAGGAACGTTTTTGCCGCCCATTCGGCATGTTCGTGGGCACCGTGCGGGCCCCTACTCCGATCGAGGATCCGCGCACCGTGCTGTTATACAACGAACCGGGAACCTCCTTGACCATCCATCCGGCGGGTGGGAAGCCCGGGTTCGCATTCATCTTCCGTGGGCAGCAGGATTTCGACTACCGCGACGCGGAACAAGGCAGACGCCTCGTCGAGTCCACCTACGCCGGCGGCGGATGGCTCACCACGCTCGCGCTCGAGGAATGGGGCGCGTCCGGCGATAGGTACTTCGACGCCGTCACCCGCGTGGACGTACCGCAGTGGACTGCCGGCCGCGTGGTGCTGCTCGGTGACGCGGCGAGTTGCATATCGCTGTTCGGTGAAGGCTCCAGCAGCGCGATCGTCGGTGCAAAGACCCTCGCCGACGCGATTGCCGCCCACCCGGATGACCACACCGCTGCTTTCGCCGGCTATGAACACACGCACCGCAAACACGTCCGACCGCTACAACGGGGCGCCGGCATCGCATCGCGCCTCCTCGTACCTAGGACCCGATCAGGCATCACGATGCGCAATGCGGTGTTGAACGCGGCCGGATCCCTCCGCCGCGGACAGCGCACCAAGGACGAGCTGCAACACCGGGACGGGGTGGGTTGAGAATGCCGAAACGGACAGAGGACGGGAAAGAGAACTCTGCGCCGACCACGGGACCAGCGTTCCCCAGGATGCTGACTCTGGAACAGGTCCAGGAGGTTCTGAACGTCAAAGGGGCGCTCGTCTACTCGCTGGTTCGCAGCGGCGAGCTCCCTGCCGGCCAGTTCGGCGGAAGAGGCGTGTAGCGGGTCCGCGAGAGTGACCTCATGGCGTACATCGAGGATGCGTTCGCGAAGGCCGCCGAACGCATCGCCGCGGGCCAGGTCAGGGAAGACGACGTGGCAGCGGACGACTAAACCAGATACTGACGCGAAGAAGGCCGGCCCCTAAAAAGGATGCCGGCCTTCTTCGCGTCTGCCCACCGGAGCCGCCTGTGGTCTATGGCTGAAAAGACCTGGCCAAACGCCCGGGCCGGCGGCGGGGGTGCCGAGTCTTGGTCCATGGGGAACGTTGCCATGGTGACCGGCCACAACACAGGTTGTGCACGGCCGCCGGTCCCGGTGATGAGGTGCCAGTCCGAGGTTCCCTGGCGGTTGTGTGCAGCCGGTCAGCTGGGTCCCGCCGTCCAGATGTGTGCGGGAAAAGCAGCGCAGCGATTGGGCTTTTGCCGTGCCCATGATGCTCCTATAGGCGTCAAATCAAGGAGTTGAAGTGCGGCTGTTGGCGGCCAATTTACTCAGCCCACTGGCGGCCAATAGGATTTTATTCGTTTTGTGCTGTATGGCCACAGCTACTGCTCGCTGGCGGTCAGGAAATTGGCCCCGTCGTCGTGCCCTTCTGCAGGTCCCGTTTCGTCAAGTTCGGCGCGCCTGCGCTGCAGCACGACGCCCGTGGCTAGGTTGGACGGATGGAAAATGACGGCCGGACAGAACCACCGGAGACAGCCGGAGAGCGGGAGACGCTGACCGGCTTCCTGGACTACTTGCGGGCCACCGTGGTGATGAAGGCCGGTGGACTCAGCGACGCCGACGGCGTCAGGCGGCTCGTGCCCTCGCTGACAACGGTGTCGGGGCTGGTGCAGCACCTGACCGACATTGAGCGGTTCTGGTTCCAGGACCGCATCGACGGGCAGCAAGGGGTGCCCACACGGTGGTCCGCTGAGGATCCCGGCGGCGCGTTCCGTGTGAGCGAAGAGGACAGCCTGTCGGAGATTATCGAAGACTATGAGGCCGCCTGCCGCCAGTCGCGCGAAGTGCTGCGGCGGCATGAGATGGAGGAGCGCTGCCGCGGCGGCGACGGCGGACAGAGCGTGCGGTGGGTCCTGGTGCACATGATCGAGGAAACCGGCAGGCACTGCGGCCATTTGGATATTCTGCGCGAGCTGCTGGACGGATCCATCGGCGACTAGGCTGGAAATTCAAGAGTTCGTCCCCACAGTCCCAAGAGTAAGTATCGGTGGCGTTCCTCAGTCGGCATCAGACAATTTCCGCGGCGGCCGGAGGGGCCGATTCGATAACTTCGGGCGCCCGCGGGCGGCCAGATTTCCTGGCCACCTAAGGGCATCCGAGGTGCCCGCCAGCGGGCAGAATGACATGGCCGCTAACATGCGGCTGGGTCAGAATGTCAATCTGATTTGAGCCCACGATGGCGGTAAATTGCAGTCTCATCGGGACCCCTGTCACGACGAGGTCGGAATCGCAACAAGTGGCTGGGACGCGGCCAGTAGTTTTGTCAGACAGTGATGCATCTCGACCCGGGGCCCGGAATCTGACGAATCCGATGGCTGCTTAGGAGGAACGGCAAAACGCACATGGGGATGATCCCTCCAGCCTTCCTCTGCGAGATCCGGTTGAGGAGGAACCAGGCCCGGGGGTGGCAACTGGCCAACAAAGCCCATTTCATAAGATTGATTGATTTCAGGCCGCCCCACTGGTCCTGATTCAGGTTGACATACTCACTGGACGGCCAAAAAGCTCCTCCGGTGTCCCGGCCACAACCCGCCGGGTCACCGGAGCGGCACGCCGACACATATTGCAGGCACCTTCGAGGAAGAATTAGAGTCCCTGGACCGGTCGCAGGACTAGCATTCCGACGCTGATTGAGCATGGAGCCAAGAGCCGGCTGCACCGGGAATTCACAGCTGGTTCCACCGACAATCACCTTCAGGCAAAGGCCATGAAGGCACCGCTGCGGACCGGCCGAGCCTCGAGCGCCAACGCGGCGGTCCAAAGGCGCGGATGCGTCTGAGCAGGCTGTCATCTCGTCAGCTGGCGGTTTGCTCTGTTCCGCCGGCTTTGCGCAAGACCCTGCGCAGGGTTGCCGCCCATTCGTGGGGCATGTCGGTGTACGAGCCATGATGGCCGGGGAATGTCATCAGCTCACAGCCCAGCCGCTCTGCCAGGATGCGTGACACCTCACCAAGCCAGGTCTTCCGATCCTGGGTCCACTTGCCCACGGCCATGATGATCGTCACCCCGTTGCGATGAATCAGTTGAACATCCGGGAGATAGTTCGTCACCGGTAGGAGTTCGAGCTTCATCAGGACATTGTTCGCGTCGAGCGAGCTGATGCGAGGCTCGTGTTGCCGGGACTCTCTCTGGCCGCGAGCATACTCCACGGCTTGGGCATGTCCTTTGACAAGCTTCCTCACGGGAACCTGAATGCCGAAAACGAAACGAAGGCCTGCCAGCGAAGGGCCGAGGTAGTAGGCCATTCGGTATACGTTGGCGAAGAAACGCTGCCACTTGGCATCGTTCGGGGATAACCTCGCACACGGCGGCTCGTGAGCGATGGCGGCCAGCACGGCATGGGCTTGGGTCCTCGCCGCATCAAGGGCAATTACAGCCCCACTGCTGCTTCCGAAGATGAATGCCGCCTGCTCGCCGGCGGCATGGATGACTGCTACCGCATCCCGGCTTTGCTGGCTGATCTCGAAATTCTGGGGACTGTTGGAAGTACTGCGGGCGTTCGCACGGCGGTCGTAGGTGATGACCTTGAATTCATCTGAAAGGAGGTCCGCGACGGCGGCATACAGGTCCGCGTCCCCACCGGCTCCAGGGATCAACAAAACCGCCGGCCCGTGACCTCGCACTTCGAAGTACAGGTCATCGCCTTCCGACCTCACACGGTTCGCCGTCACCCTGACGTTGGGCTGTGGAGTACCGGATTCCCGCCCAGATGTCGTCATGGTCGAACAGTACTCCAATGGTCGGCGAGAAAACTGCCGGATCAGGACCGGAATCCCTACTCGGGCTGGGCGAGCTAGAAAACACACCTCGGGCCCTGTCCGCCAACCGGCCGGGGCACGAGAGCGGCACGCCAATATCCGTTGACAACATCATTGAGATTCCTCCGGATTCTAGGCGCCCGCTTCACCCCGTCTAGCCCCTCCTTCGTCGGGGCCTGCGGTGCAGGAAATGTCCCTCCGGCGCTCCTGCGTCGCTTATTTTCTGCGCAGATTGCACGTCCCCTTGCCCTGCGGGTAGACAGGGCTCCGTCGGCCGCCGAGCAAGCGAGCTTGCCAGCAACCAAAAACAACGGGGGGAGACGGGACGCTGGCCGGTCACCTAAGCCGCCCCACCCACCGGAATCCTCTGCAATAGGAGCAACACCATGAACACCACACCCACCCTCGAAATGCTCGACCCGGCCACCCTGACCGATGACATCAACATCCGCAAAGACGCCGCCCTGACATTTGGCCCCGGGGCGCTCCGCCGGAGGGAAAGGAACCGCGCGTCTGTCAGGCGAAGTCGAAGACCTCGTCCGGGAGATCGTGCGGAAGCAGTTCCTGACCCGGCAGAAACGGACCTTGGCTGCGGTATATCGCGACATCGCTGCGGCGTGCCGCGCACGACAGCTCCCTGTCCCGGCCCGGAACACGGTGGAGCGGCGAATCCGGGCGCTGAATCCCGTTGAGGGAGGCCGGCGTAGGGGTGGCCCCAATGCGGTGCGGCCGATGCAGTCTGCCGGGGACGAGGTGCCGGCGATCGGCACAATTTTGGAACAGGTGCAGATCGATCACACGGTCATCGACGTCATCGTCGTGGACGAACGGGAGCGGCAACCGACCGGCCGCCCGTATCTGACCGTCGCGATCGATGTCTACAGCCGATGCATTATCGGCATGGTCGTGACCCTGGAGGCGCCCTCGGCAGTGTCGGTCGGCCTGTGCCTGGCACATGCCGGCACTGCGGGGCCCGCGGACCGTTCGCGGGCCCGCAGCCGTATCCGGACCTTGCGCAGGGCTCCAATCCTGGCAGCGCCGCGAACGACGGCGCCCACTCCTTAGCGGTATGCCCGCCCAGCCGCGGTCCGACAGCTAGGCGGCATCGGCCGCCGGTGTGCAGGCGGATAACCGTTGGAAGCAGGCCAGTTAGTGCCGTTGAGTGGGCATGAGTAGAGACGGGGAAGTGCCGAGAAGGGCGGTCTCCTGATTCGGCGCGGGTAACCGTGAGGGTGACGTTAGGGCAGGAATCTGCGTAGCGGACCAGTGCGGCCTTCTCTGTGCTGTCGACCCGCAGACCCCAGCGGATCTTCACCGCCGCCCACTGGGCCGATGTAGGCGCGGCGGTTCTTCGGCGGCATCGGAGAAAATCAGCCAACGGTTCTGGTGGTGTTCGGTCAGCTCTTGGATCTGGCATTTAGGATCCCGATCGTGAAGGGCATGAACAGGGGTGTGGCCGTCCCGGGCTGTGGTCGTCACCGGGGTTGGTCGTGAGCCCGCCAGCCGGGCTGCTGCTCCCTGTCAGAACAGCGGTGCAGCGGATGCTAGTCCAGAGGCACCGTTATCGTCACACAGGTTCCCGAGGCGGACGAATCGATGGTCATCTCTCCGCCAGCAAGGACAACCGCCGCTTGCATGAGGCGCAGTCCCATGCCGGTGTGCCGACCACTCATGGCTGCGGGCACGTCGAAACCCCCGCCGTCGTCGGTCACTTTGAGCTGGACGCTGTGGCTCAGGCCTTGGGTAACGCAGCCCAGCCGGACCGTCACAGCTGAAGCCTGGGCGAATTTGTAGACGTTGCTGAGGAGCTCCTGTGCCGCCCGATACAGAAGCGTTGCGGATTGCCGGTCTACTTCCATCCTGTGGTGCGGAGTGTCCAGGTGCACCGCGGTTCCGCGTTCGCGGAGTGGAAGAGTCAAGCGGTCAATTGCGCCGGTTACCCCGAGGGCATGGAAGTCGACCGGGTGTGTATCGGTGAGGACGCCACGTACGGCGACGACTTCATCGCTCAGTAGTGATTTCATGCTCTTACTGTGCGCCTGTGTCGTTGGCGTTTTCTTGTGCCGCGCCGAGGCTAGTGCACATGGATTCCTTCCGCTGGCGCCAGCGCCAAAAGGCTACGTCCAGTGGACGGTAGGAATGCCGTGGAGGCCTGTGCGGCGCCGGGGAAATCACTCGACAGCCGCATCAGATCGTCAAACTTTCCGCGGCATATCGCGTCGCCCGGAAGGGCCAAGTGAAGGAAATCGACGCCCGGGACTAAGACCGGGCTGCATATCGATTGCGCCGCCGGACTCTTGTTTTCCGCCCGACGGGTGACCTCCGCCGCCTTTGCGCGGTCTTTCGCTGTCGCTTTCGTCGGTCACACTTAGCACGTGCGTACTTTTAGACCGGCGTCGGATTCGCGCTCGGTGGCGAGAGCTTCGTTGAGGAACCGGTCGAGGTGCGGGGAGGTCATGTCAGTTCCTTTCATACCGTTGTTCTCGGTCGGTGCGTCTGCTTCGGCGGCCGTTGATATCGTGTTCCATGCCGGAGCCCCGGGCCTTGAGGAGTTGTGTAGGGGGTCCTTGGGCCCGGTACCGGACGCGGCCTAGGGCTGGTTGCCGTAGATGAATTCTTTCGCGTGGCTGACGGCTTTCCTGAAGGCGTTGTTGCGGAGGGAGAGCTGTTCCTGGGTGCTTTCCTTGCCGCCCTCTGTGTAGGCGGTGATTCCGGGCCGCAGCACCCAGATATCACCGGCGGGAGGGAGATAAAGAACTCCGAAGGAGCGGTGCCGCGGGTCCTCGGTCCAGATGGGGACCACCGCGAGGGCAGCCCCGGTGTCCGGGTTGATCCACTGGGCCCGCGGCAGGGGCTGCTCGTGCACTTCGGGGTCCAGGAAGGGCGCGGTTGCCTTTCCCCAGCGTTGTTCAAACCGGTCGTAGAATGCCGGCAACAGCTGGCTGTCATACGCTTTGAAGCGGCCAATTTGGGTGTGTACAAAGTACACATTTTGGCCTTCGGACCCGGTCGTATGTGGATCGGATCGGGCCGGATTCCTTATGTTTCCGGGGAAGTCCAGTGTTCGCGGGGGAGGGAATGCAGTTCGAGTCCCACCTCGGGCACGTGTTTTCCCTGCTCAGGGGCTTGTGGGCCTCTGAGTGTGTACAAATCTCCTTTTATGGGCCCCCGCGGGGCCCATTTTTGTTGGTGGGCGTTGCGGTCTGGCCGCTCCTTCTCTTGGCTTGGACAGCGGTGTTGCTGTGTACTCCTTCATGGCCGGGAGCGCTTGGAACTGCGTGACTTGCCGGGACTTAGGATCAAAATCCTCAGGATTGTCCCCGGCAGCCCGAACTCCTGGAAAGTCTCGTCATGTCGTCGATGAAATTCTCGCGTACCCCCTGTGTCCGGTTGTGGGTTCCAGGTGTGTGGCCGAACGCATTGCGGAAAACGTCGATGAAGGCGCCGGTGGATGACCAGCCGCAGGCATGCGCGGTCATGGTCACCGAGGTTCCGGCGGCGAGCATCTTCAGGGCGTGGAAGAGTCGCACCTGGGTCCGCCATTGCGGGAACGTCATTCCCTGGGCGCGCCAGGAATGTACGGTGCCGGCCGGGATCCAGATCGCCCGGGTCGCCGGGGCGAACCAGGTCCCGGCGTCGGTGATGACTTCGAGCACGCCGGACTCCGCGAAGATGATCTGGTGGTCATCGTGGCTGTGGACGTCAACGCCCTCGTCGGGGGGGTGCCTCTATGGTTTTCGTCAAGCGGCTGAGGGTTTTCGTGGTTCGTAGAAGGTGCCGTCCCTGAGCATGGCGTAGAGGGTGTCGCATCGGCGGCGGGCGAGGGCGATGAGGGCCTGGTTGTGGCGTTTGCCCTCGGTTCGTTTCCGATCGTAGTAGGCCCTCGACAGAGGATCCTTCAGGGCGGCGAACGCGGAGAGGAACAGGGCCCGCTTGAGGATCCTGTTTCCTTTCCGGGATGGGTGGTCACCGCGGATTGATGTCCCGGATCGCCGGGTCACCGGTGCCAGGCCGGCGTAGGACGCGAGGTGCCCTGCGGAGGCGAAGTCTTTTCCGACGATCTCGGTGAGGATCCGCGCTGCGGTCCTGACGCCGACCGCCGGCAGTGACGTCAGGACCGGGTGAAGAGGGTGGGCCTCCACGAGGGCTTCGACCTGGGTGAAGACGGTGTCCCGGGACTCGCGGATGTCCGCGAGCATGCCGGCCAGTTGGGGCAGTACGATCGTGGCCGCGTTGGTCCCCCCGACGGTGACTGTTTGCTGGTCCAGGGCTTCGATGATCTCCCCGGCAAGGCGCTTACCCATCCGGGGTGCAAGCTTTGTCAGCCGGGTTTCGATCCGGCGCCGGCCCGCGTGGCGCAAGGCTTCGGGGGTCGGCCAGGTCCGCAGCAGATCCAACACTGCCGGGTGGTCCAGGCGCGGGCCAAGGACACGCTCCAGGGCCGGGTGGATCTGGGTGAGCAGGCCGCGGATCCTGTTCGACGTCGCCGTGGCCTGTTTGGCCAGATCGTCGTCGAAGCCGCAGAGCATGGTCAGCTCGGTGAGCTGTTCGTCGGCGACCTTAACGGAGCGCAGGGTGTGGGGCATGGTCCGGGCCGCTTCGGCGATGATGAACGCGGCCCTGGCGTCGGTTGTAGCCTCGCCCGGGTGCAGGTCGGCGATCCGGCGCATCGCCAGCCCGGGCAGGTATCCGACCATGACGCCGACGGCCTGGGCAACCGCGACCGGGAGTGCACCGATCGTGGCCGGCTGGTCAACGACGAGCAGGATACGTTGGTGGTTGCCCAGGGAACCCAGGATTTCGCGCAGCCTGGCCTCGTCGTTGGGCAAGGCCTTGTCGAAGTGCTTCTTCCCGGCCCGGTCCATTGCAACGGCGTGGTGTTCGCCCTTGCCGACGTCCAGGCCGACGAAGACATCAATGCTTTCGTGGTTTCCGATCACCTGTACCTCCCAGTCGCAGCAGCTGATACCAGTGCTGGACTGTCCGCGGTGTCGGAGCCCGGCATCCACGTTACGCACGACGGTCCCAAACTGTCCTGCCTCTATTAGCGGTCTCTCCGGCACCTACCGGACCCCGGTGACAACACCCGCCCGGATCATTGATAACTGGGGGCGGCAATCATGCCGGGGCCGGCAGGCCAGCACACCCACATCCTGCAACAGGAACGGGCTACGAAAAAGGTAACGGGGGCAAGATCCCGGCGTTCGGTGGGCGCAACGGGCATGTGGCGGACTTGCGGCACCCGCAGGCAACGTTGGGCATCACGGATGCAGCATGGGACATGGATAAGTGACGGGCGCTGGCTACTCAACTTGTCGGCCGATGGCGCCAGATATCCAAAATCTGGCTTGCCTCCATTCACACACGAGTCGAAGGCCAGCGTCTGATTCGTGACCCATGCCGAGTCGAGAAGAGTCCCTAATGCGCTAGCCTTGACGCTCTCCGAGCCTGTCGGGGATGGCGGCCGCGCCGGGCCTGGACCGTGTGCGCGAGGGCTCAGTCGAAATAGCCCATCATTGCCTTGGCCTCCACTTTGTCGTCAGGTCCGTAGATCCTACGTTCGCGGCCGTTGCCGGACATTTTTCTACGACGCTGATGCTGCCCGTTGCGGTGGAGAGGATGTGTTTTTCCATCTCTGCCTTGGCGGTTTCGGCGTTGCCGGCGTCGAGTGCGCTGATGATGCGGGTGTGATCTTCGTTGCGTTCGGCAATGGCCGAGCCGAACGGCTGGGGAGCTCCTGTGGTGTTGATGAGGAAGTCGCTGAGGTCCCACATGCGGCGGCTCATGTTGGTCATGACGCGTGAGGACGCCATCTGGTGGATGATCTCGTGGAAGTTCCGGTTCTGAATGCGGTATTGGCGGGCACGGACTGCGGCGTCGGGTTCGCTGGTCAGCCTGTCCATTCTGCGGGCTGCGAGGTAGAGCTCGTCCAGCTGCTCATCTGTGCGCCGTTGGGCGGCCGCGGCGGCGATCACCGATTCGAATCCTGCGAACATCCGGAAGAAGTCCTCGACCTCTTCCAGGGAGTAGGTGGTGACGACGCAGCCTATTTGCGGGAAGATTTCAACCAGCCCGTCGGCAGAGAGTAAGCGGAGGGCCTCCATGACGGGCTGTTTGCTCACGCCGAATTCGGCACGGATGGCTTCCACGGACAGCTTGGTACCGGCCGGGTATTCGCCTTCGAGAAGTCGGTTCTGGATGGCTTCGTAGATGCGTCCGAGCAGGCGCCCGCCGGTGCCTGTCGAGCGTTGATTCAGGGGAGCGGATACAGGTGCCATGTAATTAGTATCGCGCATATTATTCCTTTCCCGCGGCCCTGGCACGCTAGCATTTAGTCTTTTGGTTGCACACCAGCGCCCGGCAGCAGGCATCGCTGCGACCTGCTGCCGGGTGCTGTCTTTCAGACGGTCTGGGGAGCTGAAGCGGCGGTGAGGTCGGCGGTGCTGGAAATCTCCGCGAGCAGGCCGAGGGATTCGATGCTGGCCCGGTGGGCTTCGGGGGTGGCGGCGGAGCAAGCGTCCTCGGCGATGATGACCCGGTAGCCGGCGTCTGTGGCGACGCGGGCCGTGCTTTCCACCGAGGCGTTGGTTGCGACGCCTGCGAACACGAGTGTGTCGATGCCCCGGCCCTCCAGGACCGCGGTGAGTTCTGGTACGAAGCCGCCAACGCGCTGGTGAGTGATAACGGTATCTGTGGCGGTCGGGGCCAGTTCCGGGACGATGTCGGCCAGGGCGGTGCCATCCTTCAGGCAACCTGCCTGCTCGACGACCTTCAGCAGCGGCGAGTTCGCGTTGAGGTCGCTGAAGTCGGGCTTGAACGCGACGCGGGTATAGATCACGGTCATCCCTGATTCCCGGGCGGAGCAAAGCAGGCCGCCGATCCTACTGATGACGTTTCTACTCACGACCTGGTCGTGGAAGAACGGGGCGAAGGCTCCATCGCCCGAGACGATGTCTCCCTGGCAGTGGACGGCTATGACGGCCGTGCGTTCTGGGTTGAGTTCCATTTTCAGGTCTTCCGTTTCTGTCTGGTGGGGAGGCGTGTGGCCGCGGACGGTATGGTCCGCGGCCACGGGCGGCTTGTTCTAGGAGCCGGGGACGACTACAACGTTGGTGAACCCGCCGCGTCGTTTGTCCACTGCGTCGAGGGCTTCATTGACTTCGGAGAGCGGGTAGACCTCGTGTTCAAAGACGGAGAGGTCCAAGGTTCCGGCGTCCACCATTTCGGCCATGTCCTGGCCTTCGGCGACGCTGAACCAGAGGGATCCGATGACGCTGATCTGGAAGCACATGAGTTTGAACATTTCCAGCGGGAGCGGTTCTGACATGCCCCCGATGTCGACCATGCGACCGCCGCGGCGCAGGGCTTCGATGCCGGCGATGGTGATCTCGTGCGGAGCGCCAGGGCCCACGGCGTCGATGAAGATGTCGACTCCAAGGCCGCCTGTGTTTTCCCTGACCCATTCGCCCACCGGCTGGTCACCGTGGGAGAGAACGTGGACCCGCTTGGGATCGAGGAGGCGGACCCGTTCAAGAAGCTCACGGTCCCGGGCCATGGCGAAAACCTTGGTCGCACCCATGGCCAGGGCGTTCAGTACCGCGCCCAGCCCAAGGGTTCCCGTGCCGCCGTTGACCAGCACGGAGGTTCCCGCGCCGGCGCCGGCCTTGCGGAGGCCGGAGTAGGAGGTCCCGAGGTAACCGAAACGGCAGGCCGCTTCGAAGGAGATCGATTCGGGCAGGACGACGAGCCCGTCGGCGGGCGCTTTCATGTATTCACAGAAGCCGCCGTGGGGGTAGTCCTCGAAGATTTCCTGCGACCCGGCACCGAAGCCGAAGTAGCCCTGGAAGGTGTAGGCCGGGTCATTGATCCGTTCCCCGCGCCGCGAGGCGTGTGAGTCGCCGGAATCGCGTCCCGGGTTGACGTAGACGCGGTCTCCGGGCTTGACGTTGCGGACCTGGGATCCCACCTTGCTCACAATCCCGGCCGCATCCAGCCCGTAGATAGCCGGCAGCGCAGGCAGGGGGAGGTATGGGAACCACTCGGGGTAGGACGTGATGACGTTCCGAAGGTTGGGTATGACGTTGCACGCCTTGACCTCCACAATCACATCCCGCGGCCCCGGCTCGGGAACTTCAACCCGGTCGATCTGGAAAGGCTTACCTACTTCATGAAGCCGAGCGGCCTGCATCAAGCTCATCGTTGTGCTCCTTGCATTCGGGAATCGGAGAAAGCGCCGTCAGGATGCGTCTGGATGGCCCTCATCGGCCTCAACCACTGCATGACCTGCGTCACAAGTACGTGAGCCACATTACATTCAAGACTGCAAGCCTGCAAGCATGCCAGTAAACTTTTTGAACCTTCAACGGTCCTTTACAAGGCAACTAGCATGCTAGTACGCTTGCTCCAAGTGATCGGCCTCATGTTTCACCGCGGAAGCGTAGAGGCCACGCACTCGGCCCGGCCGGAGAATGACCTCCGCCCGTGCACGGACGGGATGATGCCGTCCCGGAACCTGGACTTAGAAGGTGTGATGAAAACTCAGTTGGAATTCGACACGGATGTGCTCATTGTCGGCACCGGCCCGACCGGAGCCACGGCGGCTCTGGCACTGGCCACCCAAGGCGTGCGCGTCCACATGCTTTCGCGGTGGAACTGGCTCGCCAATACTCCCCGCGCACACATCACGAACCAGCGGGCCGTGGAGGTACTGCGGGACCTGGGTGTGGAAGAAGAAGCCACCAAGTACGCCGTTCCCTGGGGTGACATGGGCGATACCTTGTTCACCACCAGCCTTGCGGGCCAGGAAATCGCCCGGCTCCGCACCTGGGGGACAGGGGACGAGCGGTACGGGGATTACCTGAAGGCCAGCCCGTGCACGATGCTCGACGTTCCACAGCCGCTGATGGAACCGATCCTGCTCAAGAACGCCGGCGAACGCGGGGCGCAGGTCACCTTCAACACCGAGTACCTCTCCCACGTCCAGGACAGCGAGGGCGTGACCGTGACGTTCCGGAACCACGTGACCGGCACTGACTACACGCTGCGGGCCCGGTACCTGATCGGCGCCGACGGTGCCCGCTCCCAGATCGCCGAAGACATCGGCCTGCCCTTCGAAGGTCAGCTGGCCCGCGCCGGCACCGCGTATGTCCTTTTTAAGGCGGACCTGAGCAAGTATGTCGCCCACCGCCCCAGCATCCTGCACTGGATCATGAACCCGGTCGCCGGCTTCGGCGAAATCGGCATGGGTCTGCTCCGGGCCGTGCGCCCGTGGGACGAATGGATCGCCGGCTGGGGATTCAACATGGCCGACGGCGAGCCCGACCTCTCCCAGGAGACCGTGCTGGCGAAAATCCGCACCCTCGTGGGCGACCCGGACCTTGAAGTTGATGTCCAGACAAAGTCCACCTGGTTCGTGAACCAGCAGCACGCGAACCACTTCTCCGTCGGGCGGGTCTTCTGCGGAGGGGACGCCGTGCACCGCCATCCGCCGAGCAGCGGCCTGGGCTCCAACACCTGCATGCAGGACGCCTTCAATCTCGCCTGGAAACTTGCCTACGTCATCAAGGGCTACGCCGGGGAGAGCCTGCTGGACTCGTACTCCCTGGAACGCGCGCCCGTCGGCCGGCAGATCGTCGCCCGCGCCAACCAGTCCCGGAAGGACTACGGCCCCCTGAACGAGACCTTCCGCGTCCCGGGCCAGGAACACAGCATCGAGGCCGGGCTGGCACGGCTGCACGCTCCGACCCCGGAAGGCGTGGAACTGCGCCAGAAACTGCAGGAAGCCCTGGAACTGAAGAACTACGAATTCAACGCCCACGGCGTGGAACTCAACCAGCGCTACGAATCCGCCGCCGTCATCCCCGACCCGACAGCGGGGGAGGAACAGTGGGCCAAAGACCCGCAGCTATACCTCCAGCCGACCACCCGGCCGGGAGCGAAAATCCCGCACGCCTGGCTTGTGGACCGCAACGGCAGCCGCACCTCCACCCTTGACGTCACCGGCCGCGGCAAATTCAGCCTCGTCACCGGACTCGCCGGCAGGGCCTGGGAAGCCGCCGCCGCGGAGCTGAACCAACCCTTCCTGCGCACAGTCGTCATCGGCGAAAAGGGTGCAGAAGACCCCTACGGCGCCTGGCACAAGGTCCGCGGCATCCATGAGGCCGGCGCCCTGCTCGTCCGCCCCGACGGCTACATCGCCTGGCGCCAAAGCGCCCCCGCGTGGGATGTGGAGACAGCCCGCACCGAACTACGGACCGCATTGGACGCCATCCTCGGCCACACCCAACAGACCACCCCCGAAAACGTAGGAGAAACCCGTGAATTCACGCCCGTACACTAGCGTCTGGTCCGACCTCAACCAGGTCGAATTCAGCCAGGGCTTCGTCCAGGCCGGCCCCTACCGCACCCGCTACCTGCACGCCGGCGACAGCTCCAAGCCCACCCTGCTGATGCTCCACGGCATCACCGGCCACGCCGAAGCCTACGTCCGCAACCTCAAAGCCCACGCCGAGCACTTCAACGTCTACGCCATCGACTTCATCGGCCACGGCTACAGCAGCAAACCCGAGCACCCGCTGGAAATCCGGCACTACATCGACCAGGTCAACCACTTCCTCGACGCCATCGGCGTCGAAAAGGCCTACTTCACCGGCGAATCGCTCGGCGGCTGGGTCACGGCACGTTTCGCCATCGAGTACCCCGAAAGGGTCGAACGCATCGTCCTGAACACCATGGGCGGCACGATGGCCAACCCCGTCGTGATGGAACGGCTCTACACACTCTCTATGGAAGCTGCGAAGGACCCGTCCTGGGAGCGCGTGAAAACGAGGCTCGAATGGCTCATGGCCGACCCCGCCATGGTGACCGATGACCTCATCCGCACCCGCCAGGCCATCTTCCAGCAACCCGACTGGCTGCGCGCGTGCGAAGCCAACATGGCACTGCAGGACCCGGAAACCCGCCGCAGGAACATGCTCACCGATGATGATCTGCGCTCTATCCAGGCACCCGCCCTCGTCGTCTGGACCACCAAGGACCCCTCAGGCCCGGTCGATGAAGGCCGCCGCATCGCGGGCCTCATCCCCAAGGGCCGCCTCGCCGTCATCGAAAACGCCGGCCACTGGCCCCAGTACGAACAACCCGAAATCTTCAACAAAATCCACCTGGACTTCCTGCTCGGCCTCGACGCCGGCGCCGGCACGGAACTGACCCCCGAACACGCAAACGGCTAGGAGAACTCCATGACTGTTGCACTGCTAGCCGTGTCCCACAGCCCGCTGCTGGAACACGGGGATCCCGGACCCGAAATCAAAGCCGAAGTCGAGGCCGCCTTCGAAGCCGCCCGCAGCTTCGTCCACGACTACGACCCGGACGTGGTCATCAACCTCGGACCCGACCACTACAACGGCTTCTTCTACCAACTCATGCCGCCATTCTGCATCGGCTACGACGCCGTCAGCATCGGCGACTACGGAAGCCAGGCAGGACCGCTGAACGTCCCTAAAGACATCGCGGAAGGCCTCGCCCAGTTTGTGATCGACCGCGGCATCGACATCGCCATCTCCCTGAAAATGGAGGTCGACCACGGCGCCGTCCAGCCCATGGAACTCATGTACGGGGACATCACGGCCAAGCCCATCGTGCCGGTCTTCATCAACTCCGTCGCCCCGCCCTTCACCCCGCTCAAACGCGTCCGCCTCCTCGGCGAAGCCATCGGCGAATACCTGAAGACACTGGACGCGAAAGTCCTGCTGATCGCCTCCGGAGGCCTCTCCCACGATCCTCCGGTGCCCCGGCTGGCGACCGCCACCGAAGCGCAACACAGGATGCTGATCGGCGCAGATGGCCACCAAACGGCCGAAGCGCGTGCCGCCCGGCAACAGCGCGTCTACGACACCGCCGACGCCTTCGCCCGCGGTGAAGCGGACATCCAAGACCTCGCCCCGGAATGGGACCAGCAACTGATGAAGATCCTCGCCTCCGGCGACCTGTCACCCATCGACGCCTGGACGCCCCAGGAAATGACCGAGATCGCGGGGAACTCCTCCCACGAAGTCCGCTCCTGGATCGCCGCCTACGCAGCACTCGGCGCCATCGGGCCCTACACCGTCCAGTACAGCTACTACCGCCCGATCCGCGAATACATCGCCGGCTTCGGCGTCACCACGGCAACCCTGGACAACTAAACTCCTCCCGCCACACGGGCTAGGCGGCTAGCATGCTAGATCGTGCGGTGACTTCCATCTTCTCGCCGCAGCCTTCGGACTGCACGACAGAGAGCAACCTCATGACACACCAACCCACTACCGCCAACGACGGCGGAGCGGTCACGACGGGCACGTCGCCGACGAACCTCAGGAGCGTCGCCAACACGCTTCTCGGGGCGTTGAAGACAGCACGCCCCTGCGGACCCGTGCGTGAAGTCCTGCAAGGGGACCTGGACTCGGCCTACGAGGTCCAGGAACTGATCATCCAGAGCAGGGCCAGCCTTCGGAACCGTCGCATTGGACGCAAGGTCGGCCTGACCGCTCCCGCCGTACAGCGCCAGCTTGGCGTCGACCAGCCCGACTTCGGCGTCCTGCTCTCTGACATGCAGCTGGGCGAAGACGAGCAAATTCCCCATAATGCCCTTATCGCCCCGCGCATCGAAGCGGAAATCGCGTTCATCATGGGACGCGATGTCGACGCCACCGACCGCGACTCGGTTCTGGCCGCGGTCGACTACGTCGCACCCGCCCTGGAAATCGTGGACAGCCGCATCGCCGAATGGGACATCGGCATCGTCGACACAGTCGCCGACAACGCCTCCAGCGCCTACTTCGTCCTTGGCCAAGGCAAGGCGACGCTCAACGGCTACGTCCCGGCCGGAGCGGAAATGGTCATGACCATCAACGGAGTTCAGGCCTCGATGGGGACCGGGGCGGACTGCCTGGGAGATCCCATCAACGCCCTGCTCTGGGTCGCCGAAACAGCCGCCGCCCTGGGCCGGCCCCTCCGGGCGGGGGAGATCGTTCTCTCCGGCGCCCTCGGCCCCATGGCCCCGCTCAACGCCGGGGACATCATCGAAGCCCGCATCGGCGGGCTGGGCACCGTCTCAGCAACAGTCACTAAGGAACTCTCATGAGCGCAAAAGCAGCCATCATCGGCTCAGGAAACATCGGCACCGACCTCATGTTCAAGATCATGCGCCTGACCGACAAACTGGACATGGGTGTCATGGTCGGCATCGACCCCGCCTCCGACGGCCTCGCCCGGGCCGCCCGGCTCGGTATCGCCACCACAGCCGGTGGGGTCGAAGGCCTCATCGGGATGCCCGAATTCAAGGACATAGAGGTCATCTTCGACGCCACCTCCGCCGGTGCACACCGTCACAACGCGGCCGCCCTGGCACGCTACGGGAAGAAGTTGGTCGACCTCACCCCGGCCGCCATCGGGCCCTACGTCGTGCCTTCAGTCAATCTCGAGCAGCACCTGGACGCGGGCAACGTCAACATGGTCACCTGCGGCGGGCAGGCCACGATCCCGATCATCGCCGCCATCAACAGCCAGACACCGGTCCACTACGGAGAAATCGTCGCCTCTATCTCCTCCAAGTCCGCCGGCCCCGGCACACGCGCCAACATCGACGAATTCACCGAAACCACCTCTGACGCAATTGTCGCCGTCGGCGGGGCCGCCAGAGGCAAGGCCATCATCGTCCTGAACCCGGCAGAACCGCCGATGATCATGCGCGACACTGTCCTGTGCCTGGTGGACCGGCTCACCGACGCCGAACGGGACCGGGTCGCCGCCGCCATCCGGGACCGCGTCACCGAAGTCGCCAGCTACGTCCCTGGCTACCGGCTCAAGCAGGCCGTGCAGTTCCAGGACGAAGGAGCCGAGGTCAGCGGACTCATCCCTGAGGGCCGGGGAACAGGGGAGTACACGAGAGTCAGCGTATTCCTCGAAGTCGAAGGCGCCGCCCACTACCTCCCGGAATACGCCGGAAACCTGGACATCATGACCTCCGCCGCGCTCCGCGTCGCCGAACGTCTGGTCACCACCACACAGGAAGTAGCATCATGAGCCAGACACCAACCCGCGTCTTCATCCAGGACGTCACCCTGCGCGACGGCATGCACGCCGTCCGCCACCGCATCAGCCCCGAAAACGTCGCCAGCATCGCCGCAGCACTGGACGCCGCCGGCGTCGACGCCATCGAAGTCGCCCACGGCGACGGCCTCGCCGGCAGCAGCCTCACCTACGGCCCCGGAAGCCACACCGACTGGGAATGGATCGAAGCTGCCGCCTCGGTCGTCAGGAACGCCCGGCTCACCACCCTGCTGCTGCCCGGCATCGGCACCCTGAAAGAACTCCGCCAGGCCTACGCCCTGGGCGTCCGCTCCGTCCGGGTCGCCACCCACTGCACCGAAGCCGACGTCTCCGCCCAGCACATCGCCTACGCCCGCGAACTGGGCATGGACGTCTCCGGATTCCTCATGATGTCCCACATGTCCGAACCCCAAAAGCTCGCCGCCCAGGCCAAACTCATGGAATCCTACGGCGCCCACTGCGTCTACGTCACCGACTCCGGCGGCGGCCTGACCATGGACGGCGTACGCCAGCGGGTCCGTGCCTACCGCGAGGTCCTAAACCCGGAAACCGAAATCGGTATCCACGCCCACCAAAACCTCTCCCTTGCCGTCGCCAACTCCGTCGTCGCCGTCGAAGAAGGCGCATACCGGGTGGACGCCTCCCTCGCCGGACACGGCGCCGGAGCCGGAAACACACCCGTCGAACCCTTCGTCGCCGTCGCAACCCTGCACGGGTGGGAACACCACGCCGACCTCTTCGCCCTCCAGGACGCAGCCGAAGACCTCGTCCGTCCCCTGCACGACCGTCCCGTGCAGGTCGACCGGGAAACCCTCACCCTCGGCTACGCCGGCGTGTACTCCAGCTTCCTCCGCCACGCAGAACACGCCTCAGCCCGCTACGGCCTGGACACCCGCGACATCCTCGTCGAAGTCGGCCGCCGCCAGCTCGTCGGAGGGCAGGAAGACATGATCACCGACGTCGCCCTCGACCTGCAACGCGCCGCGAACAAGCACCCCCACCCCGTCCCCGTCCGCTAGCTCCACCTCTTCCAAGGAACCCACATGTCAACGAAGACATCCCCGGCCGCCGCAGGCCCCACGAGTCCGATGAAGGTTGCGATGGCAAGCTTCATCGGCACCAGCGTCGAGTACTACGACTTCTTCATCTACGGAACAGCAGCCGCCCTGATCTTCCCGAAGCTGTTCTTCCCCGAGGCCAGCCCCCTCATGGGCACCCTGCTCTCTTTCGCCACCTTCGGTGTCGGCTTCCTCGCCCGGCCCCTGGGAGGCATCGTCTTCGGACACTTCGGCGACCGGGTCGGCCGCAAGAAAATGCTCATCATCTCCCTCGTCGGCATGGGCGCCGCAACCTTCATGATGGGCCTCCTGCCCGGCTACGCCCAGATCGGCATCGCCGCCCCCATCCTGCTGACGGTGCTGCGCATTTTCCAGGGCTTCTGTGTCGGCGGCGAATGGGGCGGCGCCACACTCATGGCCGTCGAACACGCACCCAAGGGCAAGAAGGGCTTCTACGGAGCGTTCCCCCAGATGGGAGCCCCGGCCGGCACCAGCCTCGCCACCGTCGCGTTCCTCGGAGCAACCCAGCTCCCCGCGGACCAGTTCACCACCTGGGGCTGGCGACTGCCCTTCCTCGTCAGCGCCGTCCTGGTTATCGTCGGCCTCGTCATCCGCCTCACCATCGCCGAAAGCCCCTCCTTCGCCGCAGCCCGCGACAAGCAGGAACTGGTCAAGCTCCCCATCAAGGAAGCCTTCCGCCGCCACCCCAAGGAAATCTTCCTCGTCGCCGGCACCTACCTCAGCCAGGGCGTCTTCGCGTACATCACTATGTCCTACCTGGTGAACTACTCCATCACCGTGGCCGGGATCGACCGCACCAGCGTCCTGCTCGGCGTCTTCCTCGCCGGACTCGTCGCCGTCGTCCTCTACCCGGTCTTCGGCTCCCTCTCCGACAAATACGGCCGCAAGACCATGTACCTCATCGGGGCCGTGGCCATGGGAATGGTCATCGGACCGGCGTTCATGCTGATCAACACCGGAGTGGCAGCCAACTTCATCCTGGCAGTGGTGCTGGTCTTCGGCGTGGCCATGGCGCCCGCCGCCGGCGTCACCGGCTCCCTGTTCTCCATGGTGTTCTCCCGCGAAGTCCGCTACACCGGAGCATCAGTCGGATACACCATCTCCCAGATCTGCGGATCCGCCTTCGCCCCCACGATCGCCACCGCACTCTTCGCCGCAACCAAGAGCAGCGACTCCATTGTCATCTACCTCCTGATCGTCTCGGCCATCTCCATCATCTCCGTTGCGCTCCTGCCCGGAGGCTGGGGTCGAAAGGAAGCAGCACGCCAAAACGGAGAGCTGCAGGAAACCCAACCCACCCCGGAGCCGAGCACCGCCGGCGCTTGATCCGGCCATCGGGGCGGGCGTCTGGCGTGGCAGCCAACCGTCCGCCCCTAAACCGGATTACGACGAAATGGATAAGACGAGCTCAAGGTCGCCACGAGCCGACAGAAAGGGCCGGATCCGATGCAAGGGAATCCCCCCATGCCCGTGAACGACCCCGAACCGGAAGCAGCCGAAATCCACCGCCCGTATCCCTTCATGGAATGGAGCATGCTCGTCGGCGCCGTCGTCGATGTCAGGCGCGAAGGCGTGTTCGTCAGGACAGGTCTCGTGGAGGACACCACACCGTCCGGCGACACGGCATCTATACGTTTCCGGTGCGCCACCACCCCGCCCGGTGATGGTTTCCGCCGTCATTTTTCCTTGTCTGTTGAAGAGTTGCCTGTGGCGGGAGGAACTATTTGTTGATGGGCCTATTCTGGTCGAGGCTGATGGTCTGTCCGGGGGCGAGCTCATTCCGCGACAGGTCGGTGAATTCGTACCAGGCCCTCGCGCCGTTGGCGAGCGGGTTCGCGCCTCTCAAATCCGTAACGCTGAAGCGGAACGCGACCTGGCTCTCGGTGTCCCCGGGCGCCGTGGTGTAGGTTAGCGGGACCTCGGCCGCGTCGGCGGTGAAGGAGCCTGGGGCGCCGTCAATCTTGACCCCGCCGGGCTTCAGGCGCACCCTGGTGCCCGCCGGGATCGGTCGGTCCGTGGCCAGGGAGGGGTTGTACTGCAGCAGCTGGGCCGTGCTGCAGCGGAAACGACCGCCGGCTCCTGCGGGTTTTCTACCTCTGCGGGCTCTCGGCGCTGAAAAGCTGCCCCAGCCTCCTGGATCTACTACGACCGAAAACGCGCCGAGGGTACCCACATCCAGGCCATGCTCTCCCTGGCTCGCCGCCGGCTGAACGTCCTCTGGGTCATGCTCCGCGACGGCACCACCCTGCGCCGACAGCCCGACTGGCTGCCTGAGCCACCTTGCGCTCCGGTACCGCTCCGGTACCGCTCCGGGACGCTCTGACGTCTGTCGCCGGCGTGCACTGCTTCAGGCCGCTTATCAAGTGCCACAAGGGTCAGCTGGAACCACAGCGAATGTTCGGGGTCATCTCGACAAATCGATGCTTCCTGTCCACAGGGTATTTCTCGGCCGAGGTTCGGGCCGGCGCGGGCATTTAGTGGGCCGCCCGGGGCGCGGGACTTTGTACTCTATGACCTCCGGCCCCGTGCCGGAGAGACTGGGGCATGGCCATGATCCGTGTCCCGTACGGGGCCGTCCAAGGACAGAGCGCCACGATCCCGGGGCACACTGCCGGCGTGATCCGATCCCACACGCATGAGGAGATGCCCGCCGCCAGCACCCCGGACATCCCGGAAGACCCTGTCTGCCCCTGGCGGGACGGTGTCCGACGCCGTACCGCGGACTTGCCAGCGGGGCTGGGGTCATGACCGCCGCCCGGAACACCATTACCCATCCGATTGCGGTCGGGAGCCCGGAGTTCCTGGCCGACCCGCAGGTGCATTATGCGTGGCTGCGGGACAACGCACCGGTGTACCGGGGACGGCTGGAATATCTGGGCGAGCAGGACTTGTGGCTGGTCTCCCGTTACGCCGACTGCCGGGAACTGCTTAGCGACGACCGGTTCCAGCGTTCCCCGGGTGGGCAGGGCCCGGGCGTTCTGGCGCAGTTCCCGGAAGCCGTCCGGGACGCGATGCGGCTGCTCACAACATCGAGCATGATCATGATGGATGACCCCGCCCACCGGGGCCTGCGTGGGCTGGTCGCGAAGTCTTTCAGCCCGCGCGCGATCGACCGTATTGGGGACCGGGTCGGCGAGCTCGCCCACGGCCTGCTCGACCGGCTGGAACCAGCCGGTGAGGTCGACCTGCGGGAGCGGTTCGCACTGCCCATCCCGACCATCGTGATCAACGAAATGGTCGGTGTCCCGCTGGCGGACCGGGACCGGTTCGAGCAGGGCGTCCATGCCCTCATCGCCGGGATGGCCGAACTCGGCCAAGACACCTGGATCATCGAGATGAACGCGCTGACCGACTTCGTCCGCACCCTGATCGGACACAAACGCTCTGAGCCGGGCGAGGACATCCTGACCGGGCTGATCCATGCCGAAGACGAAGGCGACCGCCTCGACGACGACGAGCTCGTCGCGATGGTGTTCCTCCTCATCGCGGCCGGCTACGAGACCACCTACAACCTGATCACCAACTCTGTCGTGACGCTGCTGGACCACCCCGACCAGCTTGCACGGCTCCTCGCCGCGCCTGACGATGACCCCCTCTGGCGCAGCGCGGTCGAGGAAATCCTGCGCTACAACAGCCCGGTCGGCGGCACCAAACCGGTCACAGCGGTTGCAGACGTCAGCTGGCACGGCGCCGCGATTCCGGCCGGAGCCTCCGTGATACCGCTGCTGCACTCGGCCAACCGCGACCCGGCGGCCTTCGAGGACCCGGACCGCTTCGACATCGACCGTCACCCCAACAATCACCTCGCGTTCGGCCACGGCGTGCACTTTTGTCTCGGCTCGAACCTGGCCCGGCTGGAGGCCCGGGTTGCGCTGGGCATCCTGTTCGAGCGCAATCCGAACCTGCGCCTGGCCGTGGACCGTTCCGGGCTCGCGCTCGAAGCGCTGCCGCTTTGGACGCGCTACCGCGCGCTTCCCGTGCACCTGGGCTGACAACCCGCCCGCCAACGGGGACTGACGACTGAAAGGGCGCCGATGCGAATTCAGGCCGACCGCACCGTCTGCATCGCCTCGGGCAACTGCGTACTGCGATGCCCTGAAGTCTTCGACCAGAATCAGGACGCGTTGGTCACGCTGCTCACGGACACGCCCCCGGCGGCCCAGGGGGAACGGGTGCGCGACGCCGTCGCCGGCTGCCCGTCCGGGGCGCTGAGCCTCGTCGAGGACTGAGCCGGCCGGCATCCGCCCGGACTGGTTCAGTTCGGCCAGGGTGCCGGGGTGCGGTCGGCGAGTCGCTCCCCAGAGGGTCGCCCCGGGGGTCCAGCCGATCTCGGTTCCCAAGGTATTGGGCGCCACCGGTCCGCATGAAGTGGCGGTCCGGGATCCTGTCCAGGATCTTCGGGGCCGTGGGTGCGACGATCATGGACCCCGCCCCGAAGCAGGCAAGGGCGATGGCGACGTCGGGGTTGGAGCCGCCGAACATGTCCGGCGCGTAGACCACGGTGTTCACCAGCACCAGGACCGTCGCCGCTGCGACGGCGAGGTTCAGGGCCATCAGACCTCTCATCTCCAGGATTCGGGCAAACACCCCGGGGACTGACGTTTGCGAAATCATCCCGGTCGGAGGGTGCGGAGATGCTCCAAGGGTGCCTGGGGCAATCCCGATCGATTTCAATGCATCGTGATCCCGAAGATCAACGATTCGGTCGGCCTCCACGTCGAACTGCAAGACTTCGAGCCCGGGGGTGCGTTCATTGGAGTGAGCGATCGTTGCGGCTGCGACACCGTCACGCGAGGAGCTCAGGTACAGCGTTGGGACGTCCGGGGGTGAATACCGGGCCGCCGACCGGGACCCCTCAAGTGCAGCGTCCCGGTAGGCAGGATCAACGGCACGAAAGAACGTACCTGTCACTGTTCGCATCACTGCATCGTCCAGCGTCACGACTGGTTCGGTGCGTTGCATAACTGTGGCTTCCTTACCCCTGCGGCTCAACGCCTCCGGTCATTTGCTCAGTCGCTGGCGTTTCCTCGATATGCCTGTTGGTCAGCGAACATGCAGGAGGCGCACGGCTTAGTCCCACGAAGCTCCCAGCTTTCGGGATTAACGTGATTAAGCCCGCGGGGTCCAACTCCGCGCAGAACCATGGCCGAGAAATCTACGACGTAGTAGCCGTGGATGGCTCCTGAGGCACCTTCGTTGCTCCAACACGTGAGAATGTCTCGACATGCTCACTTTAGAGTTCAGTGTCGCAGGTCGAACGCGTGCCACTTGATGAAGGGGAACCCCTCCTTCGATAATTCAACTTTCAACTAAATTGGTTTGACATGCTGTCAGCTGCCCGGGGCAGGGGCACCTCTGAAGGCCCATTAACAATCGCCGCACAAGAAAGCCAGATCCACATGAAAACAACCATTGAGCTCCCGACGACCGTCACCGCAACCGACCGTGCAAGCATGGAACGCCAGCTCGACGAAGCCGTGGACGCCGCCTTGACACAGGCATTGCACGAAGGGCGCCAGGGAATCCTGGTCACCCAACATGACCCCGTTTCCTTCACGGTCGATCTCAGCGATGCCGTCCCGTTCGGACTGACCCGCGAACATCGGGACTGGTAGACCACCCCTAACCGGGCTGGAACCGGAAACGCCGGCAGCTGACTGAACCGTCCGCGCACCAATGCGCACCGCATCCGGCCGTTGGGATCCAGAGCAAATCTGCGCACCGCCCAGGCAGACCGCGGACAGCTGTCCATTGTCCCCGACGTGGCGGGCAATGCGGATGACCAGGTGCCACCGTGGGACGGCCACCCTGGCTCGAGCGGGAGGCGAATTACGCGCTTTGAAGCAGCTCTTACCGGCTAATTCCGGAACGCCGATAATGGACCTTGTGTCCGCCGTCTAGTTGAGTGCAAGGCGGTCCGGCTCTTGGTGACTTGTCCCAGTCGTTCGGTGGTCGCGGAGCCCGTTGGGGCCGAAGAGGCCAAAAAGGCGGTGTGTACAAAGTACACACTTTGGCCTTCGGATCGGGTCGTACTGGGGCCGGACCGGGCCGGATTCCGCATGTTTCCGCGGGAGCCCAGTGTTTGCGGGGGAGGGAATGCAGTTCGAGTCCCACCTCGGGCACGTGTTTTCCCTGTTCAGGGGCTTGTTAGCCTCTGAGTGTGCACAAATTCTGTTGTGTGGGCCCTTCGGGGGCTTTTTTATTGGTGGCCGCTGCTGTGGCCGGGTGCCTCCTTCCATACCTGGAGCGACGGTTTGTCGTTCCCTACCTGTTCATGGACGTCCTTGGCGTGGGCAAAATGACCTGAGAGGAACCGGGTGTGGGTTTCTTTTGTGCGTCGTTGCTTGCTCACCGGGGTTCTCCTTCTCTACTCGTGGTGTCTGTCCTGCATGTTCATGGTGGGCATGGGGGAGGGCGACATGACTTGTGTCCAATCTCCAGGGAATGGGTGCCGCCTGACACGCACAACCGCTCTGGCGCGGGTAGCATGCCCGCCGGGGAGTCAACATGGCCGTACGTGCAGTTCACGAAGCTCACCGCCTTTCGTCTCTGGTCCGAGGGTTTTCCCTCGATGCCTGCTCATGGTGACCTGCGGCGTCTACTACATGAGGGAATGAAGAGACGCCGAAGCACCTGCTGATCGACAGGGACCCTCTCGTCAAGCTACCCGGCGTCGTCGGAGAGGACCCGTTCGACGATGACGCCGCGGGCAGCTAACTAGGGCAGGGCCCGTCTGAGCACCCCACCTCACCCTTCGCGGCGTAGCGCGCCGCCCAACGTTTGGCCGTCGGCTAGGAGCAGTTGAACTGTTCCGCAGCCCTGGAAACCGGCCAGCCGTCTTCTATGGTGAGCCGCGCAACGCGCAACGCGCAAACGTTGGCATGAAGTCAAAGCGGCATCAGCGCAGGACATGAGGACCTCCTGATCGCGCTGTCCTTACTGTCATGCATCGAAACCCCATATTGAGGAATGTGCCAAGAACATCCACAACAACAGGGCCATGTGCTTCAGCGACGCGAACTTTTATCTAGGACCAGGCGCAGCCCTCTCACTGCTGCCGGACGTGCGCCTACTCGGTGGCAGAAATTTCCAGGATTCTCAGCGCGATGCGCAAGGCAAATTTGGTGTCAGGGTTTTCGAGCGGTGCATCCAGTAGTTCCTCGATTTTTTCGATTCTCTTGACCACCGTGTTTCGATGGACTGCAAGGGCGCGCGACGTTTCCGCGAGGTTAGATTCGCTTTGAAGGTACGTGTTCAGCGTTTTCCTCAGATGGTCGGCGTCTGGTTCGGAGAGTCGTTTTAGAAACTTCGTGGCTTGGCGAACCAGTGCGGGATCATGGAGCGTAGTGCGGATCAACTGGGTGGCGGCGGATTCCTGGGCGTCCACAATCTGCCGGCGGCCTTTGCTAGAGCTTGCTCGTCGAGCGAAGTCTTCAGCCTCGGCGATGCTTCTTGCGAAGCCTTCCGGTCCAAGTCGTGGCCTGGCGACGCCAAAAACGATTCCTGTTTCTGGCGGTGGTCGTAGGGAATCCAGAGCGGCGACGAAATCCCGGTAGTCTGCCCGCGTTGGTTGGTCCTGCCGCGTTTCCCAGATAAGCCAATGATCAATGTATTCGGACGAGTCCACTGTGTAGTCATACCGGCTCAAAGCGGCTGGAAGCATTCGTCCGATGTCGTGGGCCAGGGATTTCCGTGGGGCACGAACGCTTATGAGGGTGTGCCATCCGTTTAAGTTCCAGCCGACGCTGAGAGCTTGAGAGATGACGTGATCCGGAATTGCCCCGCCAGCGACAGCGAGTTGTGAAACGATCGCTGATCTTGCGGATTGAAACTGCTCGCTCGCGAAGCGTTGACGGCTGAGCCACCTGAGCAGCGAAAGGGCCCCTAATTCCATGAGTTCTTGTGCCGCCTCCAGCTCGAACGGCGGGGCGTCGGGCTGGAATTCCGCGAGTATCCAAAGCGCTGGATCGTCGTCCTCCATGAGCGGGGGCAACGGAACCGATATGAGGTTTGGGGTTTGGCTGGGGTCAAACAAGGGCGACGCCGCGATGTTGCCGAATGCGAGCGGTCGGTCCACTGCGCCTGCGAGCGGCAGGCCGAGCGAATTGATCACTGCTATCCGCGCGTTGACATACTTTCCGAGTTCAGAAACGACGCCCTCGGGGCTTGGCTCCATCTGGTGGATGGCGTGGGTGAAGGCCGTCATATTGATGGACCGTGTCCAGAGATCCGATCCCATGAACCTGCTGAGGGATGCGGCCACGGCCACAGTCGCTTGGGGCTGGTGGAGCGCAACCACGTTCATTCTCAGTTTTCGCGCAAGTTCCAGGGTAGAAAGGCCGAACTCCGAGAGTGGTTGGAAGTCCTGAGGCGTGGTTGGTATCAGGATCACTACGCCCACGCCCTTTCGCTTCAGCTGTGGAAGCAGAATTTCCAGGGCATAGGAGGGAATCCAAGAGGATATCCAGATGCCTTCGAGATTGCTGATCTGCACCTCGTCTGGTGGATCAAGATAGGCAGTGGTGGCGGCGCCGCTGGCGCTGATCTCGTTAGTGCAGATGAACGTAAAGCTCGAAACGGGGTGTTCCAAGATCACGGAGCTGTTCAGCAGCATCGGACACCGCAGCAGTTCACGAAGGGTCAGCCGGGCTGTCACAGTGAGTCTTCCAGGGAAGGGATTGTGTACCCGTAGCCGGAAATGTCGACCAAGGCCTGCGCAGCAGATTCGCTCCATTCGCCCGGGGCCTCAAAGACAACGACGTCTACCCCGTAACCGGGCAGGATACGCTCGCTGAGGAGGGGAATGCCGGTATGGCTGTCCAGGAGGCAGATAATCTGGGGGGCCTTAGCAAGCAGCCGGCCTTCGTCTAGGAGCAGCAGGAATTCGTTTTGTGCCTCGATTCGAAGGTATCTTCCTGCGGCCCGAACAATCATCGTTCCTTTGGCCTGTGCCCCGGCACGGGAATCACGGGGGGCGGGTTCCCAGTGAACTTCCACAACACTCCCTCGGCCCACAAAAAGACATCCCGCAGTGTGGGAACAAAAATGGGATATCGCATCACTCACGGACTGCGTTAGTTTCCTGGACTGCTGGAACTGGCGTCCAAGCTCCAATGCTCGTCGAAGCGTCCGGCTTATGCCGCCTTCCCTCGCCTGTAGCGCATCCATGGGGTACCCCGCGAACGCCACCCACCCGCCAAACCATCCCATGAGAACGCGCAGGGCACGCTCGGCTTCCTCGGCAGTTGATCCTGAAATTTCGACGCACCTCCCTGAAGTGTCGACCAAGGCGCAAGGAGTCATCGAGACACTATGCGCGTTGAAAGTTGTCTGATGCAGTCCTGAGAGTCCTCGCCCCATGCCATCCATGTCGACCAGCGGGATGCCCAGGGCCGCGGCCACAAGGATCGGTGCGTAGGCATTGATCCCAGCCATTTCGAAGGCACAAACAAGGGCTCGCTGCCCTGGAAATTTCTGGGCAACCGCATCAAAGGCTCTTACGTACGGCTCCGATCCGCTGGGCTTTTCGCTGAAGGCCAACGCCGACCCCGCCAGGCCAACGGCCACTACAACATCGCCGGGAAGGATTTTACTTGGCGGAAATACGGTCACGCCGCCGCAATGTTCCAACAGATTCCGCGTCAAAAGAGACATGGCGTGAGTGTCACCGGCCCCTCCCGAGCCCAGCATTCTGGCGCCAAACTCCAACGCTTCGAGGTCCGTGGCCGTTAGAAGCCAAGACATGGGCTGCCTCCTTCGAATGCGCGTGCGTGGGGGACGAATGTGTTAAGTATGCACATGATGAGGGCGTTTAGTAGTCAGAGCAACCATTGATAACGACCGCTACGGGCCGTACCTTCGTTTCATTCCCTCCTATCCTCGAATCTCTTCCCGGGTAGGACCTCATAGCCAAGGAGCACCGATGGCAACAACTACCGATAAGAAACACGCGGGGGAGGACGACTACGCCCTGGAGCGTGTTCCCGAGCACGCCCGCTACAGCTGGTGGTCGGTGGCCGTTCAAAGGTTCGGCCAGATGTCAGCGCTTTCTCAGTTCCTTCTGGGGGCAGCCCTGGGATTTGGAATGGACTTTCCCACCGCCTTGCTCGCTATCTTCCTTGGATCAGTGATCCTGGAGGTGGTTGCCATCATGACGGGAATCCTTGGCCAAAAAGAAGGCCTCTCAACTTCGATTCTCGCTAGATGGACCGGCTTTGGACGCCATGGATCCAGCATCATCGCCCTGTTCATCTCACTTAGCCTCGTCGGATGGTTTGGTGTCCAAAGCGGCGTGGCCGCTGAAGGGCTTGCCAAGCTGGCGCCCGCTATTCCCGCGTGGGCGTGGGCCCTTGTGGTTGGCGGTGCCGTGACGACGATAGTCATTTACGGCTTCAAGAGCATGGCCTGGACCGCTTACATTACGATCCCCGCGTTCCTCCTGCTCGCCGGTTGGTCGATTGTCTCTGAGCTGCAAAGGCACAACCTCGGCGATCTGGTTAACCAGCCGGCTCCGGGACCGGTCCTTAGCCTGGCCGCCGGGACAACACTGGTGGCAGGCGGATTCATTGTCGGCATGGTCATCACCCCCGATATGACGCGTTTCAACCGCAGACCCTCCGATGTCGTCAAGCAGACACTGCTCGGCGTCACCCTGGGGGAATTCATGGTGGCCATCGCCGGTGTTCTCCTTGCCCATGCACTCAAGACCAACGACATCATTGCAATTGTCACCTCCAGCAGCGGGTTCGTCGGCACAATCATCATCGTTGCCGGCACGATTAAGATGAATGACTGGAACTTGTACTCGGCATCCCTGGGCATTGTGAACTTCGTCGAGACAGTATTCAAGAAGCGAGTGAGCCGCACGAGCGTCACCATCTTTATCGGGATCCTGGGCAGCGCACTCGCTGCTGCCGGAATTCTCAACTACTTTGTGGGTTTCCTGATCCTGCTCGGAGTCACGTTTCCCCCCATCGCCGGCATCATGGTCGCCGAATACTACATCGTAAAGAAATGGCGAAGCGTCTTATCCGCATCTGCCCCCGGCCTGCCGGCAACAGAGCCAACGTGGGTCATCGGGACCCTGGTGGTTTGGGCCGCCTCGGTGCTGATCGGAACGTTCCTGCCCTGGGGGGTAGGGTCCCTGAATTCGCTTGGCGCTTCGCTGATTCTCTACGTCATCGCGGGCAAACTCGGCCTGATCAAAGGCACATCCGAAGAGGCGCTCTCACGCCGATCGATTACTGAAGAACGCGCACTGCAGGAGGACTACAAGTGAAGATAGGCATCGATGTCGGCGGGACCAACACGGACGCGGTACTCATTGACGGAAGCGAGGTTCTCGCAGGTGTAAAAAGTCCGACAATGAGTGACGTGGGACAGGGGATTACCGGGTCCCTCCGCCGACTACAGAGTGCGTACTCCTTTGATCCTGCCGACATAGACGCCGTCATGATCGGCACCACCCATTTCATCAATGCACTTGTCGAAGCCGATCGGCTGGCACCGACGGCGGCAATCCGGCTCGGACTTCCTGCAACGGGCGGGCTGCCCCCGTTCGTCGGCTGGCCGGCACGGATTACTGAAGCGCTGCACGCCTTGCCCTACATGTGCCACGGCGGTCATGAGTTCGACGGACGGGAAATCTCTCCGATCGATCCTGACGAGATACGCAGGGCAGCCCAGGACGCCGTAGCCAAAGGGGCACGCAGCTTCGCAATCTCGTCCGTTTTTTCCCCAGTCAACTCGGAGTTTGAACAGAGGGCAGCGGAAATCATAAACGCCGAGTTCCCGGAACTTCCGGTCAGCCTTTCCAACGAAATCGGCAGGGTGGGGCTCCTCGAGAGGGAAAATGCAACAATCATCAATGCCGCCCTCCGTGAGCTTTCAGCAGATGTGTGTTCCTCACTCGATCAATCCCTGGTGGCGCTAAACATCCACGCCCCGCTGTTCCTGAGCCAGAACGACGGTACATTGATGGATGTCGATTTCGCCCGAAAATACCCAGTGGCCACCTTTGCCTCAGGACCGACCAACTCAATGCGCGGCGCCGCCTACCTCTCCGGCCTCAAAGACTGCATAGTGGTGGACGTTGGCGGAACAACGACGGACGTCGGAGTTCTCCAGTCCGGCTTTCCCCGCGAGGCGGCAACAGAAATCGAGGTGGCGGGAATCCGAACCAACTTCCGTATGCCGGATGTGTTGTCCGTCGGCCTCGGCGGCGGCAGCCGCATCAGGTTCGACAACGGTGTGACCGTCGGGCCGGACAGCGTTGGCTACAGGGTCACGGAGGAGGCGCTCGTTTTCGGAGGCAAAACTCTGACGGCGACCGACATCATGGTCGCGGCGGGTGATGCGGAGATCGGTGACCCCGGCCGTGTCAGCCATCTGGATCCTTCCATGGTGAAGGCGGCCAAAGTCGAAATCCACCGAAGGATCGCGGAGACGGTGGACCGGATGCGCACCAGTTCCGACCTAGTCCCGGTGGTCGCAGTTGGCGGCGGTGCGTTCCTAGTACCAGAACAGATGGCCTGCGCCAGTGACGTTGCCCGTCCGGGGCACTCCGGAGTGGCGAATGCCATCGGCGCCGCAATTGCCCAAGTCGGCGGCGAAGTCGACCGTATCTTTGCTATCCCGGCAGGAAAACGCGAAGAAGTGCTCGACCAAGCCAGGGAGGAAGCAATCAGCAAAGCCATAGCTGCCGGAGCCAAAGCCAGCACTGTCCAAATCGTAGAGATCGATGAGCTGCCTCTGGCCTATCTGCCAGGAAACGCGTCCCGGGTACGCGTCAAAGCGGTCGGCGACCTGCCGGCGTCGAAACAGCCCCACACGGGACGCTGACTGCAAGAAGTAGAAGGAAGAACAACATGAGTTTCTATCTGTCACTAGACGACGTCCCTGACCTGGCGCGGGGCGCAGCAATACTGGGTACCGGCGGCGGCGGAGATCCGCTCATCGGCCGCCTCCTCGTCGAGGAATGCCTCAAAAACGGAAAGAAGATCGAAATCCTCGATCCGACCGAACTTGATGACGATGACTTTGTCATTTCCACGGCCATGATGGGCGCTCCGACTGTCGTAGTCGAGAAAGTCCCCGCCGGCACTGAGGCAGTCCGGTCGCTCCGTGCCTTGGAGAAACACCTTGGAAAAACAGCCGATGCAACAATCCCCATGGAGTGCGGCGGACTGAATTCCATGATTCCTCTGGTCGTCGCCGCCGAAGCGGGTATCCCGGTGGTGGACGGCGACGGAATGGGGCGAGCCTTCCCGGAGCTTCAAATGGAAACGTTCGGAGTCTATGGAGTGTCCGGATCACCGCTCGCTGTTTCTGACGAAAACGGGCACACGTGCATCGTCGATACCGGCCAGGACAACCAGAGGATGGAGACTTTCGCCCGCGCGGTCACCATCAAGATGGGGGGCGCGGCATACATCGCCGAGTATCCAATGAGCGGAGCAGACGTCAAGCGTACTGCGATCCGCAACACCGTCACACTGGCCCTCAATATCGGCCGGACTTTGCGTAAGGCCAAGGACAAACATCTTGATCCGCTGGCAGAACTCAGTGCCTTCCTGAAGGACACAATATACGGTCATGGAACCGTGCTCATGCGGGGAAAAATCGTTGACGTTGAGAGGTTCGTTAGGGACGGGTTCACCCAAGGGTTTGCCACTGTGGAGTCGTTTGATGGTGGCGACGAGATGCGGATCCAGTTCCGGAACGAGAACGTCATTGCACACAAGAATGGTGCGGTGGTCGCCATCGTTCCGGACCTTATTACGATAGTTGATGTTGACCTGGGCACACCCATCACTTCCGAGGCCCTGCGGTTCGGACAGCGGGTTGCCGTCTACGGAATCTCTACTCCTGCGATCATGCGGACCCCGGAAGCGCTGCAAGTCTTTGGCCCCCAGGCTTTCGGACTCCATGAGCCATGGGTTGCCCTAGAGGAATTGAGCGCCGCCCGATGACATCGTTTCGGACTCATTCCGCGCTGGCCGACACCCTGATATTTGACGGCCATAACGACTTGCCTTGGGCTCTGCGGCAAAAATTCGATTCCCGCGTCGAGGAGATCGACTTATCGCAGCACCAGCCCCGCCTGCACACAGACATTCCGCGGCTCCGGGAAGGCCGGGTCGGTGCGCAATTCTGGTCGGTCTTCGTCCCGTCCAACATGCTGCCGGCCGACGCCGTCGTGGCGACCCTCGAACAGATCGACTGCGTACACCGGATCGTCTCTAAGAATCCCGAAACCTTCAGTCTGGTGGATTCTGCCGCCGGCGTAAGAACCGCCGTCGCAGAGGGAAAAATTGCCTCGCTGATGGGCATAGAAGGAGGGCATTCCATCGACGCGTCCCTTGGCGTGCTTCGGATGATGAGACGTGTCGGCGTCCGCTACATGACTCTCACACATAACGACAACACGCCCTGGGCGCGCTCGGCGACGGGCGAACAGGTCGACCATGGGCTCACCGACTTCGGCAGACGCGTGGTCGGCGAAATGAACCGTCTCGGTCTAATAGTGGATCTATCTCACGTAGCCGAGCAGACGATGCATGACGCGCTGAATACGAGCGCTGCTCCTGTAATTTTCTCCCATTCATCTTGCCGCAGCGTCACCGACCACGTCAGAAACGTGCCGGATGCCGTGCTCGAGAGATTGCCTGGAAACAACGGTGTGCTCATGCTTACCTTCGTTCCCGCCTTCATCTCAGAGGCCTGCGCGGACTATGAGCGACGTTCTGATGAAGTCCGGCAGAGACTCGGCCTTCGGACAGGGTTCCATGCAGGCCAGGTGGAAGAGGACATCGCGGCCGCCGCAGAACTTGCCCGGTGGACGTCGCAGAACCAGGCTCCGCAGGCCACCATCGCCGACATCGTTAGACACATGGAACATGCACGCGAAGTAGTAGGACCCCGGCATCTCGGCATTGGAGGGGACTTCGATGGCATCGAACACCTGCCCCGCGGAATTTCCGGGGTATCAAGCTACCCGACGGTCATTGAAGCACTAGCCGAACGGGGCTGGTCCCCTGCTGATCTGCGCAGCCTCGCTTTCGGCAATGTCCTCCGGGTGCTGGAGGATACGGAGGCGGCCGCGAATCAAGATCTGATCGGTCCGTCCCGGCAGCATGCAGAAATCGCCCACCAACGCTGATGTCTGCCGCTGGCGTAAGGCGGGCAAAATCAGCGAGGAAGCTGCCCAGGCTATGACGAGGCAACCGCATTGGAGCCTGGGATCGCCCTCCACCGACCCCGCTGCGCGGGCTCTTCCCAGCGGTTGGAGCGCCCCCAGCGGACTGCCGCCATCCCTCAATCGTTCCACAGCCGGCCCATGATGGCTGGCGGACCCGACTAAATCTTCTGTGGACAGTAAAAATACCCAATCGAAGAAGGACAACACATGATTGGCAATCCATTGCGGGATCTGGAACTCACCGACGACGAGACTGTCCGGATGCACAAGTTGTACCGCCATCTGCACGCGAACCCCGAACTGTCCATGCAGGAACATCGGACCGCAAGGCTCATTACCGACCATCTCACTGCCACCGGAGCCGAGACCTTTAGCTGTGGCGGGACGGGCGTCGTCGGCATACTGCGCAACGGCGAGGGACCAGTCGTGGGTTTCCGGGCCGACATCGACGGTCTGCCGATCAAGGAGGAAACAGGACTTGATTACGCCAGTCAGGCCACCGGTGCCCTGGCCGACGGGACTCAGGTTCCGGTAATGCACGGCTGCGGCCATGACACGCACATCACCGCAGCGCTGACTGCGGCGGCCTTGCTCGCGGGTGCCACCGATGCCTGGACCGGGACAGTCGTCTTCCTCTTCCAGCCGGGGGAGGAGACGGCCGCCGGAGCCCAGGCGATGGTCGACGATGGTCTGTGGAACCGGGCTCCCAAACCGGAGATAATCTATGGCCAGCACGTCGTGCCGAGTCTGGCGGGCACGGTAAGCATCAGCCGCGGTACCGCTATGGCCATGGCCGATTCCTGGAAGGTCACCGTGCACGGGCGTCAGGCGCATGGTTCCCAGCCCCAAGAAGCGATCGACCCGATCGTGCTCGGGGCCTACATGTTGGTCCGGCTGCAGACCATCGTTTCGCGTGAGCTGGACCCCAGACAGTCCGCAGTCGTGACAATCGGAACCTTCCACGGGGGCCTGAAGGAAAACATCATTCCCGCCATTGCCGAGTTCACCATTAACGTACGGACCTTCGACCAGAAAGTGCGCGAGGCCGTGCTGGCATCAATCCGCCGAATCATCCGCGCAGAGGCAGAAGCCTCCTCCGCGCCGCCCCCTGAGATTGAGGAGCTGTATTCTTTTCCGCTGTGCTACAACCATCCGGCGGCGGCAGATCAACTTATCCAGGAATTTCGGGTCGTGATCGGAGAGGAAGAGGTCCGCGAGATTCCGCCGATGATGGCCAGTGAAGACTTCGGGACACTCGCAACAGCTATCTCTGTTCCCTCGGTTTACTGGACCTTCGGAGGCTATACGGCCGAGACGCTCACGGCTGACGGGCACATCGCCGGCAACCACTCGCCACATTTCGCCCCCGCCCTGGAACCCACCCTGAGCACTGGCGTCCGGGCTGCAATGACGGCGATCCTGTCCAAACTTGGATGCTGACAGCCCCCGTGCGCCTTTGTTGAAAAGCAGGACCCGGGCCTGCGGTGCAGTTCCCCGCCGATTCGCGACCGCTACTTGCCTGGTGAAGTCGGGACTGTGGAATTAGCGGTGTATCCGGTTCGACATGCCAAGCGTCGTGCCTGGCACGAATGAGCTGGTTATGACGGTGACACTGGATGCCGTGAAGAGTTCGGACACCCTCGTCGCGCTGAGCTTGGCTGCCGACACTCCATATTCCTTAGGCAGAGTCGTCTTGCAGGTCTCCGTTCTTTCGGCGATGAGATGTCTGAACGGAGGTGAAGCGTCATGATTCTTGTTGATTCCGGGCCTGAGACGTGCGCCGGGCGTCGGTGATCGGTGGACGCCGTTCGCCGGGACCCGGCCACGGCACTTGGGGTTGGTGATACGCGGCGGAATGAAGTTGCGCAGCAGGCAAGACTTTCCGGTTCTTAAGGCCGCGGCTCTTATCCGGACGGTGCAGCGAAGTGGTCAATAAAGAGGGTGTGCACAGTGTGCACACCTGGGGCTTCGGATCGGGCCGTACCGGTGCCGGACTGCGCCGGATTGGGGAGGTTCTCGGGGGAAGCGGCGGGTTTCCGGCGTGTGGAGCCCGGTTCGAGTCCCACCTCGGGCACAGCATTCCCCCTCGTCAGAGGGGGTTTTTGCTTTAACGTGTGTACATTGACCCTGCTCGGGTCCCTCTGACGCTTGTTGCGGTCTTTGGCCTGGCCGCCGCGTGGCCTGTTCTGTTGTGTGGGTGGCGGGAGCAGAGCCCCGGCCAATGAGTCCTCCGCCTGCTGGGATCTGCGGTCATCCGGGTACCCTTTCTGACTTGTCCTGGGGGCCGTGATTGGTCTTGTACCTATTCATGCCGCGGGGTTGTGCTGGTGACATGACCGCTGGGATTTCTGGGCGATTTCTCTCCTCGATTCGCTGCTCGGGCGGACCGGGATCGTGACCGCTGTTCCTTGCCCCGGTTGCTGCTTTACCGTCGTGCAACCTCGTCGACGTTGATGTGGGCGGCGTCGGCGGTGAGGCAGGGGAGGACGAGTCCGGCCCACCGTTCGCGGACCGGCTCGGGCTGATCCAGTGGTGCGGAGGAGATGAGGACGTAGATATCGGCGACGGTGAGGTCGGGCCGGATCTGCCCGGCCGCGATTCCCCGGTCGATAAGTGCGGACAGTGCCGTCGCTGCACGTGTCTCGTCGACGTTCGCAGCGGCACCCAACGCCGGCGCTGCCGACTTCGCCGCTTCGTTTATCGCCGAAATGCGGATTACCTCGTGCAGGAAGGCGATGATCACCGCCAGCGGGGATGCGCCTTCGCGGACGCGCTCCAGGGCGGCTTCGGCTTCCGTGGTGATCTGTCCGATGTATTCGGCCAGAACCGCGCCCACCAGGTCGGTCTTCGTCGGGAAGTGACGATACAGAGTTCCGACTGCCACCCCCGCGGTGGCTGCGATGACCTCCATGCCAACGTCAGGGCCCTGGGCGGCGATTTCCGCGCGGGCGGCGTCGAGGATCTTTGCACGGTTGCGTATCGCGTCGGCTCGCATGGGCCGCTGCTGTGTGGTCACGAAAAGTTCTCCTACCAGGACTTGCGCGAAGGTGAATGCGGGTTCATTATTTAAGTGAACCACGATTCATCTTACGTCAGGAGCACCACCATGACCACCAAGACCGCACTTGTCACCGGCGCATCCTCCGGGATCGGGGAGGCGACCGCCAGGAAACTGGCGAGCCTCGGCTTCACCGTCTACGGGGCGGCACGGCGCACCGACCGCCTGAAGAGCCTTGCGGCCGACGGCATCCGCCCGCTGGCGATGGATGTCACCGACGACGAGTCCATGAAGGCAGGCATCGACCAGATCCTCACCGAAACCGGCCGCATCGACGTCCTGGTCAACAACGCTGGATACGGCTCCTACGGTGCGCTCGAGGATGTCGACATCGACGAGGGCCGGCGCCAGTTCGAGGTCAACGTCTTCGGAGCAATGCGGCTGGCGCAGCTGGTGCTGCCGCACATGCGCACGCAGCGTTCGGGCTCGATCGTGAACATCACCTCGATGGGCGGAAAGATCTACACACCGCTGGGCGGCTGGTACCACGGCACGAAGTTCGCGCTCGAGGCACTCAGTGACTGCCTCCGCCTGGAGGTCAAGCCCTTCGGCATCAACGTCGTCGTCATAGAGCCCGGCGGCATTGCGACCGAGTGGGGCGGCATCGCCGCCGACAACCTGGAGGCCACCTCCGGTAACGGCCCCTACGCCCCACACGCGGAGGCCGTCGCGAAGTCGCTGCGCTCAGAGACCAACGGGAACCGCAACTCACCGCCGTCGGTCATCGCCGACGCAATCGGAAAGGCTGTGACCGCCGCAACTCCCAAGACCCGCTACGCCGTCGGATACGGTGCCAAGCCACTGATCACCGCCCGGGGCCTGCTCAGCGACCGCCAGTTCGACGCCCTCATCACCCGCGCCGTCGGACTCCAGCGCACCTAACTGAAGACAGGGGTACGGCGCATGCCGGTCACTGGCTGGCTGAACCTGGCCGAGCGTATTCTGCAGGAAGTGCAAGCTCGGAACGCCCGGGCAGCTGATCGCGGTTAGCCCCAAACACGGTTCTGAACCTATCCACGGCAGCTGGTACAGGGCAGAACGGGAGCTCGCAGGCCCACGGACCACGTAGGGAGATCTGGGGTTTCAGCACGGTCCCGCTGCCCACAACCGGGGACAGTCCTCATGGGTTATCCACCGCTGCGGCTGTTAGGGAGCTGCCCCAATGGCTCCCGATTCCAGCCGTGGATAATCCGAATTGACCCCAGCTGTCGACAGCTGGAGTGTTGGCCTCGGAGTCAGATCCTAGAGCTGCCCGGCCCGCATGGCTGCGATGACCCCGCCATCCATGAGGAGGTCGGAGCCGGTGATGAAGGCACTTTCGGGTCCGAGGAGGAACGCCGCGGTGGTAGCCACTTCGGCGGGGGTGCCCATGCGCCCGGCGGCCGAGGTCCGGATCATGGTGCGGTAGCCTTCGGCGAACGGTCCGGACATCTCATCCTGGGCGAGCGGGGTGGAGATGATGCCGGGGCTCAGGGAGTTGATGCGTGCCCCGCGCTCACCCCAGGTGGTGGCTGCTGCCTGGACGCGCAGGGCGTTGCCGCGCTTGGCGAGGGTGTAGGCGGCGCCGGAGTCGCCCACTTTCTCGGCGGCGAGGAACGGCAGCTCCAGAAGTTCTGCCGTCGGTGTATATGCCAGTGCGTGTTCAATCTCGCGGGGATAGCCGTCGCCCATGTGGCCGGCCATGCTGGAGATGACGATGCCGGAGCCGCCGGCGGCGATGACCCGGCCGAATTCTTCGAGGACGTAGGCGGTGCCGAGAAGGTCGACGTGCATCACCCGGTCGGTGGTTGCCTGGACCGGGGACACCCCGGCGGCGAGCACGACGCGGGTGACGTCGCCCAGGGCTGCTGCGGCGTCGGCCAGGGCCGCGACGGCGTCGTGGTTGGAGATGTCGATCGGGTGGGTGGTGACCTCGTAGCCTTCGCCGCGGAGCTGATCGGCGACGGAGTTCATGGTTTCCTCGCTGTAGTCAGCGAGCAGGACCTTCCGGCCGATGCCGGCGACTCGACCGATCGCTACTCCGATGCTGCCCGAGCCGATGATGACTGCTACTTCTGCTGCCATGGTTGTTTCCTCTTAACTTTCGTTTGGTTTTTGGGTTGTTGTTAGAAGGTTCGTGTCTGGGAGTGGCTGGCTTTCCACATACCGCCGACGCGGACGTAGGTGGTGGTGGACTCCAGCGGCCAGGTCGCGCGGGAGCCGTAGATGGTCGCGTCGATCAGGTTCCGTGTGACGGCGACACCTGAGTCCTTGTCGATGGTGACGGTGGCGGAGAGCTCCTGGATGTCGTGATAGCGCATTTGCCCGGACCGGATCTGAGCCAGCCACTCGGCTTTGGTCTGTTCATACCCGGTGATGTGCACGGCCACGAAGTGGGGGTTGAGCAACTCATCGAGTTCATCGGTGCGTTGTTCCACCAGCAACTGGTTCCGTTTCCGCTCTGCGGTAAGAATGTCGGCTTCGTCGGCGTCCGGGCCTGGCGCCGCATCTGAAAGTGGCATGGTGATCCTTTCCGGCCTCCTCAGTAGTAGGTCGGCTGCCGGGGTGCGTAGTGCTTTTCGAGGGCCGTCACTTCGTCCTCGGTGAGGTCGATGTCGAGGGCACCGGCGGCGTCGGTGAGGTGGTGTTCCTTGGTGGCGCCGACGATGGGTGCGCTGACGACGGGGTTTTTCAGGACCCAGGCCAGGGCGACCTGGGCCATGGAGAGGCCGCGTTTCTCTGCGATTTTCTGGACGGCGTCAACGATGCTCTTGTCGCTGTCGAGGTAGAGCGGGCGGCCGTTGAAGTCCGTGTCGGGGTTGGTGGCGGACCGGTTGGTCCCTTGCTCACCCCAGGGCCGTGCGACGCGGCCGGCGGCCAGGGGGCTCCAGGGGATGCTGCCGACGCCCTGGTGTGCGAGGAGCCCGAACATCTCGCGTTCTTCTTCGCGCATGATGAGGTTGTACTGGTCCTGCATGGACACGAAGCGTGTCCACCCGTTCAGGTCGGCGGCGTGCTGCATCGCGGCGAACTGCCAGGCCCACATGGACGAGGCGCCGAGGTAGCGGACTTTGCCGGCCTTCACCAGGTCGTGCAGGGCTTCCATGGTTTCCTTGACCGGAGTTTCGGGATCGAAACGGTGGATCTGGTAGAGGTCGATGTAGTCGGTGCCGAGCCGGGTCAGGGACGCGTCGACCTGCTCCATGATGGCCTTGCGGGACAGGCCCTTCCCGCCCGGGCCCTCGTGCATTTTGGAGAAGAGTTTGGTGGCGAGGACGATGTCCTCGCGGCGGCTGTACTCGGTGATGGCGTGGCCGACGATCTCCTCGCTGCTGCCGTGCCCGTAGATGTTCGCGGTGTCCCAGAACGTGATCCCAAGATCCAGGGCCTGCCTGAACAGGGGTTCCGCTGCCTTCTGGTCCAGGGCCCAGGGCATCCGTGACGTGTCGCCGAAGCTCATGCAGCCCAGCGCAACGCGGCTGATTTTCAAGCCCGACGTGCCCAATCGTGTGTATTCCATCGAAGTATCTCCCTTAGTTTCCGTGTTGGCTGAAGTGTCTAGTGTGTGAGTGCGGGCGCGGCCGGTGTGACTGCGGTGTTCGGGGCCGAGCCTGTCCGGCCGCCGGAGCGGATGAGAACGAACGCGGCAACCGCGGCAAGGACCATGGCTCCGGCCGCCCACGAGAACGCGGACACATACCCGTGCACGGCGGCCTGATCCATGACGCCTCTTCCTGCCGGCTTCGAGGCCGCCCAAGCCGTGGTCGCGGCGGCTGCGATGGTGCTCATGAGGGCCGTGCCGACGGCGCCGCCGATCTGCTGGGAGGTGTTCACCATGGCTGAGGCGACTCCGGTGTCCAGTGGCTCGACGCCGTTGGTGGCGATCACCATTGAGCACATGAAGGCGGTTCCCAGGCCCAGGCCCATGACGACGCTGGCGGGGAACACCACGGGCCAGTAGGCACTCTCGACGGTGAGCCGGGTCAGCCAGAACATGCCGGCCGCGCCGACCAGGTAGCCGGCACCCATGAGCCAGCGGGCCGGGAGCCTGCCGATCAGCCGGGTCCCGATCTGGGTTGAGCCAAAGATCAGGCAGGCCACGAGGGGAAGGAACGCGACGCCGGTCAGAAGCGGCGAAAAGCCGAGGACGACCTGCATGTAATAGGTCAGGAAGAGGAACTGGGTGAAGTTCCCGGCCATGGCCAGGGCCGCGCTGAGGTAGGCACCTCCCCGGTTCCGGTCCAGGATCACCCGCATCGGCAGCAACGGAGCCGCGGCGCAGGTCTCCACGACGACGAACGCGGCCAGCAGCACGACGGCGGCAACGAATGACGCGACGGTGAGACCGGCGCCCCAGCCGTCGGTCTCGGCCCGGTTGAGTCCGAATACCAGGGCTGCCAGACCGGCAGATGCGAGCAGCGTGCCCGGGACATCGAGCCGTTCGCGGGGAGAATCGTCGCGGGCTTCGCGGATGTAGGTGATTGCACCGAAGATGGCGACCGCGCCGAAGACCGTGTTGACCAGCAGCGTCCACCGCCAGGTCGCGAACTCGGTTAGCACGCCACCGAGGAGCAGACCGATGGCGCCGCCGGCTCCGGCGATGGCGCTGAAAACGCCGAATGCGGTGGCCCGTTCCCTGCCGGTGGGGAAAGTCACCGAGAGCAGCGACATCGCGGCCGGGGCGAGGAGCGCCGCGAACACGCCCTGCAGGACGCGGGCCGCCAGAAGCACCCCGATATTGGGGGCGATGCCGCCGAGGACGGAGGCCAGGCTGAAGCCCACGAGGGCCACGATGAAGGCGCGCCGGCGGCCCCACTGGTCCGAGACCCGCCCTCCAAGAAGGAGCAGCGCCCCGAAAGCGAGGCTGTAGGCGGTGATCACCCAATGGCGGTCCGCGTCGCTGAACGCAAGATCGGTCTGGGCCTGCGGGAGGGCAATGTTCATGATCGAGGCGTCGAAGACCACCATCAGCTGGGCGATCGAGATGAACACCAAGGCTATCCAGCGGCGTCTCCGCGTGGGATCCGCTGCCTTCACGGCAGAGAAGTCAGTCATTCAGGGTTCTCCAAAGAAGTCTTGGTGGCGGGGGAGAGATGAGAAAGCGCTTTTGCGTCCCTCCGTCATCCAGTCAACCGCCATGCCCGAACCCGAGGTAGTGGCTGGTGTTCCATGTAATAGCCGTACCTCCCACCAGCGGCTTGTTCGCGCGTACCGTGGAAAAGGTGAGCAACAACAGTGAAGTGAGCGATTTCCTTAAGTCGCGCCGTGCCCGGATCAGCCCTGAAATGGCAGGGCTGCCCGTGTACGGGGGCCTGCGCCGGGTGCCCGGGCTCCGCCGCGAGGAACTCGCAGCAGTGTCCGGGATGAGCATTGATTACTACAACCGACTCGAGCGCGGAAACCTCACCGGCGTCTCCGACAGCATCCTCGAATCCCTCGCCCGGGCCCTGAAACTCGACGACGCCGAACGCACCTACCTCTTCGACCTCGCCCGCGCATCAAACCTCAAACGGCCCCGGCAGCGCCGGCGCGTGCCGCAGAAGCTCAGCCCCAGTATTCAACATCTTCTCGACGGCATGACCGGCATCCCGGCCTTCGTCCAGAATGGCCGGCTCGATGTCCTCGGCATGAACGCCCTGGCCCGGGCGCTCTACCACCCCAACGGCGACGAGCCGGAGCCGCCCCAGAATTTCGCACGTTTCGTCTTCCTTGATACGGGTTCCCGGGACCAGTTGCCCGAGTGGGGATCAATGGCCCAGGACGTCGTGGCCATCCTCCGGCAGGAAGCCGCCCGCGATCCCCACAACCGCGACCTCTCAGACCTCATCGGAGAGCTCTCCACCAAGAGCGAGGACTTCCGGACCATGTGGGCCGCCCAGAACGTCCGGCTCCACCGCACCGGAGTGAAACCCTTCCGCCACCCCATCGTCGGGGACTTCGAACTGACCTTCCAGGCCATGCAACTCCCGGGCGATGAGGGCCTGACCCTGATCGCCTACAGCGCCGAACCGGGCACCCCGGGCCACGACGCACTCAACCTTCTCGCCACCTGGGCCGCCACAGTCCGCAGCGAGGCCAAACTCAATACCGTTGACCTGCCCGCCGACCACACCGCCGGTTAACCGGCAACTCGAACCGGTACAGGTGCGCGCGCCCGCAAGTAACTTGCGGCACCCGCCCATACGAGCGCCAGAATGACGCAGCGGCTCGATGCAGGCGGCTTCGGACAATAGATGCAGACGATTTCGGAAACTGACCAATGTGTTTGCCCAGAGAAGGCCCCCCAACTGGAGCACTGAACGTCCCCAGTGAGGGACCCCCGCGGTCAGGGATCAGCGGTCGATCGAGACCATATTGGCGTCGTCGTGCCGCGCCCCTGCTGCCGGCTGGAGTGAATTCAGGCGCTCGAGCTGGTCTGCGGTGAGCTCGACGGTATCGGCTGCGGTGTTTTCCTCCACACGGGATACGCGGCGGGTGCCCGGGATCGGGGCGATGTCGTTCCCACGGGTCAGCAGCCAGGCGAGGGCTGTCTGGGCTGGGGTGGCGTCAATCTCCGCGCCGATGCTCTGGACTTCGTCGACGATGCGCAGGTTCCGGACGAAGTTTTCCCCCGTGAAGCGCGGGTTGGTTTTGCGCCAGTCATCATCGGCGAAATCCTCCACCGTCCGGATCTGCCCGGTGAGCAGACCATGCCCGAGCGGCGAGTAGGGGACGAAGCCGATGCCCAGTTCACGCAGCAGCGGCAGGATCTCGTCTTCGACGTCGCGGGTCCACAGGGAGTACTCAGTTTGCAGGGCCGAGACGGGCTGCACGGTGTGTGCCCGGCGGATTGTGTCCGGGGAGGCCTCGGACAGACCGAAATGCAGTACCTTACCCTCGGTGATCAGGTCCGCAACGGCCCCGGCGGTCTCTTCGATGGGCGTGTTCCGGTCAACCCGGTGCTGGTAGTAGAGGTCGATATAGTCGGTGCCCAGTCGCTTCAGGGATCCCTCGACAGCCGTGCGGATGTTCGCTGCGCTGCTGTCCGTGACACCGGCGCCGCCACCGGAATGGGAGACGAGGCCGAACTTGGTGGCGATCTTCACTTCGTCACGGCGTCCCTTGATGGCCTGGCCCACGATTTCCTCGCTCAGGAACGGCCCGTAGATCTCCGCTGTGTCGATGTGGGTGACTCCGAGCTCGAGTGCACGGAGGATCGTGCGGATCGATTCGCTGTTATCCAGGGCGCCCTCGCTGGTGTAGGTGCCGGCCATGGTCATGGCGCCGAGGCCGATGCGGGAGACTTCCAGGTCCCTTAGACGTGCGTTTTTCATGCTGTGTTCTCCTTCGGTAGGGTTCTCAGGCTTGGGACGTGGGCATGGCCCACAGCTCAGCGATGGAGGATCGGCGCGGGCGGGTCACCATGTACGCGATGCTCTCGGCGATATCCTCCGGCTGCAGCTTCTCGGGGATGTTCTCGGCGTCGGAGACGGCGAGGTCGCCTTTGATGGTGTCGCTGTTGTGTGAGATCAGTTCTGTTTCGACTGCGCCGGGCTCGAGTACGCCGACCCGGACGTGCTTCTTCGTGACCTCCTGGCGGAGCGCTTCGGTGAAGCCGTTCACGCCGAACTTCGTCATGTTGTACGCGGCGAAGTTCGCCCAAGCCTGCCGTCCGGCGATCGAGGAGATGTTGACGATGTCCGCGACGCCGCGCAGTTCGTCCTCCGCTGCAGCCAGCAGGTGCGGGAGTGCCGCCTTCGTCATGTAGAGCAGACCGCTCTGGTTGACCGCGATCATCCGTTCCCACTCGTCGACCTCCTGATCGACGACCGGTCCGAGGAGCATGAGCCCGGCGTTGTTGATGAGAATGTCCAGGCGGCCGAATTGGTTTACAACCTCTGCTACGGCCTGTTCAGCCTGGGTTCGGTCGGTGATGTCAGCAGGAACGGCGTAGGCGGTGCCGCCGGCAGCCTCGATCTCGGCCACGAGTGTGTCGAGGCGGTCCTTGCGTCGGGCGACGACGGCGACGGACGCCCCCTGCTCGGCGAGGGCACGGGCGGTGGCGTCACCGATGCCGCTACTGGCCCCGGTTACCAGGGCAACAGTTCCGATGAGTTTTTTTGTCATTGGTTGTTCTCTTTCATAGGGTTTTGGCTGAATTTGGGCAGCCGTCAGCAAAGTCCGTTCAACGGAGACTGTTAGCGGGTTGCCCGAATGCTCGTTAAGTGGTTGCTACTGCGGTGAAGGCGGGGTCTTGTCAGTTATGTCGTTGTTCTGTCTTCCCCGGGCCTGGTTGGAGGGGCTGCGCCTGGGAACGGGCAGTTATGGCCGTTCCCGCTTCTGCGTCCTTGGTGGTGGAAGGCGCCGCCGCCCAGCTGGCGAGGAACGCCAGCGCGCTTGCAGAGGTCGAGCCGGGCTCGGCGGTGAAGGTGAACAGGGTCTGGCCTTCGTCGCCGGGCAGGTGCAGCGTCTCGAACTGCAGGGACAGGGCCCCGGCCACCGGGTGATGGAAGCGCTTGGTTCCCGTGGTGTGGATCCGTACGTCATGCCCGGCCCAGAGCGCGGCGAACAGGCCGCTGCGGGTAGTGAGCTCCCCGATCAGTTCGTTCAATGCCCGGTCGTGCGGGTTCCGGCCAGCTTCCAGGCGCAGCATGGCTACCGTGGTGCCGGCAACCGCGTTCCAGTCCGGGTACAGGTCCCCGGCGCGTGGATCGAGGAAGAGATAGCGTGCCTGGTTCGGCGGCCTGCCCGGAAGGTCGTGGCCGAAGGACACGCCGGAGTTGAACACATCCGCATACAGCGCCCTGCCCAGCAGGTTGGCTGCGAGCACGTCCGAGCGGCCGTTCTGCACCAGCGCGGCTGCCCCGCTCATCCCGTCCAGCAGGCGCAGCACCCCGGGGCGAACCCGCTGCTGGGATGGCTTCCTGGGCGTCCGGCGTGCAGGTGTGTTGGCGGTCCGGGCCAGGTCCATCAGATGGGCCCGCTCGGCCTCATCCAGCTGAAGGGCCGAAGCCACGGCCTCAAGGACCGAGTCGGAGACACCGCGGAGGCTGCCGCGTTCCAGCCGGGTGTAGTAGTCGGTGCTCACGCCGGCAAGCTGCGCCACTTCCTCTCGCCGCAGGCCCGGCACCCGGCGCAGTTCCCCATAGCTGGGGACACCGGCCCGCTCCGGGCTGATCTTCGCGCGGCGCGAGATCAGGAACTCACGGATGTCTTCTCTTCGGTCCACATCCCCCACGCTACGCAACCTGACCCGGCAGTGGCAGTGTCTGTTAGACACCCCCAGTGGCGGCGGACGTCCGACAGGTGGGAACCGTAAAACTGCTTCTGCTACTGGGTTCAGCCGATCGTGTATGTCGACCGTTTTAGGCCGTTGTTGAGGTGCGGCGTGTGATCCTGAAAGCCTTCGATGAAAGGGCCGGCAGTCTCGCAACCCTTGAGGTACGAGACGTCTCAACGGGTAGGCAGTCGCCTGACCTGTACCGTTACGGATTTTCGGCGCAATCCTGGATTTGCGATGGCAGAGTGATTCTCGTAACTATGTCATGATGTCCTCACATGTGGACGCAGATTGTCGGCAAGATCCGCATTGCGGACACTCCGATGCTGAACCACTGGTGGCAGGTGACGCTGTACCTCACCCCGCGCGGCTTGACTACGTCTTCCATCCCCGACCGCCATGACGCCTTCGACATGGAATTCGAATTCTCCGAGCACGTCCTGCGGCTAGGCACCGGCAACGGCATGAGCGCCAACGTTAACCTCAGCCCGAAGCCGGTGGCCGAATTCCATGGTGAGACCTTCGATGCCATGAACCGGCTCGGCATCGAGATGGCCATCCGGGCGGTGCCGAACGAGGTCGAACCGACCATACCGTTCGCCGAGGACTACCTGTATGCCTCTTATGACAGCGAAGCCGTCCGGCTGTTCTGGCACCAAAGTCCCTGTTCAGGGGCTTGTGGGCCACTGAATGTGTACAAATCTTCTCTGATGGGCCGCTGTGGGGCCCATTTTTGTTGGTGGCAGTTGCGGTCTGGCGGCTCCTTCTCTTGACGTGGACAGCGGTGTTGCTGAGTACTCCTTCACGGCCGGGAGCGCCTGGAACTGCATGACTTCCTTTGACTTGGGTATCAAATCCTCATGGTCATCCCTGTCGGCAGCCGGAACTCCTGGGAAACTCTCGTCATTACCTCGATGATGTCCCGAGCATCGGGTCGGGTCGGGGCCGGGCGAACCGGTCGGATTTGGTGACGACCGGCGTGCCGCCCTCCCGGACAGCCGTCAGGGCATCGTTCTGTCCCGGCCGTTCCTGTTCCTGCCGGTCACGCAATGGTCACCATTGATCAGGTTCTCGGCGGCGCCCAGACCCGTAGCGCCTTGCGCGGCGCTGCCAGGTCCTGTTCGTTGGTGCCCGGACGCCCAATGATCTCCGCGGACAGGCGCAACTGTCCCGACTGTCCAACGCGGGATTCTGTCGATCGAAGCAACACCTTCTTTCAAGGTGGTTCGACATGTATCTCAGCTCCTCATCAGCAGCAGGCATCCGGTTTCTTGCCTCGGTAAAGCACGGGCACGGTCTCAAACCGTCCGCCCGTCATGCTGGCATCGATAAAGAGGTCGGCTACCGCTGGCTGCGCGAGGAATACTTGCGCCTGCGTCGCAGCGGCAAGACTCCCAGCGAGACGACGGCGGAGCTTGGGTTCACTACGTCCCGGCTCGTGGCGTGGGAAGCGGACGTCGGCCAGGTCAGAGACCGCCATCATCTTCGAGTCGACGTCGACGAGGAGGCCAGGTTTTGGGCGGCATTTGATCGCGGCAAAAGCCTTGGGGAGGCAGCTAAGGCAGCGGGAGTGAGCCGTTCGACCGGGTATCGGTGGATGCACGGTCGTTTCGATCAGTTACGTCAGTCCAAGGTGACCGTAAGGCGGTGCCAGGGCCAATTGCGCCTGACGGATCGTCTCAGCCTGAACTTCGAACAAGATCGACTGTCGCGACTATCGAAAGAGCGAAATGCGGCGACCGCGGCGCAGCACGCCGCTTTTCTCTCCTCTGGACGTTATGCAGACCAGATGCTCGGTGCGGTGCTCTCAGAGGCGCAGCAACGCCGTGCTGCGCGGGCCGAGAAGTATTGGCAGCTGATGCGCAACGGAGTGAGCAACGCAGAAGCCTGCAGACTTCTTGGTATGCACAGAAGAACGGGGACGCAGCTGCGTCGAGCCAGCAATTTCCAGATCCCACCCATCAGAGTTCCATCCGTAACCGCGGGCCGCTACCTGGATGCGCGGGAACGGATGCGGATCGCGGACCTGCTGCGGCTGGGGCACTCGATGCGACGCATCGCGGTGGAACTGGGCCGTCACGCTTCCACGATCAAACGGGAACTGGACCGTCATCGGGACGTTCAGGGCCTCTACCTGCCCCGTACTGCCGATCACGACGCCCGGCTGCAACGGGCCCGACCAAAAGTGCATAAGCTCGCCGCCAACGCCCGGCTGCGCACCCTCGTGCAACGCAAACTCAACCGTTTCTGGTCGCCGGACGAAATCTGCGGATGGATGAAGAAGACGTACCCCGATGACCAGGCGATGCGGTTGTGCCCGGAAACGATCTACCGCGCATTGCTGCTGCGTGAGGACCACGGCCTGCACCAGCGGTATGCCACGAAGCTGCGCACCGGTCGCCGCGTCCGCAAGACGCGCTGGCGCACGCGCACCGGGCAGGGATCGCGGATCCGCAACATGACCATGATCGACCAACGGCCCGCGGAGGTCGAAACCCGGCTAGAAGCAGGCCACTGGGAAGGGGACCTCATCGTCGGCGTCGGGTCAGTCTCGGCGATGATGACACTCAGGGAAAGGAAAACCCAGTACGGCGTCATCGTGAATCTGCCCCTGGATCACACCGCTGCGAGTGTCAACGCGGCCGCAATCAGCGCGTTCGCGACGCTGCCGGCACACCTGAAACGAACGCTCACTTGGGACCAGGGTGTGGAAATGGCCTGGCACGAGGAACTAACAAAGAGGACCGGGGTTCCGGTCTACTTTGCCGAACGCTCCAGCCCCTGGCAGCGCGGCGCGAACGAGAACTTCAACGGGCTGGCCCGCCAATATTTCCCCAAGGGCACCAACCTCGCGGTTCACAGCGCTGCGCACGTCTCTCACGTGATGCGTGAGCTCAACGAACGGCCACGGAAGACCCTCGACTACGACACCCCGGCAGCACGATTCAAAGCCGAACGCACCGCGCCTGCCGCCGCTCTGCGATAGCCTCAAAGCATCGGGAAAACGACCCGAAAACACGCATCTGTTGCGTCGACCCTCAGAAACCGCCCAACCTGAGTGGCACAGTTTTGCGGGCGGAGTATATGGGCATCAAAGATTCCGGTAGCTGTATCGGATTTTCTCGCAACGCCGGTGCGGCCGGAGGATGTCGCGGTGGGGGACCGGCTTATGCGGCAGGCGAAACCGGCACGGATCAGTGCTGGGGCCAAACCACCGCTTCTAGCAAACAGTGGATTGTGAATGCCTGTTGGTCGCATTCGTGGACTCATCGCACGAGGGATGCTGCGAGGCTGACCGGCGGCGGTTATCCAGGATCAGTGGCAGAAGGGCCGCAGGGGAGGGGGCAACGGCGGTGGCCTGCGAGGCTTCCTCGGCCTCCCCGTATCCCCAGAGTGCGAATATTGTGGGGATTCCGTGTTTGGCTGCTCCCTCAATGTCGTAGCTTCGGTCTCCGACCATTGCGGGAGTGGATATGTCTACGCCTTTGGATTGGAGCCGGCGCAGCACTTCGGCGATGACGTCTGCTTTGCTCGCTCTTCCCTCGCGGTCCGACGCTCCGCATACGTCAATGAACTGCCTTTCAATTCCAAACTTTCGAGCGAGCCTGATTGCTTGGTCTTCCACCTTGGATGTGGCGACAGCCATTGGAATCCCGGCCGAGTGCAGGTGTTTGAGCAGGTCCATGATTCCGTCGTATGGGCTGGACTGTTCGGCTCCATGATCGGCGTACGCTTTGCGGTAGTGTTGGAGGGCCTTTTGGGCGGTTTTTTCGTCCAGTTTTGAGACTGTTCTGAAGGAGTCGATCATCGGTGGCCCGACGAATCGGCGCAGTTTGTCCATCGAGGGGACTGGCGCCCCGACAGCTGCCAGGGCCTGGGCGGCACTTGCTGTAACGCCGGGTGCTGAATCCAGGAGCGTTCCGTCCATGTCGAACAAGATGCAGCTGATGCCAGTGAGAGATGGGCGGGCCTGGTGCAGGTGTGTCATTTTTTTCGAGGGCTTTCGGTCTTGAAGTTGGTTCCGTTCCGGTCGGGTCCGGGGGATTATTGCTGTGAAGGGTAGGCATGGATCGAGTGAGTCTTGATCAGATAGATCAGAGGATTCTTGCGGAGCTTACGAAGAACGCTCGGATGAGCCATGCAGAGCTGGCGACCAAGGTCCTTCTTTCGAGGAATGCTGTGCGCCAGCGGATCGATCGGATGGAGCGGCAGGGGTATATCCAGGGGTACACGATTGTTGCCGGCCCCCCGGGCCAGGGCCCGGTGTCCGCCTTCCTGATGGTTTACAGGAAGGACCGGGTGCGGGGGGCGGACGTCATCTCCGTGTTGCGGTCGATTCCGGAAGTGGTTCTGTGCGATGTCGTGAGTGGTGACTTTGATCTTCTGGTGAGGGTCGAGGCCCGGTCGCTGGAGAGGGTTCAGGAGATCTGGGAGCAGATCGCTGCTATCCCCGGAGTCACGGACACGGTGACGGCCATGACGCTTTCCAGTTTCATCAGGCGGGGCGCCGGAGGTGCCCGCGCCACGGAGTGAAATTGATCAGACTCCGGTCATGGTTGGATTTCTGACAGGCAGCACGGCGGATTCCAGCAGTGACCTGGTTGCGTCCCGGTCCAAGAGGTTCTTTCTGGTGACGATGTCCAGAATGGTTGATCCGTCCTGGAGGGCTTCCTTGGCCACTCCTGCCGCGGCGGTATACCCAATGGCCGGTATTAGGGCCGTGGCAAGACCCACCGAGGCTTCCGTCTGGCGGGCGAGGCGTCCGGTGTTCGCTTCAATGCCTTCCGTGCAGTATCGACGAAGGGCGCGTGATCCTTGTTCGAGCCATGAAATGCTCTGAAGAAGGACATGGGCAATGACTGGTTCGAAGGCATTGAGCTGGAGCTGCCCGTTCTCTGCAGCCATCGTCACTGTGGTGTCAGCTCCGGCCACCGCGAAGGCAATCTGATTCATGGCCTCCGGGATGACGGGGTTGACCTTTCCCGGCATGATTGATGATCCGGCCTGGCGCGGGGGAAGCATAATCTCGCCAAAGCCGTTCTGCGGTCCGCTCGACAGCAGCCGGAGGTCGCTGCTGATTTTGGAGAGCTTTATGGCGGTGCGTTTCAGCATGCCGGACAGGTGCATGAAAACGCCGACGTCGGACGTCGCTTCGATGAGATCAGCGGCCGGAACGACCTGGACGCCGGAGACCTCGGACAGCGCCCGGAGGACGAGTTGCTGGTACCCGGGTTCGGCGGTGATGCCGGTCCCGATGGCGGTGGCGCCCAGGCTGCACTCAAGCATCAGCGCCGTGGATTCCATCAGCCTGGAGCGGTCTTCTTCCAGCGTCGCGGCGAATGCGTTGAACTCCTGCCCAAGTGTCATCGGGACGGCGTCCTGAAGCTGTGTTCGGCCCATCTTCACGATGCCGGCGAATTCAGCGCCCTTGTCACGGGCGGATGCGGCAAGTTCGCCCAGTTCGTGGTTTAGTTCTGCGGTGGCGAAGATCAGTGCCAGCTTGATCGCTGTCGGATACGTGTCATTGGTGGACTGGCACCGGTTGATGTGGTCAATGGGGTGCAGATGCTGGTATTCCCCGCGGCGGTGGCCCAGTTTTTCCAGCGCAAGGTTCGCGATTACCTCGTTGGCGTTCATGTTTGTGCTGGTGCCCGCACCGCCCTGGATGACGTCCACGCAGAATTGTTCGTGGTGATGTCCGTCCTGGATCTCCCGGCATGCTTCGCGGATCGCTGAAGCCTGCCGCGGGTTGAGGATGCCCAGTTCGCAGTTGGCCTGCGCCGCAGCGTTCTTGATCATGGCCAGGGCACGCACCAGGTGCGGGTGCCGGGAGACGGGAATCCCGCTGATGGTGAAGTTTTCCAGGGCCCGGGCGGTGTGCGCTCCCCAATAGGCCGCGGCCGGTACAGGTATGTTTCCGAGCGAATCCGTCTCGATGCGGGTGGTCATGGTTTTCCATCCTCTGGGGAAGTTTCTCTGGGTGAAAGTTTGGGTGGTGGCATTGGTGTGCGCCGCTTGGCAGGAGGAACCGGAGGGGCACCGGGCCCGGTCGCGCCCCTCCGGTTCGATCAGTTCTTGATGCAGACGACCTTTGGCTGGGTCATCTCCTCGTACGCGAAGTGGACGCCCTCCCGGCCCATGCTTCCGTATTTGGCCCCGCCGAACGGCATGCCGTCGAACCGGTAGTCAGAGGAATCGTTGATCATGACGCCGCCTGCTTCGAGCTGTTGGGCGGCGTCCATTGCCTTGGCCAGGGAGTCGGTGAAGATGCCCGCATGAAGACTGAACTCGATGGCGTTGGCGACTTCGATGGCTTCTTCGAAGGTAGTGAATTTTCGGAACATGACCACGGGCCCGAAGACCTCCTCCTTCCACAGCCGGCCATCGGCCGGGACCGCTTCCAGAACGGTCGGGTGAAGCACATTGCCGTCCGTGACATTGCCTGAGAGCAGGACAGCGCCGGCGTCGAGGGCCTCGTCCAGCTTGGTCTGGAGCTCATGCAAGGCAGCCGAGCTGATCATGGGCCCGATATCCGTCCGTTCATCGGATGGATCGCCGGCAATCAACCGCGCGGTTGCCTCCAGGAAGCGCTGGCGGAACGCGCCGTAGACCGGGGCGGCCACGAGGATCCGCTGCACCCCTACACAGTTCTGGCCGGCGGCCCAAAACGCTCCGGAGACGCAGGATTCCACTGCCTTCTCGATGTGGGCATCCTCCAGGACGATCACGGGCGCGTTTCCGCCAAGATCCATGGACAGCTTCTTCAGGCCTGCGGTGCGGGCGATACTCTCACCCGTGGCGAACCCCCCGGTGAAGGACACCATTCGCACGTCACGTGACCTGATGATTGTTTCGGCCACTTCCCGGTCGCCATGCACGATCGTGAGGGCCTCCGGCGGCAGCCCGGAGCTTACCAGGGCGTCCGTGAGCAGCTGGGCCGACAGGGGAGTCAGCGCAGAGGGCTTGAGGATCACGGCGTTTCCTCCGGCGATTGCCGGGCCGATCTTGTGTGCCACCAGGTTGAGGGGGTCGTTGAAGGGAGTGATTGCGGCAATGATGCCCAGTGGTTCGCGCGAGTACCATCCGGTGCGGTCCTCGGAGCCCTCATACGAGTCAAAGGGGATGACTTCGCCCGCGTTTCGGCGCCCTTCGGCAGCGGAGAGGCGCAGCGTGTTGACCGCGCGCAGTACTTCCTTCCGTGCCTGACGGATCGTTTTCCCGGCCTCGGACACAATCGTTTGAGCGAACTCCTCGCTGCGCTGCTCGATCTCTGTTGCGGCGCCGTCCAGTATCTTCCCGCGGGCGTTGCGGGACAGCGCCCGTGCCTTCCGGGCGCCGACGCGGGCCGTTTCGATCACGGCATTGCCGGCGGTGGCTTCAGTCAGCGAAACCGCGCCGACCACGCTGCCGTCGTAGGGGCTCGTCACGTCACGGAACTGCGGCAGCGCCGTTTCTGTCGAACACAGCGTGGATTCAGACATGTGCGGCTGCTCCGGTCCTGGCTCCGTGCATGGCGATGATGTCAGAGAGCAGCGCGTAGGCGGTCTCCACACGGCCGGCTCCCGGTCCTGAGACGGTGACTTGGCCCAGAAGGTCCGTGTCGAACGACACGGCATTGGTCGCACCGGAAACCCCGGCGAGACCATGGTCGAGGGGGAGCGCTACGGGGGATACGCCTGCTGTCACGGACCCGTCCAGGTTCCGACGTGCTGCACCGACGAGCTTCCAGCGGCATCCCTCGCGGGCTGCCTTCTGGATGTTCTCCGGCGTCAGGGTCGAAATTCCCTGGCGCTGAACGTCCTTGAGTTCCAGGCCGGCGTCGAGCAGTTCGTTGGCGAGGATGAGGACCTTGAGCTGAACGTCGTATCCCTCGATGTCGGCTGCGGCGTTTGCTTCGGCGTAGCCGAGGTCCTGCGCCTCGCTGATGGCCGCTTCGAAGTCCAGGCTGGCTTCCATCCGCCCGAGCACATAGTTGCTGGTGCCGTTGAGGATGCCTTCGAAGCCGTTCAGCTTCAGCCCCGCGAACATCTTCTTGGCCAGGCGGATGACGGGAGTGCCGCTCATGACGGCGCCCTCGAACTCAAAGTGCACGCCATTCTGTTTGGCCAGGGAGGTCAGCTCGGCGCCGCGGAGGGCAACCGGGCCCTTGTTCGTGGTACAGACGCTCTTGCCGGATTCGAGTGCCCAGCGCACGTGTGAAACTGCCGGCTCGCCGCCGTCGGGATTCGTGAAGGTCGCCTCGCAGATGATGTCGGCGGTGCAGTTGCGGATAACTGATTCGTTATTGGTATCCGCGGATCCGCCGTACTCGGCGAAGGTTTCGCCGCCACCGCCCAATGTGAGGGCGATGGAGAGGTCGATGCCCTCAGGCTGGACCAGGGATCCAAGGCGAAGGTCGGTGATGGCCACGACCCTCAGGCCGAAGCCCAGCTCGGAACGAAGTGTCTCACCGCGTGTAGCGATCAGTTCGGCCAGCGTCCTGTTGACGCCGCCGAAGCCGATCAGCGCAATGTCGTAGGTGGTCATGGTGCTCCTTCAATCAGTTACATCGGTCCTCCAATGCTGACCGCATTCCATGTCCGTCAGTGCATGTGATTCTGACCGAAAAACAGGGCAAATTGACCATCTGACTGCCGATTCGACATCGGCATCTCATGTAACCTACGTGCAACATAGGCATGTTGAAATGTTTTTAATGACCAAAGCACCGTTTTCGTGTTACTTTCATCACTATCGCTATTGCACAGCTCGAGGCGGCCCGTCCCACACGCCGGGGCGATGTGCGTACTCTTCGCATCAGACCTGTCCACTCACCTGGGAGAAACCATGGAATCCTCATCACCTGTCCAGCTAAAACCGCAGCCCACGATTCCCCCGTCGACCGATTCCGGGCTCCGGCGGTCCATGGGGGCACGGCATCTGGTCATGATCGCCATGGGCGGGGTGATCGGCTCCGGGCTTTTCCTGAGCTCGGGCTACACCATTTCCCAGGCCGGGCCACTCGGGGCGGTCATCGCCTATCTCATCGGCGCCTTTGTTGTGTACCTGGTAATGGCCTGCCTCGGCGAACTTGCCATCGCATACCCGGTCTCGGGCGCCTTCCATATCTACGCGGCGAGGTCGATCGGGCCGGCCACCGGGTTCACCACGGCCTGGCTCTACTGGCTCTGCTGGGCAGTCGCCATCGGATCGGAGTTCACTGCCTCCGGTCTCCTGATGCAGCGCTGGTTCCCGGGTGTTGACGTCTGGACCTGGTGCGTCATCTTCGCCTCGGTCCTCTTCGGATTAAACGCAGTTTCCTCGAAGTTCTTCGGCGAATCCGAGTTCTGGTTTGCCATCGTCAAGGTCGGCGCCATCGTGGTCCTCATCGTTCTCGGTGGCGCGGCGCTGTTCGGCGTCCACCCGCTCAGCGAGGGGGCCAACCACCCCTTAATGTTTGAGAACTTCAACACCTCCGGCGGTCTCTTCCCCAACGGCTTCACCGGCGTCCTCGTCACAGCACTTGCAGTGTTCTACGCCTTCTCCGGCTCTGAACTCATCGGCGTGGCAGCGGGCGAAACAGCTGACCCCGCCACGAGCATCCCCAAGGCAATGCGCAGCACCGTCGTCCGTCTGCTGGTCTTCTTCGTCGGGGCAATCGCCGTCATCGCCGCGACCATCCCCTACGAGCACGTCGGACTGGATGAAAGCCCGTTCGTGACAGTCTTCTCATCCATCGGCATTCCTTTTGCCGCCGACATCATGAACTTCGTCATCATCACCGCACTGCTCTCCGCCGGAAACAGCGGACTCTTCTCCTGCGCACGGATGCTTTACTCCCTTGCCGACGAGGGCCACGCCCCACGGGCGCTGAAGAAGCTGACCCGGCGCGGTATCCCGATGATCGCGCTCTCCGTCAGCATGCTTGGTGGCCTGGCATCCCTCATCAGCAGCGTCGTTGCGCCCGAAACGGTATACCTCGCTCTCGTATCGGTGGCAGGTTTCGCCGTCGTCGGGGTCTGGATGTCCATCACCGCCTCGCACTTCTTCCACAGGAGGTCCTTCGTCAGGAACGGCGGCGATGTCGCTGCCCTTCCCTACAAGGCCCCGCTGTTCCCGCTGGTGCCGATCCTGGCCTTCTCGCTCTGTCTCATTTCGCTCATCGGCATCGCCTTTGACCCTAACCAGGTAGCAGCCCTCTATTTCGGACTCTCTTTTGTTGGGGCCTGCTACGCCTTCTTCTACTTCAAATACGGGCGCAAGGCGCGCGTAAACCAGCTGTCCTGACGCCATCATCAACCACCGTCTTCACAGCTTCGTGGCCGGGGTCTTTCTTCCCCGGCCACGAGGCTGTCCAAGGGCTAAACCATGAACTCACAAGACCTGATGCAACACGTGCGCAGTTCGGTCCAGGACGCCGGCAGCTGGCTGGAGATTGACGCCGCCGCTTTCGAGTCAAACGTCCGGAACCTCCTGTCCATGATCGATGACCGGGCGCTTTTGTGTGCAGTGGTCAAGTCCCATGCCTACGGACACGGAGCTGACCTTTTACTCCCGTCCCTTGTTCGTCTAGGCGTTCCATTCGTCGGAGTAGGAAGCAACGAGGAGGCAGCCATTGCACGCCGCTGCGGTTTTGTGGGCCGGATCCTGCGTGTCCGTGCCGCGGCGCCACAGGAGATCAAGGCCGGCCTGCGCCACGACATCGAAGAACTTGTTGCCGACCCGCAGAGCGCGTGGGAGATACAGAAGATCGCTGCCGTGGCCGGGAAGGTGGTCCGCATCCACCTCGATATCAACTCTTCCGGGATCAGCAGACACAGCCTCGACGTCTCGTCCTCGCTTGGCCGGGCATCCGCGGTAGGGATCGTGAGCCACCCGGGGCTTCAACTGGCCGGGATCATGACGCATTTTCCCACCGACGACAACGGCCATATTGAAACGGCTCTTCTGCGTTTCCAAAGCCAGGCGTTGACGCTGCTTCAACTGACCGGAACTCCCCGGGAGGAAGTGCTGCTCCACTGCGCCAATTCATACGCCGCCCTGCACGTGCACGGATCGTGGCTGGACATGGTCCGCGCCGGGGCAGTCCTCTACGGCGATTCGGGTCCGACAGCAGCGCACTTCCAACGGTGCATGGCCTTCAAAGCCCGGATCGCTTCCATTAATAGTTATGCAGCAGGTACCAAGGTCGGCTACGGGCTGACCCACACCCTGGAGCGGGACTCAAGGCTGGCGTCAGTGACAGCAGGTTACGGAGACGGCTACCGACGGGCGCTGGCCGGCCAAGGCGGCGTGCTGGTCCGCGGCCGTCGCGCTGCCATTGTCGACATCGTTTCGATGAATTCCATGGTCGTCGACGTCACCGACGTGGCGGAAGTCTGCCCTGGAGATGAAGTCGTACTGTTCGGGCGGCAAGGAAGCGCAGAAATCGCTCCCCCAGAACTGGAAGCAGCGAATTCAGCAATACTCGCGGACCTCTACACAGTGTGGGCGCAAGGAAACCGCGTCCTGATCAACAATGAAGACATGTGAGAATAGGCGTAGTTATCGGGCGGAAGGAGCATGGAGCATGGATTCTTCTTCGGAAGCGTCGTCCATGGCCCAGGGACTGCGGATAGTTCGGCTGGTCGCAGACCGGGAGAAATGGGGAAGGCGGCTTCTCGGTGTCTCCCAGCTCGCATCAGAGCTGGACATGGAACAAAGCCGTGTCTCCCGGCTGACTCAGGAATTGTGCGAGCTGGGACTGCTGGAACGTGTCGAACGCGGACCATTCCGAACGGGGCCGCGTTTTTTCAGCCTGGCCTCAGCATTGAATGCCGGCTGGGTCCGGGAATCCAGATCCGAACTTGAGGCTTTGGTGGCCGCTTTCGGCCTTCGATCCAGAATTTCCGTCCGCGAGGGCTTCCGCGTCATCCTCCTGCGGGCCTCCAGCAATGACGCGGTTCCCGGCAGCTTCGTGAAACCCGGCATGGTGACGCCCGTGTGGTGTACCGGGTCCGGCCGGGCCCTGCTGTGGGACGACCAGCAGCCCGCCGTTCAAGCCCTCCTCCAGGACGTCAACTTCATCGGAGTCGGCGGTCCGGGAGCGGCCCATTCGCCACAAGAAGTCGCCGAACTGATGGACCGGGACAGGACGCGGGGCTTCATCGTCGCGGAGGAAGAATTCGAGCATGGCGTCTACGAACTGGCCGTTCCCGTCCGCAGCGCTGAGGGATCCATTCTTGCCGCGCTAAGCGTCCTGGGCAGCCGGGCCGAGATCCAATCCAGCACCAATGACATCGCAAAGGCCCTCATAGCAGCAGCCGAACGCCTGGGGTCCCGCGAGGCCCGCACTCGGGACGACGCAGGCCGGAAGGGCCTGGCCAGCTAGAGCCCGTTCTGCGGCAAAGGGCGGCCCAGCGATGACTCAAGCCACCTTCCCCAGGACACGAGAGCCGTGGCGCAGAACTCCTGCCGCGGCTCCAATCGAGTCTTGGCGCCTACGACCTGCAACGCTGCCACCACGTCGCCCTTGAAGTCCCGAATCGGAACGGCCAGGGAATACAGCCCTGGCTCGGCTTCCTCATCGACTATGGAGTACCCCCGTGCCCGCGCCCCGCGCAGTCGGGACAGGAAGTCCTCGACGTCAAGCGGTGTATTGGGCCCATGGCGAACGAAGGCAACGCCCGAGAAAATGGTTCGTACCTCGGCATCCGACGCTTCCCACAGCAGGGCCTGGCCGGCATCACTACAAAACGCCGGGTAGGGCCGGCCCAGCCAAGAACCGACCATATTGCTACTTGCCGGAACACGCTCACCGATGGTGACAGTACTGTTTCCGCTCAGAACGCCAAGGAAGCATCCTTCATCAGTTTCACCGGCCAAGCCTTCCAAGGCGGTTACGCCGTCGGTCTGCAGCCGTTGCTCTGTCAACAGCTGTGCGTCTGTCAGGAGCGACCAGTCCAGGGTGTAGGACCGATGGTCTCCGCGTGCCAGAAACCCCTCCTGCTCGGCGGTCCGGAGGCTGCGCGAAACCTGGCTGCGGTCCCTGCCCAGATCGGCCGCTATATCAGCGACCGTTCCGCCAGACAGGCCTTCTGCGTTGCGGGAGCCCACCGCGAGGACAGCCATGACTCCCCGGCCCATGCTGGTTGTCTTAGACATGGATCCGATTCTAGTCACTGCACGAACAAGTCTTAGTGGATGGCGAAGACCCGGGCTGGAAAGCCGCTGCCTTGCAGCGGCTTAGGCCAGCTCGCAATGAGGACCGCGCCCGCTTCTGGAAGTCCGTCCAGGTTCGCCATCAGCTCGATCTGCCACCGGTTCCGCGCCAGGACATAGGTCTCCAAAGTGAAATCCTGGCGGGACGTAGCCCGCCCCGGGTCTGTGTCCGTCTGCTCATGGCCGACGGCAGTTACCGACCGTTCCTCGACCAGGAAGGAGAGGACTTCCTGCGACCAGCCCGGCGTGTGGCTGACACCCTCACCGTCCCTGTTTGCCATGGCATCGGCGTCGGGCCAACGATGGCTCCACCCGGTCCGCAACGCCACAAAGGACCCCGGTTCGATGGCACCATTGCGACGCTCCCATGCCTGAACGTCCTCCATCGTGGGAGTGGCGTCCGCATTTGCGATGACCCGCGCGGTGATGTCCAGGATGACCAGCGGAAGGACCATGTCCTCCACAGGAATCTGGTCCAAGGTCCGTCCCCCCCGGATGAAATGCGAGGGAGGGTCAACGTGTGTTCCCCATTGGCCGATGATCGAATAACGGTGAGCGGTGAAACCGTCGCCTTTCTCCAGATCGAAGACGGGCTCCCTAATTTCGTCGGGGAATGCCGGAAAATGCGGCTGGCCAGGGTGGAAGGCATGCGTCAGGTCGGTAAATGACCTGCCGGCAAGCAGCGGCCGCAGACCGTCCCAAAGTCCGGTCGAGGTGGCTTCCATCATGATGCGGCCTCACCCGCAAATACTGCCGGAAGGGCAGTGCTGGAGACGCCGATTGGCCCTGTCAGTTCGATGACAGGGACCTCCCAGGGATGGATATCCACGATGCTCTGCAGGAAGCGTTCCACAGCGGCATCATCGAGCGCCGCATCAAAATACGTCGTGAAGACAAAAGTAGGTGAAATCGTCTGCTGGCCCACCTGCCCCAACGTCGGGTTAGCGCCTTCCGTACAGGTGAATCCCTCGAAACCCAACCCGGATTCGAAGACATGCCTGTAGTTGCCAAAATCCCCCAAATCGGGGGATTCGGACACGGCCTGGAGCAGGGCCACGACGCCCGCTTCATCCCTGAATGCTTCAACATCGCCCTTGGCGAGCCGCGAAAAAGTTTCCGAAGCTACGGGCCAATGCACACGCAGCTTGCGTACTGATTTCATTTCAATCTTCAACGGAATCCTCTTCCTGATCGGTTCACAAAGGGTGACTGAATGCCATGGTGGCATAGAGTGATGATCATTACAAGCATCGAAAAATGCTTATTACGCACATATGGGGTGAGGCGGTCACGTTCACTCGGCACCTCCGCTCGGCTTGGGGACTGAGCCGGGACGCGCCGGTAGCTGGAGTGGCTGCTGACCGTCATGTGAATGCCCGGGACCGTGGCGCCCTTGCCATTGCACGTTGTGCTGCGTGGCACTGCCGGACGATGAGGCACCGCTTCCGCCTGGCAGGCACGACCGAACCGAACCGCTAGGAGCCCTGAACGATGCCCAGAAACACCAAGCTCTCCCGCCTGCTCGATACCGGAGCAAACCTGACAGTAGACGGCGCACTCGCCACCGAGCTTGAAGCGCACGGCTGCGATCTGGACGACCCTTTGTGGTCGGCTAAAGTCCTTCTGGAACAACCGCAACTCGTCAAGCGCGTGCACCACGATTACTTCCGCGCCGGAGCCGCGGTGGCCATCACGGCGAGCTATCAAGCCACACCGCTGGGATTTGCGCGGCGCGGCATCGGCCAGAAAGAAGCCTTGGAGCGGGTGGCCCTGAGTGTGCGCCTGGCCGACGAGGCGCGTCGGGAGTATCTGGCCGAAAACCCGGATGCGCGCCCTCTGTTGGTTGCGGGATCGGTCGGGCCCTACGGCGCGTACCTTGCCGACGGATCGGAATATCGGGGCGACTACTTCCTCAGCCAACACGAGTTTTTGGAGTTCCACCGGCCTCGAATCGCAGCGCTGGTGGAGGCCGGAGCGGACTTTCTTGCCTGTGAGACGCTGCCTTCATTGGCCGAGGCCGAGGCCTTGCTGGCGCTCATGAAAGAGTTCGACGTCGAAGCCTGGCTCTCCTTCACGCTACGGGACGGTAAGCACATCAGCGACGGCACGCCGCTGGCCCAGATCGCAAAGCTTTGCAGCACACAGCCGCTCGCGGTGGCGATCGGCGTGAACTGTGTGCCGCTGGAACTGGTCGCGCCATCCCTGGACGCCTTGAGCAAAGCCACCGATACGCCCCTGATTGCATACCCAAATTCGGGCGAAAGCTACGACGCAGTCACCAAGACGTGGGGGCCGGCCGCGGCAGGGGACAGCCCGGCGGGCCCGGACAGTAAACAGCCCACAAGACTTGCGCAGGGAACGCCCGTCTGGCGTGAACTTGGTGCCCGGCTCATTGGCGGGTGCTGTCGAACGACCCCGCAAGATATTGCCGCCGTGGCCAGACTGTCAGAAAATCCCTGATCAGAAGCTGCCAGGCGGCAGAACGGGGCGTGGCCATAACCCCGCGTTTGTCACTCACAAGGCCCTGAGTTGGAGGTGACAAACTGGATCCGGGCATCGAGGGCGGCGGCAATCAGCGCCACACATGCGCCCTGACTCACTCCGTACAAGCCGCACCCCGAGCCCGTCACAGCTGGGTGGGATCTCAACAGCGCCGCCGCACGGAATCCCTCCGCGCGGGCAGTCAGGGATTGAGTTCCCCAGTCACCGGGGGCAGTCTCCGCAGCCGGGTTTGTCGTGTGTGAGGGCCACAGTTCCACTCAGGACAAGCAGATCAACAGCACCACCCCAGCCATCGGCTGTACCGTTTCCGGACCCGTCCAGCATGACCACTCCTGGCTGGGGTAGTGGTGAAGGACGGTAGTGAATCAGCGCGTCGAGGTCGCCGTCGGCGGTGCTGACTCGGGGGCGCTCCCTGCGCTATGGCAGCTGTCTGTCAGCGCTGGTCGAAAAGTGAGCCATTTTGCCGCCGCTTGGCGTCCAGTGGTCGTTGCAACACCTGAGCCTTTAGGAGTTGCAATTGGGAGACATGAAAAGACCGAGGAAATCCCGGGGCGCCCCTCCGAAGAACGCTGCACGCGCTCACTATGATCAGCTGATGAAGCAGGGAATGGGCAATTCCGAAGCGTGCCGGATCGTAGGAATCAGCAGCCCAGGGCACCGCGAATCATTTTCTCGATCAAAGTGTCTCCTTCGTTGTAGCCGGCGCGTGTGCTCCGTCCTCCTGGGCCGGGAAAGGCTCTCCCGTGTTCACGGGCCACCTGATGAGGCAGCGGGACTGGCATCGGCAGCATGACGGCCGGGGATCCCATCCTGCTGGTCCGCGGTCAGTGCTGTCCCAGACTTCCTCCGGTGGGCGGGACAGGGCCTGGTCCGCGTTCCGTGCCTGTGTCCCGGTCGGCCGCGCTGGAGGAGTCGCTCACGACTGTCCCGTCCGAATCGCCGTCGGTGTCAATGAGGCCGTTGGTCTGGTCGAAAGGCTTCGCTTCGGACCGGCCAGCAGTCTCTTCCGCGGTATGAGTCGCGTCCCGGGGGGTTCCCTCACCGGGAAACACGCTGCCCGCGGTGCCGGTGGGCGGAACGGCTTCAACCTCTGGGTATGGCGTGGCCTGAGCCGGCGCGTCTGGGCCGGTGGCCTTGCTGCCTGCCGCTGCAGCGACGCCCGACGCTGCAGCGGCGGCGAGCCCAACTCCGGCAACGACCGTGCCCGACACCCCGGCTTTGCCGCTGTCCCCCCGCGACCCCGCGGCCTCATCAATGCCGGGCGTGCCTCCGGAGGCGCCCTCGCTGACGGATCCGCGCCAGGCGCCGGTCGCGTAGCCCTCGTCTTCAATGAAGGCCTTGAACCGGTTGAGGTCACTCTCGGCTTGCCTCTCTACGATGTTCAGCCTGTCGCCGATCTTTTCCACGATCCCTTCGGGCTCATATTCCAGGGACAGCTGTACCGATGTCTGCCCGCCGCCGAGGTCTTCGAACGTCACGGACCCTGCGTTCGTTGCGCCCTCTGTGGCGGCCCATGCGACTTTTCGGTCGGGTACCTGCTCGAGGATTCTGGCCTGCCACTGCCTGCGCACCCCGACGATTTCCGCAACCCACTCGAGCTGGTCGTCACTGAGCTGTTTGACGCTCTTCACCCCGCCCATAAAGCGCGGAAATTCTTCGAACTGGGTCCATTGGTTGTAGGCCACGCTCACGGGAACGTTGACCAGAACTCGCTTTTCAACCTTGGTGCTCACGGTGTCTCCTTCGACGGGATTTTTTTGGGAACTGGCGGGAAGGGAATCAATCATCAGCATGCTTACTATAACTTCGGGGGTGTCATCCGGGCCAGGGGGCAATTCGTGCTCGGTCCGCCGTGGCCCGGCCTCCAGACATGAGCGTCGCGCCGGTATTGAAGCGGCCGCTGCCCAGGTATCCGGCGAATGTCCGGGACGGCGAGGCCGCCGCGGTCGTCCCGGCCGCACTAGACGTCCGGGACTGCGTGGGAGCCCGACGTCTAGTGCGGCGTCGGCGCCGCTTCCTCGCGCAGTCTGAAGCGGGCACCGGGAACGCCTATCAGCGTGGTGCGCGTCCCGTCGTCTGCCTCCAGGTCGAGGTGGACCAGCCGATGTCGGCGGTGTTTTGCCACGATGGCGAAGCTGGCACCGGCCAGCCGCAGGATCTGTCCTTCGAGGACCTCACGGAGTTTGTGCTCGACGAAGGACTGCGGGAATGCGGGTTCGGTCATGGTGTTCAATTCCCTCCTAGGGGCGCCTATCGGTGCGGATTCGTGGCAACGTCGTTTCGTACACTCACGGAAGGCCCCGCCGGCCGGAATTCGGGCGGCCGCCGGGAATCCCGTACGTGGCCGATGGCTGCCTAAACCCTGCTCCTGCGGCCGGCGACGGCGCCGTAGATCAGGAGCACTATGACGGCGCCGAGGATGGAGAGGAGCCAGGTCCGCAGATCGAAGAAGTCACCGAGGCCTCCGCCGAAGATCAACGAGCCGATCCAGCCGCCGAGGATCGCGCCTACGACGCCCAGGACGAGTGTGATCACCCAGCCGCCGCCCTGCCGGCCGGGCAGGACCGCCTTGGCGATGGCTCCTGCGATAAGCCCAAGAAGGAGAAATCCGAGAATCCCCATGACTGCACTTCCTTTCGGTAGACCGGCCGGGGATGCGACCGACATCAAGATTTAATCAGCATGCTTAGTAGTATGCAAGGACCCGGCGCCCCTGGGGCGGTCGTGCGTGGATGCCCCATCAGTCGCCGACCTTCGGCGGCCCGCGGAGGGAAGAACAGCCACTTGATGGCCTTCGTCCCCACGCGAGTGCCTGTGGGTGCCGCGGTTCGTGGGTCTAGGGCCGGGATCCGTAGATGAATTCCTTTGCGTGGCTGACGGCCTTTCTGAACGCATCGTTGCGCAGGGTGATCTGTTCGTCCGTGTCTGTGGTGCCCGGTTCGATGTAGGCGGTGAGGCCGGGGTGGAGCACCCAGATGTCCCCGGCGGGCGGGAGGTAGAAGACCCCGAAGGAGCGGTGCCGGGAGTCTTCGGCCCAGATAGGGACGACGGCGACCGCGGCGCCGGTGTCCGGATTGATCCATTGGGCCCGGGGCAAAGGCTGTTCGTGGACTTCGGGGTCCAGGAACGGGGCCGTGCCCTTGCCCCAGCGTTGTTCGAAGCGTTCATAGAACGCCGGCATCAGCTGGGCATCGTACGGGTGCCAGGCACTCATGGCGCTTTCCTTCTCCATTCGTGTAGTCAGCGGCGTCCGGGTCCTGGTCAGAACCGGATCCACCACAGGACCTGCCGTCCCGGGGCCGGAGTGCCCGGTGTAATGGGGCATTCCCACCGCAGCGGACCGATGATCAGCTCAGGGCCGGACAGTCCCGGCTCCCGTGCCGGCGGCGCGGGATCCCGCAGCGCCGGCTGCGGCGTCGTCGGCCGGTGCCGGTCGTAGGCCGCCCGCTTAGCCGGGTCGCCGAGGACGGCGTAGGCATCCATGATCTCCTGCAGCTCCTGCCGCTCTTGTGCTGTGGAGTCAGGGCCGGCGGGAACGGCGCCCGCGGGACGGGTGTCGGGATGACGGGCCCGCACCAAGGCCCGGTACGCGCGGCCAACCTCGCGGGCCGTCGCCGCACGGCCCAGATGGAGAACCTCGTAGGGATCGGGGCTGCGTCCCTTCATGGTCCGACTCCCGTCTGCTCGGCTTGTTCCGGTCCACCCCGGCGCCCCGGCGCCCCGGCGGGTCGCGGGGGCGGGGGTGTGCGGGTGGTCCTCGGCCCGGAGACAGGGGACCACCATGCGGGAGGCACCGTCGGGGGCCGCTTTTCGCTGCGCAACTGGCGCGGTGGCGTGGCTGCTCTGCATCGCCCTTTACTTACTGGTGGCCGGTCCCGCTGCTCCCGGTCCTGCGGGCCTGTCCTTCCCAGGGGTGGATCAGGCGGCGTTGATTGCCTGTGGCTCGTTCTTCTGGGAGGTGATCTCGATGCGGCGCGGCTTGGCCTTCTCGGCTACGGGGATCCGCAGCGTCAGGACCCCGGCGTCGTAGCTGGCCTTCACCGCGTCGGTGTCCAGGGCGTCGCCGAGGATGAGCTGGCGGCTGAAGACACCCCGGGGACGTTCGGCGGCGATCAACTCGGTGTCTTCACCTTTCGGGTCCTTGCGCTCGGCCCTGACCGTGAGGACGTTGCGTTCGACGTCGATGTCCACCGAGTCCGCGGCGACTCCGGGCAGGTCGAAAGCGACGACGAAATCTTCGCCCTCCTGCCATGCGTCCATGGGCATGGCCGCGGGCCGCGCCGTGGTGCCGAGGACCTGCTGGGCGAGCCGGTCAAGCTCGCGGAACGGGTCGGTACGCATCAGCATGGTCTTCTCACTCCTTGCAGTCGATTTTCTTCTCATTCCACCCAGCCACTTATGTGTCGTGGCTGGTATAGATTTTTTATAGCACCGGTGCGAAACTGGTGCAAGACGTTTTTTGGGTTTTTTGAGGAGGCCGGGATGGAGCGGAACCCGGGGAGAAGCGCGGCGGTTTATGCCATTTCCGTGGCGGCGGAGCTGGTCGGGACCGGGCAGCAGAACCTGCGGCTGTATGAGCGCCGGGGCCTGCTGGAACCGGGCCGGACGGTCGGCGGAACACGCCGGTACAGCGAGCAGGACCTGGCGATCCTGCGCAGGATCGGCGCCCTGCTCGATGACGGCCTGAACCTGGCCGGCATCCGCCTCGTCCTTGAACTTGAAGCGGCCAACAGGCGCCTCGAAAGCGAACTCGCAGCGGCCCGGGCGCGGGAGCACCGGGCGAAGAGCACTTCGGCCAGTGCCGCCAGCCCAGGGACTGCGGGAACGAACGGCGGTGCAGGCCGCCGCGGACGAGGGGTCCGCGTCTAGGCCCGGACGCGTCCAGGTCCGGACGATGGGACACGGATTTCCAGGATGCCGTCACTGTAAGAGGCCCTCACCTCAACCGGATCGACAGCCGCTTCCCGCGTCGGTTACTTCGCTTCCCCGCGTCGGTTACTTAACGTTGAGCAGGCGGCGGTCACGGGCGTTTCGGTTCCTCGCGGCCAGGCCTCCTGATCCAGCGGGGCCGGGGCCCGGTCGAGGGTCTGGCTTTGAACGTGGATCACTACTCTCGAGTTGTTCCAGGTTTGGGGGGCGCGTTAACAGGGCTTGAGGGCTATGACTGCGGCCCGGCTGAGGCGCAGCGGTGAGGGTGCATCGCCAAGGCTGCGCTGAACCAGGCGGCCCGCTGTGACCAGAAGCAGACAGTCGTCCGGGACGTGGGCCGGGGGCGAGGGGCGTCGAGGACTGCCTCCCCTCTGCGCCGGAGGACATCCTGCATACCGCACCCCGTATCGAAAGTTGTCGCCGTGCACGCCCAGCCGCGTCTTGCGGCACAGAGGGGCTGTGGTCTTCGTGCGCGGGCTGGAGTTCCGCCGGGTCGGTGCATGCGAACATCGGGGCGGCGCCCCCGGATGCCCGGGGCCGGCTGATTGTAAGTTGACCGCACGGGCGGAACGGGGGGTCCGGCTGCGCTGGTGCGTCAAGCACGCAGTTGGGCCGCGACTAGGCCGCAGGGGAGAGCGGCCAGGGCACGGTGCCGCGCGCCCGGGTGTGGGTTTACCGGCACATGGTCGGGTGGGCGTCCGTCTGCTTTACCAGGCCAGGGCCTTTCTCTGACGGGACTGGATGGCCGTGCTCTGGCCGCAGTGCGAGCAGGCGATCCGGTAGGTCCTGGACGTGGTCAAGACGGGGATGAAGAAGAGCGTGAACTTGGTGGCGCGTTCCTGCAGGTGGTGGTGGACCAGCTGGCCGCAGTATTGGCAGGTTGCGGTCCGTCCGGGCAGGTCTTTCAGGACCGTGTTGAGGCCGAAGAGGAGAATCATCGGTGACTCCTTTCGAAAAGGGTGCTGATCACGCCGTGGGGGAGAGCCGGGTGGCGAGGCCGGTGAGCAGGATGGTGATGCCTTCGTCGAGTTCGGCCATTCCGTCGTAGTCGGCGAGGACCGGGGCGAGGGCGCGGAGGCGGGGGAAGTCCTTGGCCGGCAGCCGGCGCAGGCCCAGGCGGAGGAGGGCTTCGTTTTCCTCCGGGTCCACGATGAATTCCTGCAGTTCGTTGAGGATATGCCCGTACAGGTATCCGTAGTAGGCGCGGTAGACATGGAGGGCATCGGCCGGGGCGAACCCGGCGTCGATCAGCAGGGACAGGATTTGCTCCAGCGGCCGCAGCGTGCCCAGTGGGCGAAGGCCCAGGGGTGTTGACAGGGGGCGGGTCACGAGCAGGGGTACGACGTTGGGGTGCCGGAGCGCAAGGTCGCGCAGATCGTGGGCGATGCGCCGGAGCTGGGCCTGCCAGTCCGGGTCACTGGGCAGGATGACCAGTTCGTTCAGCACGAGCTCAGAAACGCCGTCCAGCAGTGGCGCGCGGTTTTCGGCGTAGCGGTAGAGGCCCATGGGATCCCGGCCGAGTTCCTGCCCGAGCCGGCGCATGGTGAGGGCGTCGAGTCCTTCGGCGTCTACCAGGGCCAGGGCCGCGGACAGCACAATCTCCCGGCTGAGTCGCTTCTTCTTGGCGGGGCCCGAGGCAGGGGCGGTCTTTTCTGCGGGGGACATGGGTTCCGTTCCGGCCGCGGTGTCGGTCAGTCCCACCGGAGAGGCCGTTATCAGGGAGTCGGTAAGCAGGCTTGCTTATTTTGTAGTCTACGCCTAGAGTCTACATTGTAGAGACGTTGTTATCACCAGTTTCAGAAGCGGGACCCTGGTGCACACGGCCCTTCCGGCCCCTCACGCTAAGCCCAGGAGATCCCCATGACGGCCCACACCGCCCACACCCCGAAAAACTCCCGAAAAGCGCCCCGGATTTAGTAGCGGCGCGACTTCCGGATCGTGGCAGGGCCCCGGCAACGGCGGCGCGTCAGGATCCAAGCCCCTCAACAGTTCATCCCCGGAGCGGCAGTGCTGCAGCATCCGGGACCCCGCTTGACGCCCCGTGCATGGCGTTCGAGTATCAGCTGCTGTAGCCCTCGGCGGCACAAAAACGCACCCAGCGGAAATGAGCCAACCATGGCAGATTCGCAGTACGACCAGTTCCTCCAAGAAGCCACCACCCTGGATGACCAATCCGATTCCGTCCTCGGACAAGACTGTCTCTACGGCCTCTACACCAGTTGGTGTTTCCTGTCCCAGACGGTGCCCCGGCCCGAAGACGCCTTCTGGGCGGCCATGAAAGAGAAAAAGATCCGGCCTGGACACGCGCACCTTCGCATGAAGGGCCCCGCGGCCGCAGACTACATCGTGTCCAGCTACCCCGGGCTGGTCTGAGCCCGGTGACCGTTACGTCCGGAACATACCGTCCGCGGAGCGCCCACCAGCCCAGAGGGCGCCAGCCGTGGTGCAGCAATTGCCGCACCGACCGGCATCTCGTTGCCGGCCCTGTCACGGTCCTGGACTCCCGAGAGGAAACCCTTGCCCTCGCCGTCACCTGCACCAGATGCAGTGGCTCCCGGGTTCTGGCAACCACGGCAACCTTCGCCGCTGCCATCCTGGGCAGGGCAGGCATGAACGGCGACGTCACCCGGCCCGCCCCGGCCGCCGTCCATTGCAGGGAACCTATGTCCCTGGTGGAATCAGGACCCGAAACCGCCGGCGCCTGGCAGCCCGGGTCACCGGTTCATCCCGCGGACCATCTTCCGTACTCCGTGCTGCGGTGCAGATGCGGTTTTCAAATGGATGTACCCGCCGGCCCGTGAACCCAAGCTACCCGCCCGCTCAAACCACGAAGTACTCGGCCACCCTGACCAACCACACCACCCCGCACAGCGGACCAGACCGCTGCCACCCCCTGGAAACTGTCCGGCGTCGAAGGGCTTGACCCATCGACCCAAGGGCTTGCCGATGCCCTGGCCAAGGTGAAGTCCGGCCGGGACGTCTCCGACGCCGAGAGGTTGGTGAAGAGCTGTGTGTTTGGTGCGCACGGATCGGGGATGATCAGGCCGTGCGCGGAGAACGGACGAAGATAAGCGCCGAGTTCCATAACGGGCCGTTCGCGCGGTTTGGCGCAGGGTGATTGGCAGGCTTTCGGTTCCCTTGCCATCGGTGGATCATGTGATGAGTCCGGAAGGTTTGTCAGGCCGGCATTCCCCACTTAGCTGCGGCAACGTACTGCCGTGCTGAACGACTCTGTCGGTAACGGGTGTGACGCTGGTAGACCGATAACCACGTGTGACCAATCCAAGCATTTCGGGGGGCCTTGTGGCCGAGGTGAGCATTAGCACTGAACGCGGGGAAATGCCTGCCTACCTCTTACTACCGGCCGGCAGGGGTCCTGGCCCGGCGTGGTCGTCGTCCATGATGCACTGGCCTGAGTCGCGATACCCGCGGGCAGGCGGACTGGCTGGCCAGCGAGGGGTTCCTCGCAGTGGCGCCGAACGTGTTCTACCGGGCGCCATGTGCATCGCCAGCAGTGGCTGCGCCAAACCTTCGCAACCACGGCTCGGGTCAGAAATAACTGCCGTGCCGGGGTCATCCAAACCCGTCACAGTCACGAGTTTTTCAGTCATAGTCGGTGTCCGTGTCATCGTCCGTGAGGCGGCGGAAGTCTCTGGAGAGGTACAGTGCCATCGCCGCGGGGTTGTTTACGTCGACGGCGACAGTCACGGTGGTGCGGCCGGTATATCCCTGCGGGTCATCGTGGACGAAGGTCGTGAGAAGTGCCAGCCCCAGATCCAAGACGTCGCGCGGCATTTCCTTTTCCATCGCGAGTACTCCCTGAACGCAGACGAGAGTCGAATCCCGGTTATTCACAGAACCTATTCCAGAGACATTGGGAATAACTTGCAAAACCTACACGCCCAGCGGGCCGCACGAAGCGCTGCCTTCGCGCTGGCGTCTCTACTGGCGCGGCCAACTCCCGACTCCAGCGCGGGGGCGGGAAGCGCCTGGGGCGCTTAGCCGAGCAGGGAGACGGCGTGGGCGATCACGAGGGCCAGGAGGACGAATCCTCCGGCGGCTTCGAGTCCCATCATCATCTTGGCCCGGGGTGACAGGGGCATGGTGTCGGTGGGGCTGAAGGCCATGGAGTTGGACAGGGAGAAATAGGTGTAGTCGACGAAGGAGGCGACCCAGCCGCTCTTGACTGAGGAGCGCGTCGCAACTTCCGTGACGGCGTCGTGGTCTTCGTCCTGGGGGAACCGGAAGTCGGCAGCCGGGAGGTTTTCCCGGTGGGTGTTCCGCCGTGCGACCGGTCCGCCGCGGTCCAGTTCCCAGAAGACCAGGGCGAAGGCGATGATGTTTGTTACCCAGATCTGCAGTGCTGCCAGAAGGAGCGTGCGCCCGTCACCGCTGCCGGAGGCCGTCAGCAGAATGATCAGCTGCACCAGGGCGACGCCGTTCGCGGCGACGAGGAGAAGGGCCTGGCCCGTGGCTAGTCGTTTGGACCAGCGTGTCTCTTTGTGCAGCCGGCGGGGGTTGAGGATCAGCAGGGGAATCAGCATCACGAGTCCGATTACCACCACCGTGTAGCGTACGACCGGCAGGAAGGCGCTGGGAAGGGCCGCATAGAGGCCCAGCGCGATGAGCAGCCCGATTACGGCCGGCCAGCGGTGTTCGGCGCCGTCTTTCAGGTTTGCAGTCTCAGACATCCATCGAGTCTAGGCAATGCTGCGGTGCATCCGGGCCTGGACGCGCACGAAGCAGGGAGCAGACGGCCATCTGGCTTGGGCGCCCCGTCCGGTGGCCCAACTCGGGTGGGAGAAGCCCCACACAAGACATTCCCACGGAATTGAGCGGTCGTTTCCCTTACAGAGCGGGATGTCGGCTGCAGTGGAGAGGATCATTCGGGCAGTTCCATCTGGAAGCCGCAGACGCATCTGAGGACCCGGGTGGACAGGTACACCTCCAGGGTGTCGTCGGACGTGCGTTGGGTGGACAAGGGCACGGACAACCGGCGGAGTTCGGTGCCGGCGTTTTCCATTGGTTGTCCGCAGTGCATGTAGTGGCCGCCGAGTATCAGCACGTCGCCGGTTTGCTCCAGTCGAGCCAGGAGCGGGGAGAGGTCAGCGACCCACGCAGGATGTTCACTGAAGCGCCGGCATCGGCCGCAGGTGTGGGAAACCAGCACGATATCGGACGGACGGTCAGGAAGGTGGGTCACTGATCTGAGGGTGAGATGGCGGTCCGTGCCGCAGCTGCTGCATATCACCGGCAGCACGTCTGGTGGCCGTCCGGCCCGGACGGCCGCCCCGGGCCTGGGTGTCCTGCCCTGAAGCAGGCACCAGCTCGTGTACAGGCCGTAGAGACAGTCCGGGCCCAGGGGGTTGTCGGTGTCGGGGGCAGGGGAAGTGGCGTCATGAAGGAACTGCTGGAAATGCGAGGTGGCCATGGTCAGGCTCTTTCCTCAGGGTGCGTGCCGGGCCGCCATGTGGCTACAGCAGCGTTACCTCCAAGCGTGCACAAAGCCGGAAGAAGGTCCCTGAGAAGAGCAACCGGTACGCAGGAGCCTGTACTGAAGCTACGCCGTGCAGCCCGGGGTTGTATATGGCGGCCCGCGATCATCTGTAGGGTCGTTCGGCCCCCAAGAGGTCGGAGAGGTCCTGGGTTTCAGAGGAACAAGAAATCAGCGCCTCCGACATCGGCATGAAACGCGGAGTCTCCCGCGTCAGGAGGACCAGCCGGGCGGGGGACGAACCCCTACGCTTCGGTGAACGGACCGTGCCCGGGGCATTTGCTGGTTTTGAGGTTTAGCTGCGGCTCTCTTCGGGTCCGTCGGTGTCGAGGTGTTCTTTGCGGACTTTCTCCTTGATGGTCACGTCTTCCGTGACCGTTTCCGTGCCGATGCGGACCCGTTCGACCGGGACGGTCTCCTTGGTGACGATGATCGTTCCTCATGGAGGATGATCTCGTTCTCATCGTCCGCACGGTCCGCCACCTCGCCGCGGTTCTCCTCTGCAATCGGTTCTCGCTCGACCCGCACTTCTTCGCGCTGCACTGGAACCGTCCTGGTTACATATTCCGTGGTGACGTACTTGCGAAGGCGGCCCTGGCCGGCGGGCGGCTGTTCGGTACCCGCGTCCGGGCGCGGCTGAGATCGGACCTGGGTGTCGTCGGTGGCGGGGGCGGTGGTGTCGTATCCGGTGGCCTCGGATGGCTCGCCTGCGGTGGTGCGGCCCGGCATGGTGGTGTTTTGTGCGGCGGGGGCCCGGGTCTCGTCGGTGGCGGGGGCGGCGGTGTCGTATCCGGCGCCGCCAGTGCCGGGGGCACCGGGGCCTCGGATGGCTCGCCTGCGGTGGTGCGGCCCGGCACGGTGGTGTTTTGTGCGACGGGGGTCCGGGTCTCGTCGGTGGCGGGGGCGGTGGTGTCGTACGCGGCGGCGCTAGGGAGCTCGGATGGCTCGCCTGCGGTGGTGCTGCGGCCTGGTGTGGTGGTGTGTGGTGCGGCGGGGGCGGTCGTGTCGTATCCGGAGGTGCCAGGGGCGTCGGATGGCTCGGGTGCGCCAGACGATGTGACCAGAGCCCCCGGCCCGGCCGGGGACCGAGACAGCGAATTCCCGGATACGCGGGGCCTGACAACAGACACTTCTCCCAGCGAGTAGAACGCCACGGTCCATCCGGGGGCCGATCCGTTGCGCAGTGCGGCAGTAGATCGTGCGGGCGTGTCGGTCTGCGCGTTCCGGCTCAAGAAGGCAACGGGGCCGACGTCGTCAAAGGTCTTTGGCTTCCAGCAGGCCGGCTGCGGCGGGCAGTTCCCTTCCGAGGGCCCGCAGGTAGGTTCCGAACCCTTGTGGTGCGCGGGCGTGCGTCCGACCGGACGTCAGGACCCGGACAGAGTCCGTAGCTGTCACGGCAAAGTCGTGGAGTCGCAGGCGTTCCGCGAGGGTCCGGTCCTCGTGTGCGTGGAGCCGAGGAAACCCGCCGACGGCGAAGTAGGCGGACGCCCGGACGCCAAAGTTGGCGCCGTAAATGTGGGGGTGGTCCTCGCGGAACGGGTGCCGCGCCAGCCAGCGGCGCAGGATCAGCGGGTCCATTCCGGCGGGGTCCGGTTCCACGGAACCCAGAATGACGTCCGTTCCGGCGTCGGCCAGTTCAACCTGACGCACCAGCCAGTGCTCTGGAACGGCGGAGTCGGCATCGGTATTGGCCAACCAGATGCGGCCGTTGGTGAGGTTGGGAGGGGTCAGGGCGGCATTGACCCCGGCCGCCCGGCTGGCGCCGATGCTGCGCAGCCGGACTTCTACCGCCGACAGTCGTGGGTCGGCAGAGACATGCCGGGCCGTGATTTCTGCCGATTGATCCGTGCAGCTGTCCAGCACCACCGTGATGGAGGTCGTCACCTCGGGATGGCACCGTTCCAATGCGTCGGCGGCCGCGCGTAGGGCGGTCAGCGCACGGTGGAGGTGCCGGTCTTCGTTGTGGGCCGGCATGACCACCGCCACCCGGCCGACTCTTGGCCGCGACGGAAGGGAATCTCCTTCCGAGCGGTCCGGCGCAGGTTCGGTCATGCCAGCGGGCTTCCGGATCCGCGGTCCGGTTCCCGGACCCACGCCCGCTCGCGGATTTCTGCGGGTTGCTGGGCTGCGGCCGGGACTTTTTCCGGGGCCACCAAAACTTCAAGGACGAAGTCTTTCTCGCGGTGGAGGGCCGCGGTCGGCCAGCGGAGTTGCCGGCGGGCAAGTTCATGGACCGTGTCCCCGTCGAGTTCCCAGCCTTCCACCGGGTGCCGCCAGTGGCAGAGGAGCAGGGTTCCGCCGGGCTTTATGGAGGCTTGCACGCGGGTGAACAGCCGGGCCAGTTCGCCGGGCGTCAGGTAATAGCCCATCTCGGAGACTGCGACCAGGTCGAAGGCTCCCTTGGGCCACTCATGCGGAACCGTGAGATGCCGCGTTTGCGCGGAGGCGTGGCCGGACAATCGCTGCGTCGCTTGGGCGAGCGCGGCGCTGCTGGCATCGACTGCCAGGAATTGCCTGCAGCGCTGGGCAAGGTCAGCGCTGAGCGTCCCTATGGAACACCCAACTTCCAGCCCGGAGCCGTAGGTTTCCGCTGGCAGGATGGCGAGTGTCAGCGCCCGTTTTCGCTTTTCGTACCAGCTCGTGGCATAGCCCCACGGGTCACCGTTCCGGTTGTGCACGGCGTCGAAGACGCGCCCGGCGTCATTGGCGCCATTGCTCCCGCCGGCGGGCGCGTGCCATGCGAACGTTTCCCAGGGGCGGGAAAAGTGTTCGAGGAAACTCCCGGCAAGCAGCACTTCGTCGCCGGGCTGGGCTGACAGCGCTTTGGTCTGCGAGCCATGGGCCCGCATGGCCGAGGCCTTGGCGTCCTGCTGCTCGGGTGTCAGCGGCACGCGAACCCAGGACCGCCAGGCGGTGTCTTCGGGCACGGCCCACAGCCAGTACCAGACGGGGTATTCGAGCAGCCCGTGGCCGCCGGCTGCGGCAGCCTCGGCCGCCACCGAACCCAGGGTGTCGTGGTCTGTGTGCCCGTCGGAGCGGTACGGTGCCACGATGACCACGCGGTTCGCCGGGCGGCCTGAGGCTGCAATCGAGTCCCTGACCGCTGCAGCGATGCTGTCACTTCGTGCGGCAAGCTGGCCGTCCGGCAGGTGCAGGAACCGCCAGGGGGAGCCGGGTGCCAGTTCATGTATTGCCGCATCGAATTCACCGAGCCGCACGGCGGCGAGCTGCTCCGGCGTCGTGGTTCTCGATTCGGGGTGGGATGCTTCCCCTCCGGTACACAGCAGCACCTCAATGCCGGCTCCCGCGGCGTGCAACAAGGAGAGCAATCCGCCGGCACCCAGGGTTTCATCATCCGGATGTGCCGCCAGCACTATGAAGGTCATGGCTGCCAGCTCGGCCGAACCGAGCGGAAGCTCCGGAAGGAGGGACAGCCCGCTGGCCTCCCATTCGGTCTCGGCAGTGCCGGTATCCGCGTGCGAGAAGGTCACCATGAGCGGTCCCCCTTCAGGGTCAGGGCGCCAAGCTGGGCGTCGTCCCGCATGGCGTGGTGCTGGCGGATGTAGAGCGACAGGTCCGCCATCCGTTTTCCGTAGGGTTCGTTAAAGGCCAAGGGGCCCGGCCCCAGATTCTGGGCCACCATGCTCTGGATGCGTTCGACGGCGGCGGCAACGGCGCCGCGCACGCGGAGCGCCTCGCTCCACGCACCGGAGCCGGACAGGTCCCCGCCGTCAATCCGCTCCGCTGTCCGCGCGAAATAGCCCGTCAGGGATGCGATGATCCGGTCCGTTTCGCCAAGGTGAGCCAGGGCAATCTGATCCGGTTCACGCCCGCCCTCAGCGGCCTTTTTCAGTGCGGAGCTAAAGTCACGTGCCACGGCAACGGCCCCGCCCAGCCAACAGGCCGCCACGCCCATGCCGCCCCAGGCGAAGCCGGGCCGTTCGAAGTACCAGCCCGGACCTCCCACCGGCACGGCACGGACACCCTCAAAGTGCACGGTCCCGCTGGGGATTTCCCGCAGGCCGCGGCTGGACCACGGCGGTGTTTCGCAGGAAACCCCTGGGTCACGGAGATTGACGGCGAAGGCCGCCCGGGCGCCTGTCCCGGGGTTCTCGGTGTTTCCCGCACCAAGGCGTGCAGTCAGGACAGCCCCGTCCAGCTGCGCGGCAAGCGAACACCACGGCTTGGATCCGTTCAGGACGTAACGGCCGGGGCCGTCCGGCGTCGCGTTGAGCCGCAGACCGGCACCTTCGGCGGCGAACACCCCCCAGGCTCCGTCCGCCGCGTCGGGGGCTGGGCCAGGCAGCTCCGACCAGGAGCCGGTCGTGGCCCGAGTGCCGGCGCCGGAACGTGCCTGTGCGAGGATGGCGATGGCGTCAAGGTGCGGTTCGAGCACCCGTCCGGCAGCCACATCCACCGCTGTCACGGACGCCAGCAGTTCCCACAGGTGGGCGGTGTCGCCGTCGCCGGGCCGCGGAGCGTTCTGCCCGATATTCTGTGCCAGAGCCAGCAGCGCCGGGATATTTCCGACGGCGTCGCGCACCGATTCAAGTTGCGGGATTGTTGCTTCAAGCCGGCCGGGCGCCGAACTGATCTGCACCGGCCGCGGGCGGGGATCCATTCCGTCTGCCGTTCTGGCCGTCAGCCGTGTTCGGGCGCGGTGACAGCGGCTGATGCGGTCATGGTTTCGGCGTTCACCATCCAGGTCAGCTGTTCCAGGCGGGAAATGCCGGCGTGGAGCAGGTCAGCGCTGGTGGGATCTTCTTCGTCCACCTCGTCATGGACCTCACGCATTGTCTTAACGGTGCGCTCCAGCCGCGCGGTAATCAGCTTGACGGCGTCCTTGGTGGAGATGATTCCGTCGGGGAACTGCCCTAGCCTGGTCTGCGCGGAGACCGTGGCGCTTCGGCCATCCGGAAGGGCGTGCAGGGCGCGCATACGCTCGGCGGTTTCGTCCGCGAACAGCCGGACGTTGGTGATAACTTCGTCCAACTGCAGGTGGAGATCGCGGAAGTTGGTACCCACGATGTTCCAGTGTGCCTGCTTGCCCTGCAGGTGCAGCTCGATCAGGTCCGTGAGGACCTTCTGAAGATTGCTGGCAAGGGTCGGTGAAGCTTTCATTACTTACTCCAGTGCAGGCAAGCAGGACAGGACCGTCCGGCCGTTTCATTCTAAGCATACTTAGCATCTTGACGGGGCGGTGGTTCAAAGGCACGGCAGTCAATCAATGGCGCGGCCCGCATGGCGGCGAAGTCCTCCAGCGCCGTTTGCGGCGGGCCGTCCTGGCCGATTTCGACTCCGGCGTGCATGCCGACGAGCCGAATGCTGGTCTGGGAGACGGCTGCCATTCGGATGAAGTCGAAGGCCGGGGCACCAGGAAAGCGGCGACGCTCGCGGCGAACGGGATGTAGCCGCCGGACCGAGAGCCCGATGCCCCGAGCAACCGGGCGCCCCCCGCTGTGTGCGTCAGCCCTGTTGTTGTTACCTGGACCGGTGGGTTGCCTTTGCCATCGCCGCGAACTGTGTAGCGGGATCTGGAGCGACGACTCGTGGCACGGCCGAGCAGTCGACGCCCATCCAGCCCGCTAGCCCGGCAGCGGTCCGCAAGGCGCAAGGGCAACCGGACAAAATGCCGGCTGAACGACCCGGAGCCGTCCCTGCTCGTGTGTCGCCACATCGACGCGAACAAGCCACGGAGTGCCAGGGTGAGTTCGGTTTTGGACCGGTGAGAAGGTGGTGGGGGGTCGAGCTGCCCGGATCATTGTCATCGCACAGTTCGTGGGGGGTGGAACAAGAAAGCCGGTGGGAACGGCTCTTGGCCCCCTGCGATTAGGTGCCCATGTCTCAGGCGCTCAGCTTTCCGATGGCGCTGCCCTCAAGGCGTTCCAACAGGTGCCGCGGATTGTCGTACACCTCCGCGGCACCGGCATCCCGCAGTTCACCTTCGCTGATTCCGCCGCAGGTCAGGGCAATACAGGGAATTCCGATTGCCGCGGCGGCCTTCACGTCCCAGACGGCATCGCCAACAAAGACAACGTCCGACGGGCTGAGGGCAAGCTTTTCCAAGCACGCAAGGAGAATGTCGGGGGAGGGCTTGCTCTCGTCGGCGTCATGGGAGCTGGTCCAGGCGTCGATGGACTTGCCGGCGTCCAAGAGGCGCCGGGCGACGTCCAGGTCCCGCTCCTGCGCTGATGATGCCAAGCCGACAGCCAGCCCGGCGTCAGAGCAGGCGGCCAGGAGGTCCCGGGCACAGTCGAAGGGCCGCAGCGAAGGCCAGAACGTGGAGAACACGGCACCGTGCGCGGATTTCAGGTCTTCCTGCATGTCCCTGGTCCACTCGGGAACCAGATGTTCGATGAGTTTGTCGCCGCCCATGCCGACGCAGCGGTGGATGGCGGAGACCTGGATGTCCAGACCCTCCCGCCGGAACGCCTGCCACCACGCAAGAGCGTGGAAATAGCTGGAGTCAATCAAGGTCCCATCGACATCGAACAGGACACCGCGTTTCTTTCCGGATTTTGACCCTGATACCACTGTTACCCCACCTTAGGTTGAGAGCGCCCGCGAACGCCGTACCCGCACCATCCCACACCATCACGGATTCTTCGGGCCCGAGGTCCGGAAGATACCCGGCAACCACCGTCAGAACGCGATCACCATTGTCCAGCGAATCCGCCAATGCCAAATATGAGACCACTCCAACCTCCTCGCCCCTGATACGTTCTCGTTCGACATGCTGGTCATGGTTCCTGCCAGGCGGAGGGCGGCTTTGACTGCCGGAGGGGGCCGGAGCCGGGAGAAGCCTGGTGTCGGGTTCGGAAGAAGTCTACAAACCGGGCGAGCTGTTCCGACAGGGTTTCCCATCCGTCGAAGTCTGCGGGCACGGCCGCACGCTCGGCCCGGCGGGCCGCCTGCAGGGCGGCATTGCCGGCCGGGGTGATCTCGACCTGAAATTGCCGCCGGTCGGCCGGATTCCGGGTCCTGGTGACCAGTCCTTCCGCCTCCAGCCGGGCCAGGACGCGGCCGAGTGTCTGGCTTTGGACATGAACCTTGGCGGCAAGCTGTTCCTGGTTCATGGGCCGCGGGGCGGCGGCTTCGAGGGCGATGACGGCGGCGCGGGTCAGTCCCAGCGGGGCAAGCGCCTCGTCGTGAAGCCGCTGGATAATGCGGGCCGCCGCGGTCAGGAGCCGGTAGCCGTCCCGGGCGTCGGGCTCGCGGGGGAGGGGCACGTGGAGAGCCTTCCTGCTGTGGGCAATGACGGTCACGCGTTCAGGACGGCGCCACAATACGCCGCCACTGAAAGCCCACCCTACCCACACCCACCGCTTTTGCAAGCATGCTTACTAATTTCGCGAAAAGCCTTGGCTTCGATAAGAAGTGTGCTTACCATCTAATTAGTAACCGTGCTTACTAATCTCATCCGGTACCGCAGTCACGATCCCACGCGGACCCTTTCTGAAAGAGAGCAACGATGACCCAGAACCCATGGAACCAGGCAGCACCCCGGGCCTCAACGGACGAGTACGCCGTCGGACGTCCCGCCGGCGCGGAAAACCCGTCGTCTAAACAGGAGACTGCGAAGGAAGAAGCCATAGAGGTCAGGCACGAGGCCACGGCCGCGGCCCAGAACGTCGCGGAGACGGCCAGGACTGAGGCAGCCAACGTGGCCACCGAGGTCAAGACCAATGCCCGCGACCTGCTGCACCAGGCCAAATCGGATCTGACCGAGCAGGCAGGAATGCAGCAGCAGAAGGTCGCCGTGGGCCTGCGATCCGTCGCCGGTGAACTGCATTCCATGGCCGCTGCCTCCGAGCAGCCGGGAGTGGCCACGGACCTTGTCCGCCAGGCCGCCGAACGTTCCTCCGCTGTCGCGTCCTGGCTCGATGGCCGGGATCCGGGTTCCTTGTTGACGGAGGTCAAGTCCTTTGCCCGCCAACGGCCCGGCACCTTCCTCCTGCTCGCGGCCGGGGCCGGTGTGCTGGCCGGACGTCTCAGCCGCAGCCTGAGCGCCGGGGCTCCCGCAACGACTGGCACCGCTGCTCTCGGAACGTCCGCCGCAGGCCGGATCCCCGACACGGGGGTAGCTGTCCCACCGCCGCCGGTTCAGATGCCGGCTCCGGAAACGACCAGGGCAGGCTTCGCGGACACCTACCCTCCGAATCCGCTGGACTCCGAGTTGGGCACGACTGATCCGCTCTTGGATGCCGGGGCAGGCCGCCGAGCCGCCGCGCCGCAGGGGCTGACTGATCCGCTGCGCGATGACCCCTTTAACGGCGGCCGTCGATGAGCAGCGAAGTCCCTCCCACCGCCGCCCACGCGAAAGCGGAAACCTCTTCCCTCGGCGACCTGCTGGGTGAGGTCACGCGGGACATGTCCACCCTGATGCGGCAGGAAGTGGAACTTGCCAAGGTCGAACTCAAGCAGTCCGCCACCCGTGCCGGCAAAGGCGCCGGCATGCTGGCCGGCGCCGGCGTCGCTGGCCACTTCGTGCTCCTGTTCCTGTCGGTGGCACTCTGGTGGGCGCTGGGGAACGTGACGGGCCTGGGCTGGTCCGCCGTCGTTGTCGCCGTCATCTGGGCAATTGCCGGCGCCGTCCTGGCAACCATGGGCCGCAGGGAACTCAACGCGATTAAGGGCATGCCGCAGACCGCCCAGACCCTGCAGGAAATCCCACCCACGCTTAAACCCAACACCTAAATCCAGCGAGGAAACACGATGAGTGAAAACCCGGATGTCATCCGAGCAGATATTGAAGCAACCCGCGCCCGCCTGGGCACCAACGTGGACGCCGTTGCCGACAAGGTCACGCCGTCGCACATTGTTCACCGGCAAACTGACCGAGTCAAAGAGAACGTCAAGGACGCCGTCTTCGGAGTAAAGGAGAGGGTCATGGGAGCCGCCGAGGACACCGCCGGCAACGTCCACTCCGCCGCTGGACACGCCGGAGCTCATGTAGGTGACGCGGGTTCCTCCGTCGCCGCCGCGCCGGCACAGCTGAAGACCAAAACCCAGGGAAACCCCCTCGCTGCCGGCCTGATCGCCTTCGGCGCCGGCCTGCTGGCTTCCTCCCTGTTCCCTGCCAGCCAGAAGGAGCGTGAAGCCGCCGATGCGCTGAAGACCGCCGCCGAGCCGCTCACGACGGAACTGACGGACACTGCAAAGCGCGTGGCCGAAGGACTCAAGGAACCTGCCCAGGAAGCCATGGAAAACGTCAAGGCAACCGCAGTCGACGCCACCGATCACCTCAAGGCAGAAGGCCAAACGGCTGTGGCGGACATCAAGGACCGGACCGCCGAAGCCAAGGACAACGTTCAGCAGGCCTGAGGCCCCATCTGAATCCGGCCGGCCGCCCCGCTCACGCGCTGGGGCGGCCGGCCACTTCGCTTAACCCAGGAAGGATTTTCCATGGCCAAGAACCCTGCCAAGGCAGAAATAGACTCCATGACCGACGCCGAAACGGACGAGAGCAGCACCGCTAAGGCCCGCACGGCGCCCGCCCCGGATGACTCCCGCAAACCGGACAGCCCAGCCGACGTCACCAAGCCATCCTGGAAGTACATCGCCAAGAAGACCCTGCGTGAATTCACGAAGGACCAGTGCCCGGATCTCGCCGCGGCCCTGACGTACTACTCGGTCCTCTCCATTTTCCCGGCGCTGCTGGCCATCGTGTCCTTGCTGGGCATTTTCGGACAGGCCGAGAAGACCACCTCCGCGCTCCTCGAGATCGTCCAGCGCATCGCGCCTCCTGATACTGTGAACGCCATCCGGCAGCCAATCGAGCAGCTCAGCAGCTCCTCCGCTGCCGGACTCACCCTGGTACTCGGCATCCTCACCGCTCTCTGGTCCGCGTCGGGCTACGTCGGTGCGTTCGGCCGGGCCATGAACCGGATCTACGAAATCGACGAGGGCCGGCCCTTCATCAAACTTCGGGGCACCATGCTCCTGGTCACGATTGCCACTGTGCTCATCGTCCTCGTGCTCTCCGCCATGCTGGTCCTGAGCGGGCCGGTGGCCGAAGCGATAGGCAAAGCAATCGGCCTGGGCGGAGCCGTCCTGACATCGTGGAACATTCTCAAGTGGCCGGTGATACTGCTGCTCGTGATCCTTGCCATCGCGATCCTCTACTACGCCACCCCGAACGTACAGCAGCCCAAGTTCCGCTGGATGAGCCTGGGATCCACCATCGCCCTGGTGATCTTCCTGCTCGCGTCCCTGGCCTTCGCCTTCTACGTGGCCAACTTCAACAGCTATGAGAAGACCTATGGGGCGATCGGCGGCGTCATCATCTCGCTGCTGTGGCTCTGGATCCTGAACATGTCGCTGCTCTTTGGTGCCGAGTTCGACGCCGAGATGGAGCGTGGACGGCAGCTTCAGGCCGGCATCGCGGCCGAAGAGACCATCCAGCTGCCACCACGGGACACGAAACAGAGCGACAAGCTCCAGGCCCGCGAGGAAGAGGACGTCCGCCGCGGGCGGGAACTGCGGGAACAGAACGGCGGCCCCGACGAGGACCAGCCGAACTACGCGAACAGAAGCGCTCCACCCGGCGGAGCCAGAAGACAGGACCGCAGCTGATATCGAGGGCCGGCCCCGGGCTGAATCAATGGCTCTTCTCCGGCTCGCGCGCACCCATCAAGTGAAACGGCCGGGATGGCGGCTCCTATTTCCAGAGACGGCACTCCGGCGCCGCCTGCCGAGCCACACTACAAGACCGGGGGCTGTCCGTGCGCTTGCTGGTGGCAGTTGTAGTCGTCCGCTCCGCCGACTGCATGCAGGGCAAACGACATGAGGAGAGCAGGACGAACATGACGGAGAGCGAGTGTCCGAAGAGCTTGAGCACTCAGCCGCCGCGCCGGTGGCCCGCGGAGTGTGCGCCCTGAGCGAGGCACGCCGTGGATCCTCCTCGTGCGGTGCGGCCCATTGGTTTGGACTCCGAGGACCCTTCTGGAAAAGGATGCCGGTCAGGATGACGTACATGCTCATCCTCAGGAATTCTGATTCCCAGTTCTCGAACGTAGCCTCCACAAAGGCCCTGGTGCCCAGATACTCCTGGATGCTGTTCGCCCGGTTGTCCGTGGGCCAGTTAGTCCTCGCTGTAGCTGCTCGCCCCGCTGAGGATCATGCCGCCGAAAAACAGCGCGAACAACCGATGTTGGCCAGCAGCAGTCCATGTTCCATGACCCACTTACTTATGGTTCTTCCAGTATCTGCGGCGTGCCGCTCCTGCGAATCGTCCGTCAGTGCGGCTCCTCCGCGCGGCCCTGCCGCCGTAGTCTTGCGGGAACAACGATCAGCAGCAGCACCAGCGCGGCCAGCAGCCCGACGCCGGCGATCACCCCTGCCGTCCGGCCTAGGGTGACGTCGAAGATGAGGGACGTGGTACCCACACTCAGGAGCCCGACGCCGGCCAGTGAGAACTTCGCGATGGTGTCGGCGCTGGCCACGAGCGTGGCCTTCAAGCCCTGTCGGAACAGCCGACGATGCACGCTCACGGGCAGCAGGATGGTGGCAGTCGTTAGGGCAGCCAGGACGACGGTGGCGAGGTACAGGCGTGTCTGGTAATCATCGAGCGTCGCGAAGCGCGCCTGGAACGGCAGAGTCAGGAGGAAGCCGGCGAGGAGCTGAACCCCGGTCTGGAGAACCCGCAGTTCCTGCAGCAGTTCGGCCCAGTTGCGATCCATACGCTCAGCACGGGATTCGTCCCTGCCGTCATCCTTCGGCGCCACGGGGCCTGTCATGGGGTTCCTCCTCGCCATCCTGCAACCACGTGAGCCGGCCGCAGCGTGCGGCACCTTCAACCTATGCTTGAGAGTTGCCAAAAACAAGCCGGTACTAATACTGCTGACGAAATTGCGGTTCAGGCAGGAATTAGTTACTTCGCCGGGATAGGTTCGTCCGGGTGCAGAGGCTCTTCCGGAAAGCCGTGCCTGCCCTGCAGCAGGCGTTGAACGGCGGTGCAACGCCGTCGAGAAATGTGCTTAAATCCACGGCTGACAAGCCCGTCATCGGGGCGATGAGACGCGCTGGTAACGGGTCCCGGTGCTAGGAGGACGGGACCGGTGTCCTGAGCTATGAACGGTTCACGTCATAGGTGTCGCCGGAGAGTTGTCGCGTGCTTGGCGGTCATGTTCATTCCTGTGCTGGACGGGCAGTTCTCGGCCGGGCCGGATGTCTTCTTCAACCTTGGCCTGCAGCATGTCGCTTTGTTTCGTCTTTCGGGGCGGCAGCTGGATGGTCTCCTCGGCGTCGATTCCGGCCTGCAGTTGGCGGCCGACCTCCGTCTAGGTGTCGAAGTCGGCCCGAACAGCAGCGACATGTTCAGGATCCAAAGCAACAGCAGCGAGATGATGACCCCGGCGATTGCACCGTCGGTCTTGTTGTCGCTGCTGAAGTTGGCGGCGTAGAAGGCGAAGGCCGCCGAGGCCAGCAGGAAGATCACTAAGGCGATCGCTGACCCCAGGCTCATCCAGCGGAACCTGGGCTGTTTCAAGTTGGGCGTGGCGTAGTCGAGGAAGGCGATCGTAAGGATCCCGAGCAGCAGTGAGTAACCGCCAGGACTGGACGTATGTAAGTGGCAGCTGGCTACCTCGGCATCGGCCAGCATCTCAGCTGGCTGACCGCGCAGCTCAATACGTCGAACTGGCATCGTGTTGACCGTCATGGCAGCGCTTTCCTCGTTGAGGTAGTTCACCGGGGCCTTTCAGGAACTCTCGGACAGACTTAAACTGAAGCATTCCGCGACGCTGGCGGGCGACCGCCGTTGAGCGGGTAACCGAAGGTCAAGTCCAATCTGGAAGGTCGAGTCATGGGCGATGCCTCGCAGAAAGCCGGTCGGGCGGTAAACGAAGCGGCGTCGGCAACCCGAAGCCCAGCGATGCGAATCCTGGCCCGCGCCGGATTTGTCTTCGTCGGCCTGGTGCACATTCTTATCGGATTCATTGCCCTCCAGATTGACAGAGGACAGGGTGGCCAGGCCGACCAATCCGGCGCGATCGGAACGCTAGCCTCAAAGCCGGGCGGTCCGCTCCTGCTTTGGGCAGGGTTCGCGGGTTGCGCCGCGCTGGCACTCTGGATGCTCAGTGAGGCCGTCTTCGAGGCCCGTTCAGGAACCGACTCGAAGAAGAAGGTGCAAGAGGCGGGGGAACCCGTGTTGAAGGCCGTGCTTTACGGCTTTCTGGCTTACACCTTCTCGGTGTTCGCCTCGGGCGGCAGCCAGAACTCCAGCCAGTCGGCCAGTGACTTCACCGCGAGGTTAATGGGTTCCCCTGCCGGCATTTTGCTGCTCATCGCGGTCGGTCTCGCGATCATCATTTCCGGTGCCATCTACGTCTACCGGGGCGTCACGCGCAAGTTCATGAAGGATTTGCAGGACCTTGGCAGTGCGCACCCAGCGGTCAAATGGATCGGCACCATCGGTTACGCCGCTAAGGGCGCGGTGCTCGGCTTCCTCGGCATCCTGATCATCATCGCCGCGGCCACTGCTGATCCGTCGAAATCCTCCGGCTTGGACGGGAGTCTGAAGACCCTTGGATCCCAGCCCTACGGGGTTTTCATGCTCGCCGCAGCCGCGGCAGGGCTGGTCTGCTACGGCATGTACTCGATGGCCCGCGCCCGGTACGGAAGGTTTTGAATGCCGCACGGAATTTGCGACGCGGATTACCGGGGGACACGATCGAATACGATCCCTTGCTGAGACGGTCGAGCCATTTCTCAGGGAGCTTCAGCGTTGCAGGGATTTCGCGGTTCGACACAGACCTCCGCTGTCCCAAAACCCGTCCAACAACAGATGCTCTCACAACGGCAAATTGATCGGGATTAAGAGAACAGCGAGCGGCCATGGCCAGGCTCGCGGCCCGGCACTACGCCGATCCCTTCGATCCTCCACAACACGAAGTCGGTGTCTAGAAAATCTGTTGTTTATTGTGACAGCCAGGACGTCGGGCTCCGTCCGAATCTAGGTTGCTGTTAGCGCCCCCTCACAGTGCATTTCGGCAAGCGGGTCTTACGTACATTGCCGTCTTTGGCGCCGGACCGGGTGCGGGACGCGCAGTGTCTACTGCGGGGGACCGGCTTGTGCGACCCGGTACGCTTCAAGTCATGACACCGCAAAGCGCCTTGGCCTTCTGTACAGTGCTCGGCGTCCTTGCCGTGTTCCAATTGATGCTCATCATCGGGCTTCCCTTCGGCCGTTTCGCGTGGGGAGGCCAAAACCCGGTGCTTCCGGCGAGGCACCGCGTCGGAAGTGCAGTCTCAATCGTGGTCTACGCGGCTTTTGCAGTGGTTGCTCTGGAGCGTGCCGCGTTGATTTCGATCTTCCCGGCCCCCTTTGTTGCTGTGGTTGCGATGTGGGTGATTGCGGCCTATCTGTTGCTCAGCGTGCTGCCGAACCTTGCGTCAAAGAGCAAGTACGAACGGCGCGTTATGGTCCCGGTGTCGCTTGTGCTGGCTGGCCTCGCATTCGTTGTCGCCCTGAGTTGAGCTGACCGCGAGCCGCTGCTTATGCCCAGCGGCCCCCGTCGTCGCGCGGACCATGCAGGCCGCCCGGAACTTGGCAGGCGAGTCAACGCCGCGGTGTGTCCGGCGCAGGCCGTTGAGAGGCCTCCGCCCCAATTGTTGTCGCGCCAGTTATGCCAGGTCGGGTGAGCTGCTGACGATGTAATCCAAGGCGGCGGGCCCGGACATGGCGAGGGTGTTGTCCTCAGGCTTGATCTGGCGGCTCTCGAGGGCCGCCCAAAGGGCCTCTGCGGGCTCCGGCTGGGTGTGGTTTATCAGGCACCAGCTGGTGTACAGACCGTACAACTCTTCCTTGGCCAACCCGCTGTCAGTCTCCCGGTGACTGGTCAAGGCCTCTGCAAGAAACCGGTCAAAATGCGCGCTCATGTCTGTTCCTTCATGCCATCTGCATCGCCAGGATGCTCCGCCGTCGAAGCTTTGGCGACGTGCCATTGCCCGCTGCCAGAGTTGAATTTATGCCAGAGAGACAACTCTGTCCAGTTCAGCCCATGCCCGTGGATAAAAGATTGAAACGGGCGAGGAACGGGCGTTCCGAATGGCCCGGGTTCGGGCCCTCAGGTTCCACCCGGAGAGAGAGCCCAAAGGCCTGTCGGCGGGATGTTGCCTCTTCCCCGCAAGGGATGATCTGGCGCCCCTCGCGGGTGATGCGGCGTGGGCTCTTCCCGGGCGTTGTCCGGCCATGTTGGGGGTATCCGTCGCGGGACCCGGCGGGGCAGGCTGGGGGCTTTTTTGGGGATGCTTTGGACTATCAACGGAAGTCATCTCCCGGCTCGGCACGGAGCCCTCGTCGGCGGCGACTGTGGCCGCGGCCATGAGATTCGTCGAACCGGCAGGAGGGCGGGTCGTCGCGGAGGGCATCGAAGAACAGCGGATGCTCACAGCCCTGCTGGACCCCGGACGGTCTGGCCCGGCACCGGAGACTGTGCTGGCCGGGCAGGGCTACCTGCTGGGCAGGCCGGCGCCGCGGCCGGAAGGACTCGACACCCACCTCCCAGTGCTGGACAAGCACCCGTCGCGCCCCGAACTAGAGGACCTTGACGCTGGCACGGCCATCCACGGAAAGGGTCAGTAGCGGCTCCGGTTCCGGGATTATTGACGGGACATTCCCCACTAACCGGCCATGAAGCCACCCTTCGGAGGCCGGTCCGCTTCGCAGCCGCGTGGACCGGGGAACAAGAAGGCAACGACCGCAGGGCACGGGCCATGTGGATAGGCGCCCAGGGAGGGTTCTATGCGCCGCCCATATCTGCGCTTCATCAGGGTCCCGTGGCGATTGCTAGGATTCCCAGCGGTTCGCCGGCCTCCATCATGGGCGTCGGATGAAGGCCTTGATTTCGGGCGACACCCATAGAGGCGTAATGCTCGGGATGCACAAACGCCACGAAGCTGCTCACGCCTTTGGATCGCAACCAACCGGTCATCTCCTTGGTGGCTTCGGACGCCATCCCCTGGCCCTGATGGATTGGTGAAATAACCCAGGCGATGTCGGCAACAAGTTCCGACCCGTTCTGCTCGACTGTGAGCCCCGGCTCAGCTGTAGTCGTGGCGGAGGACGGCGCCCAGTTCCGCATTGCGGGTGGCGACCCGGCTGGCCTTGCCGACCGTGTGGTGCCGGGCGAACCGAAGAGGCCGCTCCCATCAGTTCTGCACCCTGACCTGCAGCGACGTAATCGCAAACCGGTCCTGGGCGTTACTATCAGCATGGGCCCGGATGACCGGCCCGAAGCCTTTTGGGGGAACAATTGAAAAACAAGACCATCCGTCTCGGCGCCGCCGGGGCACTCGCCGCTCTGTCGCTGGTCGGTCTCGCGCTTCCGGCGCAGGCTGTAACGACGGATCCCTGCGGCCCGCCCGTTGATTCCGTCATATTCTGCACGGCCGACAACGGATCGGTCTATCCCGTGCTGGTCGACAGCGCCGCCGTGACGGGGCCGCGGCCCGGCATCAGTGGTGCCATCCAGGTCGGCAGCACCCTGACCGTTATTGACGGCACCTGGGGTCCCCGGGACGCCACCTGGGGTCCCGGGGACACCACGCTGACACCATCAATGGCTGCGCAACGATGAGCCCGTCCCGGGCGCCACCGGCCTCACCTACCTGCTGACCGAGGCGGACCTCGGTAAGAGCATCCGGGTCAAGACGACGGTGAGGGCCCCGGGCTATGCAACGACGAAGGGGCAGTCCCGCATAACCGCCCTTGTCACGAACGCCGGCGGCGCCGTCCCCTCTTTCCTTCCCGGGTACGTGAGCTTCGTATCCGCGAGCATCAACCTGCATAGGCCCAGCCGCCTCGTGATCGCTACGCCGGGGAATTTTCGGGGCGCTACGGGCATGTATTTCCAGTACCAATGGCTTCGCGACGGCGCGCCCATCGCGGGTGCCACCGGGAAAATGTTCGACACGACGGGCTGGGGTTCGAAGGGGCTGCTCAGTGTCAGGGTCACAGGCCACGCTGCCGGATTCAGCCCGGTCACTGCGACCTCTACACAGCGCGACGTTTCCTCTTACAACCAAACGCCCGGCGCCGTGGTAACCGGCGGCACCGGTCTGGGGGACGTCCTCACCGGCGTTGATGATGTTCCCTGGGCTTTTAACGACCAGGAGCACGAGTACCGGTGGCTGCGTGACGGCATTGTCATTCCCGGAGCCACCGGGCTGACCTACACGATCACTGCCGAGGATCAGGGGCACACACTGGTCCTTGAGTCCGGTGTTTCGGGGTTCTTCTCCGGTCACGCCTGCTCCAACCGGGTAGCTGTGCCGGCGGCCGCGGACGTCGAGCTGAAGCAGTTGACGAATATCACCAAGCCGGTCGTGACGGGGACCTTCGTGATTGGCTCTGCGATGAAGGTGACGTCCGGCACCTGGTCTGAACCGGTCGAGAAGCTGACGTTCACCTACGACTGGCTGTCCAAAGACGGGGTGTGGGGCAGCGGCCGGACCTTCACGCCCCGCCCCGCGGCCTACGTCGGCCCGACCTACGTCGGTGAGACCGCCACGGTCGTCGTGACCGCCTCGGCTCCGGGCTACGCCCCGGCCCGGGTGCGGGTCACGGCGCCCAAGCCCATCTACGGAAATTCCCCGACCCTGCTCGCATTGCCGACCGTTTACGGGACAGCGACTGTGAAGATGAAGCTAACCGCCAAGACCGGCTCCTGGTCCTATCGTGACCAGGAGGTGAAAAGGGCAGTCCAGTGGCTGCGCGACGACGTCCCGATTCCCGGGGCCACCGGCTTGGAGTACACCCTCGTGGGCGCCGACGTCGGCAAGAAAATCTCGATGAAAGTCACCCCCTCGCTGGACGGCAGGATCCTGAAGGCCCAGAAGAGCTCGCCTACGGCGAGGGTGGCGGGTCTGCCCTTGATTTCGGCCACGCCGACGATAGCCGGCACCGTACTGGCCGGGAAATTCCTGACCGTGAAGCGGGGCACCTGGACTTGGGGTACTGCCTTCACGTACCGCTGGCTGCGCAACGGCGTCCCGATCTCAGGAGCCACGGAGCCGACCTACAAGGTCCGGACCGCCGACAAGGGCACCAAGCTCACCGTCCGCGTCACGGGCTCCCGGCTTGGCTACACGACCGTCACCACAACCAGCGCGGCGCGCATCGCACAGTGACCATCGCACGATGATACAGGCCGCTGACTAACGGCTTCCCCGGGTGCGCGGCATGACGTGGCCCGGGGACTTTGGCCGGTCCGTCCCGGCTGCCGCGCAGCCATGAAGAACATCATGAATCCGCTACGCAAGGCAGCGGCCCTGGCCCTCCTGCTGCCGGCCGCCGCCCTCATTGCCTTGACCGGCGCCGCTTCCGCCACCGCTGAGAATCTCACAGGCGACCTGGACACCGAGGGGCCGACCGACAGGGCCTACGAGGAGCCGGACATGGCTGCCGTCGCCCCGGCGGATCCGCCCCGTTGCCCCGAGGGCAACCGGGCGCGGGCCGCGTACAAGGCGACCAATTACGCCGAAGGGGACAACACCTGAAGTCACTTCGTGGCGAAAGCCATCAAAGCAGAGTCGGACCGCCGCGAAGCCGAACACAATGACGGGGTGATGTACCCGTCCTGGGCCGAGAGCATTCCCGGGGGTCGACGGCTCAAGGACAACTGAAGTAGCACGGCGATGCCAGGCTCGAGTTAAGCGCGTTCACGACTTGCCTGGGCGTTAGCGCCTGAGCTGCGCTGTAGAGGGCAGGGGATCGTAGATCAATGATGGACACGGCGTCGTTGACGACTGGTACTCTCAGGAGTTCCCGAACGGCTAAGATTCCGAGCAACTGGCCAGGCCGCTTCCGCCTGGGTCACGCGCTCAGGATTCGGTCGACGGACAAACGGCACACTTGGTTCATGCTGCCTAGTTGACGACCTTGAAGTCTTCGAACTCGTCGAGAACGGTGATCGTGACCTGAACATTCAGGGGAGTGTCGTAGTCGACATGGAGGTGAAACTCGACGCCGCCACCGCCGCCCTCGTCGTCATGGGGTCCGATGTTCGTGACATAAACATTAGCCTCACCCAGGTGGGGCCGGCCGATGACGTCCTCCGGATTTGGTGGACTTACTGGCATCCATTCGGCTGCGGTAATGATGACTGACGATCTCCGGTTGATGGAGTCCCAGTTGTAGTTTTGCCGTGACCGGCCCTTCATATTGCGGTAGATAAGGCGGATCGAATGCGACATGGCCTGCCCCCTGGCTTGCGTTGAGAGTGATCAGCTGGCGACCCCCTGCTCCCAGATGATCCTCACGAGCCGACCCGCCGTCAAGGAGTCACGACGGGAAATGGCTTACTTGAAGAAGGAGACGGTGGGCATTGCCCTGGAGACCGGCTTCCTGACCGGCGACCTGAAGTACGACTGGCACAACTAGGGCGCGACATTGCATCTCCTGCTGCCTACTGGAGGGTCAGGGATGCCGGGAGGACAACATCCATCCAGTCCATGTCACTGAATGGTGACAGGTGCACACGGGCTCGTGCGGGCCTGACTCTGGAGGGCGCTCAAGCGAGGCAGTGCGTAAGGGGGCGAGATAGCCGAACGAGGAGGCAAAAGTAGAAGTGTTGACAGTGTCAACACTTTGGGCGCCGGATTGGGTCGTACATCGGCCGGACCGGCTCGGATTGCCTATGTTTTCTGGAGTTCTTTGTGTTTTCGAGGCCTGGAATGCAGTTCGAGTCCCACCTCGGGCACGTGTTTTCCCTGTTCAGGGGCTTGTGAGCCACTGACTGTGTGTACAAATCTCCTTTATGGGCCCCTAGGGGCCCATTTTTTAGTGGCCGTTGCGGTCTGGCGGCTCCTTCTCTTGACTGGGACAGCGGTGTAGCTGCTTACTTCTTCATGGCCGGGAGCGCTTGGAACTGCCTGACTTTCGTTCAGTCCGGGCCGTGCCCTCTCCTGCCGGTAACGCTCTGGTCGACGGGCCTACCAGGTCGGAATCACCGGTCCCGTCTCGTTCGACGACGATTTCTGAACCCCAGACAGGGCGCCCCGGTTCTGGCCGCGTCGCGGGGTCAGGCTACGCGACCGGAGCTTTGGCAGCTCTGGTGCGTGTCAGTTCCCGCTCCCGGTCCGCGCGGCTGACGTCCCCGGGTGGTACTGGAGGAAGTCGGCGTTGGGCAGCCAGTCGGCCTCGTCGTAGAGGCTGATTAGCCGATGCGGAAGCTTCTCCAGAACACGGTCGGTGCGGACCTGCTCCAGAGCGTCCACCAGGTAGTACGTGCTGGCCGGATGACCTTTGGCCGACGCGGCGGACCCGAGCTCCTGCACCACTGGGCGGGTCACGACCGCGTCCTGGTAATCGCCGAGCAGGTCCTGGAGCTTCTTGGCCTGCCGGCCCAGCCGCCGGGCGGGTTTGCCAACTACGGGGGCGGCGACGTCGATCAAGTAGCGGAGTTGCTTGTCGGCCTTGCGGGCGTCGTGCAGCGCCTCATCCAGCTCCGTCCCCGCCGGAAGCGCCTGGGCGGCCACGAGGTGACGGTCGAGCGTGCGCAGCGCCTTGGCGATGCTCTTTGGCAGCTCCTCCGCCGCGGGCCGCACCGCGCGCTCGGTGAAGGGCGGGTCGGCCGGCGGCCAATCCAGCACCTGACGGAGCGCGGCGTAGCGATCGCTGTCAAGCGTGGCATAGGTGGTCTGGCTGCTACTGACGGCGAGCTGGTCCAGCTGGGTCCTGGCGTCGTCGACCACCGGGCCTACGATCAACTCCGACGGCAGGGCATCGTGCTGTCGTTTCAGCTCGATGAGCGTCCTCTGGGTGTCGTTCTCCTCACCAAGCTGGCGGCCCAGCCAGGCCAGCTCGGCGCAGACCGGTCGAGTGACCTGCCGATCGAGGATGCGGGAGAAGCCGCGAAGTGTGGAACGTAGCTGGCGGATGGTGACCCGCATCTTGGTGACCCCCTTCGGGTCGCCGTCCCGCACCTTGCGCTCGGCCTCCCGAAGCGCCTTGGTTTGGGTGAGGAGGGCCTGCAGCACCACCTCGCCGGCCGTGGGCGGGGCCGCGGTCGCCGTCTGGTTCTTCGACGACTTGGTGCAGCGGCTGGACGTCTCTCGGGTGTTCGTCGCGGTGATGGACATTAGAAGGCTCCGATGGTGGTTAGGCGGGTGCGGTCGGCGGAAGAGTCTGCCGGAACGATCTCGGGCAGCTCGGTGTCAAGGACGCCACCCTGGCGCAGGTAGACGGTGCGGGTGGCCAGCGCAGTGACCGCGGGCCGATGCGTCGTTGCGATGATCGTGCGACCTTCGACGAGCCGGCCCAGCGCCTGGACAACGAGTTCCTCGGCGTGAACGTCCAGTCCGGCGGTGGGTTCGTCGAGGAGCACGACGGGGGCGTCGACGAGCAGTGCGCGGGCGATGCCGACGCGTTGGCGCTGCCCGCCGGACAGCCCGGTCCCGCCGGTACCGACTGGCGTGTCGAGCCCGTCGGGGAGGTCATCGGCGAACTCGCTGACCAGGGCAGCCTCGGCGGCGGCAGCCACCTCGGCGTCCGTGGCGTCTGGGCGGCCGTAACGGATGTTGTCGACCAGTGTGCCGGAGAACAGGAAGGTGTCCTGCAGAACCATGGCCACCTGCTGGTGCAGCCAGTGCTCCGGGACGTCGGGGACCGAGAGCCCGTCGAGCAGGACCTGGCCGGTGGTGGGACGGTAGAGGCCGCCGATCACGGACAGGAGGGTCGACTTGCCGGCGCCGTTGTCACCGACCAAGGCGATCCGCTCGCCAGGGGTGACCGTCAGGTCGACGTCGGTGAAGACCGGGCCGCGACCGGTGCCGTAGTCCAACATGACCTTGCGCAGCTCAATGCGGCCGTCAACGCGGGCCGGCAGCGGCTCCCCGGTGCCCTGGTGGTCGGTGGGCTGGTCGAGGATGTCGGCGATCCGTTGGGCGGAGGCGGCGCCCTGGGTGAAGCTAGGTGCAAGCTTGGCCAGGGACTTCATCGGCGAGAGCATGGTCTTGAGGTAGCTGGTGACGACCACCAGCACCCCGACCTGCCACCAGCCGTTCAGCGCTCCGTATCCGCCGACGAACAACACCAGCGCGGTGCCCACGGCGGCGACCAGCTGCAGGGTGGGGGAGAACTTGGCGCTGACCTTGACCGAGCGCAGCGACAGGCTGAGCACGTTGTCATTCTGCGTGGCGAACCGCTGGTCCTGCACCCGCTGGCTGCCGAACGCGTGCACGGTGCGGATGCCCATCAGGGACTCAGTGACGAGTCCGGTCAGGTATCCGGTGGCGGCGCGCTTGCGACGGGCGTACTGCCGGGTCAGGCCGGCGAAGTGGTTGGCGGTCAGGAATACCAGCGGGGCGACGACGAGCCCGATCAGCCCGAGGCGCCAGTCCACAGTGACCATCACGGCGGCGGTACCGGCCAGGGTGAGCACGGACGGGACGAGGTCGGTGCCCACATCCCGCAGGGTCGATTCCACCGTTGACGTGTCGGAGACAACCCTGCTGGTCAGCTCGCCGACGTTCTGCCGGTCGTGGAAGGCCATGGGCAGCCGCTGGGTGTAGGCGAACACATCCGCGCGGATGCGCGAGGTGATCCGCTGGCCGGACCCGTTCATGTACATGTCGCCCAGGTAGGAGAACATCCCAGCGGCAGCGGTGATCACCACCACGGCGCTCGCCGCGACCAGGAGCATCGCCATCGACGAACCGCCGAACCACCCGGCGACGGCGTGCAGGATCCCGCTCTTGCCTTGGCCCTGGCCGTTGCCTTGTCCCTTGTCCTGGAGTAGGTCGTTGATGACCAGCGCCAGCGGCCAGGGGGCGGCAAGATTGGCGGCCATTTGCCCACCATTCATGAGTACACCCAGGACCAGCGACTTCCGCTCGGGCCGGCCGTAGTCCTTGAAGCGCCACAGCTCGCGCAGAGTGCTGAGGTCCAAGCGCGAACGTCGACCGGCGCCGTGTCTTTGGGGTTTGACTGGGTCGATGTCAGCCGGGCTGGCTGGCAGGTTGTCCGTGGAGTGCACGGTCATGGGTTGCTCCTCTGTTCAGGGGGTGTGGGCAACGACGATGCGGGATGCACCGCAGAAACATACGCCGTATGGAAGTTAAACCATACAACGTATGGAAGGTCGTCCGCAATACCGACCGCGTGTGGTCGAAGCAATTTTTGGAAGTCTCGCGAGGGAGGACAGCCGTTGCCTGGTCGGGGCTCCGGTGCCACAGTGAACCATGGCCACAGAGGAAGATGTCCGGCAGATCTGCCGTGGACTGCCGGGGGTCAGCGAGCGGCCCAGTTGGGGCCAGCCGGCATGGTTCGGGAAAACCCTGATGGCACGCATCTGGGAAGATGGCGTCCTCACCGTGAAAACCGAGGAACGGGAAGCACTCGTAGGGACCAGCCCCGACACCTACTTCTGGACGCCCCACCACGAACGGTCCCCGAAACTGGTGCTGGTCCGCTTGGAAAGGATCGACGTCGAGGAACTGGACGAGCTGCTGCAGGAGTCGTATCGCTTGGCCGGCGGGGGAGCCGCCAGGTAAGCGCCGTGCCGTCGGTGCCGGGCATTTCCAGGTCAAGTCCCGCCTTCAAGGCGGCTATGCGGTTGCTGACGGCGCACCAGTCCGAGATGACGGCTCCGCGCAAGCGCGATTCTTTTTGCAGGATGCCTGTGAGGAGCCACCGGTTTAAGGCGAGAGGCACGTCCTGCGGCAAAGCACGTGCTCCCCGAGGGGACCTATTCACGGCAAAAGGCAGGGTTTCCTCCTTCGCTGAGTCGAAGGAGGAAACCCTGCCTGTTGTGGCATGCGGTCTGTTAGATGGTTCGTACGGCGATGTCGGCGGAGAGGCGGGGCAGGCGTGGGAACCAGGCGTCCTCGCCTGGTTTCCCGACGTTGACCACCATGAACGCCCGGTGTGTCGTGCCGGCGTTGAAGTCAGCGTCGACGCCGGCGGCGTCGAATCCACCCATGGGGCCTGCATGGAGTCCGACTGCGCGTACCGCCATGATGAAAATCCCGGATTGGAGCCAGACGTTGTTCTTGCCGATTTCGGCGCGTGTGATTCTGTCGCCGTCGAACATTGCTTTGCGTTCGGGTGAGGGTGGGAAGAACGTCGGGAAATGTTCGTGCCAGTCGCTGTCATAGGACAGCACCGCGACTGCCGGGGCGGTGCGGGTCTTCTCCTGGTTGCCTTCGGCCAGATGTGAGGTGAGGCGTTCGCGGGCTTCGGGTGACTGGACCCAGGTGATGCGCAGCGGCTGGTTGTTCATCATCGTGGGGCTCATCTTCGTCAACTCGTAGATCGCGGCCAACGTGTCGGCTGAGACCGGTGTGGAGGCGAAGCTATTGGCGGTTCGCGCTTCGAGGAACAGCCCTTGGGTGCTGTCGGAGTCGATGGCGAGAATGTCGTCGATCCTGGCTTGAGTTGTCGTGGGGCTCATGGTGTTCCTTTAGTTTTCGGGTATGGGAGGCGGTTGAGTTGAACGACGGCAGGCGGGTCAGGCTTCCGGCGACGGTGTCGGAGGTGAACATAACGACGCGATCAGGGCGGATGACCGCTGCAGCGATCCGATGCCGGACGAGCCACTGGTGGAGCTCAGACCCGGGCTCGGGGGCGATCGGCGCCGCGCCCATGTGCAGGATCTGTTCGTGCTCCTCGGGAGTGATCGCGAGAGCTAGCAGCGCGAATCCGTCTCTGGCGACGTCATCGAATCGCCTGGCGTCCGGGGTGACGGAGGTGCGGGAGTTGGGGCAGAGACGTCCGACGGCGGAGGTGCGGACGAGCGCCGAGCGCCGAGAGCCGAGGGGTGTGGCTGTCCCTGACTGTGCGGGAAGGCCTGCCACGAGGTGCAGGCCCGGTGCGAGGAACCTCCGCAGGGCCATACCGACGCGACCACCCGCGGTCATGGTGAGGCCGAACAGTTTTGCGACGGTGATGGTTCTTCTCGCGTGCCGCTTGCGCTCGGTCTGGTAGCTGGCCAGCGTGGTTGCGGGGAGGTCGCCGGCAAGCACACCGGCGAGCTTCCAGGCCAGGTTCATCGCGTCTCGGAGTCCCGCCCCCATGCCCTGACCTATAAAGGGAGGGCTCAGGTGAGCGGCGTCGCCGAGGAGAAAGACCCGGCGGTCGCGCCATTTGTTGGCGACTTGGGCGCGGAAGGTGTAGTCGGCGACCCGGATCACGCGCAGATCGTCCAACGGGACGTCGCCGGTCCACGGCTTGATCAGCGGATGGAGGGCATCTATCGTCGCAAAGTCGGCGGCGGTCTCGTCGGGCAGCAGTCGAAACTCCCAGCGGTAGCGGACCTCTCCGACGCGCATGTAGGTACCGGCGCGGTGGGAGTCGCACAGTTGGTGGATGCCTTCCCACTGGTTCAGTTGCGCCGAAGTGTCGACGTCGACAACCAGCCAGCGCTGTTCGAAGCCCAGGTCCTCCATCTCCGCGCCGATGGCCCCCCTCACCATGCTGTTGGCGCCGTCGCAGCCGAGGACGTGGCTGGCATGGACCGACTCGCGTGCCCCCGTGGCACGATCCGTGAAGTCCACCTGGACTGCCGCGTTGCCTTGGGTCACACGGAGAACCTCGATATTTCCGCGCAGGGTCACCGAAGGCATGTTCCGGAGGTTGTTGCGCATGAGCTGCTCGAGGTCCGGCTGGTCAAACATGTTCGCTAGGGGATAACCGTGGGCGCCGCCATCGGCCGGTCGCTGGAACTCCGCGAGCACCCGGTGGTCGGGGGCGAGCAAACGTAGCCCGTGTGCAGGGCGGCTGAGCCCAGCGAATTGCGTCCCCACGCCTAGACGGTTGAGGATGCGATAGACCTCGTCGTCGAGATGCACCGCCCGTGGTAGCGGGTAGACACCCTCCCAGCGGTCCAGGACGAGGCACTCGACGCCGTACTGGCCGAGTAGGGTGGCGACAGCCAGCCCGGACGGGCCAGCGCCGACCACGACCACCGGCGCCGTGCCGTCGTTGTGGGCGCTCATACTATTGCCGCCGTAACGAGAACAAGATAGCCGACGAGTCCAGCCATCATGACCACCGCCGGGGCGATCTCACGTGGACCGTCGCCCTTCCTGAGATGGGTAATGCAGGCTCCCGTCATTAGAAGCAGGAGACCGACGGCCGCGGCTAGGCCGATCCACGGCAAGACCAGCCCGAGCAGGAGGCCGAGGACGGCAAGAAGCTCCAAGGCGCCGATGCGCTTGTAGGCGTCGCTGGTGAAGCCCACAGCTGCGGCGCGGGCCGGCATCCCCGCTGCGCCGACCACTTTTGCCAGGCCGAGCATCGTGAAGCATCCAACCAGCGCTATCGTGAGGACGATGATCATCGTTCCGCCTTTCGTGCTGGCCTATGCGTGATCCGCCATCGGACGCCGTACTCGTCGAGGGCGCACTTGACGGCTGCATGCGACGCCTCGTCAGCACGCACGGTGACGACTATCGTGCCGTCCTCGATATCGGTCTCCACGGCGTGGACTGCGGCCATCTCCCGCAGGGCCGCGCTCAGCGCTACCCTGGTGGCGTCCGCCCGAAGCGCGAGCTTGTAGAGTTTGCCGACGGCAGTGACCGGAAGCTGGTCGACGATTGTGACCGATTTCGGCGAGGACGCCCGTTCCCCGACCCGGTCCTCCGCCCACCGGATCAGGTCCTCGGTCCTGGTGGTCGCACCCTCAGCCAACGTTACGTAGGCCACAGGTACCTCTCCCGCATACCGGTCGGGTCTGCCGACCGCCGCTGCTCCCGTTACGTCCGGGTGGGTGAGGAGGGCATCCTCGACGATTGCCGGGTCGATGTTGTGGCCGCCTCGGATGATCAGATCCTTGGCACGACCGGTGAGCTGGACGAATCCGTCCTCATCAACCTGCCCGAGGTCGCCGGTGTCGAGCCAGCCGTCCCGCACTTTGCCGAGGCCGTCGAGCAAGAGGCCGTCGGGGCCGTTACCGATGACATAGCCCGGAAAGACCGTCGGGCCCTTGATCACCAGCCGGCCTGTTACGCCTGGTCCGACATCATGCCAGTGTCCGGCGTCGTCGACGTGCACCGCCTTGATCTGTTGGTAGGGCAGTCGGCAGCCGAGCGAACTGTTAGTGGCGCCTGGGAAGCTCCGGACGCTTACGCACGTCGCTTCCGTCAGTCCGTACCCTTCGATCAGGGTGACGCCGGTGGCTGTCTCGAAGCAGGCACGCACGGCCGCGGGCAAGGGGCTGGCTCCGACCATGGCGTGGCGCAGGCTGCTGATGTCGGCGTTCACGGGAGACGCGGCGAGCGTGGCGTAGACGGTAGGGACGGCGCTCATGGCGGTAAGCCGGTGGTGCTCGACCAGCTTCCAGAAGACGCCGTAGAGGGCAGGGTCGCGGTAGCCCAGCGGTCCGGACCACACGACCGTCTGGCCCTTGAAAAGGGGAGCGAGGACGGTTACCACGAGGGCATTGACGTGGAACAGCGGCAGGGCGGCGAAGTACACGGCGTTCTCGTCGACGAGGTCGTTGGCTGCCAGCATCCAGGCGTCGGCGACCTCGTTGGCCTGGGTGTGTGCCGCCAGCTTGGGGGTGCCTGTCGTGCCGCCAGTGTGGAAGAGTGCCGCCAGATCGCCTGGTCCGGACCGATGGCCGTGGAACTGCTCGGACGACGCGTTTGCTGCCCGGCGTGCCAGGTAGTCCACGCTTGCGTATCCGACGGTCGAGGCCGGGCCGGCGGGTGCCTGCCCGGTCGGTGACATGAGAAGCACATGGTCCACCAGGCCCTTCTTCGCGAGGCTGAAAGCGGCCTCGGTGACGACGGGATCGAGATCGGGCCCGGCCGCCACCAGCACACGCGCCCCTGAGCGCTGAAGCAACTCGGCGATGTGGTCCTCGGACAAACCGGGGTTGATCGGGACGGCGATTCCGGCAGCCTGGGCGGCCAGGGTCGCGCAGATGAGCTCCTGGCAGTTGGGCGAGAGCAAGGCCACGGTGTCCTGGCGGCCGACCCCGATTTCTCTCAGCAGGTTCGCTATCCGGTTCACATTGGCGAGAAGCTCAGCGAACGTCAGCTTGACGGGTTCCTGCCAGCGCTCGGTGTTTGCAAGTACGGCCGCCGCCGTCCGGTCCGGCCAGAGCCGGGCGGCTCGACACAGCAACTCGTACGTCGACGCCGGAAGTCCGCGTTCGGAGAGGGGGGTCCTCTCGATGTCGACGACGTCATCTGGGCTCGAGTACCGCGGCCAGAGAGGCATGCCGTTCACCGGGCTTCCCTCACCGTCGTGCGCTGGCGCCCCAGGTCGATCTTCCCGTCGTCGGTGCTGATGGCGATCTCGATGACGTCACCGCTCTTGAGGTACTTCCGATTGCGGCCCTGGGCCTTGAAGAACAGGCGCCACTTAGTAGCCCGGGGGAGCAGATTGCTGATGATCTCGACTGGCTTCGGTGGTGCGCTCAGTGCGGTGCCGACAGGGGTGCCCGTCAGGAGCAGATCGCCGGGGGAGAGGTGCTGGAAGCGGGTGAGTGCCCGCAACGCCTCGACGGGCAGGTAGATCATGTCGGCCACCGTCATGTCCTGACGGATCTCGCCGTTTACCCACAGCCGTAACCGAAGCTCACCAAAGCGGTTCCAGTCCTCGGCGTCGAAGAGCACGAGCGTCGGTCCGGTGGGCGTAAAGCTCGGGTAGGACTTGGACTCGTAGAACTGGGTCTTTGGGAGTTGCAGGTCGCGGGCCGAGACGTCGTTGGTGATCACGAGCCCAGCGACGTAGTCGGCGATCGTCTCATCGGTGATGACCGAGCCGACCGGGGTCTCTTGGCCCAACACGAGGCCGATCTCAGCCTCGTAGTCGAGGAACCGCACGTGCGCGGGCCGGACGATGTCGTCATGGGGCCCGCTGATCGAGCCCGAGGACTTGCGGAAGAAGGTCAGTGGGATTTTCTTGGGATCCATGCCGGCGTCCTTCACGTGCGAGGCGAAGTTCGTCATCTGGGCCACCACGCGGCACGGCACTGTGATCGGCGAGATGAGGTCCAGGTTTTCCACCGGCACAGTTTCGCTGCCGCCGATCGCGGCTTGGATGGCCGCCCGATCGGCGATCAGCTCGCCCGTGGTAGTCGCAGGAGTGGCGATACGGGCGGCACCGGTGGGCGTGTGGACCCACCAATCGTCGGCGGTACGCAGGATGGAGACGGTCATGAGGAAACTACTTTCATCAGGCCGCGCAGGCGCGCGAAATCGAACTCGTTGTCGTCGCGGAGGGCGGTGACCATCGCGGCCAGCTCACGCAGCGACTCTCGGCCAGGGGAGATACCGAGGAAGTCCTTGCTCGCCGGAGGGCCCCACTGGGCGAGATTGGAGGCGGACATTTGTGCCCAACCGGGCTCGAGGGTGCAGTCGAACATGTCCCCATCGGTGAAGTGTTCGACCAGGAAGCCGTTGGGATCGCGCCAGTAGTCGAAGATTTGGCTGCCCTGGATATGGCGGCCGATCCCCCACGAACGGTGGTAGCCAAGGTCGTGCAGAAGTTCACCGCCGGCGGCGAGGGCATCGATATCAGCGACCTGATACGCCGAGTGCACGTAGCGATTCGTCGGGCCCAGCGTCATGGCGATGGTGTGATGATCGGTTGGTGTGGAACCCCGGTCGCAGCGGATGAAGCTCATTGTCGGACCGCGCTCGCGCTGGCCGGGGTAGTAGAGGAAGTCGCTGACGATCAGGCCGAGGTGCTCCAGGTACCAGTCGAGCGTTTCACGGTACTTGGTGCTCTGCAGCACGACGTGACCGAGGCGCTGAACCGTCGCGGGTTGAAGCAGTGGCCGCTGGGTCTGGTTGGTCCGCGTCAGCTCGTGGCCGACGTTGAACGTGAGGGGCGTCTGGGCCGGCAGCGAAGGAAGTTTGTGCGTGTCTGCGACGACGCGAATCGCGGCGCCGCTCGGATCCACGAGGTCGACTCCTATGCCCCCGATGGTCTCCGGTAGTTTTTTCGGGGTCTTGCCTGTCGCGTTAGCCAGGCGAAGGACGTCCGAGGCCTCGGCCGCGGTGAACGCAGCCCCCAGGTATTTCGATCTCGGTCCGCGCCGTACGATCACGCACGGCGCTCCGGTGTCGGTGCCCCGGAGGTGCAGCTCGTCAGTGGTGCGCAGGCTCGTGGCGAAGCCGAAGGCGTGCGCGAAGGTCTCTGCAGCTAGCAGGTCTGGCTTCTGGAACTCGAGCCAGGCGATGTCATGCACCTTGATGATCGGGTTCGCCGCCCGTCCGCGGTGCTCGCCTCGCAGCGCCCCTTGCTCGCTGTGCAGGTCAGTGTGCAGGTCGCCGTGGGTCCCAGGGTGGTCATGGTGGTCGTTCATGGATGGCCTCACTTTCTGAATATATATTCGGTTATGAAGATATCGTCAGTCAAGGGCAGTTGAAGATTTCTTCAGTCTTGATGGGGCGCTGGTAAGATTCCTATGACCGGATGACTTCAAGGAGCCAGCGATGACCCAAGCCCCACCCTCGTCCCCGGAACCAACCCGGTCGCATCGACGGAAGGCGCAGACTCGGGCCGCGTTGGTCCGCGCGGCACAGTCCTTCCTGGCTCAAGGACAGACCAACACGCCGGTGCTGGAGATCACTCAGGCCGCGGATGTTGGGATCGGCTCCTTCTATAACCACTTTGAGTCGAAAGACCAGCTGTTCGAGGCAGCGGTCGAGCACGTCATGGATCTCCTAGGCGCGGTCCTCGACGGGCTCACCACGGACGTCGACGACCCCGCCGTCGCGTTTGCGACCAGCTTCCGGTTGACCGGTCGCTTCCACCGCCGTGAACCTCAGCTCAGCAAAGTAATCCTGCACAGCGCCCTTGACCTCCTTGGCGCGCAGAAAGGACTGACGCCGCGTGTCCGGCGTGACATCGAGGTTGGCGTCGAATCCGGTCGGTTCACAATGACAGACGTCGACGTCGCCGTGGTGTGCGCCGTCGGGGCGGCAACCTTTCTCGGACAGCTCATCCATGCCGAACCGGACCGCGACGACGCCGAGACGACGGATCAGGCGACCGAGGCGATGCTGCGAATGCTGGGTGTGTCTGCCGACGAGGCGCGTGCAATATGTCGCAGTCCACTCCCCGAACTCCGTACTGCAGGGTTGCGCGGTGACGACGAGGTGACAGCGAACGGGGCTGTCCGCTGAATTGCCCGATCTAGGGATGCCGACCTAGATCACAAGGTTAATAGGTGCGCTGAACAAGGTTCGTTGGTGCGTCAGTGACGCTTGTGTGAGTCCGAAGACCCGGAATGAAACTGACAGTCCACGACAGGCCGGCGCCAGTGCTCCCTCAAGCACTGGCGCCCACTCGCTCCTACCGAGGTGGTCTTGATGAACTTCTGTTCAGGTGTCAGGGCACCAGGATGAAGCGGATCGGGTCGCCGATCTTGTTCGCCAGCCGATTCACCGCGTCAGCGGCTTCGGCGAGCGGGAAGTGGTCGGTGATCGAGGGCGCGAGGTCGAGACGGCCAACCTCGGCCAGCCGGACAAGTTCGCTGACGGACTCGGGCGTGCCGCCGTAGTGGCCGCGCACTTGCTTGCCGAGGTAGTTGAAGGTCAGGCCCTCGGTGATGGTGAGGGGCCTGGGGCTGATGCCGACGAGGATGAGGGCGCCGTTGAGGCCGAGTACGGAGGCGGCCTGCTCCCGGACGGCGGGCACGCCGGCGCAGTCGAAGGCGAAGTCCAGGCCTCGTCCGCCCGTTGCCGTGCGGATGTGGTCGGCGAAGTCGTCGGCGGCGGGGTCCAACGCGAAGTCCGCACCGAAGGCCAGCGCACGTTCGCGGGCGCTGGGCAGCGGGTCGACGGCGATGACCGGCGCGGCGCCGGCCATGCGGGCGACGCGGACGTTGTGGGCGCCGACTCCGCCGACGCCCCAGATGCCGACGGACTGTGCGGGGCGCACCCCTGCGGTGGCAACGACGGCGGCGTAGGGGGTGGAAACCGCGTCGGGGATGATCGCTGCCTGGTCGAAGGGGAGGTTGTCGGGGATGGGGATGAGCGTGTCCTCGCGGGCGAGGGTGTACTGGGCCCAGCCGCCGTCGTAGTCGATGCCGGCGGTGAGCATCTGGGTACAGGGGCGGCGGCGTACGCAGCCGGCGCACTGGCCGCAGGTCTTGCCGGCCTCTAGGGTAACGCGGGTGCCGACGGTCAGGCCGCGCTTGAGGTCCGGGCCGAGGGTGTGGATCACACCGGCGACCTCGTGGCCGACGGTGACCGCGTCGGAGGTGGCGAACAGCGGGACGAGTGAACCGTCGAGCAGGTGGACGTCCGATAGGCAGACGCCTGCGGCCTTCACCTCAATCAGGATTTCACCCGGACCGGGAACGGGGATGGGGACCTCCTCCACGGCGAACTTCTTGCTGTTCAAGTGGAAGCGTGCGGCGAGCATGGTATTCATGGGGATCTGCTTTCTCTAAGCGGCATTTCCTGGCGGTTCGGGCCAATGGCTGCCGTGTGGTTGTGGTGTTTCGCAAGCGGGTGGTGCCGGAGGGCGCGGTGTCGGGTCGGCCGCACTCCCGGCGTGTGGGGGTTCAGTCGAATGTGTGGGCACCGCCGCGAGTTCAGTCAGTTGCGGTCTCGCAGTACCAGCCGGCCCATGGGGTATGGGTCAGCTCGCACGTCCGGTGCTCAAGGTGAGCAGGCGGAAGTTGCGGTGGCGGTAATGTCGTTGCATCGGTTTTGCCGGTGGCTGTCAGGATGCCGCCTTGAGAGGCGGCCGCGGCCTGGGTTTCCGTCGCCATGGTGACTCCTTTGTTGGTTTGCTGGGTGGTGGCCGGGAGGGTGCGGGGTTGTTGGGACCGCCGCACCCTCCGGCGTCTGGCGGATCAGGCGAAGACGTCCTGCTGGTAGCGCGCATCGGCCTCGAGCTGGGCGAGCCAATGCTGGGCGGCCTCGTCGTCGCTGTCGGTCCGCTCGCGGTAGATCGCTGCGAGGGCCTCGCGGACGGCGGGCGCCATGCGGCGGCCGTCGCCGCAGACGTAGATGTGCGCGCCGTCTTCGATGGCTTGCCACACTGTGTCGGCGGCGTTGGCGATGGCGTTCTGGACGAACCGGGCCGGGTGGCCTGTCACCGCGGAGTAGGCGGTGTGCACTTGGGCGATCCCGGCCTGCTCCCAGTCCTGCATCTCCTGCCGGTAGAAGTAGTCGTGTTCCGGGTGGCGGCAGCCGACGAAGACCTGCGACAGACCCACCTCGGTGCCGTTCTCGTGCTGCGCCGCGCGTTCCTCCAGGAAGCCGCGCAGTGGCGCGATGCCGGTGCCGGGACCGATGAGGATCAGCGGCGTGGCGGGGTCGGCCGGCGGGGCGAAGGTCGGGGAGGGCACGCGCACGTAGCCGTAGAAGACGTCCCCGGGCTCAAGGCCGCCGATGTAGGACGAGCAGGTGCCCCGGTACTGGCCGTCACCGGACAGGGCCGGGCCTTCCAGCAGGCCCACGGTCAGGCGCACGTGGCGGGGGTTGGCCAGCGGGGCGGAGGAGATGGAGTAGAACCGCGGGCGGATCGGGCCCATCATGTCCAGGAAGACCGCCAGCGGCAGCTCGACCGCCCGGAAGCGCTCCAGCAGGCCCAGTACGGAGACCCGCTTGCCCAGGATCTCAGTCTGATAGCGCTCCTCGGCTTCGGCGGTATCGGCCGTGTAGGCCTGCAGCTGCGGTCGGGTCCACGGGCACTCCGTGTGCTCAGCAAGCGTCTGCATCTGAGAGCGGGTGGCCACGTCCTGCAGCTCCAGGAAATCGGTGAGCAGCAGTCCTGCCGTCACAGGGGTGCCCACAGGGAGGTGGGTGCGGCCGCCGGCGGGCAGCTCCAGGCGCAGGACCTGATCGCGGTCGACGCCGAGCGCCGCGAGGGCGCGGTTCACCAGGGCCGGTTCGTTCTTGGCGAAGACGGCCAGGTGGTTGCCGGTCTCGTAGGTGACACCCTCTGGCAGGCCGATGGTGATGGACTTCGCCGACGGGCGCGGTGGCTCGAGGTTGAAGTCCCACAGGCCGGTGGCGTCGGCCACGAGTTCCTCGTTGGCCACCACCGGGAGGGCGTAGGCCTGCTCGGAGACGATCGCGGGGCGCACGTCCGCCTCGGTGAGCAACTGCACCTGGAAGCGCGGGCTGCTCGCCTCGGAGGTGTCGGCGGCGTACTCCTCTGCCAGCGTGGCCCACAGGGTTTCCATCCAGCGGGTGGCCATGCCGTCGAAGTCACCGGCGGCATCCGCGGCGCCGCGCTCGATGACGGGGGTGGCGCCGGCGGCCAGCAGGCCTCCTTCGATCCGCTTGGGGAAGCCCTGGTATGTGGCCACCCACTGGGTGTTGCCGGCCCCCAGCAGCGCGAACCGCACGTCCGACAGCGAACCCTCCGGGAGTCCGGCGGCGAGAAGGTCGTCGAAACGCTGCGCGTTGTCCGGGGCCTTGCCGTTGTAGCTGGAGGCCACCACGACAAGCAGTCCCTCGGTGGGCAGGTTGTCGCCCAGCTCGTCCAGACCGACCAGCGTGGTGCCGAAGCCGGAGCGCTCACTGCGGTCGGCGATAGTGCGCGCCAGGTCCTCGCACGAGCCGAGGCTGGAGCCGTAGGCGACGGTCAGGTTCACCCCGACACCGCTGACCGCGGCCGGCGCCCGCGTGTCGCCGGTCTGCAGGTCTACTGCGCCGAACACGGTCCGCTCGTGCTCCTGACGGGACCGCACTTCCAGTTCGAAGCCCCCGGGCTTGCGCGTCAGCGCCTCCTTGACGTCCATCTTGTAGTCGTTGGTGTCGGCGAACTTAAACTTCTGCAGCGCCAGCGCCAGGGCCAGACGGGCCTCGGTGAGCGCAAACTGCCGGCCGATACACGCACGCACACCATTGCCGAACGGCTTGTAGGCGTGCGGGTGATGGTTGACCCGGTTCTGCGGCAGCCACCGGTTGATGTCGAACTCTTCCGGCCGGTCCCACGCCTTAGGGTGGGTGTGCAGCGGGCCCTCGAGGATGTTGACCCTCGCTCCCTTCTTCAGCTCGTAGCACCCGCCGATGACGGTGTCCTCCAGAGGGGACTTGCCGATCATGGGGATGGGAGCCCACAGGCGCAGGGTCTCTTCGAGGATGCGCGGGATCACGTCCATCTGCATGATCGTGTCGTAGTCCGGGACCGTGTCGCCCGGCAGCAGTCGGTCCACTTCGGCGTAGGCCTGGGCCAGCACGTGCGGGTTGCGCATCAGCGAGTACGTGGCGAACGCCAGCAGGCCGCTGGTGGTCTCGTGACCGGCGATCAGGAACGTCACCACCTGGTCACGGACGTTGTCATCTTCCAGCCCCTTGCCGGACTCCGGGTCGGTAGCCTCCAGCATCAGACCCAGCAGGTCATCCTCAGCAGTGCCCTTCCCCTCACGACGCTCCCTGATCACACTCTCGACCAGGTCCCGCATCTGCTGAATGTTCGCGCGGTACTTCTTGTCATCGGCCTTGCGCAATTTGGTCATCATCGGCAGCTCCTGCGTGCGCCGCAGCGACTCAACCAGCGACTCCAGCAGCGCATTGAGGAAGGGGTGCAGATCCTCCTTGGCGAAAGAGTCGAACCGGTAACCGAACCCAGACAGGGCGATGGTGTCCAGGGTCAGCCGGGTGTAGTCGTCGGTGATGTTGACCGGCTGGCCCTCCCTGCGTTCCCACTTGCCCACAAGATTCTGGGCTATCTCCAGCATCTGCCCGTAGTAGCCCTTCATTGCCCGCTGGCTGAAGGCCGGGAGAAGGACTCGGTGCGCCATGCCCCATTCCTCCTCGTGCTGGTGGGCCGTGAACAGGCCGGCGCCAGTGAAGTCCCGGACATGGGCCAGCGGTGTCTTGTCGATCTGCTTGAAGAACCGCGACTCGTCGCAAACCTCGGCCACCAGGTCCGGGTCCCAGACGAAGACCTGCTCGATGCCGGCGATCTCCATGCTGTAGAGCCCCTCGGGGAACTGCTTGGACAGTTCGCCGAAGTACTCCACCGGGTTGGTGCTGGGGATTTGCGGCGTGTGGCCGAAGAGCGGAACCCCGCGCGGAGACCTGATGGGTCGCGATTCGTTCTTGAACTGAGTGGTCATGAGTTTGTTCCTTTGTGCAGGGCGTGGATGGGCTGTTGCACCGGCGATGCGGAGATGCACCGGCGAAACATACGCTGTACGGAAATGTAACCATACAGCGTACGGAAGATCGATTGCAACCCTGAATGTCGGGTGGCTTCAATCCGCCGCAAAGCCGAAGTTATTTCCATACGCTGTACGAATTTGATAGTGTCCGAGTATGGAAAAGACGAAGAGTTCCCCGCGGGGGACCAGGAAGAGAGAGGTGCCTCTGACCGAGGCCGGGATCTACGCCGCAGCCCTGCGGCTCATCGACGCGGACGGAGTTGAGGCGCTCACGATGCGCAAACTTGCCACCGCGCTCGATGCGAACCCGATGTCGCTCTACTACCATGTGCCGAACAAGGACGCCGTGCTGCGTGGTGTGGCGAGAATGGTCGGCGCCCAGTTCCGCACCGTGACGCTGGAGGACGCTCCCTGGCAGGAGCGCATCCGCCTGCTCGCCACGGAATTCCGAACGCTGGCCCATAGGCACCCCCGGTTCATGGGCTACTCGTTCAGCCTCCAGTCGGACTTCATTCAGCCCGACGACCCGTTCTGGAGTGAGCTCACCGCGATCCTCGACGCCGCAGGGGTGCCGCACTCGGAGCTCTCTCATTTCACCGCTCTCGTGGGCTTCGCCATGAACGGTGTCCTCACCGCCGAACTCACTGGCGCGCTCTACCGGTGGTCGAGCCTTAACCCGCCCAGTGCCGGCGAAGACGGGCTCACCCCTCCAGACCGTGACGAGAACCGCGTCTTCCACCTGGCGCTGGACACGATCATCATGGGTCTGGAAGGCCAACTTGCCGCCTTTGTTGAGAGCCAGGGTGCCGGCCATTGATTGCGCGGTCCTGTAGCGTTCCGGCCTGAGGGCGCCCGTGGGTTGGCCGAGCCCAGGCGGCAACTCGTTAGGAATGGAAGGCTGCAGGGGGTCATGGCCTCGCGCGGACTCTTCAGCACCACGAAGATGATCCCGCTCCTGAACGAACATGTCGTCCACCTGTCGGCCATCCAGATCTACCGGCTGGCTGCGGAGAAGCCGAAGAGGCTAAGTCTGCGGGTGCTCGTGGCCTCGATGGACACCCTTGATTGCACCGCCGATTGCTTGATCGGGACGGTGGCCTGCCTTCGGCGAAGGACCCGCCCCGGGGCCAGGCGGAGGAGCTGCGGGATAGGGGGCACAAGGCCGGCATGGCTGGGGGAGTTCGGCAGCAGCCGCGAAACCCTTTAGCCGTACCTCTGATCAGGGAGCTGACGAACGGTCGCTGTATATCGGCAATGCGTGGCCCGTGATCAGGCGCTCGGTAATGCATAGGCGTGTTCGTGGACTTTGAGGGTGACCGGTGGCTCCACGATCCGCAGCCGGCAGGGAGTCGCCGAGGGGTCGATGCCAGAGGAAAGACTGGACTGGCGGGCATGCTCGCGGAGTTCATCGAAGGCCGCGGCCGTCACCCCGGCATGCGCGAGATTAACCACCACCTCATACCCCGGAAACCTGGTGACGACCCGGCGGCAGACGACGTAGAGGGCCCGGAGGTTGGTGTGCGTCACGACGCCTCGAACGTTGACTTTGGCTGTCTCGTCGACGGCGTCTAGTCGGACGACTACGTTGAGCCGCAGATCCCTGTGGGACGAGTGGGGAAAGTAGGAGCTGGAACGGTGGTGTTGGGAATGATTCACGGAGCAACAGAGCTCCCATACAGCCCAAGAGCCGACTGGGCACCGCAAGGCTTCTTGTGGATTAACATTGGACGTTGTCTCCTGCCCTTTCCTGCGAGGCTGGATACCGCAGATTGTCATTTCCGTCCTGTATCTGCCCATGGATCGCCTTTTGGCTGGCCCCAACGGTGTCTGTTTGCGCTCGCTGGCACATATTGCGGCCCGATCTGGGGGGCTCACGCCAGGTTGATGACGACGGCGGTCCCGCGGATCTCGCATCTCGGGGCGCTGCCGGAATCCGGAGAATGGCGGCGCCCTCCATGTCCACAAGCTTGCATGTTCCGGTCCTTGAGCAAATGATCCAGAACATCTCCACGGACGGCAGGGTCCGGTTCACCCTTCCTCGGTGCAGGAGCTTGCCGAAGCACCAGGCTTCGATCTCGTCTCCGTAGGAAAGTTCCGAGCATGAGCGGATAAGCGAGGACTGGGCTGTCTCCATGGTTGACTCCTTTCGATGCGGTTCCCGCTGCGGGGACGACACCTCCCGGTTTTCTATTGCCGGGGCCTTACTGGGTGTTTTCGGGTCAATTCAGTGAGCTCGGCGAGCTCGGCTAGCCGATGCGCCCGGGCGGATTCGGCCGGAGTGAACGGCGCCCTGGGGCGGGAGAAGCCGAGGGGTCCATGCCGCGGGGATGGTATTTTCAGGACGGTCCCATCACATGCCGGTTTGCTGGCCGCCGGTGAGGTGCTGTCGCCCGTGGGAGCCGCGACGGGTTCGGCGTCGAGCAGTTCGGCGACCGCGAGTTGGAGTTCGCCCGGGTCCTCCACGACCTGCAGGGCCAGCGCAAGGGCCTCGGTCTGCCCGTCCGCCACGGTCGGGGCTGCCGCCGGCCACGCTCGGACATCCCGTCCTCCGCCGCCCGCGGCCGCAGCGAGCAGTTCCGCGTGGGTGACATGATCGGGCGCGGAGACAACCAGCTCGTCCAGCATCCCGCCGGCGACGGTGTGATTCCGGCACACGAGGATCTCGGCGTCGACACGGGAGATGGCCTCTACGAGTTTCTCCTGGGCTTCGTTGCTGTAATCGATTAGAGTGCGGACCCGCCACAGGGCAGCAGAGTTGTGCAGCCGGCGCCGGTGGCGCAGGGCAGGTGCGTGCAGCCAGCCCCGCAATGCGCGCCGGACGGAGGGCTCGGCGACCCAGATCACCAGTACTGTGGCCGTCAGCGTCAGGATCAGTACCTTCAGAACATAAGGGAGTGTCGCGTTCACCACAGCGGCATGCACCAAAAGCTCAATCGGCAGCATCGCTGTGACGTTAGCCAGGGCAAGACGGGCTTTCGACGGATGGGGCAGTTGGCCGCAGGCGACACACAGCAGCGCTTTGACGGGGTTCTTTCGAGGCGACGGGGTGGCTATGCCGTGGATGCGCGGAGAGGGGCTGGTTGGCGGGTCGGTGGTGTGTACGGTCATGGGTGCTCCTTGGGTACAGGCAGTACGGGCGACGGCGCCCCCGATGCGGGGTGCGCCACCGAAACATACGGTGTATGGAAGCTTAAACATACAGTGTATGAAAGTTGACCGCAATCGGTAGCCGTGCGGCCGACTGCCATTCGACCCTGCGACCGAGGCCGTTTTTCATACAACGTATGAATCTGATAGCGTCCCCGTATGGACAAGATGAAGAGCTCCCCGCGGGGCACCAGGAAGAGGGAGGTGCCTCTGACCGAGGCCGGGATCTATGCCGCCGCCCTGCGGCTTATCGACGCGGACGGGGTCGAGGCGCTCACCATGCGCAAACTCGCGACGGCGGTCGATGCGAACCCGATGTCGCTGTATCACCATGTGCCGAACAAGGCCGCCGTGCTGCGCGGCGTGGCCAGGACGGTCGGCACCCAGTTCCGCACCGTGACGCTCGAGGACGCTCCCTGGCAGGAGCGCATCCGCCAGCTCGCCACGGATTTCCGGACGCTGGCGCACCGCCACCCCAAGCTCATGGGCTACTCGTTCAGCCACCAGGCGGACTTCATCCAGCCCGAAGACCCGTTCCTGGTTGCGCTCACCGCGATCCTGGACGCCGCAGGGGTGCCGCACTCGGAGCTCCCGCAGTTCACCGCTCTCGGGGGTGTCGTCATCACCGGTGTGGTCACGGCCGAACTCAACGGAGCGCTCCACCGGTGGTCGAGCCTCAAACCCCCCACTGTCGGCGAAGACGGGCTCACCCCTCCAGGCCACGACGTCCGCGTCTTCCGCCTGACGCTGGACACGATCATCATGGGCCTGGAAAGCCAACTGGGCGCCGATGCTGACTTCCAGGGCGCCGACCACTGATTGTGCAGTCCTGTAGCGTTGCCGTCTGAGCCTGCCCGTGGTCAGGCGGGCTTAGGCCGCCGCGCACGAGGGGGCACCCTTGACTTCCGCAAAGGCCCTCTCCGTGGCCACTACAGATGCGCGGCGTGCTGCGGCTAGCTTGACGCCACGGTCGTGTCGGTGGTGATCGCAACGAGTTGAACTGGCTGATTTCGGGGTGTGTACAAAGTACACACTTTGGGCTTCGGACTCGGTCGTACTGGTGCCGGATCGGCCCGTATTCCGCATGTTTCCGGGGGAGCCCAGTGCTTGCGGGGGAGGGAATGCAGTTCGAGTCCCACCTCGGGCACGTGTTTTCCCTGTTCAGGGGCTTGTTGGCCTCTGAATGTGTACAAATCTCCCTTATGGGCCCATATTTGTTGGTGGCCGTTACGGTTTGGCGGCTCCTTCTCTTGGCTTGGACAGCGGTGTTGCTGGGTACTCCTTCATGGCCGGGGGCGCTTGGAACTGCATGACTTGCTGCGACTTGGGATCAAATCCTCGTTGGCCATCCCTGCCGGCAGCCAATGTCAATGCACTCATCGCCTTACTCCGGGCACACGATCTCGGAATCGATGCTCGTAAACCGCTGGTTCCCGCCCAGATCGCCACGATCACGAGATGGCGGGAACGACAGAAGCAGATCGAACTATCGATCGCGCGCGAGGAAGCAGTTCGGTTGGCGCGCCGCGTTCTCGAAGTGACCATCCAGCTGGCTGCGAACCAGAAGCGCATGACAGAGCTGATCCAGCAAGCCCCGCGGCGCCGCTGCTGGAGATGGTGGGCGCCGGGGCTGTCACAGTCGCCACCGTCCTGACAGCATGGTCGCATCCAGGAAGGGTTCGCAGCGAAGCTGCCTTCGCCTCACTGGCAGGGGTGAATCCCTTGCCAGCCTCAAGCGGCAACACTGTCCGGCACAGGCTCAACCGGGGCGGTGATAGACGCCTTAACCGAGCTCTGCACACCATCACCATGACCCGGATGACCCACGACCCCGGAACACGGGACTACGTGACCAAACGCACCCAAGAAGGCCGAAGCTACCGCGAAATCCGCAGATCCCTCAAGCGCTACATCGCCCGAACGCTCTACCGTCAGCTCAACGCCCTTTACGCCGCCGCGGAACCGGCCCGATCCCACGTTGCCGGGGCAGACCCTTACCCGGAATAGGAGCACCGGTTGAGCATCGCGGGCTTCGGTTTGATTTACGGTTCAGGTTGTGTCCGGTAAAGAATCCCTGACCGGGGCACATGTCGATTGCCTAATAAGTGGCACTTGACGAACCTTTGGCCACAACGTGGGTCGCATTCGGCACCGCGCCACTAGGGGGCACCCTTCTCCTAGCCTCGGCCGTATTCGGTGAACGCCTGTCCTAAGGTGTCCTAAAGTGGAGGGTTTCCCCGGAAGTCAAGTCTGTTCGAGGAGTTGCTGGTAGAGCGCTCGGGTCCTCGGACTGGGCGAGACGCCGAGCTGGTCGCGGAGAAGGTCGGACAGCAGGCCGTACACGGTCAGCGCCTCGGCCAGGTTGCCCTGGGCTGCGTGAGCCTGCATCAGGTAGCGATGGCCGCTTTCGCGCAGAGGGTCCAGGGCGATGAGCCGGCGGCCGGCACGCAGCGCACCGGTGAGTTCGGCGCCGCCGATGCCGAGCTCGGTGGCGGCGTAACATTCCAGGGCCCGCAGCCGGATCTCGGCGAGCTGGTTGCGGGTCTGGTCGATCCAATCGGCATCCTCCCCAGGCAGGAATCCGCGTTCGGCGACGAACAAGGCGACCAGAACCGGTCCCCAGGCACGGGTCCAGTCCTGCTGAGCAACGGCGGACTCGGCACGGTGAATTGCCTCCACGGCAGCTTCGAGGTCGATCCACGCGTCGGGAAGGTGAAGCTGGACAGTGACGCGTCCACCCACCGCGTCCGGGCCGAAAACGTGGCGAAGCTTAGAGATCAACGAGTTGAGGCGCGCGTCGATCCCGACGGAATCGGGGGAGCGCCAGAGCGCCTCGACGAGTTCGTCGCGGGCCACCTGACGGTGCCGGTTGACGACGAGGTAGGTGAACAGCAGGCGCCCTTGACGGCCGGGCAGGCCGTGATCGAGCCTGAGCCCGTCCCGCTCCACAACCAGCGGCCCGCAGATCTGGAGACGCAGCGCTGACTGCCCGGTCATGACACCATGATCGCATGGGTCCTCATTCCGGAGTGGGCCCCACCAGGTTTTGGGAGGTCGTTATGGCGAAGCTCATCCGGTGCGAATGCGGGTTCGTCGTCCGCGGCGACACCGACGAGGAAGTGATCGGAGGGATCCGCGGCCACATCGCCAGCGACCACCCGGCGCTCCTCCGGTCCGTCAGCCGCGAGGATCTGCTGGGCTGGATCCAGGTGGAATAGGCAGACGCTCCGACGCCAATGTAGCGCCAACGTTGTGCCAACTCTGCTCCAACGACGAGCGGGCAGACTGTGGACATGCTCATCGAACCCATCTGGCTGGCAAATCACCTGTACGATCCTGCGGTCCGCGTCGTCGAAGTGGATGTTTCCGCGGCCGCCTTCAATCAATGGCACATCGACGGAGCCGTGCTGTGGAACGTCTACGCCGACCTTAAAGACGACCGGTATCGCCCGGTCGGCAGACAAACCATCGAACGGCTGTTGGCTCGGTCAGGCATCGGCCCGGCATCGACGGTCGTTTTCTACGGTTACGCCCCGGCACTCGGCTACTGGCTGCTCAAGCTGTACGGGCACGCCGACGTCCGCATCCTGAACTGCTCCCGCGACGCCTGGTGCGTCGAAGGACATCCCCACGGCACGTCACCAATCCCTGTGGAGGCGGCACCGTACCAGCTCAACGAACGGGACCAGCGGCTGTTCGCCGACATGAGGGCCGTGCGGCAAGCCATCGGGCGCGCCGGAACAACGATTCTGGATGTCCGCTCCGAGTCCGAGTACGCCGGTGAGCGGTTCTGGCCCTCCGGCGGAATGGAGCCGGGAGGGCGCGCCGGCCGCATCCCGACGGCTGTCCACCGGCCGTTCAGCAATCTCTACGACCAGAAAGGCGCATTCCGCCCGGTCGACGAGCTGCGCCGGGCGATGCCCGTGCCGGAGCTCGAAGGAGACGACGAGCTGATCACCTACTGCACCGTCGGGGGCCGCGCCGCCACCGCATGGTACGTGCTAACCGAAATTCTCGGACGCGAGCGTATCCGGGTCTACGACGGATCCTGGGCCGAATGGGGCCTTCGCCCCGACACCCCGGTCGAGACACCGCACCTCACAGCACACACAGGAGAACGCAGTACCTGAACTCATCCGCAAGAACGGAACGGCAGAACCGCCATTTCAAACCGTGATTTAGTCGCCATTCCGGGACAACAGTCACAGATAGAATCCAGCACTGAGTTTTCGCTACAAAAGCCGGGGGCTGCCAATCCTGTGAACGCGTGAGTCGCAGGGTTATATGGCTCGTATTTCACAGCGCTATTTGGCGTACGCGCTATTTTAGCCCGTCCCGTTAGCGGATCCTTGGGTTCTTGCGCTGATTGCAACACTTAGCGGATGGGTGTTGTCGTGGCGCGGTATTCAATTTACGTAAGACCGGATCTTCTGCAGCTGTTTTGGGCCGGGATGCAGGCCGGTAATTTAATCACCGATGCCGTTGTGCCGATCAATACGAGCAGGCGGACCGGGCGCCGGGTCCTGGTCGAGGCCGGGGTGTCAGGCCACGCCGGGGCCGGGATCTGAAGGGCAGGTGCCTGACCTTCGCCCAGCGTGAAGAGATCGCGGTGATGCGCGCCCAAGGACTCTCGCTGCGCCGGATCGGGGTCGTGATCGACCGATCTGCCTCGACGGTGTCCCGGGAGCTGCGGCGCAATTCGGTGGCCGGGTTGCCTTACCGGGCGACGTCGGCTCACGCGCTGGCGTATGAGCGGGCTTCGCGGCCGAAACCGTCGAAACTGCACACGAACAGGGTGTTGCGTGCGAAGGTGGAAGAGGACCTGAAAAAGAAGTACTCGCCGGAGCAGATTGCAGGACGACTGCGGGTCGAGTTTCCCGATGAGCCGGAGATGCGGGTGTCACCTGAGACCATTTACCAGTCCCTCTGCGTTCAGTCCCGCGGAGCGCTGAACCGCGATCTGGCCGCGTGTTTACGCACCGGACGTGCACTCAGGCAGCCCTGCAGGAAGGCCGGCCAGCGGAAGAACCGGATCCCGGGGATGATCAATATCTCCGAGCGTCCCGCCGAGGTTCAGGACCGTGCGGTGCCGGGGCATTGGGAGGGCGACCTCATCATCGGCAAGGGCAACCAGTCCGCGATCGGGACCCTCGTGGAGAGAACCACCAACTACACGATGCTCGTTCATCTGCCGGATGGATACAAAGCAGAACAAATGCGCGACGCCCTGGCAGCAAAGATCAAGACGCTCCGCGACGCGCTGAGGCATTCCCTCACCTGGGACCAAGGCATCGAAATGCAGGACTGGAAGAGCGTGAAAGTAGACGCCGGCATCGACATCTACTTCTGCGACCCGCACTCACCCTGGCAGCGCGGCATCAACGAAAACACGAATGGCCTGCTGCGTCAGTACTTCCCGAAAGGCACGGACCTGAGCATCCACAGCGCGACAGACCTCGACCAACGATCGTTACCCGACGCCGGTAGGGGGCGGCCCTGCACTCGTCGGGTTTCCGGCTCGCGTCTTCCGGTGCGGGCCGGGCCGTCGGGATTCAAGGTTCAGTTGGGGGCACCGAGGCTGACGATATGGGCGGCCACTGTCCATCCCGACGCGGTGAAGGGTTCCACCTCCTGCGGGTCGAGGACCGTGTATAGGGTGTCCGCGCCGTGCACGTAGGCCTCGTCGGCCAGCGCCGCCAGAACTGCCGATTCGAAGCCTTTCCCGGCTGCCGGCGCCTCGGTCCTCAGGCTGCCGACGAAGGCCACGCCGTCCCCGATCCTGATGCGGCCGCTGGCGACCGGATGGTCGAAAACGGATATTTCCACGACGTCGTAAAGCTCCAGGGGTGCCTGGGCAAGTTCGGCGTTCTCGGGCAGATTCGGCGCAGCGTTCAGCTCGTCCGTGGGGGCGGTGAGCAACACGGCTTGGCCCACGGGAGTCAGGCCTTGGGCGGCGGCGTAGCTCAGAGCAGCTCCGGAGTCGGCGGTGACCAGGGTCAGGACCGCCCCGGGGTGCTGTCGGACAGTCTCCGCCGCACGGTCCGCGCTGGCGCCAGGCCAGGCGAGGATGTACTCCGGATGGGCGTGTTCCACCGCCGCTGCGGTGACCACTCCGGAGTCCTTCGGCGCTGAGGTTTGCCCGCGGACGGCGGCCAAGGCGGCGGCCCAGAGAGGGAGGGTGTCCTGCCAGTCAGCCATGATGCGTTCTCCTTTGGATCGCTACTTCGAGGATACGGGCGAACCGGCGGGCAGGGACCGATCCCGGCCGTAAGTGCGCGCCAGGGTCAGGGCGGTGATGACGATCAGTGCCAGCATGACCACGCCGAACATCACTACGGACGGCACCAGGGCGGTCGTCTGCAGGATCAGCCCCAGCAGCACAACCGGCACTGCCATGCCCACATACCCGACCAGGAACAGTCCGGCCAGAGCCTCGCCGCGGGTCTCCGGAGCGGAGATGGCGATGACGGTGCCGATCGCGGACTTGAAGCTCACGCCGACCCCGGACCCGGCGACGATGCCGCCGGCGATCAGCAGGGGCAACGAGGATGCGGCGATGGATATGGTGACCAGGACCAGTCCTGCGCCCAGCAGGATCAGGCCGACGACGAACTGCGTGGTGCGTGCCCATCGGGAGGACAGCACCTGGAACGCTGCCGAGGAGGCGAAGACGACGAAGGCTACAAATCCGGCCATCAGATGGGAGGTGATGCCCAGTTGCCGGGCCACGAAGGACGGTGCGAGGGAGGTGAAGAAGCCGAACATGGCGAACCCGACGAAGGCCATCATGGCCGCGGCCACATACTGTCCGCGTGCGGCGTGGGGGACGACGACGCGCTGCGGCCAGTAGACCCAGGTTTCGTCGGCGTTGTTGACGGTTTCGGGGACGGTGACGATCAGCATAAGACCGGCGAGCAGCAGGAACGCGAACACCACGTACGGGGTGTACAGCGGCATCGGCACATACTCGGCGAGGAAGCCCGTGATGAGCGGGCCCAGGCCCAGTCCGCCGATATTGGCTGCGGTGGAGATGACTTCCGCGCGCCGGGAGCCTGTGCCGGGGCGTGCCGCACTGTGCAGTTCGGTCATGTGGGCGGTGGCGGTGGCGGTCAGCATGCCGATGCCGAGACCGGAAATGAAACGGGCCAGCATCAGGCCGGGCAGGTTGGGCCAGACCAGGAAGATGAGCGCCGCGACGACGTTGAGCAGCACGGCCGGCGCGATCACGCGGCGGCGGCCGAACCTGTCGGAAATGTGCCCGGCCAGGAACAGGCTCACCACCACACCCACAGCATAGGCAGCGAAGATGACCGTGATGGTGAAGGCACTGAACCCGCCCCGCTGCTGGTAAAGCACATAGAGCGGGGCCGGCGCGGCAGCAAACGCCATGGTGATCATGAAGACGAACGTGACGATCCAGAACCCGCGTCCATGCCGGCGCCGGTGCGCCTGGCGGGATGCGTCGGCCCGAAGGGAGGGGGAAGTTGTAGTCTGCGTCATTGCTTCAGTATTGGCTTCCGGAAACATCGCGTCCAACGTTTATTGACGCTGATAACCATCGTCATCGGCGATACTAGAGTTTATGCAGCTTTTTCAGGTTGAGTACTTCATCGCGGTGGCCGAGGCGCTCAGCTTTACCAGGGGGGCCCAGCGGGTCAATATCGTCCAGTCCGCCGTCTCCGCGGGAATCCGCCTGCTCGAACACGATCTGGGCTCCGATCTGTTCATCCGTCAGGGCCGCAGTATTCGCCTCACCCCCGCGGGGGAGGCCATGCTCCCGCGCGCCCGCGCCATCCTTGCCGAGGTGCAGGCCGCGCGGGACGCCGTCGACGCTGTCCGCGGGACGGTCCGCGGGACGGTCGCCGTGGGCACGCTGGCCCACTCCGCCTCCGTCGACGTGCCGCAGATCCTGCGGACGGTCCGGCGGGACTATCCGGGCATCGTCATCAAGCTGCGCCAGACCGTTCAGGGAACCCGCACCAGCCTGGCCGACGTCCGCTCGGGCGCCCTGGATCTGGCCTTGGTGTCCGTGCCCGAAGAGGCAGCGCCCGGCCTCGAGCTGTACCCGCTGCACACCGAGGGAATCGTCTTTGTTTGCCCGGACACCCACCATCTGGCAGGCAGGAAGCGAGTCAGCCTGGCTGAGCTCGCGGACGAGCCTTTCATCGACTTTCCCGAAGGCTGGGGAAACCGCACCACCGTGGACGCAGCCTTCGCCGCGGCCGGACTGAACCGAACAGTCCACACCGAAGTCGTGTCCTTCACCATGGCCATCGAACTGGTTCGGGAAGGCCTGGGCGTCGCCTTCCTGCCCGCGTCGGCCCTGCAGCACGACCATGGGGAAGACATCCGGGCCATTCCCACGACCCTGATGTGGCGCATCCAACTGGCCCGCTCCGCCACCCGGCAGGCCACCGCCGCTGAACAGGTCATGATCAGCCAATTCCGTCAAACCCCGATGGACGCTCCCTCGAAGGAGTAAATACCTGACGGATGGCGCCTGGCGCAGATCCCAAACGATCGAAAAAGACAGTCTCCCCGGGTTCCGTGGACTGTGAATCGCAGGGACCTTACCTGGACCGGTACAAGCTTGCGGTGATGGAATCCTCTAACGAGGTTTCCAGGCCACATAGCGTCGCCAAATCAGGGCCAGATAGCGTTGCAGTTCACAGCCCCGCCTCGGGGCCGCGGGTCCTGCTCCGTCTCATCAATTTGTCTCACCGTGTTGTCGACAGCGCAGAGAAGACCCTTTTGATGAGACGGAGAGGATGGAATGGCCGACACCGTGACTCGCTGGAGACGCGGTCTAGGCCGGGCTAGGCCCAGATGTATTCCTCGGCGATTGCTCCGTCCTTCCATTTGGCGACGGTGACCATGCGGCCGCCGCCTTCGAATTCGCCGATGACGCAGGTCCAGTCGCCGGATCCGAAGGCGATCGGGTGGGACGTGATCTGTGGCGGGGTGCCGCCGGCGGATTCGACATAGGCCTTCATGGCGTCGATGTGTTCCTGGATGCCGTGGGTGGGTTGCTGGCCCTTCCAGTCCACCAGGACGTCGTCGGTGTGGTGATGGGCGAAGACCCCGTTCCAGTCGGCGTTGTTCCAGCCGGTGAAGTCGAGATCGTCCATGCCCTTGAGGTTGCGTTGGACCTGGTCCTCTGCCATGAGCCCCTCCGTTCTGTGTATTAACAGCGTTTGGCCCGGCCCTGGGACTCTCGGTCAGGGTCGGTGTCCTGACGCCGGGAGTCTACCGGCGGCCCAGGGGAATGGACAGAGTCCAGCGGCAGCGCCGCCCAGGCCCCGGCGGGTAAAGGACGAGGTCATTGCCGGAAGTCCTTTGCACTGACGGTCGAATCACCGTCCGAGAGGTAGTGCGCTAGCTGGACGGTCTGTACGAAATTCGAGTCGGGGGGTGGGTCATGGGGTTTTGCGGACGTTGGATCCTATATAGAGCATGCCGGTGTGGCGGGAAACGGAACTCTTCACGGATCTCGAGCGGGCGGCGCTCTCGATCGGTGAGGCCGCAGCACCCCGGCAGCACACGACACCGGTACGGCCAGAGCACCTGGCTGCCGTGTCCCCGGCGGCCAGATAGCCTGGACCCCGGGCACCGGGAGCGGGAGCCGCCAGCGGTCCGGCCATGCGGGACCGAGTCCGCGCCCTCGGCGGTACCCTGAATCCGACGGCCGTATTGCGGTCGTGGCCAGGGAATCAGGCACGAACCCGGCCGCCAGGTCCGGGCACCGTCTACAGGAGGAACGCATGGAGATAGAGGATGTTGACCTGCTCGTCATCGGCGGCGGGAAGGCCGGGAAGACCCTGGCGATGGACCTGGCCAGATCCGGCCGGAAAGTCGCGATGGTGGAACGCTCGATGATCGGCGGGACCTGCATCAACGTGGCGTGCATCCCCACCAAGACCCTCATCAACAGTGGCCGGGTCCTGAACGCTGTCCGCAGGGCTGCTGAATTCGGCATCTCCGGGGCCAAAGATCCGCGGATGGACCTCAAACTGCTGCGCCACCGCAAGGAGGACGTCGTGGAGACCATGGTGAAGGGCCAGTTCGCCGCCTTCACCGGTTCGGGCATGGACTTCATCCTCGGCGAGGCGAAGTTCACCGGACCCCGGACTGTGGAGGTGACCCTGAACGACGGCGGGCTGCGCGCCCTGCGCGGCACCGACGTCGTGCTGAACCTGGGCACCGAACCGCTGCTGCCGCCGCTCAAGGGCCTGGCGGCGTCCGGCGTGCAGACCAGCAACACCCTGCTGGAGCTGGAATCCCTGCCGGAGAGCATCATCATCCTCGGCGGCGGCTACGTCGGCTGCGAATTCGCGGACCTGCTCAACACCATCGGCGTCAAAGTCACCATCGTCCAGTCCGGCGCCCAGTTGCTGGCCCGCGAGGACGCGGACATCGCCGCTGCCATCGAACAGAACTTCACCCGCGCCGGCATCACCGTGCGGCTCGGGGACAGGGCGCAAGCGGTCACGCGCGCCACCGACGGCACCGTCATGCTCACGCTCTCCTCGGGGGAGACCGTGTATGCCGATGACATTCTGGTGGCGGTAGGCCGCAGGCCCATGACCGACGGCCTGAACCTCGAGGCTGCCGGCGTGGAACTCGACGACCGGGGATTTATCAAGGTCGACGACTCGCTTCGCACCACCGCCGGGAGCGTGTGGGCCGCCGGGGACGCCGCCGGCAGCCCGCAGTTTACGCATGCCTCCTACGACGACTACCGGGTGCTGCAGACCAACCTCGAGGCCCACCGGGGCGTGGGGCAGCTGCGGAGCACCGCCGGGCGACTCATCCCCTACTGCGTCTTCACCACCCCTGAGCTGGGCCGCGTGGGTCTGAGCGAGCGGCAGGCCCGGGATGCCGGGTACAGCGTGCGCCTCGCGAAAATGCCCGTCACGGCCATTCCCCGGGCCCGGACCGTGGGACATCTCGACGGGATCTGGAAGGCGGTGATCGACAAGGACACCAACCGGATTCTTGGTGCGGCGCTGCTGGGCACCGAAGCCAGCGAAACCATTGCCGTGATCCAGATGGCGATGCTCGCCGGAGCCGAATACACCGCCGTGCGCGACGCCATCATCACCCACCCCACCATGGCCGAGGGCCTGACATTGCTGTTCACACCGGCCTACCTCGAGGACTGAGCAGCGCCCGCCGGCGCGGTCCAGTCAATGTCCCGCAAGGGCAACTGCTATGACAACGCGGTGATGGAGAATTTCTTTGGCCACCTCTAGGAAGAGCTCTTCCACCACGTCAGGTTCCTCAGCACCGATGCACTTGAATCAGCGCTGCACGAGTACATCCGTTGGTACAACACCGAACGGATCTCGACAAAGCTCGAGGGCCTGAGCCCGGTGCAATACCGAACTCAGGCTCTCGCGGCCTAGGCTTTATCTAAACCAGTCCAACTTCCGGGGACCAGTTCAGATTTCCCGGGGCTCTTTTTTGCGTCCCCGACTGCACACGCTTGTTCGCCCACGCGACTCCCGACATGCGACCGCGCGCTGTGGGGCCCGACCGGACCCCGTGTCATGAGTTAGCCAGTGTTTCTAGGGCCCACCCGGTCCACCGAATTCAACGACGAGCGGGACCACCTCACTCCGTCAGGCTGCCGAGCTCATGCTCTGCCTCCATGAGCGTTGCGGCAAGGCGCCCTGGGTTCGTGAGGTGTACCATGTGCCCCTCGTCCAGGGTCAGGACGGGGATCCCCTGGGACCGTAAGTCGATGGCGGTGTCATCGAAGAACTGCCCGCGCGCGCAGTGCACAAAGACGATTCGCACGGTGCTCAGATCTCCTGCATCGTCGGGAAGCTTTTCGTCGACGGCCTTCCACAGCATGGGTGTGAGCAGCGGCGCGGCCCACTCCCGTACCTGCGGGTCCTCGACTCCGAGTGCCTCGAGCGGGAATGGCGCAAACAGCCATGGACGCTCGGGCAGAGCCAGGCTCGCAAAGGCGTCGCGGAGCGACGGCAAGATGTCCAGGGCGGACTGCCCCGGCTTTGGGACGAATGCATCCACATACACGATCCCCGCGATCCGCTCCGGAACACGGCCTGCGACACCGGCCACCACCATTCCGCCGTAGCTGTGCCCCACCAGGACGACATC